>NZ_JBNCKU010000001.1:315682-768779 GCF_049841715.1 Micromonospora sp. DT41 | reverse complement strand
ACGGCGGCCGGATGGCGGCGACGCAGCTCGTCGGTGCTGAGAGCGGTGCCGGTGACCGTGCTGACCGTGAGGATCGGGCCGGCCGTGGCGGCCGGCAGGGCGGTCCGCAGCGCCGCCAGCAGCCGCGGGTCGGCCGGCATCACGCTGCCGCCGCCGAGCAGAGCGGGCGGCATGCCCAGCTCGTCGACGGGGATGAAGCCGTCAGGTGATTCGGCACCGAGGTCGGCGGCGATGCTCGCGGTACCGAGAACGGTGTCGCCGACGGCGGCCTGCCCGGCGAAGCCGCCGGCCACGCCGGCACTGACCACGGCACGGTACGGGCGGCCGGCAGCCTCGGCGAGCGCCAACAGCCGGGCGGTGGCGGCACCGGCAACGGCCGGTCCCACCCCGACCGGGGTGACTGTCACCGTGGCGTCGACCAGGCCGGCGCGCACCGCGTCGGCCTCGGCTGGCACCGCCGTCACCACCAGCAGTCCGGTCACGCCAGCGTCGGTCACGCCAGCGTCGGTCACGCCAGCGGCGGTCACGACACCGGGCCGGGGGACTCCCGGCGGGTCTCGTCGTCGGCGCTGGTTCCCGGGCCGCCGACAGCGGAGGAGGGCCGGTAGATGTGGTAGCCCGGCGGAGCGAGCCCCGGTTCGTCGTACTGCGGCGAGCTGGCCTGGGCCGGCGCCGGCGAGGTGGGAGCGGCGTCCTGCGGCGAGGAGGCGGGCTCGTCGGCCGGCTCGTCGGTGGCCAGTTCGTCGTCACCCAGCGGTCGACCGGCCAGCTTCTCGGCGCGTAGCCGGGTGGCGACCAGGACTCCTCGGACGGCGGCCAGGATGCCCACACCGGCAGCGACCGCGATGCCCATTCGACCGTTGAACGGGACCAGTCCGAGCCCTCCACCGGCTACGAAGGCGAGCATCAGCACCGTCTCGGAGTGGGCGAACGAGCTGGCCCGCAGCCGTTCCGGGATGCGTTCCTGGATGGAGGCGTCGACGGCGAGCTTGGAAATTCCGCTGACCAGCGCGGTGACCAGGCAGAGCAGCGCCACCATCAGCAGTGAGAACTGGATGACGGCAAGTACACCCACCCCGGCCACGATGATCATGCTGCTGGACTGGATGGCGGTCGGCCGGTGGATGCGCAGACGGGTGCCGACGGCGGTGGCCAGGAACGTGCCCACCGCCAGCGCGGCGCCGACCAGCCCCAGCGCCCACTCCGCCCCCAGATCGCGGCCGAACACCCCGGTGGTCAGGTCGCCCTTCTTGATCGCGAAGGCGAGGAACAGCAGCAGGAAGCCGTACATCGCGCGCAGGGTGGCGGCGCCGATCAGGCTGGCCATCACCAGCCGGCCGGCCGGGCGGCCACGGCCCAACGGCCGTTCGCCCCGCCGCCGGCCGAACGCCCGCAGCGGCCGGGGGACCCGCTCCGGTGGCTCCGAATCCGCCTTCGGTGGCAGTCGTAGCGAGATGACCATGCCGACGAGGAAGATCACCGACGCGACACGCAGTGGCCACTGTGGGCCGAACCAGAACGCCGCCAACCCGATCGGTGCCACGAGCGCGCCCGCCACAGTGCCGTAGACGCTGGCCCGCGCGCCCACCTGGGAGAGGCCGAGCCCTTCCGGCAGCAGTCGGGGCACAGCTGCGGACCGGGCCACGCCGTACGCCCGGGACAGCGCGAGCACCCCGAAGGCGGCCGGATAGAGCCCGAAGCCGTGGATGTAGTCGGAGATCAGCCACGCCAGGAACGCCCGGCCGAGCATCGTGGCGGCCAGCGCGTACCGCCGGCCGTGCCGGAAGTGGTCAAGCAGCGGACCCACCACGGGGGCGAGCATCGCGAACGGAACCATCGTCACCAGCAGGTAGAGCGCGACCTTGCTGCGGGCCTCGCCCAAAGGCACGTTGAAGAAGATCGTCCCGGCCAGGCCGATGGCGATCAGGGTGTCGCCCGCGCAGGAGACCGCGTGCAGGTCGAACAGGCGGACCATGCCGACCTCGCCGCCTGCGCCCCTGGTCCGGGCCCGGCCGGCGTGGCGGGTCACCCAGCGTCCGCTGCCCACCGAACCACGCAGGAGCAGGCGTACGGCCCGGATGCCGGTGCCGACGGTACGCCCGAGGAGAGATCGCCCGGAGCGGGAGTGCGGCGGCATGTGCACCATCCTCGCCCATCCGCCCCACCTACGCCGCACCACTGCGGGGAAACGTTCCCTGGGAGTCCCTGTCACCCGTGCGGGGCGCATGGGGAACAATGGGGAGGTGACCAGGCCCGTCTCCACCCGTGCCGCCCGCCTCGACCAGGTCTGCGCCGCCGCCGTCGAGGTGGCCCGCGCCGGCATCACCGAGGTGGACGCCGACGACGTCGGCGATCACCTGCAGGTTGTGGCCGAAGGTGACCGGCTGGTCACCCACTACTTCGACTGCCGTCTCGCGGGCTACCGGGGCTGGCGGTGGGCGGTCACTGTGACCCGGGTGCCGCGCAGCCGGACGGTGACGATCTGCGAGACGGTGCTGCTGCCCGGCCCGGACGCGCTGCTCGCGCCCGGCTGGCTGCCCTGGCAGGAGCGACTCAAGCCGGGCGACCTCGGCCCGGGCGACCTGCTGCCGACGTCTCCGGAGGACGAGCGGCTGGCTCCCGGCTATCTGCTCTCCGACGATCCTGCGGTCGAGGAGACCGCCTGGGAGTTGGGCCTCGGCCGGGCGCGGGTGCTCTCCCGGGAGGGCCGTGCCGACGCGGCGCAGCGCTGGTACGACGGCGATCACGGCCCCACGGCGGCCATCTCCACCGCCGCCCCGGCCGCTGCCCGGTGTGGCACCTGCGGTTTCTATCTGCCGTTGGCGGGTGCGATGCGCCAGGCGTTCGGCGCGTGCGGCAACTTCTACGCGCCTGACGACGGTCGTGTGGTGAGCGCCGACCATGGTTGCGGCGCCCACTCCGAGACGCTTATCGAGGCCGCCGAGACCGCTGTCGAGGATCTTCCGACGGTGTACGACGACAGCGCGGTGGAGGCCATGTCGGTCAGCCGTGCCCCCGGTTCGGTGGAGTCGACCGAGCCTGCGGAGCCGTACGGGCATTCCTGACCGTGCGCGGTGGCCGGGCGGCCAGGACCGTGCGCGGCGGTGGCCGGGCCGGCCGCCGCTGACGTCAGCTTGCTCGGCGGCGCCGCCGCTTGGCGTCGTGACGCATCATCACGGCGAGACCGGGGAAGCCCCACAGGAATCCGGCGAGGCAGGTCCAGAGCCAGTTCTGGTGGCCGTTTTCGGTCAGCCAGCCCCGGAAGAAGATCAGTAGCACCAGCCCGGCGACCGCCCAGGCGATCAGCCCGGCGACGGCGAACGGCACCATCGGTGGGTCCAGCGGCGCGGGCCGCGGTTGCTGGTCGTTCGGCACGCGGCAAGCGTACGGGATCTACTTCCCCTGCCCACCAGCGATCTGGGACGATGCCGGCGTCAACCGGAAAGATCACCTGCGAGGACCTGATGGCAGTTCTGCCGCCCGAGAACGGCACACCACCCGACCCCGCTCATCCACGTAACGGCTTTGACCGCTTCTTCGAGATTTCCGCCCGTGGCTCAACGTTGAGCCGTGAGGTACGTGGTGGCCTGGCGACCTTCTTCACGATGGCGTACATCGTGGTGCTCAATCCCCTGATCCTGGGCGGTGCCGTCGACGGCGACGGAAAGTCCCTTCCGATTCCGGCTCTTGCGGCGGCGACCGCGTTGGTCGCCGGTCTGATGACCATCCTGATGGGTGTTGTCGGCCGTTTCCCGCTCGCGCTCGCCGCGGGCCTGGGTGTGAATGCCCTGGTGGCGTACGAGATCGCGCCGGAGATGACCTGGGCCGACGCGATGGGCCTCGTGGTGATCGAGGGTGTGCTCATCGCGATTCTGGTGCTGACCGGCCTGCGTACTGCCGTGTTCCGTGCGGTGCCGACGCAGATGAAGACCGCGATCGGCGTCGGTATCGGCCTCTTCCTGACCATCATCGGTCTGGTGGACGCCGGTTTCGTCCGGCGGATCCCGGACGACGCCAACACGACCGTCCCGGTCGGGCTGGGTATCGGCGGCAAGCTGGTGAGCTGGCCGATGCTGGTCTTCGTGGTGGGACTGCTGATCACCCTGGTCCTCGTGGTGCGGCGGGTGAAGGGCGCGATCCTGATCGGCATCCTGGCGTCCACGGTGCTCGCGGTGATCGTGGAGGCGGTCGGCAACATCGGTCCGTCGTTCGTCAACGGGCAGCCCAACCCGAAGGGCTGGTCGCTGAACGTGCCGGAGTTGCCGAAGACTGTGGTGGACCTGCCGGACCTGTCGCTGCTCGGCAAGTTCAACGTGCTCGACTCGTGGAGTCGGGCTGGCTGGCTGGTCGTGTTGATGTTCGTCTTCACCCTGCTGATCACGGACTTCTTCGACACCATGGGCACGATGGTGGCGGTCGGCCAGGAGGGTGGCCTGCTCGACGAGAAGGGCACTCCGCCGAGGGCGAAGGAGATCCTGCTCGTCGACTCGATCGCGGCGGCGGCGGGTGGTGCTGCCAGCACTTCCAGCAACACGTCGTACATCGAGAGTGCCGCAGGTGTCGCGGAGGGTGCCCGGACCGGCGCGGCCAACCTGGTCACCGGCGCCCTGTTCCTGATGGCGATGTTCCTGGCGCCGCTTGTGGTGGTCGTGCCGTTCGAGGCGGCGTCGACGGCCCTGGTGGTGGTCGGTTTCCTCATGATGACTGCGGTGCGGACGATCGACTGGTCCGACTACGAGATCGCCATTCCGGCGTTCCTCACCATCGTGCTGATGCCGTTCACCTACTCGATCTCCAACGGGATCGGTGCTGGTCTGATCACCTTCGTGGTGGTCAAGCTGGCCAAGGGCAAGGCCCGGGAGATCCACCCGTTGCTGTACGGGGTGGCCGCGCTGTTCGTGCTGTACTTCCTGCGTGGGCCGGTGGAGTCCCTGGTGCTCTGACGTCTGTTCCGGGCGGGGAGCGGATCGGACTTCCCGCCCGGAACGACGCAAATGTTCTCGTGAGCCGAGTCATATTGGATGTCATTAGCCAGGCTTATTAGTTAGGCTAACAATCGTGATGGAGCGGACGGTGACGGCGGAACGCGTGCCACCGGCGCAACTGGCTCCCCAGTTGCGTGATGCGATCACCCGACTCAACCGACGGGTCCGCCAGGCCCGACCGGTTGGCGACCTGACGGTCACCCAGCTCTCGGCGCTCACCAGCATCCGGCTGGCGGGCACGATGACACCCCGGGAACTGGCCGACGTCGAACGGGTGCAGCCACCGACGATGACCAAGATCGTTGCGAAGTTGGAGGAACGCGGCCTCGTGCGGCGGACCCCCCACCCGACCGACGGCCGGCAGGTCATCCTCGCGGCGACCGAAGGAGGGCAGGCCGTGCTCGACCAGTTCGAGCGGGCCCGCGATGAGTGGCTGGCCCACCGGCTGGCCGCGCTCGACGAGGACCAACGGGAGACCCTGCTCAGGGCCGCCGGGATTCTCCAGCAGCTCGCTCGCGCCTGAGCCCGCGCCACTGGGCCGTGCCGTCACGTGTCGATGACGCGTACGTCCAAGGAGGCGCACCAAGAGTGCAGGCCAAGCTGAGCACGATGTTCCAGTCCCTACAGGTCCGTAACTACCGGCTCTTCGCGTCCGGGCAGCTGATCAAACTGATCGGCGTCTGGATGATGTTCATCGCCCAGGACTGGCTGGTCCTCGAGCTCTCCGACAACTCGGCCACCGCTCTCGGTGTGGTGACCGCCCTTCAGTTCACCCCCGTGCTGCTGCTCACGCTGCTCTCCGGCCGGCTCGCCGACCGGTACGACAAGCGGGTGCTGCTCTTCGTCGCCAACGCCTTCTGGACGGTGCTGGCGCTCGGTATGGCAGTGCTGGTCCTCACCGACCTGGTGCAGCTCTGGCACGTCTTCGCGTTCGCCGCGCTGCTCGGCACCGCCAACGCCGTCGAGACCCCGGTCCGCCAGGCCTTCGTCTCCGAGCTGGTCGGCACGCCGCTGCTGCCCAATGCGCTGTCGCTGAACGCCGCAGTGTTCAACTCCGCCCGGATCGTCGGCCCGGCCGTAGCCGGCCTTGCCATCGCCGCCTTCGACGTGGGCCCGGTGTTCCTCGTCACCGCCCTCAGCTCGATCGCCCCGCTTGTCACCGTGGTCCAGATGCGGACCTCCGAGCTGCACCGCGCCGCCCTGCTGCCGCGCGACGAACGGGACTCCGCCCGGGTGATCGACGGGCTGCGGTACGTGTGGCGCAGGCCGGACCTGCTGCTGCCGATGGCGGTCATGTCGGTGATCGGCATGTCCCTGTTCAACTTCCAGCTCACCCTCGCAGCGCTGGCCAAGACGGTCTTCCACACCGGTGCCGCCTCCTTCGGCCTGTTCAGCACGGCACTGGCCGTCGGCGCGCTCGGCGGTGCTCTCAGCGGCACCGGCCGGCGCAGCCGACCGTCGGTGTGGCTGGTGCTCGGTGCCGCTGTCGCCTGCGCCAGCTTCGGCACCCTGGTCGGCTTCGCGGGGGCGTACTGGCTGGTCGTGGCGCTGCTGGTGCCCACCGGCTTCTTCATGGTCTTCTTCGCCCAGGCCGCCAACCAGCGCGTCCAGCTCGGCGTGGACGCCGCCTTCCGGGGACGGGTGATGGCCCTGTGGGTGCTGGTGTTCCTGGGCACCAACCCGGTCGGCGCGCCGCTGATCGGCTGGGTCGCCGAGCACTTCGGCGCCGGCGCGAGCATCTGGATGGGCGGGCTGATCTCGCTGGCCACAGCGCTCATCGCGCTGGCCTGGCAGCTGCGCCGCTCCCATGCCCGGCTGCGCTTCCGGGTGCTGCCCATGCCCCGCTTCTACGTCGTCTCCGCCAACAGCTGAGCGCGTCAGGAACGGCCCCCTCCTCTCGAAACCCGCGAGGAGGGGGCCGTTCCCTGTTACGGGTGCCGGAGCGGGTCCCGATCGGCGGATGGCGCGGATGCTGCCAAATCGCTGGCGAGGCGGCACGACGGGGCTTAGCGTCGATATGTGGAAGTCGGACGCGCGCTGACGCTCGCCCTGGCGCTCATCGCCGTGGCCAGCCTGCCGGCGGCGTTCGCCCTGCTCTTCTGCGCCGACGAAATCATCGACCGGGTGGTCTGTGGCTGGTCGGAATGGCGTGAACGCCGTCGGGAACGGCGCACCATCGCCCGCCTCGACCGCGCCGTCGAGGCCGACTCGCTGACCCGCGACATCGACCTCAGCGAGTTCGACAGCACCGACAGGCGTCCTCTGGAGCAACTCGCCGCCGACCTGCGTCGCCTCGGTGGCCAGCGGCTCGGCAGCAGCGGCCGGTCCATGGTCTGGTACGCGGGGGTGCTCCAGGCGTACGACGACCGGCTCCGACTGGCCTGCCGCGCCCTCGGCATCCCTGAACACCTCGCCGAACTGACAGGCGTCGACCAGGAAATCGAACGCGTACGGGTCGAAGGAGTGCTGCACGCTGCGGGCCTGGCCCTCCCTGCGGCCCGCGCCGGGCACCGTCAACGGCACCGCTGAGCGGTCCGTCGTTGCGGCTCTTCGTCGCGGTCTACCCGCCGATCGAGGCGGTCACCCACCTCGGCACGCGGGTCGCCGGGCTGCGTGTCGGTGCGGCGGCTGCCGCAGGCATCCCGGTCCGGCTCGCCGACCCGGCCAACCTCCACCTCACAGCTGCCTTTCTCGGCGAGGTCGAGGCAGCCCGGCTGGTCGAGGTCTTCAGCGCTCTGGGGCTGGCCGCCGAACGGTTCCGCGACGGTCGGGACACCCAGCCCAGGCTGCGGCTCGGCGGCGGTGGCCTGTTCGGCGATGGCCGGCGCACAGTGCTCTGGACGGACGTGCGGGGTGACGTCGAGGCGTTGCGGACACTGGCCCGACTGACCCGGGACCGGTTGCGGCACGCCCGCCTGCCCTATGACGAGAAGCCCTTCCGGCCGCACCTGACCATCGCCCGGCCCGGTGACCGGATGACACCGGCCGACATCGAGGCCGACCGGGTCACCCTCGACGACTACGAGGGGCCGGAATGGTCGGTCACCGAACTGCTACTCGTCCGCAGCCACCCTGGCCCGCGCTACGAGCGACTCGCCGCCTGGCCCCTGTGAAACTGAGGCCGGCTGCGTCGAGCCGGTGGGTGAGGTCGCGCGGCCCCGCGTCGACAGGAGGCGGATCGCCACCCGTCGACGCGGAGCGTCAGGAAGACTCGCGTGCGGCCGGACCGCTGCCGAAGAGAACGTCGTCCCAGCTCGGCAGCCGCTTGCGCGGCTTGCCGGCAGCGTCGGTGGACTCGCCACCGGCCGCAGCCGCGGCACCCGTCCGCCGAGGCCGCAGCACCGCAAGCGACGGCACGGCCGGGACCTCCTTCGGCGCATCCGCGTCATCGTCGAAGGCCGACCCCTGACCGCCGCCGAGAAGCGCGGCGGCGCCGCCGCCGACCGGTCGCTGCCGGGGCGCGTCCGACCCGGCCAGAGCAGCCGGAGTACGCGGTTCCAAGCCACGACCCGACGAGGCGCCGAGCGGACGGTCCAGTGAGGCGAGCAGGGCGTCCCGGCCGGCCCGGATCGGGTCCCGACCCGGGCGCGGGTGCTCGGACGCGGCCGGCAACCCGTGCCCACCACGGCTCGGCTCACCACGGGATGGACCGGGCAGGGCGTGCCCACCCCGCTCCGGTGCCGGCTCCTGACCGAGGATCGGCGTGGGCCGCTCGGCGCACAGGTACTGCGCCATGTCGTCGTGCGGCGTGACCGCCTGCCGGGTCTTGTCGAGATCCCAGATGGCCTGGGCGGTGGCCTTGCCGGACGGCCAGGTGGCGATGATCCGCCAGGTGCCGTCGTCGCGCCGGTAGGCGTCCCAGGAGATCTTCTCGGTGTCGATGCCGTGCTGGCTCAGCCGGCCGTTCACCACCTCGGCGAGCGGGGTCGGCTTCTCGGCGCCCTTGAGCCGGGTGCGGCGGGCGTGCTGGGCGAGCATCGCCCGCTCCTGGAGCACCGGCCCGGCGTAGCGCAGCACGCGGTCGACAGGCACACCGGCGATCCGGGCGACGTCCTCGGCGGACTCACCGGAGCGGATGCGGGCCTGGATGTCCCGAGGGGACAGCGAGGGAACCGGGTCGACGGTCGTCGGCGCCGCCGGAAGCGGCGGTGCGCCGGGCTCGGCGTGCAGCGCGCCGGCGATCCGCTCGTCGATCGGCAGGGCGAGCAGCCGCCCGACCTCGTCGGCGAGAACCAGGGCATGGCCGTCCTCGGAGAGGGCGACGAAGCGTACTGGGCGCATTGCGTTGCCTCCGTCCCGCTTCGCTGGCCGCACGCCACGAGTCGGCCACCCAGGCGTCTCTGACCACCGTACGCGCATCTGTCTCGGGGTGGGGGAAGCGACACCCCGCATGTCGCGACTGAGCTGCGGCGATGATCACGGTCGGTGTCGGTCGGAGCCCCGACCAACACCGACCGTGACGATCGTCAGAGGCGCTCGACCACGTAGTCGATGGAGGCGGTGAGCGCCTCGACATCGGCCGGCTCGACGGCCGGGAACAGCGCCACCCGCAGCTGGTTGCGGCCGAGCTTGCGGTATGGCTCGGTATCGACGATGCCGTTGGCGCGCAGCGCCTTGGCGATCGCGGTGGCGTCCACACCGTCGGCGAAGTCGATCGTCGCGACCACGTTGGACCGCAGCGCAGGGTCGGTCACGAACGGAGTGGCCACTGTGGACCGCTCCGCCCAGCCGTACACCGTCGCGGCGCTCTCGGCGGTGCGCTTCGCCGCCCAGGCCAGGCCACCCTGCGCGTTCATCCAGTCGGTCTGCTCGGCGGCCAGGAAGATGGTCGCCAGCGCCGGCGTGTTGTACGTCTGCTCCAGCCGCGAGTTGTCGATCGCGGTGGTCAGGTCCAGGAAGGCCGGGATGTAGCGCCCGGACGCCTTGATCTCGGCGGCCCGCTCCAGCGCGGCAGGCGACATCAGCGCCAGCCAGAGGCCACCGTCGGAGCCGAAGCACTTCTGCGGCGCGAAGTAGTAGACGTCGGTCTCGCCGACGTTGACCTCCAGGCCACCGGCGCCGGAGGTGGCGTCGACAAGCAGCAACGAGCCCTCGTCCGCGCCCGCGACCCGACTGATCGGTACTGCCACACCGGTCGAGGTCTCGTTGTGCGGCGTCGCGTAGACGTCCACGCCGGCCTCGGCGACAAGGGTGGGCGCGCTGCCCGCGTCGGCCTTGCGGACGGTCGGCTCGCCCAGGAACGGGGCGTCCTTTACCGACTTCGCGAACTTGGCGCCGAACTCGCCGAAGCTGGCGAACTGCGCCCGGTCCCGGACGAGGCCGAACGTGGCGACCTCCCAGAACGCGGTGGTGCCGCCGTTGCCGATCACGACCTCGTAGCCCTCGGGCAGCGAGAAGAACTCGGCGATGCCGGAGCGCAGCCGGGCCACCTGGTCGCGGACCGTCTTCTGCCGGTGCGAGGTGCCCAGGAAGCTGGTGGCCACGTCGGCGAGAGCGGACACGGCCGCCGGCCGGACCTTGGACGGGCCGCAGCCGAACCGGCCGTCAGCGGGCTTGATCTCGTCGGGAATCCGGATGATCGAGGCGTCAGCCACGGTATGAAGGTCCTTCCGCAAGGGCTAGGGCGGGCCCGGCGACACTGCCGGCCCCCATCCTCGCACCAGGATCCGGCGGTAGAGGCCAAGCCCTCACGTGCAGGTCATGAGTCCTTCACCACATTCCCCCTCCCACCTCCACGAAGGAGGGGCCCCTTTTTAACAGCAGGCGTTAAGAAGGGGCCCCTCCTCTACGCCAGGCGTTAAGAAGGGGCCCTTCCTTACACCTCAGACGCCGTGGGGGATGGCGGCCCAGCCTTCGACGTCGGACGGCTTGCGGGTCTCCGGACCGACGTAGCGGGCGGACGGGCGGACCAGCCGCTGAAGGCGCTTCTGCTCCAGGATGTGCGCGCTCCAGCCGCCCATCCGGGCGCAGGTGAACATCGAGGTGAACATGTGCGCCGGCACCTCGGCGAAGTCCAGCACGACAGCCGACCAGAACTCGACGTTTGTGGCGAGCACCCGGTCCGGGCGGCGGGACTGCAACTCGGCGAGAGCCGCCTTCTCCAGCGCCTCGGCGATCTCGAAGCGCGGCGCGCCCAGCTCCTTGGCGGTGCGGCGGAGCACGCGGGCGCGCGGGTCCTCGGCACGGTAGACCCGGTGGCCGAAGCCCATCAGCCGCTCGCCGCGGTCGAGGACACCCTTCACGTACCCCTCGGCGTCGCCGCTGCGCTCCACGGCCTCCAGCATGCTGAGCACCCGGGACGGTGCGCCGCCGTGCAGCGGGCCGGATAGGGCGCCGATGCCGGAGGAGATGCACGCAGCCGCGTCCGCCCCGGTGGAGGCGACGATGCGGGCGGTGAAGGTGGAGGCGTTCAGGCCGTGCTCGGCGGCCGAGATGAAGTACGCGTCGACGGCCTTGACGTGACGGGGGTCGGGCTCGCCACGCCAGCGCTTCATGAACCGCTCGACGATGGTCTGCGCCTTGTCGATCTCCTTCTGCGGCACGGCCGGCAGGCCGAGACCCCGGGCGGACTGCGCGACGAAGGAGAGCGCTGTCACCGAGACCCGGGCGAGGTCCTCACGGGCCTGCTCGTCGGAGATGTCGAGCAGTTGGTTGAGCCCCCAGTACGGGGCCAGCATGGCGACAGCCGACTGCACGTCGACCCGGATGTCACCGGAGTGCACAGGCACCGGGAACGGCTCCGCCGGCGGCAGGCCCGGCCCGAACCGGCCGTCGACAAGCAGCGCCCACACATTGCCGAACGAGACCTGGCCGATCAGATCTTCGATGTCGACCCCGCGATAGCGCAGCGCGCCACCCTCGCGGTCTGGTTCGGCGATCTCGGTCTCGAAGGCTACGACGCCTTCCAGCCCGGGTTTGAAATCGGCCATGTCGCTCTCCTGGATCTGCTCGGTGCGCCCGATCAGCTCATCCGGCCCGGTCGGCCGGGCGCCTTAGGCGACCCTCAGGGATGTGTTCGGAACATCTTGCCTGCTGTGTAACCGGATACGCGACCCACGGCGACTGTGCCGCACACGACATCCCCGGGCGCGCATTTCCCGCGCCGCTCGGTGAGACTGGGCGGTGCGGGCTGGTCAGCGCGGGGGTGCGCCGACGGGCCCGCCGAGAAGGAGTAGGACGTGACGGGCAACACACCTGGTCCGGCCGCGATGCGTAACGAGTACGGCGCGGAGCTGGGCCTGACCGAGGCCGACCTGGCCGGTGACTGGCACACCCAGTTCGACAGCTGGTTCGCCGACGCGGTTGCCTTCGGGCTACCCGAGCCGAACGCGATGGTGGTGGGCACCGCCGACGCCGCGGGCCGGCCGAGCGGCCGGACCGTGCTGCTGAAGGGGTACGACTCCGACGGCTTCGTCTTCTTCACCAACCACCTGTCCCGCAAGGGAGTCGAGGCGGCCGCCAACCCGTACGCCAGTCTGGTCTTTCCGTGGTTCGCCATGCAGCGGCAGGTGGTAGTGGCGGGTCGCATCGCGCCGGTCGAGGCGTCGGTGACCGAGGCGTACTTCGCCAGCCGGCCGCGCGGCTCACAGCTGGGCGCCTGGGCCAGCCCGCAGTCGCAGGTGGTGCCGGATCGGGCCGCGCTCGAGGAGCGCTACCGGGAGGTGGACGAGCGGTTCGCCGACGAGGCCGTCATCCCGCCCCCGCCGAACTGGGGTGGCCTGCGGGTCCGGCCCGATTCGGTGGAGTTCTGGCAGGGCAGGGCCGGTCGGCTGCACGACAGGTTGCGCTTCCGCCGCACCGACGACGGGCCACCCGGTGGCGTCCCGAGCGGCGACGGGAGCTGGATCGTCGAGCGGCTGGCACCGTGACGGGCGTGCAGGAGGCCCGGCGGCGGGGAGGACGCCGCTGGGCGATCGACGTACGTCCGCTGCGCGTGCCCGCGTACCGGCGGCTCTGGCTCGGCAACACCGTGGCGATGTTCGGCTTCCAGTTCACTGCCGTCGCGGTGCCTGTGGAGATGTACGCCCTGACGAAGGACTCCTTCTGGGTCGGCCTGCTGGGCGTGGCGGCCTTCGTGCCCCTGCTGATCTTCGGGCTCTGGGGCGGCGCCATCGCCGACGCCCGCGACCGCCGGGTGGTGCTGCTCGGCGGGTCGGTGCTGCTCTGGGCGTCCACCCTTGGTCTGCTGGTGCAGGCGCTGCTGGACGTGGGCAGCCCGGTGCTGCTGCTGGCGCTGATGGCGGTGCAGTCTGTGGCGTTCGCGATCAGTTCGCCGGCCCGCAGCGCCATGCTTCCCCGACTGGTGCCGGACAATCTCGTGCCGGCTGCCAGCACCCTGAACTACACGACGTTCACCGCCGCCTCGGTGGCCGGACCACTCGCCGCCGGCCTGATCCTCGCCGCCTCCACCGACACCAGGCTCGTCCTGTCGGTCGCGTACGGCGTGGACGCGGTGCTGTTCACAGCGATGCTCTGGGCCGCGCTACGCCTGCCGTCGCTGCCGCCCGAGCCGAGCGCCGACGGCGAGCCCCGCCGCGCCGGCCTGGCAAGCGTTGTCGACGGGTTCCGCTATCTCGCCACCACTCCGGTGCTTCTGCTCTCCTTCGGGGTGGACCTGATCGCGATGATCCTGGCCATGCCCCGGGCCCTGTTCCCGGAGATCGCCCACGAACGCTTCGGAGGTGGTGGCGCGGTCGGCCTGCTCTACGCCGCCATCGCGATCGGCTCGATGATCGGAGGCCTGACCTCCGGTTGGATCGGCCGACTCCGCAGGCAGGGGCTCGGCCTGGTGGTCGCGGTGGTCGCCTGGGGCCTGGCGATCGCAGCCGCCGGATTGGCCCACCACCTCTGGCTGATGGTGGTGCTGCTCGCCGTCGCCGGCGCTGCCGACCTGGTCAGCGCGGTCCTGCGGCAGTCCATGCTACTGATCTATGCGCCGGACCGGATGCGTGGCCGGCTCCAGGGCGTCAACACGGTGGTGGTGGCTGGCGGGCCGCGACTTGGTGACCTGCGGGCCGGCACCATGGCCGCAGGCTTCGGTGGCGGGGTGGCCTGGGTGGCCGGCGGTCTCGCCTCGGCGGCGCTCGTGGTGGTGCTTGCGGTCGCCTTCCCGGCCCTGGTGCGCTACCGCGCGGCGACGGCGTCGAGCGGCGATCGGGCGTGACCGTGTCGAGCGGCGTGCGGGGGTGACCGGTTAGGGTCGCCGGCATGGACACCCCCGACCAGCGCCCCTTTTCCGGCGCCCAGTGGACCATCGCCGCCGCCGGCCACGAGGCCGTCATCGTCGAGGTGGGCGGCGGCCTGCGGACGTACCGGAAGGACGGCGTCGACCTGCTCGACGGGTACGCGACCGACGAGGTCTGCCCCGGCTGCGCCGGACAGGTGCTGGCACCCTGGCCGAACCGGATCCGGGACGGCCAATACCCGTTCGCCGACCAGACGCACCAGCTCGCGCTTACCGAACCGGAACGGCACGTGGCCATCCACGGGCTTGTCAACTGGGTGCCGTGGCGGCTGTTGGAGCAGACGGCGGACTCCGTGACGATCGGCTACGACCTGCCACCGCAGCCCGGCTACGCGTGGCCGCTGCGACTGCTCAGCCGGTGGAGCGTCGGCGCGGACGGCCTACGCGCCGAGCACGAGGTGACGAACATCGGTGCCGAGGTGGCGCCGTTCGGCTTCTCGGTGCACCCGTACCTGCAGGTGCCGGGCGTCGCGGTCGACGACCTGGTGATGCGGCTGCCCACGCGCAGCCGGGTGCTTGTGGACGGCCGGCTGCTGCCGGTGGGGGTCACCCCGGTGGCCGGCACGGAGTACGACTGGACCAGCCCGCGCCGGATCGGCGGGGTCGAGTTGGATCTCTGCTTTGGTGACGTCATCAGGGACGCCGACGGCGGCTCCTCGGTGAGCCTTGCCGCGCCGGACGGCTCCTCGGGGGTGAGCATCTGGGCGGACGCGGAGTTCGGCTGGTGGCAGGTGTTCACCGGCGACGCGCTCACCGGCGAGCGGCACCGGCGTTCGGTGGCGATCGAGCCGATGACCTGCCCGCCGGACGCTTTCCGCTCCGGCAGGGACGTACTCACGCTCAAGCCCGGCACCACCTGGCGGGGCGCCTGGGGCATCCGGCCCGGGGCCTGAGCGGGCCGGAGAAGAGGGCGGGAGATGGAGTTCGCCGAGGTCGTCCGACGCCGGAGGATGGTGCGCAACTACGACCCGGACCGTCCGGTCCCGCCCGACGTGGTGGACCGGCTGCTCGACCACGCGATCCGTGCGCCATCGGCCGGCTTCACCCAGGGCTGGGGTTTCCTGGTGCTGGAGGAGCCGGCCGACCGGGAGCGTTTCTGGGCGGTCGCGACGCCCGGAGGCGGAGGGCGGGAGCGCTGGCTGGCCGGCATGCGCAAGGCACCGCTGATCGTGGTGCCGCACGCCAACGAGTCGGCCTACCTACGGCGGTACGCGGAGTCGGACAAGGGCTGGACGGATCAGTCCGCCGACCGCTGGCCGGTGCCCTACTGGTACGTGGACACCGGTTTCGCCTCGCTGCTGATGTTGCTCACGGCCGTGGACGAAGGGCTGGGGGCGTGCTTCTTCGGCATTCCGCCGCAGCGGCTGGCCCCGTACCGGGAGGCGTTCGGCGTGCCGGCGGAGTTCCGCCCCATCGGCGCGGTCACAATCGGTTATCCCGCACCCGACCATCGGTCACCATCGCTGCGCCGAGGGCGTCGCGGAGTGGACGACGTGGTGCGACGTGGGCGGTGGAGCTGAGTCATTCCTCCCAGTTGTCCGGCTGAGGAACGGACGACGGGTAGCGAAACTGACATCAGGGAGCAGAACGCGGCGTGCACTGGGCCGCTAGGCTGGCACGGTCATCGGTGCCGCGCCGCGCGGTGCCCGCCGCGGCCCGGCTCGGCGCCGTCGGTCGGCCCGGCCACGGGGAGGGGAGCGTGCCGTCGTGATCTTCAGAGCGGTCCGGGACGGGCGTCCCTATCCGGAGCACAACCTGACGCTCAAGCAGTGGGCGGAGATTCCGCCCCGCCCGCTGCGCCTGGATCAGTTGATCACCACCAAGCGGGAGTTGGCGCTCGACAAGCTGCTCGCCGAGGATTCCACCTTCTACGGTGACCTCTTTCCGCACGTCGTGCAGTGGAACGGCGGGCTCTATCTGGAGGACGGTCTGCACCGCGCCCTGCGCGCGGCCCTTCAGCAGCGCAACCAGATCCACGCCCGGGTGCTTGTGCTCTCCGAGCCCATCGAGTGAGCGGTCCCGCCTGAAGCTTCGTTAGGGTGGCGTCCATGACCGCTCCACTGGACCTGCTCGACCTGGACCCGTCGCTCAGCGAGGAGGAGCGGCAGATCCGGGACGTCGTCCGCCAGCTCGTCGACGACCGGGTCCGCCCGCACGTCGCCGACTGGTACGAGCAGGGTCGCGTGCCGGCCCGGGAGCTGGCCCAGGAGTTCGGCAAGCTGGGGCTGCTCGGCATGCACCTGACCGGGTACGGCTGTGCTGGCGCCTCCGCCGTCGCGTACGGGCTGGCCTGCCAGGAGCTGGAGGCCGCCGACTCCGGCGTCCGCTCGCTGGTCTCGGTGCAGGGCTCCCTTGCCATGTACGCCATCTGGCGCTACGGCAGCGAGGACCAGAAACGGCGTTGGCTCCCCGCGATGGCCACCGGCGAGGCGATCGGCTGCTTCGGCCTCACCGAGCCCGACCACGGCTCCGACCCGGCCTCGATGGCCACCCGCGCACGCCGCGACGGCGACGACTGGGTGCTCAGCGGCGGCAAGATGTGGATCACCAACGCGCCGATCGCCGACGTCGGGGTGATCTGGGCGCGTACCGAGTCCGGTGTGCGCGGCTTCGCCGTACCCATGGACATGCCCGGTGTCACGACCCGGGAGATCCCCCGCAAGATGTCGCTGCGCGCCTCGGTGACCGGCGAGATCTCCCTCGACGACGTCCGGGTTCCGGCGGCGGCGCAACTGCCCGAGGCGGTCGGCCTGAAGGCACCGCTGAGCTGCCTCACCGAAGCCCGCTACGGCATCGTCTGGGGCTCTGTCGGCGCCGCCCGCGACTGCCTGGAAACCACATTGGCGTACGCCACCACCCGCACCCAGTTCGGCCGCCCGCTCGCCGGGTTCCAGCTCACCCAGGCCAAGCTCGCCGACATGGCGGTCGAGCTGGTCAAGAGCCAACTGCTCGCCCTGCACCTCGGCCGGCTCGCCGACGCCGGCCGGCTGCGCCCCGAGCAGGTAAGCGTGGGCAAACTGAACAACGTGCGGGAGGCCCTGGCCATCGCCCGGCAGTGCCGCACCATCCTCGGCGCCAACGGCGTCTCCGGCGAATACCCGGTGATGCGGCACGCGAACAACCTGGAGAGCGTGCTGACGTACGAGGGCACCTCGGAGATTCACCAACTGGTCGTCGGGCAGCGGCTCACCGGGCTCTCAGCATTCGCCTGACCTGCCCTTTTGTGCTTTCCGGCCGCTCACCGCGCGGCTGTCGTACGGGGGCCGTACCGTCATTGACAGACGACGTGTCTGACGAGGACGGTGAGTGTGATGGCTCGCGACGCTGACATCAACGAGCCCACCAGGGAGTTCCCCGGTTACCCGACCGGCGACGATCTCAAGGAGCGCTCGACCGCGGCACCCGAACCGCCCGCGGACACACCCGGCGACACCGGCGGCCCGACGCCCGGCGGAGCAGGTGGGGCGGCCCGTGGCCTGCTCCTGCTGCTCGGTGCCGCCGCGCTGGCAGTGGTGGTGCTGCTGGGCGTGCAGGCGACCGGCTTCCTGCCGGACTTCCGCAACCCGTTCGCCAAGGAGCAGACCGACCGCAGCCAGCCGCCACTGCTGAAGTCGATTCAGGACCTCAGCCGCTACGTTGCCGCCGAGGGCAACTTCCAGGTCGTGGTCGACACCCAGAACGACAGGCGCAACGTTCCCGACTTCCTGCTCAACGAGCGCACCCTGTTCGTCGGAGCAGGCAGTGTCGAGGCGTACGTCGACTTCACCAAGATCGGTGAAGGTGCCATCGTGCAGTCCGCCGACGGTAAGTCCGTCGAGATCAAGCTGCCCGCGCCGCAGCTCGGCAAGACCAACCTCGACATGGAGAAGAGCTACGTCTTCGCCGAGCAGCGCGGCCTGCTCAACCGGCTCGGCGACCTGGTCGGCAACGATCCCAACCGGCAGCAGCAGGTCTACCAGCTCGCCGAGGAACGGATCACCGCCGCCGCCCGGGACAGCGGGCTCTCCGCCCGCGCCCAGGAGAACACCCGCAAGATGCTGGAAGGGTTGATGCGCTCCCTCGGCTACCAGCAGGTCACTGTCACCTTCACGGCTCCCTGAGCTACGTACGTTCCGTACGCGCAAACGCCCGCCCCGACCTTCGTCGGAGCGGGCGTTTCGCATGTCCCTGGCATCGGGTGCGCCTGGCAGACCTTGTGATATTCACACCGCCCGTTCCGCCGGCCGCTCTGTTCGCTTACCGCCCCAGGCGCCAAGATCCGCGCAACTTCAGGGATGTTGTTGTGTCGGGCGCCGCCGAGGCAGCAACTTCGGTGTTGTTGCTGCCTCGACGCCGCCGCTCAGTCAGGAGAGGCGGGGGTCAGCGGCCGGTGGAGGCTAGGTAGCGGTCCTCGTTGGGCATGAGGACCCAGAGGATCAGGTAGACGATCACCTGGGTGCCGGGCAGCAGCAGCGACAGCAGGAACAGCAGCCGCACCATCCCGGCGGACATACCGAACCGCTGACCGAGGCCGGCGCAGACACCGGCGAGCATGCGCCCCTGGCGGGGCCGAACCAGTTTGCGACTCATCGTCGTACTCCCACTCTGCGGCAATGCACCGCGTCTGCAATCCACGGTACGAAGGGATGGCCACCCTTGCCCTCGGTCTCGAGGAGGATCGGCGACCCGTGGACCCGTAGGTACATACCCGTGCGGTCCCCCTCCAACGCCTCCCGCGCCCGACCTCACGCCTCACGCCCCGCGCCTCGCGCCCCGGAGGGAGATCGTGCTCGATCCTGGATCTAGTGGCCTCATCCCGGCTCGAGGCCACTAGATCCTGGATCAAGCGCGCTCTTGAAGGCGCTTGCCTGTGACGGGGCGCCCGCTTGTGACGGGGTGCTCGCGACCGTGTTCGGGCGCGGCGCGGTGGTCGCGACGGGGTGGCGGTCAGGTCGCTCCGGGGGCACCGGGTCGCCGGGAGGTACTGCGGTCGCGTGGTCCGGTGGGCGGTGGTCTGGGCGGGTAGGCTCGCAGGTCGGGCACCCACCACCCCGGGTGGCCGGCGGGCGCCCGACCGGGCGACCACGAGCGGGGCCGCCTGACCGGTGGCCACGACCGGGCCGGATCCCATACGACGGGACGACGGCGAGGAAGCGCAGCCATGATCAGTGTTTTCGACCTCTTCAGCGTCGGTATCGGGCCGTCCAGCTCGCACACGGTGGGGCCGATGCGGGCCGCCCGTACGTTCGTGTCGGGGCTCAAGGCCGACGGGTTGCTCACCGATACGGCGCGGGTGCAGGCCGAGCTGTTCGGTTCGCTGGGCGCGACCGGGCACGGGCACGGCAGTGGTCAGGCGGTGCTGCTGGGGCTGGCGGGCGAGGCGCCGGAGACGGTCGACACGGACTCTGTCGGCTCCCGGGTCGAACGGATTCGCGCCGAGCGGCGGATCAGCCTGCTGGACGCGCACGAGATCGACTTCGACCCGGACCGAGATCTGACGCTGCATCGTCGCCGCTCGTTGCCGTACCACCCGAACGGGATGACGTTCGCTGCGTACGACGGGGCGGGCGCCGAGCTGCGCAGCCGCACCTACTACTCGGTGGGCGGCGGCTTCGTTGTGGACGAGGCGGCGGCCGGCGCGGATCGGATCAAGCCGGACAGCACGCGGGTGCGGTACCCGTTCCTGACCGGGGCGCAGTTGCTGGAGGTCACCAACGCGACGGGCTTGTCGATCAGCGAGGTGATGCTTGCCAACGAGCGTTCCTGGCGCAGCGAGGCGGAGATCCGGGCGGGTCTGCTGGACATCTGGCGGGTGATGCGGGAGTGCGTGCAGCAGGGCTGCGAGCGGGACGGCGTACTCCCTGGGGGGTTGAAGGTTCGGCGGCGCGCGGCGGAGCTGCGGCGCAGCCTGGAGGCGGACACCGGGAGCACCGACCCGCTGCGCGTGATGGACTGGGTGACGCTGTTCGCGCTGGCGGTGAACGAGGAGAACGCTGCCGGCGGTCGGGTGGTCACCGCGCCGACCAACGGCGCGGCGGGGATCATCCCGGCGGTGCTGCACTACTACACGTGGTTCGTGCCGGGTGCCGACGAGGACGGCGTGGTGCGGTTCCTGCTGGCGGCCGGGGCGATCGGTGTGCTGTTCAAGGAGAACGCCTCGATCTCGGGCGCGGAGGTGGGCTGCCAGGGTGAGGTCGGTTCGGCGTGTTCGATGGCCGCCGCCGGGCTGGCCGAGGCGCTCGGGGGCACTCCGGAGCAGGTGGAGAACGCCGCCGAGATCGGGATGGAGCACAACCTCGGGTTGACGTGTGACCCGGTAGGTGGCCTGGTGCAGATCCCCTGCATCGAGCGGAACGCGGTGGCTAGCATCAAGGCGATCACGGCCGCCCGGCTCGCGCTGCGCGGTGACGGTGTGCACGCGGTGTCGCTGGACAAGGTCATCAAGACCATGCGGGAGACGGGCGCCGACATGAAGGTCAAGTACAAGGAAACGGCGCGTGGCGGTCTGGCCGTCAACGTGATCGAGTGCTGAGTCGGCCGATTCGGGGCATTCGTTCACCGACTGCTAACCTGTCGTCCGTTTCAGGAGGCGGGAGGCTGCGGTGACCGCTGGCGTCGCGGCGTTGTGGTCGCACCGCAACTCACTGCGCATCCTGGTCCGGCGTGATCTGGCGGTGAAGTACCAGCAGTCGGTGCTCGGCTACTTCTGGTCGCTCATCGAGCCGCTCGGCATGGGCGCCATCTACTGGTTCGTCTTCGGGGTGCTGTACTCCCGGGACACCGGGCGGCACCTCGGTGAGGCGGCCGGGTCGTACCCGCTGTTCCTGATCACGGGGATCTTCGCCTGGATGTGGACCAGTTCGGCGCTGAGCGAGGCCACTAACGCCCTGACCGGCCAGTCCCGGCTGATCACCACGATGAACGTGCCCCGGCAGGTCTTCCCGATCGGGCGGGTCACCGGTCGGTTCGCCGAGTACGCGGCCGGCCTGCCGATCCTCGCCGCCATCGCGGTGATCTACACGGTGCACGGTCGGATCCACCCCGGCTGGTCGCTGCTCGCTCTGCCGCTCGCGGTGGCCGTCCAGGCGGCCCTGCTGATCGGGCTGGCCCTGCTGCTGTCGGCGTGGAACGTGCTGATGCGCGACGTGGAGCGGCTCATGCGGCTGATCATCCGGGTGCTCTTCTACGCCACGCCGATCATCTACCCGCTCAGCCTGGTCCGGGAGTCCAGCCTGCCTGGCTGGCTGAAGGTGGTGTACGAGCTGAATCCGCTGGTCGGGATCTTCCAGCTGCACCACGCGATCTGGTACCCGGACGAGTTCCCGGACGCCCGCCTGCTCGCCACCACGGTCGCCGGCAGCCTGCTGGTGCTGGCCGCCGGCTGGTGGTCGTTCCGCCGGTTGGAACCCGCAGTGCTCAAGGAACTCTGAGATGGCGCCGATCATCGAGGCCGACCAGCTGGGCATCCGGTTCGTCCGCAACCGTCGTCGCCAGCTGCGGCTGCGGGAGCTGTTCATCCACCGGGGCGCACGGGGTGCCCTGCCGGGCCAGTTCTGGCCGCTGCGCGACGTGTCGTTCACCGTCGAGCCGGGCGAGACCGTCGGGGTGATCGGCCGCAACGGCACAGGTAAGAGCACACTGCTGCGGCTGATCGCCGGGGTACTCATCCCGGACGAGGGCAGCATCCGGGTGCACGGGGCGGTGGCCCCGCTGCTGGAGTTGTCCGCTGGTTTCTCCAACGACCTGACCGGGCGGGAGAACCTGCACCTGGTCGGTGGTCTGCACGGGCTGTCGACGAGCTACCTGAAGCGGCACTTCGACGAGATCGTCGAGTTCGCCGGTGAGCAGGTGGAACGGGCCATCGACACGTCCGTGCGGCACTACTCGTCGGGGATGAAGGTACGGCTCGGCTTCGCGATCATCTCGCACCTGCCGCACCCGATCCTGCTGATGGACGAGGTGACCGCGGTTGGCGACGCGGAGTTCCGCAAGAAGTGTTACGCGACGATTGATCGTCTGCTCGGGGAGGGGCGCACCTTGGTGCTGGTGTCACACAACGAAAAGGACCTGACCCGGTTCTGCCGTCGGGGGTTGTACCTCGACGCGGGCCGGTTGACGCTCGACGGCACCATCGCCGAGGCGCTCGACGCGTACCACGCCGCGGTCCCGCGGTGACGCTCGCGATAGTGCTCGCCGCCGGGACGCCCGCGGCGGGCCTGACCACCGCGACCGGCGAGCCGCTTGCCGACCGGCTCGCCGGCCAGTTGCGCCGGGCCGGGGCGGACGAGGTGCGTTTCGCCGCCACCCTCGACGAGTTGGCGTCGCTTGCCGACGCCGCCACCGGCCCGTTACTTGTCACAGGCACCGACCTGGTGGCGCACACCGCCGTGCTGCGGCATCTGGCCACCAGCCCGGTGGGGCCGACGGTGGCTCTGGTGCTGACCGACCCGCCGGTGCCGGGGCGGACTGCGGTGCGCGAGGAGCGCGGGCAGGTAGTCGACGCCGGCGCGGTGGGCGACCTGGACGGCGACGCCACCGGCGTGTTCGGTGGTGCGCTGCGGGTCGGCGTGGACGACCTGCCGAATCTCGCCGCTGCCGCCCGCGCCGCCGCGTCCGGGGTGCTCCCCGTCGCCGCCCCGATCGGCCCGGCCGGTGACGTGTCGCCGCTGCCGGTGGCCGGCGGCGTGGGCTCCGCCGGCTCGTCCGCCGCCGGTGGTCCCGGGTCCGCCGTGGACCGGCTCGTCGCGGGTCTCGCGGGGCTCGGCACACTGATCTTCGCCCAGCGGGTACGCCTGCTCGTCGCGCACCGGGTCGAGGACGCCGCCGGGCTTGCCGTTGCCGAGGCGGCGGTGACGGCTGTGGACGAGGACCGGGCCGAGTTGCGGCTGTCGGTGAAGGAGAAGGACGACTTCTTCTCCACGTACTTCGTGAGCACCTGGTCGCCGTACGTGGTGCGGCTGGCGGCGCGGATGCGGCTCACCCCGACCGGGGTGACGGTGATCTCGGTGCTGTTCGCGCTGGCTGCCGCCGTGCTGTTCGGCGTCGGCGGGCGACCCGCGCTGGTGGGCGGCGCGGTGCTGCTCTACCTCGGGTTCGTGCTGGACTGCGTGGACGGTCAGTTGGCCCGCTACACAAGGCACTTCAGCGCCTGGGGCGGTTGGCTGGACACGATGGCCGACCGGGCGAAGGAATACCTCGTCTACGCCGGTCTGGGCTTCGGGGTGAGCCACGCCGGGCTGGGCAACGGCTGGGCGCTGGCGATCGCGGCGATGACGTTGCAGACCGTCCGGCACATGACCGACACCTGGTACGGGGTGCTGCACGACGAGGCGGCACGCCGGCCCCGGTCGGCGACGGGTGCCAGCGGCGGGATCGGTGACCGGCTCAACGCGGCGTCGACACGGGTGCAGGCGGACACGGGTTCGCTGTCGTACTGGCTGAAGCGGACAGTTGTGTTCCCGATCGGCGAGCGGTGGGCGCTGATCGCGATCACAGTGGCGCTGTTCAACCCGCTTGTCAGCCTGGTGGCGGTGCTCGTGTGGGGCACGTTGGCGTTCGCGTACACGGGTGCGCTGCGTACGCTGCGGGCCCGCTGGATGTGGGTGCCGGTGCTGGACACTGTCGACGCGACACTGCACCGCGATGACGGGCCGTTGGCCCGCCGGTTGCCGGTGGTACGCCCGATGGGGCCGCTCACCCTGGCGGTGATCGCCGCGCTCGGCCCTGCGGTGCTGCTCGTCGTTGCGCTGCTGGGCGACTCGCCGGAGGGTCTGCGCTGGACGGTGCCGGTGGCGTTGCTGGTGCTGCTGGCCGGTGGCCTCGGCGCCGGGGCGGCACACAACGGCCCGCTGGACTGGCTGGTGCCGGCGGCGTTGCGGGCAGGCGAGTACCTGTTCGCCATCGCTGTCGGTGTGGTCGGCGACGCGCCCGGGTGGCTGATCTTCGGGTACGTATTCGTGCTCACCGTGCACCACTACGACCTGACTGCGCGACTGGAGAAGCGGCAGGTGGCACCGCCTCTGCACGCGGCCACGCTGGGCTGGGAGGGACGTTCGGTGCTGCTGACCCTCGCCGCGATTGCCGGTATGGTCAGTATTGGCATGGCTACACTCGGTGCGTACCTTCTCGTGGTCTTCGTGGCGAGCGCCGTCCTGGCCTGGTTCGTCCGACCGGCCCGTGACGCGCGGGCGTCGGCCGCATCCCTGGGCGCGGGAGGTGTGACGCCCCGCTGACGGAGGGACGGCCGGATGGCCCTGATCAGTTTCGTGGTGCCGGCCTTCCGGGTGCAGGGATATCTGCGCGAATGCCTGGACTCGATTCTCGGGCAGCCGGACGTCGACCTCGAGGTGATCGCCGTCGACGACTGCTCGCCGGATGCCAGCGGCGAGATCATCGACGAGTACGCGGCCCGCGACCCCCGGGTCCGGGCGGTCCGGCTGCCGGAGAACGTCGGCCTCGGTCCGGCCCGCAACATCGGGCTGGACCGAGCCGTCGGCGAGTACGTGTGGTTCGTCGACGGCGACGACTGGCTGGTGCCCGACTGCCTGCCGGAGGTCGCCGAGCGGCTGCGGACGACCCGACCGGACGTGCTGCTCGTCGATCACGTCCGGGCGCACTGGAACGACACTGTCACCCGCAGCGCGATGGCCGAGGTGTTTCCCGAGTCACCCGGGACGACCACGTTCCGGCTGCGGGACCGGCCGGAGGCGATGCGGCTGCTGCACACCGCCTGGAACCGGCTGGTCCGCCGGGAGTTCCTTGTCGACCTGGGCCTGCGCTTCTCGGACGGCTGGTACGAGGACGTCTCGTTCAGCTATCCGGTGCTGATGGCGGCGCGGCGGATCGGCGTACTCGATCGGGTGTGTGTCAACTACCGGCAGCGCCGCGCCGGCGCGATCACCAAGACCCGGGGTGACAGGCATTTCGAGGTGTTCCCGCAGTGGCATCGGGTCTTCCACCTGATGGACGCCTGGTCGCCGGCTGTGGACGAACTGCGGCCGGCGGTGTTCGAGCGGATGATCTGGCACTACCTGACGGTGCTCGGCAACGGCCAGCGGATCGCACCGGAGCTGCGGTCGGCGTTCTTCGCGCAGATCACCGAGGACTACGCGCGGTGGCTGCCCGAGGGCGGCTACCCCGTACCTGAGGGGGTGGAGGGGGTCAAGCACCGGCTGGTCGCGTCAGGCCGGTGGCGGACGTTCACTGCGCTGCGGGCTGCCAGCCGAGCCCGTGACACGGCCCGCCGGCAGGTGCGGACCGCCAAGCGGCGGGTCGGGCCGGTCGCCCGTCGCGGTGCCCGGGTGACCCGGGACGGCCTGTTGCGTGAGTACTACCGGGCGGAGCTGCGCCGGCCTGTCGATCCGGCCCTCGCTGTTTACGCCGCCTACTGGTACCGCGGCTACGCCTGCAACCCGGCGGCGATCTACGAGGTCGCCCGCCGGTTGGCCCCCGGTGTGCGTGGGGTGTGGATCGTGCGCCGCGACCGGGTGGATGCCGTACCGGCAGGGGTGGAGTACGTGGTGGCCGGCACTCCTGCCTACTACCGGGTGCTGGCGCGGGCCCGCTGGCTGATCAACAACGTGAACTTTCCGGACTTCGTCCGCAAGCGGCCGGACCAGGTGCACGTGCAGACCCACCACGGCACTCCGGTGAAGGTGATGGGGTTGGACCAGCAGCGCTATCCCATCGGTGCGGGGCGCATGGACTTCGCCGGGCTGCTGCGCCGGGTGGACCGCTGGGACTACAGCGTCAGCGCCAACAGCTTCTCCACCCAGATGTGGGACCGGGCGTACCCGGCCACGTACACCACGCTGGAGGTGGGCTATCCGCGCAACGACCGGCTGGTCACCGCCGGTCCGAACGAGGTACGGCGGCTGCGGGAGGAGTTCGGCTTCACCTCCGACGAGCAGGTGGTGCTGTACGCCCCGACGCACCGCGAGCACCTGCCCGGCTACCGGCCCCCCTTTCAGCCGGACCGGTTCGTCGAGGCGCTTGGTGACTCGGGCCAGTTGCTGATGCGCAGCCACTACTTCCACGACCGGGACCGCCGCCCCGGCCGGCCGGGAACCTGGGAACGGGTACGCGACGTCAGCGGCTACCAGCGGGTGGAGGACCTCTACCTGGTGGCCGACGTTCTGGTCACCGACTACTCCTCGGCGATGTTCGACTACGCGGTACTGGATCGCCCGATCGTGCTCTACGCGCCGGACTGGGAGTCGTACCGTCTGGCTCGCGGGGTCTACTTCGACGTCACCGCCGAGCCGCCGGGCGCGGTGGCCACCACCTTCACGGATCTGCTCAACCTGTTCCGCACCGACGCGGTGCGGTCGGCCGGGGCGACCATTGCCCGGGAACGTTTCCGGGGCCGTTTCTGCACCTTGGACGACGGTCGGGCGGCGGAGCGGGTGGTGCGCCGGGTGTTCCTGGGCGAGCCGTCGGAGCAGTCGAGCCGGTGCTGACCGCCTGACCCGAGCGCCTAGTGTCATGTAATAGCAACGTCATCGGCCGAACATGAGACGTTTACCCGATGTGCGAGCGCAATGATCCTGGTCACAGTCTTGTGGGGTTCGGCCGACAAGCTGGGGGAGGTGACGGTGAGCACCGTCGCGCTCAAGGATGTGAGCAAGGTTTTCAAGGACGGCACGCTTGCCGTCGACAAAATCAACCTGGATGTGAACGACGGCGAGTTCATGGTGTTGCTGGGCCCGTCCGGCTGCGGCAAGTCCACTGTGCTGCGGATGATCGCCGGTCTTGAGGACCCGACCGAGGGCGCGGTCCTGCTCGACGGCGAGTTGGCGAACGACCTGCCACCGCGAGATCGCAAGATCGCGATGGTCTTCCAGGACTTCGCGCTCTACCCGCACATGACAGTGGGCGACAACATCGCCTTCCCGCTGCGGCTGGCCGGAGTGGAGCCGGAGCCGCGGGGTGAGCGCGTCACCGACGTGGCGAGCGCGCTGGGCATCAACGACGTTCTGGCCCGCAAGCCGGGCCAGCTGTCCGGCGGGCAGCGCCAGCGGGTCGCGATGGGCCGGGCAATCGTCCGACGACCGGGGTTGTTCCTGATGGACGAGCCGCTGTCCAACCTTGACAGCGGGCTCCGCGCCGAGCTGCGCGCGGAGATCTCGGGCCTGACCCGGGAGCTGGGCGTCACCACCATCTACGTCACCCACGACCAGGCCGAGGCACTGACAATGGCCGACCGGGTCGCGATCATGCGCCGCGGAGTGCTCCAGGACGTGGGCACGCCCACCCAGGTGTACGGCCGTCCGGCGACTCTCTATGTGGCAGCCTTCCTCGGCAGCCCGCGGATGAACCTGCTGGAGGCGTCGGTCTACGTCCACCTCGACCGGTATGTCACGCTCACTCTCGGCGACCAGGCGCTCTACCTGCCCTGGAACGACATCCGCAGCCGGGCGGTGGCGCACTACCACGGCGAGCGGATCGTGGTCGGAATGCGAGCGGAGGCGCTCACGCCTGTCGCTCCGGACACCCCCGGTGACGTGCTGCGGGGCCGGATCCGCTATCTGGAGCACCACGGCCACGAGTCGCTTGCGTTCCTCGACATCGGGGCGACCGCGATCATGGTGGACGAGATGGGTGCGCCGCTGGACCCGCCGCCGGTGGGTCAGCGGGGCCTGCGCCGGTTCGGCGCGGTGATGCAGCGGCTCACCGGCAAGCCTGTGGAGACCGAGGAGCCGCAGGCCAACGGCGCCCGCACCAGCGTGCTCCCCGATCCGGGTCGGCACCATCGCCGGCCTGCCGAGTTGGCGGTGCGGCTGGCGCCGTACCCGGCGGTCACCGCCGGGCATCCGCTCGCGGTCTCGGTGCGGATGGACGCGCTGCACTTCTTCGACGAGCGCGGCGCCCGGATCGACGTGGGTTGGCGGTGACGCCACGCCGGAGCGGGGTGGCGGGGCGGTCACCTGGTGGCCTACCGTCTGCCCACCCAGTCCACTGTGAAAGTCACCGAGAGGGGTGCACCCGTGTCGGGTGACCGTCCCAGCCCGCTCGTCATCGAGCGCATCCTGCGTGACCGCCAGGGCATCTGGCAGCAGATCGTCGCCGAGCGTGACCTCAACGCGTTGACCGGCCGGATGCTGGCCAGCTCGGCAATCGCACTCGCCTGCTACGGGGCGGTGCTCGGTGCCTTCCACAGCCCGCTCATGGCGCTGACCTCCGCGCTGAAGTTGCCACTGCTGTTCCTTGTCACGCTGGCCATCTGCCTGCCCACGCTCTACCTGTTCAACCTGGTCTTCGGCGCCCGGTTGTCGGTGCGCCAGTCGCTGGCGCTGGTGATGGTGGCGATCACCGTCACCTCGATGCTCGCTGTGGCATTCGCGCCGATCAGCCTCTTCTTCCTGATCACCGCTCCGGACTACGGCTTCTTCAAGCTGCTCAACGTCGCCATCCTGACGCTGTCGGCGCTGGTCGGGCTGCGCTTCCTGACCGGGGGGATGCAGGTCCTCAACGACCACGGTCTGCTCGCCCCGGCGGTGGCCGCCGAAGCCCCGGCCCAGGTCAACGCCCAGACACCGGCCCCGGTGTCCGCAGGCGCGGTGCCGGCCACCGTGGCCGCCGGTTCGACCTCCTCCGCCGGTGCCGAGCCGGTCGCCGTGCCGGCCGGAGCGGCGGCGGCAGGGTCGGGCGCGAACGGCGCCACGCCCGCCGCGGCACCGACCGTCCAGACCCCGGCGCAGGTCCCCGCCCAGGCCCAGTGGGGCGGGCAGCCGGCCCCCGGCACGCTGCCGCCCGGCTACCCGGCGACCAACCGCCCGTGGGGCACCCCGCCGGCCCGCCGCAGCGAGCCGGCCCAGCGGCCGGCAAGCATGACGTTGCTCTACATCTGGATCCTGCTCTTCGGCTTCGTGGGGACCCAGCTGGCCTGGACACTGCGCCCGTTCTTCGGCGACCCGGGTCAGGATTTCGCCTTCTTCCGCAGCATCGACGGCAACTTCTACGCCGAGATCCTGCGGACGATCGCCAACCTGTGACCGGGCTGGCGGATGGAGAAGCCCTGGTTGCCGCCTTGGTTACCCGCGAGTAACGTCGGGACATGACAATCGACTCCCGCCAGGTGGCGGCCGGAATGCTGGAAGCGGTGCCGTTCGCCCGCACCCTCGGCATCGAATTCGTCGAGGTGGCACCCGAGGCGGACGGCGGGGTGCGGGCCGTCGTGCGGCTGCCCGACGCCCCGGCCATCCACAACCACATCGGCGGGCCGCACGCCGGCGCGATGTTCACGCTCGGCGAGACGGCCTCCGGCACTGTCGTGCTTGTCGCCTTCGGACACCTGCTCGACCGCATGGTGCCGCTCGTCGTCCGGGCCGACATCGCCTACCACAAGCGCGCGTACGGGCCCGTCCTGGCCACCGCCCGACTCGGGCGACCCGCTCAGGAAGTGATCGACGAGCTGGAAGCCGGCCAGCGACCCGAGTTCCCGGTCGAGGTGCAGATCGGCACCGAGGACGGCAAGCACACGTCGGCGCTCACCGTTCTCTGGACGCTACGGCCGAACTGAGCGGCGGCGCGCGTCACAGAAAGGTGTTTGCGGACCGGCTGGGTGGTTAGATTCGTACCGTGCTGGGCCTACCTGCTCATGTGACCGCCTGTCTCTTCGATCTGGACGGTGTGCTGACGCAGACCGCCCGGGTGCACAACGCCGCCTGGACGCAGACGTTCGACGAGTTTCTGCGCCAGCACGCGACGTCCACCGGGACTCCGTTCCAGCCGTTCGACCCCGGCCCCGACTACAACAGGTACGTCGACGGCCGACCCCGCGCCGACGGCGTCCGGTCGTTCCTCGCCTCCCGTGGGATCGTGCTCCCCGAGGGCAGCCCGGACGACCCACCGGACGCCGACACTGTGAACGGCGTCGGTAACCGCAAGAACGTCCTGCTGCTGGAGCACCTACGCACCGACGGTGTCGAGGTCTACCCGGGCTCGGTGCGCTACCTGGAGGCGGCGGTCGCCGCCGGGCTGCGTCGGGCAGTGGTGACCGCGAGCGCCAACGGGGGTGAGGTGGTCGCCGCAGCCGGGGTGGACCGACTGCTGGAAGCGCGGGTCGACGGGATCGTCGCCCGGCAGCAGGGGCTGCGCGGCAAGCCGCAGCCGGACACCTTCCTGGCCGGAGCCGCCCTGCTCGGCGTCGACCCCACCCAGGCTGCCGTCTTCGAGGACGCGCTCTCCGGCGTGGCCGCCGGTCGTGCCGGCGGTTTCGGCTTCGTGGTCGGCGTCGACCGGGTCGGTCAGGCCGACGAGTTGCTCGCGCACGGCGCCGACATCGTGGTCAAGGACCTCGCCGACCTGCTCGACGCGGGCGACGCCGACCCACCGACGCGCCCGGTCGACGCGACGACAAGCGACGAGCGGGGCACCGCGTGATCCGGGAACGGGCCTATCCCGTCGAGCCCTGGCACATTCGGGAAACCCGCCTGGACATGGACGTGCTGGCCCAGTCGGAGTCGGTCTTCGCGCTGTCGAACGGTCACGTGGGCCTGCGCGGCAACCTCGACGAGGGCGAGCCGCACGGCCTGCCCGGCACCTACCTCAACTCGTTCTTCGAGCTTCGCCCGCTGCCGTACGCGGAGGCCGGCTATGGCTTCCCCGAGTCCGGCCAGACCATCGTCAACGTCACGAACGGCAAGCTGATCCGGCTGCTCGTCGACGACGAACCCCTCGACGTGCGCTACGGCGAGCTGCTCTCCCACGAGCGGGTGCTCGACATGCGGGCCGGCACCCTGCACCGCGAGCTGCACTGGCGCTCCCCGGCCGGCCGTGAGGTAAAGGTCCGCAGCACCCGGTTGGTGTCGTTCACCCAACGGTCGGTGGCCGCGATCAACTACGAGGTGGAGGCCGTCGACGGCCCGCTGCGCCTCATCGTGCAGTCCGAGCTGGTGGCAAACGAGTCGCTGCCCGCGCAGAGCAAGGACCCGCGGGTCGCGGCGGTCCTGGAGTCGCCGCTGCAGGCCGAGGAGGAGCTGACCACCCCGGACGGTGGGCAGCTGATCCACCACACAAAGGTCTCCGGGCTGCGGGTGGCCGCCGCCATGGAGCACGAGGTGCACGGCCCGGACCGCACCACGATCGAGTCCGAGGGGTACGAGGACTGGGTCCGCACGACAATCGCCTGCGTACTCAAGCCCGGTGAGAAGCTGCGGATCGTCAAGTACCTGACGTACGGCTGGTCGAGCCGACGTTCCCTGCCGGCGTTGCGTGACCAGGTCGGCGCGGCGCTTGCCGGTGCCCGCCTCGACGGGTGGGAGGGGCTGCACCGGGAGCAGCGCAGTTATCTCGACGAGTTCTGGGACGCGGCGGACGTGCTTGTCGAGGGCGACCCGGAGATCCAGCAGGCCGTCCGGTTCGGTCTCTTCCACGTCCTGCAGGCCGGTGCCCGGGCCGAGCAGCGGCCCATCTCGGCCAAGGGGTTGACCGGCCCCGGGTACGACGGGCACGCCTTCTGGGACACCGAGATGTTCGTCCTGCCGGTGCTGACTTACACCCAGCCGAGCGCGGTCCGCAGCGCGTTGCAGTGGCGCCACAGCACGCTTGACCAGGCGCGCGAGCGGGCCGAGACACTCAACCTCAAGGGCGCCGCGTTCCCGTGGCGAACCATCGAGGGGCCGGAGTCCTCCGGGTACTGGCCGGCCGGCACCGCGGCGTTCCACATCGCCGCCGACATCGCGGACGCGCTGCGCCGGTACGTCCTCGTCACCGGCGACACCCAGCTGGAGCGGGAGATCGGGCTCGAGCTGCTCGTGGAGACCGCCCGGCTGTGGCGCTCGATCGGGCACCACGACCGGCACGGCCAGTTCCACATCGACGGGGTCACCGGCCCGGACGAGTACACAGCTGTGAAGAACGACAACATCTACACGAACCTGATGGCGCAGCGGAACATGCTCACCGCTGCCGAGTCGGCGATGCGCTACCGGGACGAGGCGTTCCGCCTCGGTGTCACCGACGAGGAGGCGGCGAGCTGGCGGGACGCCGCAACCGCGATGCACATCCCGTACGACGACGAGCTGGAGGTGCACCAGCAGGTGGAGGGGTTCACCCGCCTCCAGGAGTGGGACTTCGCGCACACGCCTGCGGAGAAGTACCCGTTGCTGCTGCACTATCCGTACTTCGAGCTGTATCGCAAGCAGGTGGTCAAGCAGGCCGACCTGGTCCTGGCGATGCACTGGCGGGGGGACGCGTTCACCCCCGAGGAGAAGTTGCGCAACTTCCTCTACTACGAGCGCCGGACGGTCCGTGACTCGTCGCTGTCGGCGTGCACGCAGGCGGTGCTGGCCGCCGAGGTGGGCTATCCCGAGCTGGCGCACATCTACCTGCGCGAAGCCGCGCTGATGGACCTGCACGACCTCAACGAGAACACCCGCGACGGCGTGCACATGGCCTCGCTCGCCGGCGCGTGGCTCGCCCTTATCGGTGGGCTCGGCGGGTTGCGCGACCACGACGGTCAGCTGTCGTTCGCGCCCCGGCTCTCCAGCCGGCTCAGCCGCCTCGAGTTCTCGTTGCAGTGGCGCGGGCTGGCGCTGCGCGTGGACGTGCGACCGCACGAGACGACGTACTCGCTGCGCCACGGCGGCCCGGACGACGTTGTGGAGTTGCGCCACCACAACCAGCTGCTACGGGTCACCTCCGACGAACCGGTGACGGTGCCCGTGCCGCAGGCGGAGCCGACGGCTGCGCCGCCGGAGCACCCGCCGGGCCGGTCGCCACTGCTCCGGCTGCCCGAGCGCGACGAGTAAACGGCCGGGACGGGAATGCTCCCGTCCCGGCCGTTCCACGCGTACGTCAGACGGGTTCTCCGGTCGACGGGCGGCCCAGGGCGTCCCTGGGCGCCATCGCCCGGGGATCGTCGGGCAGGCGGGCCTCGGAGGCCTCGTCCCCGAAGTTCCGGCTCCGCTCGATGTCCTGTTCGCGCCGGTTCTGCTCGTCCATCTGCTGCTGCCGGGAGGTCTGCTGCTTGGCCATGGCGATCCTCGCGATCCGTCGGGGCGCGGTTGCGCCTGCGCGGTCTGCGGTCACCTCCCGGCTACCCGGCGGCACCTGCGACAAACGCGGCCCCGGCCCGGGCATCCGCACGTCTGCCGGGTGAGTGCGAAGCCTCAGGCGGGGTACGCGTGGGAGGGGCGAGCGCGCGGAGGTGCGGCATGGACGAGCAGAGCAGCACGGTGGCCATTCCGGTAGGGGACGTCCAACTCCCCGCCGATCTGCTGCTGCCCGCCGAGCCGGCCGGCGTGGTGCTGTTCGCGCACGGCAGCGGCAGCTCGCGGCACAGCCCGCGCAACGTGGCGGTGGCCCGGACGCTCAACGGGCGTGGTCTCGCCACAGTGCTCGTGGACCTGCTCACCCCGACAGAGGACGAGGTGGACGCGCGTACCGCCGAACTGCGGTTCGACATCGGGTTGCTGGCTGGCCGGCTGGCCGGGATCGTCGACTGGCTGGCGGTCGAGCGTCCCGCCGGGGACGTACCCGTCGGTCTCTTCGGCGCCAGCACGGGTGCCGCCGCCGCTCTGGTGGCCGCCGCGTCCCGCGCGGACCGGGTGGGGGCTGTGGTGTCCCGGGGCGGTCGACCCGACCTGGCCGGTGCGGCGCTGGTGCGTGTGCGTACCCCCACGTTGTTGCTTGTCGGGGGCCTGGACGAGGAAGTGATAGTGCTCAACGAGCAGGCGCTCGCCGAGTTGGGTGAGGTCGGCGAGCTGCGGGTGGTCCCGGGCGCCACCCACCTGTTCGAGGAGCCCGGCACGCTCGAACAGGTAGCCGAACAGGCAGGTGCCTGGTTCACCGACCACCTGGCCCGCGCGGCCGTTCGTCGCACCTGAGGTCGACGGGTCAACCCGCCGGGGCGGGCGGAACCGTAAGGGTGGCAGTGGCCCGGTGCCGTTGGACGGTGTCGATGATGCGCCAGAGGACGGCGGTGATCGGGACGCTGACGAAGGCACCGGCGATGCCAGCGATCAGGGTGCCGGCGGTGACGGCCACCAGGATCACCGCCGGGTGCAGTCGGACCTGCCGCTTCATCACCAGCGGTTCGAGCAGGTTGCCCTCGATCTGCTGGACGGCGATCACCGCCGCGAGGGTGAGCAGCGCCGTCGTCGGCCCGTTGGCAGCCAGGGCCACGAGCACCGCGACCGCTCCGGCCACCGTCGCGCCGATGATCGGGACGAAGCCGCCGAGGAAGGTGATGAGCGCCAGTGGCAGTGCCAACGGCACCCGCAGCACCACAAGAGCCAGGCCGATGCCGATCGCGTCGATAGCGGCGATCAGCATGGTGCCCCGGCTGTACGCGCCGAGCGTCTGCCAGCCGCCCCGACCGGCCTCGGCGACCACTGCGCGGTTCGGGCCGGTCATCCGGGCCAGCACCCAGTGCCACATCGACCGGCCGTCCTTGAGCAGGAAGAAGAGCAGCACCAGAGCGAGCAGCGCGGAGCCGAACACCTCGGTGGCCGTCCGGGCTCCGGAGACCGGGTCCGGCGAACTGCCGCTCAACCCCTCCCTGGCCTGGCTGATCAGACGGTCCAGTTGGGCGTCGGTGACAGGCAGGGTGGACGTGACGAAGTCCCGACTGCGGTCGACGCCCTGCGTCAACTCCTGGCTTAGCTGGTCGAACTGGCTCGCTGTCAGGTTCCACACCAGTGCGCCGACGCCCACCAGGATGCCGAGCAGCAGCAGGACGGTGAGCAGTGCGGCGAGTGCCGCGGGCACCCGCAACCGGCGCAGCCGGAGCAGCACCGGGTCGAGCAGAGCGGTGAGGAAGATGGTCGCGGCCAGCGCGATGGCAAGCGGCGCCAACAGCAGGGCGATCCGGCCCAGCAGATAGAGCCCGGCGACGATGACCACCAGGCAGGCGCTCCACAGCACCGCGGTGCGGACCAGCCACGGCAGCGCCGCCCACGGATGGCGCGGCTGTGCGTCGTGCGTTGTCTCCCCGGTGTCCGCCCCGGGTTCCTCTGCCGCCATGTCGGTCCTCCTCGATATCCGGGAGGTCGGTACCCGGCCTGACGCGCGCCGACACCCGTACCGCTCCAACGCGAGGTGGGCCCTTGTCGTGGCGGGTGCACACCTGACGTCCGTTCCTGGCCGGCGAGTCTGGATCATCCGGGTTTGGGCAACCCGGCCCAGGGAAGCCATCACTGACGCAGTCGACGTGGAGGAGGACCGTGATGAGCGACTTCATGGACAAGGCCAAGGACTTCGCGGACAAGCACGACAAGCAGGTCGACCAGGGGATCGAGAAGGCCGGCGACATGGCCGACCGGCGCACCGGTGGAAAGTACGACGACCAGATCGACAAGGGCGTGGACCAGGCTCAGGCCCGTACCGGAGAGGGCGACCAGGCCCGCTGAGACGCCGAGACATCCCGGGTCGCCACCGAGGTGGTGACCCGGGATGTCTCATGCGGACCGTCGCCGATTACCCGACGACGGGTCAGTGCTGCCCTTCGCGTAGCTCGTCCATCGAGGTCGGCCGGCCGCTCAACGCGTCGCGCATCCGATCGACCAGGCCGGTGCCGGGGGCGAGCAGCTTGTTCGCCGGAGGGCGGTCCGGTGCGCTCGGATGCGGCCGGGTCGGCGCGATCTTCTTGATCGCCGTCACCTTGCCGGCCAACTCGACAAGCTCCTCCCGGGCCGTCGCGGCGCGCAACCGGGGAAAGAGGTCGTTCTCCTCCTCCTGTACGTGGTGCCGGATGGTGCTGGTCAGGTGGGCGAGCAGCTCGTCGAAGCGCGGGTCGGACGGGTCGACCGACTCCAGGTCCTTCATTGTCCGTTCGGCGTCGGCGTGCTCGGCGATCTCATGCTCGGCGATCTGGTCGCCGTCGGGCAGCGCCTTACGGGCCGTCGGATAGACGTACGCCTCCTCGGCGATCGCGTGGCGGACGAGTTCGGCGATCACCACGTCGACTAGTTGGCGGCGGTACTCGGGGGTGCCCTGCCGCGTCTCCAACTCGACGAAGAGCGCCTCGACCTCATGGTGGTCGGTGACCAGGATGTCGACGACGTCCCGGTCGTCGACGGTCTGCGGATTGCTCATCTCACGTCCCCTTGCCGGTTGCGGATCGGTGGGTGTGTGTGGCCCCTGGTACCCCGCGACGGTGGGACAAACCCATGGTCGCCGATGGATTGCCGGGACGACGCCCGGGTATCCGCCGCCATGGCCGACGACCGTCCACCAGCCGGCCGCGACCGGTCCCGACTCGAAACGGCTGCCGAGAAGAGCGGCCAGTTCGTCGAATCAGTGCGGCACCGCAGCGGGCAGGCCGGCCGGCTCCGGGCCCGACAGTGGGAGATCACCCTGGTGATCGCCGCCCAGGCCGGGCTGGCCGCGGCGCTCGCCGCCCTGATCGCCCAGCACTTCCTCGGCTCCGGCTCGCACGTCTTCGCCCCCGCCGCGGCCGTCGGTACGATCGCCACAGCCATCGGGCAGCGAGCCCGCCGTACCTTCGAACTGCTGGCCGGCGTCGCGTTGGGCCTCATCATCGGTGACACGCTGCGCTTCGTCGTCGGCTCGGGGCCGTGGCAGACCGGCCTTGTCGTCGCCCTCGCCATCGCCACCGCCCTGCTCGTGGCCGGCAAGGGTGGCCCGCTCGTCGGGCAGGCCGGCGGTACCGCGGTGCTGATCACGACGCTGGCCCCGATGGAGAGCGGGCTGGAGGTGCCCCGGATCTTCGACGCGCTTGTCGGTGGCGTCGTCGGCCTGGTGGTGGTCGCGCTGCTGCTGCCGGTAAACCCGATGCGGGTGCTCGACCGGGCGGCGGCACCCATCTTCGATGTCCTCTGCGAGCAGCTCGCCGAACTCGCGCAGGCGGTGCGGGACCGCGACAGCGACCGGACGTTGCGTGTTCTCGACCAGCTCCGTGGCAGCGACGACGACCTGGGCCGACTGCACGACGCGTTGAGCGGGGCCGAGGAGGTGGTGACGATCGCGCCGGCCCGGTGGCACCGCCGCCAGCAGTTCCACAGGTACGCCCTCAGCGCGGGTCATCTCGAACGGCTGCTGCTGGACAGCCGTGCCCTGGCCCGCTGGTCGACGACCGCACTCCAGTACGACGAGCCGATCCCGCCGGAGCTGCCGGACGCGATCGCCCGGCTCGGTGCGGCGGTGGCGCAACTGCGTACGGAGTGCAGGGGTGACGACGCGTTCCAGAACACCCGTACGCAGGTCGAGGAGTGCGCGAACCTTGCCGGGCGGGCGGCCGCCCGTGGGGTCAGGTCGTTCGGCGACGCCCTCGTCACCGGCCTTCGCACCGCGGCCAGCGACCTGCTCCGCGCGACCGGCTGCGCACCGGACGACGCCAACCGGATCGTGCGCGCCGCCGCCGGCGCTGGCGAGGCCAGCGTGCATCCGCCGACCCGGCGACACCTGTACCGGATCCGGCCGACCCGTGCGGCGCGGACCCGGCGGCGGGCCGATCTGGCCGCCCGTCGGCGTCACGACGGCAGGGCCGGCCTCCCCGACAGTGGGAGACCGGCCCGGTGAACCGTGCGGATCAGGAGGAGTAGCCGCGCTCGGCGATCCAGCTGGCGACCTTCGGCAGGCCCATCCAGTACTCGCCGAGTGCCGGGTTCGCAGGGTCGGCGACCCGGATGGTGTCCCCACCGTCGCGGTAGCCGACAAGCGTCACGTAGTGGCCGCCCTCGTACGAGTGCGGGTTGCCGTTCAGGTCGACGGCAGTGCCCTTGATGTTGGCCACCACCGGCCGTCCGGCGTCGACAGCGGCCAGCACGTCGTGCCGCAACTGCTCGACCTGGTCGGGGCGGGCCACCGGGTCACTGATCTCGGTCGTCCGGTACCTGTCGCCGGTGAGCGCGTTCAGCACCCGGGTGATGTCCAGGGCCGACGCGGTGCCCGACTCGGTCGTGCCGAGCAGCTTGGCGACCTCGTCCTGCGGCAGCGCCTTGCCCTGGGTGGAGAGCGCCATCCGGGTCGCGGCCGGCCCGCAGTAGTAGAAGTTCGGCTGCGCCTGGTAGTCGAACCCGAGCACCCGCTCACCGCTGCGGTTCGTCTGGTTCGACGACGTCGGGGCGACCTGTGCCGGGGCGGAGGCCTGCGCGATGGCAGCCGGGCCGAGGGCACATCCGCCCGCGACCAGCAGGCCGACGACGGACAGACCGCTTTTCTGCATGATCGGGTTCATGGTCGAGTCTCCGTTCGAGGGGTTGGAGCCTCCGACTGGGCGGAGGGCAGCAGCACCGGGAATGGCGCTCGGCTCATCAGGGGGTCGACCCGCGGCGGTCTCGGCCGGGGGTTCGTACCGGTGTAACGGCCCTGCTCCGGCCGGCATTCCGCTCCGAGGCGGCACCCCAAACCACGCAAAACACCCAGGGGCCCCTGAGGTGGCTCGAACGCGGCGATCGGGTGGCGGGTCAGAGGCTCCCGAGCAGCCGGGTCACGGTGATCTCGATGACCACACGTTCCGGATTCGGACGCGGAGTGCGATACCGGTCGGCGTAGCGGCGCTCCGCCTCGGCCACCGCCGCCCGATCCGACCGGAGCACCGCCCGGCCCTCGATGGTGAGCCAACGCCGGCCATCCACGTGGCAGACCGCCACCGGCAGGCCCGCCGGACCGGCAGCGGCCACGTGACGCGCCTTGCGGGACGTACCGGAGGTGATCACCCGAGCCAGCCCGGCCTCCGGATCGACTGTGACCCCGACGGGCACCACGTGCGGGGTGCCGTCGGCGCGCAGGGTGGTCAACGTCGCGAGGTGCCGCTCCGCGCAGAAGGCCGCCACCCGGTCGTCGTGCCCGTCCAGCCGGTGATCGCCCGCCACGCCCGTCCCCTGTCCGTCGAACCGACCTCGATCATCGTACGGAGCGTCGGGCGGCCTCCGGAGCCGGCGGCGCGTCCGGCTGCCCGGGCAGCCGGCGACCCTCCACCCGGCGTTTCTGCACCAGCCGGGTGAGGTAGATCAGCGCGCCGGCCAGGACACCCATGTCGTCCAGGTAGATGGGGTCCGGGAGGACGTCGACCGGGAAGATTGCGTAGATGAGCGCCCCGTAGAAGACGACCTTGCCGCTCGCACCGAGCCCGGTCAGCATCCGGCGGGTACGCACCACCCGCACCGCCAGCAGCACCGCGCCGACAAGTGTGGCGATCGCCAGGATGCCGGCGATCACCACGAGCACCCACGTCTCTCGGGACATGGCGTCACGCTAACCCACCGACGGCGGTCCGGCCCGCTGTCGGACCGCCGTGCCGTGCGGTCAGAACGCGGGGACCGCCGCGCGGCCGCGAGCGACAACCACGTTCTCCCGGGTCGGCTCGGTCAGTGGCCGGCCGACCTCGCTGAGCGGCAGCACCGACGACGACTCCGCCACCCGCCGTCCGGTCGCCTCGAGGGCTTCCGCGCGGAGGCTGCGGGCCGCCGCGACGGCCAACTCGGCGGCCCGCCAGGCGGCCTGCTCCTGCTCCTGGGCGGCGACGTGCCGGGCCGCCAGGTTGTCGCGGATCGCCCGCTGGAGCACGAGTTCCTGCTCGACCGGGTGCAGCCGAGGGTCCCAGCCGTTGCGGTGCGCGAACACGTCGCTGAGCTGCTCCACCGACAGCTCCCGCCGCCAGTACGCGTCAAGCGCGGCCCGATGCAGGTATCGCTCGCGGTCGGCGTACTCGGCGGGGGTCTGGGTGGTGTACGGCAGTGGCATCGCGGAAGCCTCGACGAGTCGGCGGACGCCGGCCTCGGCGGCCTCCAGTGCCTGCCAGGCGGCCTCGGCCGTCTCCTGCGCGGCCACCCACTCCGCCCGCCGTCGCTGCGCGGTGGTGGTGGCGCGCTCGGCGGCCACCGCGACCTCCTGCGCGTAGCGGCTCTGCTCCCGTTCCTCCTGCGCCTCTTCGATCTGACTGGGCATTGCCGCGGCACGGATCCGCGCGGCCAGGTCGAGGCGGAGAAGGCCGGGACGCAGCAGGAGGACGGCGACAGCGGCCACGACCACCCCGAGCAGGCTCAGCCAGATGACGGCGGCCCGGGGCACGTCGGGCAGGACGGCGGAGAGGACGGTCTGCATGATCAGCACCTCGCGGTCGAACAACGGGTATCGACGGATGGGTCCTGACGGCACCGGGCCGATGATCGACTGATGTCGACGCGGTCGGCTCCGAGTGGTCGGGAGAAGCTGTTTTTCCGATGGCCTGCCGGAAACGATCGCCGCTGGCGGACGTGGCACGGTCACCGGACGGTGGCCGTCGGCTGCGGATCACGCCGACGATGGCGACCCGATGGGCCGGGCGCGTCACCCGAGGTCGGATCGCGCGGATCGTCAGGCGGCCAGGGTCAGCGGGTGGGCGGGCCGCGCCGGGCGGGTGCGCCCCGGCCGGGCTCGATTGCCGGCGCGTGCTCCAGGCCAGCGGTGACCGGGCCGGTCGCCGTGGCGGTGACGACTCCTTCGGCCGCCCCGGAAGGGTTCGGCCGGCCCGCACTGTCGACCGCCTGGGCAGCGGACTCGGACGCAGCCTCGGGCCGGAGGGTGTCCACCCGGCTGCTCACGACGCTCGGCCGGGGCTGCGTCGGGGAGGGAGGCGGTGTCGCGGCGAGGGCGCCGCCGAGGCCGACCGCGAGCACCAGCGCGGTGAACGCCAGCCGGGTCAGCTCCCGAAGTGACCGCAGCACGACCCGCCGGGCTGGGCGGATCTGGTTTGCCGACGACACCCGACCAACCTATCCGCCGACCCGGCGTTGCGCAGCATTGCGGCCGCGCCGGCCGGGGTGACCGCTGCCACTGTGGCCACTGTGGACCGGGTGACGAACGGCCCGGCCTCAAGTGAGGCCGGGCCGTCAAGGTCCAGTGGCGCCCGTCGGCTACCCGGCTGCGAGCCGTGTCGCCTCGGGGACGATCAGCGCGTCGCCCCGGAGGGCTGTCAGCTTGCGGTGCCGAGCACCGGCGGCGCCGCGTCCCCGCCGTCCTGCCACACCATCTCGTCCTCGGTCAGCCAGGTCAGGCGATCGTCGGACTCGTCGTCGGTCGGTCGGCCGTTCCCGCCGAGAAGGCCAGGACGGTTGGTGCCCGCCCCGCGACCGGAACCCGGCCGGCCCGTCGCTCCCTGGCCCCCGGCTGCGGCCGCCCGGCCGGTGGCCTCAGCACGCCGACCATCGATGCCGCGCCCGACACCGCTCGCCGAACGGGTGTCGGCAGCGGCCGCACCACCGGTCGGCCGGGCCGCCGGGGTGGGCGTGCTCGTCGAGCCGGCAAGTGTGGACGTGCGCAGCACCCCGCCGGCCGGTGCCCCACCCGGTGCCTTGAAGAGCAGACCCCGGCCGGTCGTCCCGCCGCTGGCCGGTGCCGTCGTCGGTCCGGACATGCTGGCCAGCCCGGCGACGCCGCCGGCGAGCAGTGCCCCGCCGACCAGAGGGTTTGCACTGGAGAGTGAGGTGCTACCAGTGGAGGGGCCCGGACCGGTGACGACGCCGGGCGTGCTGCCGGTGCCCGGGCCGCCTTCGGTGCCGGTGACGAACCCGGTGGCGACCGGGGCCGCGGACGTGTGGGTCGGCGTCGAGATCGTCGCGTTGCCGGTGTGTGCGAGGCGGCTGGTGGTCGGGGCGGCGTGGGGCGTGGTGGTGCTCGGAACGCTGCGGGGCGTCGTCGGGTCCTGGTTGACAGTCTTCGGCGTGTCGTCGCCCGGACGCGGTGGGTCGACCACGCGGTCATAGGCGGACAGGTCGTAACCGGCGGCCAGCTCGGCCACCACGTTCACCATCCGCTTGTGGGCCTTCTCCTGCTCGGCCTTGTCCTGCTGGTGGCCCATGATGCCGCCGACGACGGCACCGGGCAGGCCGAAGGCCGCGCCCTTGAGCGCGCCGGAGACCGCCTTGTCGTTGTCGTCGGTCTCCTCCGGGCTCTCCGCCTTCTTGTGGGCGGTGCGAAGCTGGCCGGCCATCATGGTCAGGCCCTGCTTGACGCCGGACATGCCCTCGCCGAGCGCGTCGGTGTGGCTGACGATCAACGTGAGCCGCCGCTGGAACTCGCGGCCCGCCGAGCCTGTCCAGCTGTTGCCGAGCTTCTCGATGTCGCCGCTCAGCTCCCGGCTCAGGCCGTCCAGGATGCCCTTCAGCGTGGCCCACTTGGCGGCCAAATCGTCGATCTGCTCGGGCTTGCCGGCCATCACCGCGTCGTACAGCTCCTGGTGGCTTTTGCCGTCATAACGCTGGGTGTACTCAGACACGACCGTCCCCCTTCGGCTTGAGCGCCTGGTCGACCCCGTTCAGTGCCGAGTTGATGTCGGTGGCGTTCGCCGCGTTGCGCGCCTCGGCGGTCCGGTAGTTGGCGAGAATGGTGCTGGTCGCCTGCTGCGCCGCCAGCAGAGCCTGCCGGAGCCGCTCGGCCTGCTCCACATAAGACTGGTGGACCGAACTGTAGCGACGGGCGTTCTGAGTGGCGTCGGTGAACAGGCCCAACGCCGGAGGACTGCACTGCATCTCGGTGTTGAGCTTGCGCAGCACCGCCTCGGCCTGGCTGAGCCGCGCCGCGAGGTTCTTGTGGAAGTCCTCAAGGGACAGCAGGTCCACTTCCGTACGGCCGGTCATGGCAACATCCCCGTCGTTCTGGTCGACAACCGTCAGCGGAACCAGGCTAGTCCACCATTGCAAGCTGCGGCGACCCGTGGCGCTCGCTCAGCCGTCGGTGCCTGTCGATGGCGTGCCACCCGGCGAGAAATGCGCGAGCGCGTCCTCGCGGTCCAGAGTCGGCCCGGTGGGGATCAGCGCGAGCAGGGAACCGGGCACCGCCAGCGGCGTGACCCCCTCGTACCCGAGCGCCCCCAGCGCCTCGGCCGACCCGAGCGGATACCGGACGCCCTGCGGACTGATCAGGTAGACAGTCGACCCGGCGGCGCCGGACCCGCTCGTCCCGGCACCGGGCGCGGCCTGGGCCAGCACACCCTTGCCGCCGGGCAGCAGCACCGACTCGGCCGTACGGACCGCGTCGCGGTTGCCCTGCCGCACCGGCACCGAGTTCGGCTCGTTGGCGCTCAACTCGGCAGGCGCCCGGTCGAAGACCTCAAGCGTGGTGGTCGGCGGGCCGCCGGCGTTGCCGGCCCGGTAAGTCGCGCAGAGCAGCGTCTGCCCGGCCCGGGCCGGATACAGGGAGGGCAGCGTCCGCGGCATCCCGTCCGGGTCCAGCCGCTGGTCGGTTAGCAGGCGGCCCGCCTGATCGGGCGTGATGTCGGTGATCTGACCGCCACCGCTGATCATCAGCAGTGCCGTGATCTCACTGATCGAGACGAGCCCTTCGCGGGCCAGGACGTAGTGCTGCCCGGCCGCCTGGAACACCTGCCCGATGGTGGCCGGCCGGCCGGCCACGCTCACCCCGCTGCGGTCACCCATGCCGGGCAGCGACGGCTTGCGCAGCGGCGGCCCGGCCGGCAGCGCGTTGAGCAGTTGCTGCCCGACAGGCAGGGGCGGCGTGCCGCTCATCCGCAGCGCGGCGACCGACTGGTCACCGCCGAGCACCTCGAGCCGGGAATTGCCGGTGAGCAGATGCCGCTGACCGTCGACTGTGACAAGCACCGCGCGGTCATCCAACGGGGCGCCACCCGGCAGCGCGCGGTCGATCACGACGCGTGTGGTGGACCGGCGCGGGTCGACGGGATCGGGTACGTCGCAGACCGACCAGGGCAGACCGGTCAACGACTTGCGGCCGGGCAGCGCGTCCGGCGCGCCGACGATGCCGACGGTGCGACCGCGCGGGCGGTCCCGCAACGAGGTCTGCGACATCGTCCGTACCTGTGGGTTCGGCTCGTTCAGGATCAGTCTTGCGGAGGTGTAGTTGAGCGTCGGGTGGAGCTTGCCCTCGACGAACACGTACGTCGCGCCGGTCTCCCGTTCGATGACAAGCGTGTTCTCGTCCAGCGGCGCGGTGTTGCCGGTCAACTGGCCGTAGGCACCCACCCCGCCGAGCACCACGGCCGCGGCGATCGCGCTGCCGAAGACGGCCATGCCGAGTCGCCGCATCGGCAGGTTCGTGGTCTCCGGATCGCCCGACAGGAGAGCGGAGACGATCCGGCGGGTGACGAAGCGGTACGCCTGCACCTGATCGCGGCGGGTCCGCATGACTTACCTCCGGCGGGATGGATCCGCGACGATCAGGTCAGGGTGCCGTCGCGGGCTTCCCTACGATAAGGGGCCGACGGCCGGCCCTCTGGCCCGCCGCCCTGGTCGGCGCCGGGCGTTCCCGGAGCGGAGCCACATCGTGCAGGAGGGACAGTCAGCGATGACGCAGGTTCAGGCGCGACCCGCCCGAGCGGTCACGAGCCCGTCCGACGTCCCGGCGCGGGTGGCCCCGGGCGTCGATCGGCCGGGTCGGGGTCGTATCGGCCCGGTGCTTGTCGGCCAGCTCGTCGTGCTGGAGGTGTGTGCGGTCGCCGTATGGGCCGCGACGGCCGGCCCGAGCTGGCTGCTCGCCGTGGTAGGTGCCGTCGCGGTGCTGGTCGTGGCGGCGGTGTTCGCCCGGCGCGGTGGTCGCTGGTGGTTCGAGGACGTGCTGTTGCGTCGCCGGTTGCGGCGTCGCCGCCAACGCGCGGCGGCGGCGGCACTGGCGAGCGCGTCGGTCGCCGACCCCCGGTTGGCCGCGCTCGCACCCGAGTTGAGCGTCATCGAGCTGACCGACCGTGGCACCCGGCTGGGCATCGGGCAGGACGACCAGGGCTGGTTCGCGGCGGTCGCCCTGCAACCCGGTACCGGCGCGACGGGCGGTTCGGTGGACGCCTCCGTGGTGGACCGCGCGTTGCGGGTGCTCACCGAATTCTCGGCACCCGTCTCCAGGGCCCAGGTCGTCGCGCACACACTGGTCTGGTACCCGGCCTCCGGTGCGCCGCCGGCAGCGCACCGGTCGGTCTGGGTGGCGCTGCGGCTCACGATCCGCGACGCCCGGGTCGAAACGGTCAGCCGCGGCGGTGGGTTGCCCGGCGTACACCGGACGTTGGCCGCCGGGATCGGCCGGCTGGGCAAGGCGCTGACCGCCGCCGGGCTGGCCCACCGGCCGCTGGGCCGCGACGAGCTGCGCGCGGCAGTCGTGTCGGCCGCCGGCCTCGACCTGGTTCCGGAGACGCCGGCGGAGACCTGGCAGGGGCTGCGGGGCGGCGGCTGGACGCACCGCTGCCTGACCCTGCGGGGGCGGCCCGACACTCCGCTCGGCCCGCTTGTGGACGCGATCACCGCCACGTCGGCGCCGTCGCACACGGTGGCCGCGGTGGTCTCGTCCGACGGTCGCCTGGCGGCACCGCTGCTGCGCGTCGCGGCGATGGACAACCACGTCGAGGCGCTGGTCAAGGTCGTCCGGGACGTGGCACAACGCGCCGGCCTCCCGGCCCGGCCGATGGACGGGCAGCACGGCCCGGGCATCTACGCCAGCGCGCCGGTAGCGTCGACGCCGGGTGGCACCGCCCGCCGGTAGTCACCCCGACTGGCCAGCGGCAGGCCAGGCCGCTGACCGGCCAGCTGCGGCAGGTGGGGCGGCGCCCCCGGCAGCCGGCAGGGTCAGGGCCGCAGGTTGACGATCCAGCCGTACAGGCCGCAGACCCAGAAGGCGAGCGGAACCAACGAGATGATCAGCATGATCTCGACGATGTCGAGCAGCCGGCCCCAGACCGGCGAGATGCGCTTGCCGGCGACGGTCAGACCGTAGATCAGGCTGATCACGGCCGCCAGCAGCAGCCCACCGAGGATGAGACCCAGCCGGACCGGCAACGAGCCGCCGGCGAAGGTGGCCGCTGCTGCCAGGCCCAGCCCGACCGTGCCGGCGAGCAGCACCGGGGTGCGCTGCGCCCGGCCCAGGAGCGGACGGGCGCGCAGCAGCGAGAGCAGGGCCAGCACCAGGCACAGCAGCACCGCCGGCAGGCGGCCATCCAGGGCCAGCACCAACTGCGCGCCGAGCACCAGGATCGACACCGTCCACAGCAGACCGGTGAGGAACTGGTCGGCCCGGTCGCTGCGTTCGAGCACCAGCCGGCCGTCGACCGACTCGCTGTCGGTCTTCAGGTCCTCCGGACCGGTCGGGATCGACGGCACCGGCAGCCGGGCCAGCCGGTAGGCGATCATCGGCAGCGCAGGCACCGCGCCGAACGCGACAGCCGCCACCACCGCTGCCGCCGCCGCCGCGTCGAGCCCGAAGGCGAGGCAGAGCAGTGCGCCCAGACCGGCCCCCGCGCCCACCCCTATCGCGGCGAAGAAGAGCGGGTACCGGTCACCGACGGCCAGCACCGCCACCGCACCGGCGACCACCACGGCGGTGGCCGCGAGCAGGGCGTGCGGGCTGCCCAGGTCGGTCAGTTGCAGGTCACCCGCGAGCAGCAGCAGACCTCCGGTGCCCGCGTACACCAGACCGACAATGGCCAGGATCGCGCCGGTCCGGCTGTCGCCTGCGGCGCGGGAGAGCACCGCTGCGCCGACTAGGAGCGCCACCGCGACAAGCAGGGCGGCCATCGTGCCGGGCAGGTGCGGGGGACCGGTGAAGAGGGCGGCCAACGCGCCGGCGCCGAACGCCGCCGCGGCGAACAGCACCGCGAACGACCGGGTAGTGCCGGCCTGCCAGGAGCCGGGGCGCTGGTTGGTGGCGGTCGCGACCGCATCCACCACGTCATCGAAGACGATCTCCGGCGCCGCCGCCGACCGGGGATTGAAATACAGCACCTCGCCGTCGCGTACGCCCAACTGCGCGGCGGTACGCCCGCCGTCCAGTGGTGCGCCGCCCAGCCGGGACAGCGCCCAGCCGCCGTGCCGCACACCCTCGTCGGCCAGGTCCTCCCCGGCATAGCGCAGCAGCGTGGGGAGCAGGTCGGCCATCGGTACGTCCGACGGCAGAGCCAGGTCCATCCGCGTACGGGGAGCCACGATGGTGATCCGGCTCAGGCCACCGGTCGCCGTCTTCGTCGCCACAGTGGCCTCCTGGGTCGTCCTACGCTCGGCGGGCGGCGGTGCCGCAGTACGGGTGCACCGCGCCCACGGGAGATTACCTACGATGACGAGCACGTACAGTGCCCACCCGCGGGCTTCGATCCGCGACGGCACGTCATCAGGCCGCTTCTGGGGAGGAGACAGCCGTGAGCACGGTCGTGTTCCGCCGGCTCCCGCGCCAGCCGGGGCCGGCCCTGCCACGCGGCGAGGTGCTGCTGGAGTCGCCGCCCGAGCTGCCCGAGCCGACGCCACGCGGCATGGGGCAACTGCTCATGATCCTGCCGATGGTCTGCGGGGTCGGCGCGATGGCATTCCTCTACGCCGGCCGGGGCGGCGGCATGATGACGTACGTCGCCGGTGGACTCTTCGGCGTCTCGATGCTCGGCATGGCGATCGGCTCGCTCGCCAACAGCGGCGGCAGCGACAAGGCCGAGCTGAACGCCGACCGGCGCGACTACATGCGCTACCTGGCCCAGATGCGCAAGCGCACCCGCAGGGCCGCCGAGCAGCAGCGGGCGGCGATGGCCTGGCGGCATCCGGAACCGGACGCGCTCTGGTCGATCGCGGCGTCCCGCCGGCTCTGGGAACGGCGGATCACCGAGGACGACTTCGGCGAGACCCGCATCGCGCTCGGCCCGCAGCGGTTGGCCGTCGAGATCGTCCCGCCGGAGACCAAGCCGGTGGAGGACCTGGAGCCGATGAGCGCCATCGCGCTGCGTCGGTTCGTGCGGGCGCACTCGACAGTGCCGGAGCTGCCGACGGCGCTCTCCGTACGCGCGTTCAGCCGGGTGGTGCTGCGCGGTGACCGGGAGGCGGTGCTCGACCTGACCCGGGCGGCACTGGGCCAGCTGGCAACCTTTCACGCCCCCGACGACATGGTGATCGCGGTGGTCGCCGCGCCCGACCGGCAGGCCGTCTGGGAGTGGGTGAAGTGGCTTCCGCACGCCCACCACAGTGGTCGGACGGACGCAGCGGGTGCCCGCCGGCTGGTCTTCGCCAGCCTGGCCGAGGCCGAGGAGTCGCTGAACAGCGAACTGGGCGGGCGTCCCCGCTTCACCGCCGAGGCCAAGCCGCTGACCACCGCGCCGCACCTCGTCGTGGTGATCGACGGCGGCGAGGTCGCGCCGACCTGTCAGCTGGTGGGCCAGGGTCTGCTCGGCGCCACCACCATCGACCTCTCCGGGACGGTGCCGCGCGACGCCGGCCGTTGGCTGCTCTGCCTTGACGCCGGCGACGGCAGCTCACTCGAACTGATCCGGGGCACCTCGTCGACGGCACTCGGCCGACCGGACCGGCTCACCGTCGAGGCCGCCGAAGGGCTGGCCCGGCAGATCGCCCCGTACCGGCTGTCCCAGCAGCAGACCAGCAGCGAGGAGCCGCTGGCCCGCAGCATGGAGCTGCCGGATCTGCTCGGCGTCGGCGACGCGGCGGCAGTCGACGTCCACCAGACCTGGCGGCCGCGTGGCCATCGTGACCGGCTGCGCATCCCGCTCGGCGTCGGCCCGGACGGCAACGTCGTCGAGCTGGACTTCAAGGAGTCGGCGCACGAGGGCATGGGACCGCACGGTCTGGTGATCGGTGCGACCGGCTCCGGCAAGAGCGAACTGCTTCGTACCGTGGTGGCCGCGCTCGCTGTGACCCACTCGTCGGAGGAGCTGAACTTCGTCCTTGTGGACTTCAAGGGCGGTGCGACGTTCGCCTCGCTGGAGGCGCTGCCGCACACAAGCGCCGTCATCACCAACCTGGCCGACGAGCTGCCACTTGTCGACCGGATGCGCGACGCGCTCGCCGGCGAGATGGTGCGCAGGCAGGAGCTGCTGCGGGCGGCCGGCAACTACGTCTCCCGCTTCGAGTACGAGAAGGCCCGCGCGGCCGGCGAGCCGCTGGCCCCGATGCCCAGCCTGCTGATCATCTGTGACGAGTTCAGCGAGCTGCTGGCCGCCAAGCCCGACTTCATCGACCTGTTCGTGATGATCGGCCGGCTCGGTCGGTCGCTCGGCGTGCACCTGCTGCTCGCCAGCCAGCGCCTCGAAGAAGGCAAGCTGCGTGGCCTGGACACCCACCTGTCGTACCGGATCGGTCTGCGCACCTTCTCGGCGGTGGAGAGCCGGATCGTGCTCGGTGTGCCGGACGCGTACGAGTTGCCGAACGCGCCGGGGCACGGCTACCTGAAGACCGACACCAGCACGATGCTGCGCTTCCGGGCCGCGTACGTCTCCGGGCCGTACCGGGCGCCCGGCCAGCAGGCATCCGCGTCGCAGGCACTGGTGCAGCGCCGGATCGTGCCGTACGGCGTCGACTTCCTGCCGGCGCAGGCCCCGCAGATGCCTGTGGACTCCGCGCCGGAGCCGGAGCAGCCGGCCGACGGTAAGGCCGTCGCGATGCTTGACGTGCTGATCGACCAGCTCAAGGGCCGGGGCCGCCCGGCGCACCAGGTGTGGCTACCGCCGCTTGCGGACCCGCCGGGTCTGGGCGAGCTGCTCGGCCCGCTGGCCGTCGACCCGACGTACGGGTTGTGCACCGCGTCCTGGCCGGGCCGGGGTCGGCTCACGGTGCCGGTAGGCGTTGTGGACCGTCCGTACGAGCAGCGCCGTGACCCGATGATGGTCGAGCTCGCCGGGGCCGGCGGCAACGTGGTCATCGTCGGTCGTTCGCTAAGCGGCAAGAGCACGATGCTGCGGACGTTGCTCGCCTCGCTGGCGCTCACCCACACGCCGCGTGAGGTGCAGTTCTTCTGCCTGGACTTCGGTGGCGGCGCGCTGCGCAGTCTGGAGCGGCTGCCGCACATGGCGGGGGTGGCCGGGCGGCGCGACGTCGAGGCGGTGCGCCGTACGGTGGCCGAGGTCGTCGCCGTGCTTGACGACCGGGAGACGCGTTTCGCCCAGCACGGCATCGACTCGGTGGCCAGCTACCGCCGTCGCCGGGCAACGGGCGAGTTCGCCGACGACCCGTTCGGTGACGTGTTCCTGGTGGTGGACGGCTGGAACACGCTGCGCCAGGAGTACGAGGAGCTGGAGCAGACCATCACGACGCTCGCCAACCGGGGCCTCGGCTTCGGCGTGCACGTGGTGCTCACGGCGGTGCGGTGGGCGGAGATCCGGATCAACATGCGGGACCTGCTCGGCACCAAGCTCGAACTGCGCCTTGGGGACGCGGCGGAATCCGAGATCGACCGCCGGGCGGCAATGAACGTGCCGGAGAAGTCACCCGGCCGTGGCCTGACCCGGGACAAGCTGCATTTCCTCACCGCCATTTCGCGGATCGACGGCCGGCGGGACATCGACGATCTGAGCGAGGCGTCGGTCGCGCTTGCCGGGCACGTGGCGGCCAACTGGCCGGGTCGCCCGGCGCCGAAGGTGCGGCTGCTGCCGCGTCGGCTGGCGGTGTCCGAGCTGGCGCGGATCATCGACCGGTCGGCGCCCGGCCTGCCGATCGGCGTCAACGAGTCGGCGCTCGCCCCGGTCTATCTGGACCTGGCGAACGAGCCGCACCTGACGGTGTTCGGCGACGCCGAGTGCGGCAAGACCAACCTGCTGCGGCTGATCGCCCGTGGCATCACCGAGCGGTACACGCCCGCTCAGGCCCGGTTGGTGATCGCCGACTACCGGCGCGGGCTGCTGGGCGCGGTGGAGGGCGATCACCTGCTCGACTACGCGCCGTCCAATCAGGCGTTCGCGCAGGGGCTCGGCTCGATCCGCAGCGCGCTGTCCAACCGGTTGCCCGGCCCGGACGTGACCACCGCCCAGCTGCGCGACCGCAGCTGGTGGAAGGGCCCGGACCTGTACATCCTTGTCGACGACTACGACCTGGTGGCCTCCGGTGGCAGCAATCCGCTCAGCGCTTTGCAGGAGTTGTTGCCGCAGGCCCGCGACATCGGCCTGCACCTGATCATCACCCGGCGGGTGGGCGGGGTGTCCCGTGCGCTCTACGAGCCGGTGCTGCAACGGTTGCGGGAGCTTGACTCGCCCGGCCTGCTGATGTCCGGCAGTCGGGAGGAGGGCGCGGTCTTCGGCACGCTGCGGCCGAGCCCGCAGCCACCCGGCCGGGGCACCCTGGTCCGTCGGCGCGATGGCCAACAGCTCATCCAGACCGCTTGGTCCGAGCCGTCGTAACCGCGTTCGTCAAGTCGCGCATTAATGCGACGCCGCGAATTTATCGCCCGCGTCAAATACCTGGCCCGTAAAGCCGCAATCACATCGGCTGATTCATCACTATTCACCTACGGCTGCCTACCAGGGCTGCGAGGACTGGACGGACTCCGCTACGGTCTCTGTTGGAGTGTCCGTCGGTGGGGTGTTTTGCTGCCTTGCCGCGGGGGAGGGGGCGCGGCAAAGCCGACGCCACAACATGACGGAAGGGTGTGAAGCATGGCGTTCGAGGTCGAAGCTGCGACTCTGCATACCGCCGCGAGTGACGTGCGGTCTACGCGTAGCGAGGTCGACGGCGAGCTGAAGAAGCTGTGGAACGTAGTCGACGACCTGGCCATGGCGTGGAAGGGTCAGGCGTCCACGGGCTTCCAGTCGCTGATGACGCGTTGGAACGAGGACACCGTCAAGCTGCTGACCGCGATGGACGACATCGCGGACCTGCTCGACAAGTCGGGTACGACGCACCAGGTCAACGACGAAGAGCAGCAGCAGATGCTGGACAAGTTCCACTCTGCTCTCAACCCGTGATCCCGTAGCGAGCAGAGGAGGAAACATGGCGATCAAAGTTGACTACGCGGTCCTCGAGAGCAGCAACCAGCAGATGCAGGCCATCTCGAAGACCATCGACGAGAAGCTCGACACGCTGCGGTCGATGCTCTCGAAGCTCGAGTGGGACGGCCAGGACCGCGTCGCCTACGAGCAGCACCAGGCGAAGTGGGACCAGGCCGTCCGGGACATCAACCGGGTCCTGAACGAGATCGGTGGTGCTGTCGGCATCGCCCGTGAAAACTACGTCTCCACCGAGATGAGCAACTCGAAGGTGTGGGGCTGAGACAATCGCCGGTGCGGCTCCGGTCCGGTTCGACCGGGCCGGAGCCGCATTGCGTTGGCGTCGGCACAGGTTCTGGGAGAGCGATGCGTACGGGGAATCGTTTCCGATCGGCCCGGCTCGCGGCTGCGGCCGCAGTGGCGTTGTGTGCCGCGCTGGTTCCCGCCGTTGTCGCACCGGCACCTGCTCACGCCGCCGACACGGTCCGGGGCCTGCAGTGGTATCTCGACTCGCTGAAGATCCCCCAGGCGCAGAAGCTCACGCAGGGCAGGGGCGTCGTGGTCGCCGTCATCGACGGTGGGGTGGACGCCAGCCATCCAGACCTTCGCGGCCAGGTGTTGGCGGGGCACGGTGTCAACGCCGCCGCCGCGCCGGACGGGCGACGTGACGACGACCGGGAAAAGGGGCACGGCACGTCGATGGCCGGCATCATCGCCGGGCGTGGTGGTGACCAGATGCGGCAGTTGGGCATCGCCCCGGCCGCGAAGATCCTGCCGGTCTCGATGGGTGCCCGGTTCAACAGCGACGACGTGACCCGCGCCGTCCGGTGGGCGGCCGACGCCGGTGCCGACGTCATCAACCTCTCCGTGGGCGTCGGCGAGGGCGCTCCGCCCCCGGAGTTGGCCGACGCGATCACATACGCGTTGAGCAAGGACGCCGTGCTGGTGGCGTCTGCCGGAAACGTGGAGCAGGGCGATCAGCGCGTCACCTCGCCGGCAAACATCCCCGGCGTCATCGCCGTGTCCGGTCTGGACAAGCGGGGCAACTTCTTCGCCGGCTCGGTGCGGGGCCCGGAGACGGTGATCGCGGCACCGATGGAGAGCATCATCGGGCCGGCACCCAAGGCGGTCTCGTCCAACGGCTACACGGTGGGCAGCGGCACCAGTTCGTCCGCCGCCATCATCTCCGGGGTGGTGGCACTGATCCGCGCCAAATATCCGCAGCTCGACGCGGCAAACGTCATCAACCGCCTGATCAAGACGGCCCGCGACGCCGGGCCGGCAGGCCGTGACCAGCAGTTCGGCTTCGGCGCGGTCGACCCGGTCGCCGCGCTGACCCGCTCGGTGCCAGCGGTGACGGCCAACCCGCTGTTGGAGGGCGCGACCGAGCCGACCCGGCCCGGCGGTGCCGCCCGGCCCGACGATGACGACGGTCCAGCTGTCGAGTTCGGGGTGTCGAACAAGGCCGGCGCGATCGTCCAGGTCGTGCTCTGCGTGGCAGTGCCGATCGTCGCGTTGATCGTCCTGCTGGTGGTGCTCAGGCGCCGCAAGCGGCGTACCCCGGCCGTGCCCGGCCCGTCTGCCGGCGCACAGGGGCCGCCGCCGCCCGGTTGGCCCTCCGGCCCGGCCGGCTGGCAGAGCCCGCCGGGGCACGTCGCGCCGCCGCAGCCCGTTCCGGGGTACGGTCCGCCGCCGGGCCAGCACGGTTATCCGCCGCCGGGCTATCCGCCGCCGGCTGGCCAGCCCGCACCGGGCTATCCGCCGGCCGCGCCGCCTCCGGGCGGACCAGGGTGGCCGGGCACGGGCCAGGTGCCGCCGCAATCCGGCCCACAGCAGTAGTGAGCACAGACCACAAGTCAGGGTTTCGGGGAGGGGACCGATGACGGACGACAGGACCAGCCAGCCGGAACGGTTCAAGATCGACGACATGTACGTTCCGATTCCGGTGGGCACGAATCCGGTGTCGGGCGTGGCGTTGACCGGTCTGGAATTCGACAACGTCAACCATGCCGCCACGCCGGAGGGTCTCGTCACCGCGCCCGGCGAGGCCGGCGTCAAGACCGAGTGGGACGCGAGCAGCCTCGATTCGGCGATCGACTGGCTGGAAACCCACGCCGCCTACCTGAACAAGCTCACCTACAAGATGGTCGACATCCAGGATCTGATGGGTGGAGCGACCGCGGGCATGGCGGGTGGGGTCGGCGGCCAGGCGAGCCCGCTCGGTGGGTTCGAATGGGCGGGCCGGTTGGCTGCCAAGCATCAGGGGCTCTACCGGGACACCGAGGCTGGTGTGCAGAGGCTCGCCCAGAATCTCTACGACGCGGCGGAGGCGTTGCGTCAGGTCAAGCAGAACTACGAGACGGCGGAGGAACAGAACAGGATGTCCGCCCTCGACATGCAGCGGGTCTTCGGTGACGTGGCCGGCCGCGGCGACGGCCGTTAGGACGGGGAGGACGGCAAATGGCTCTGAGCTGGGAAGAGATGTGCCAAAAGGTCGTCATTGACGGCCGGCCTGGTGACGTGGAGAGCGCGGCGCTCGGTTGGGAACAGCTGATCAAGAACCTCAACAACGTCAAGCAGAGCCTCGAAGCCAACATCAAGGACCTGGGCAATACCTGGAAGGGTCCGGCGTACGAGGAGTTCAAGGGCCACATCGAGCTGATCGCCAAGGACACCGGTCAGCTCGTGGCGGACACCGAGAAGGGCGGCGGCATCGTCCAGTCGCTCAAGACAGCCGCCGACAGCCTCAGCGCCGCCCAGCGGGACTTCCCGATCCCGGCGACCTGCGTCAACGACGTCCTGGAGGCGCGCAACGCCAAGCTGACCATCGGTGTCGGTTTCTTCGAGGCCAAGGTCTCGCCGGACTTCCTCGGCTGGCTCGACCCGGTGAGTGCCGTCGCCGACTGGATCAACGACCAGTCCAAGGACGCTGCCGAGGTCTATCAGCGGGTAAGCGGCGAGTACCAGACCATCGCCCCGAACACCCCCGGTAATGCCTTGCCCGGTGACACCGCGGACCCGACCCGTCAGCAACCGAATCTGGGTGGTGGCGGTGGTGGTGGCGGCGGTGTCGGTGGTGTGCCGAACATCGGCGGCGGCGGGCCCGGCGGTGGTCTGGGCGCCAAGCCCTCGATCAGCGGGGCGAGCCTGGTGCCGGAGACGGGCAACCTGTCCGGGGGGTCCGGCATCCACCCGGCCTTCTCGGGTGAGCCCGGCACGGGCAGCTACCCGGGTGTCGGCGGTGTCCCCGGCACTGGCGGTCCCGAGGAGGAGTACAGCAGCGGTCTCGCGGGCGCCGGCGGTGTGCCGGGTCTCGGCTCCGGCGGTGGTGGCGGCCTCGGTTCCGCGGGTCTCGGCGCTGGCGGTGGGGTCGGCGGTGGCGGCAGCGGTCTGGGCAGCGCAGGAGCGGGCGGTGGCGCTCCCGCCGGTGGCGGCGCCCTCGGCCGAGCGGTCTCCCCTGGCATGGGCCCGATGATGGGCGGCGGCGGTGCCGCGGGCGCCGGTCGCGGTGGAGGCCGGGGTGCGGGTGGCCGGCTCGGCGCGGGCGGCAAGCCGGGCGGCGGGATGATGCCCGGAATGGGCGGCGTCGCCGCTGGTGGCGGCGGTGCAGGTCGGGGCGGTGCGGGTCGCGGCGCAGCGGGTGCCGGTGCGGCCGGTCGGGGCGCGGGTGCCAGAGGTGCCGGCGGGATGGCCGGGATGGGCGGCGGTGCCGGCTACGGCGAGGACGACACCTCGCGCAACACCTGGCTTGAGGAGGACGAGGACGTGTGGGGTGCCGACGGCGGGGGAACGTCAGGCATCCTGCGCTGAACGTCCGCGTGTGACGGTGCCGATGCGGTCGACCGCATCGGCACCGTTTCCTGTTCGACGCCGGTGGACGTCGTCAGCCGGTGACGGGCGTGTCGGGGCGTCGGCCGGGTCGCCAGCCGCGTCGACGGCCCCGCGCGACGATCGGTCGCGCGATGAGCAGCAGCCCGGCGAGCAGACCGCCGACCACGGCGGCCCAGAGCGCGACTGTGCGTTGCCAGCTCAGCGGGTCGGCCGCGTTGTCAGGGGCCGGGAGCGCGTCGGGAGGCGGGTCCGAGCGGGTGCCCAACAGGCTCGACACCGCCCGGTACGGGTTGACCACGCCGAAGCCGACCTCCGCGTTGTGCCCGTCCGGCGGGTTGTCAGCGGTTCGTTCCAGCCGTTCGGCGACCTGTTCCGGTGTGAGGTCCGGGTGGGCGGATCGGACCAGCGCGGCCACGCCCGAGACGTACGCGGCGGCGAAGCTGGTGCCGCCCGTCGGCTCGGCGCGGTAGCCGGCGCCGCCCGGTGCGGGGCCGACGATGTTCAACCCGGGCGCGGCGACGTCGACGTACGCGCCGCTGACCGAGGTGCCCACGTGGCCGCCCTGCTCGTCCACACCGGCGACCGCGATCACGCCGGGGTACGCGGCAGGGTAGGCCGGTTTGTCCTCCTGCTGCTCCTGCCGGTTTCCGGCTGCGGCGACCAGCACGACCCGCTTGGCGAGGGCGCGTTCGACGGCCTTTGCCAGCTCGGGGCGGGGCAGCGTCACCAGGGAGAGATTGATCACGTCGGCGCCGTTGTCGACAGCCCAGTCGATGGCCGAGGCGATCTGCCCCGGTAGGGCTTCGTCGTTTGTGCCCTTGGCGTCCGGCAGGACCCGGATCGGCAGGATGCGGGCCCCCGGGGCGACGCCGCTGAAGGGTGCCCCGGTGCCGTCCCGGCCGGCGATGATGCCGGCCACCATCGTGCCGTGACCGACAAGGTCGCACTGGCCCTGCTTGGCGGGCAGGGCGTTGAAGTCGCGCCCCGCGAGGACCTGACCTTTCAGCAGGGGGTGGATTGCGGAAACCCCGGAGTCGATCACCGCGACCGTCACTCCGGCACCCCGGGAGAGGGGCCAGGCGGACGCGGGGTCAAGCCGGCGCAGCCCCCACGGGATCTCCACCAGACCGTCCTCCCCGGCCGGGCCGCAGGTGGGCGGTGCCGCGACGGCGGGGGAGGCGGGGACCACCAGGGCGGTGCCGAGCAGGGCCGCCAGCGTTCCACTGAGGACTGCTCGAACGCCACGGTGTGATCCCGTGGTCGCGCTGGGCGGCAGGCTTTGGCGCACCCGCAAAGATTACCGCCGTGCCGCATCAGGCAGCGTCCCGGCGGGGACCGGTCACGGCTGGTGTGCGTCGTCCTCGGTTGGCGCTTCGGCGAAGAGCGCGAGCAGGTCACCGACCTGGCGGTACGCCTCGGCGGGGTGCCGGAACCGGCCGGCCGGGTTGAGGGTGTACTCGTTGCGGCGCCCGACCCGCGTGCGGTGCAGGTAACCGCCTGCCTCCAGGTCGGCGACGATGGCCTGGGCGGCGCGTTCGGTGACGCCGACCTCGGCCGCCACGTCCCGCAGCCGAGCGGTGGGATCGCGGGCGATGGCCAGCAGCACATGCCCGTGATTGGTGAGGAATGTCCAGTTCCGGCCGCTGCCTGGGCTGCCGTCAGCTGTCGCCGTGCTCGCCATCGTGGGACCGCCTCTCCGGTTGCCCGCCCTCGCCTCGCGCCTGTCGCAGGCGGGTCGAACCGGGCCAACGTATGAAATCTATATCACGCATATCTTGACGCATCTTCTGGTGCGTGTGAACGTGGAGCCCGAGCCAGCGCCCGCCGCCGGGCCGGTCGACGTGCGGGTTGAGCAGGCCAAATGCGTGGAGACGAGGTGCGGGGATGAGCCGTTCCGTAATGCCCGGCGGGCAGCCGGGGCCGCAGCGGGCCACCGATCAGGCACCGGCGCTCACCGAGCCGTCGCGGGCGTACGCCGAACTGGCCGACGGCAACCGGCGCTTCGTCAGCGGCGCTCCACGCCACCCCAACCAGGGCGCCGAACACCGCGCCGCGGTGGCCGACGGGCAGCACCCGTTCGCGGTGATCGTCGGCTGTTCCGACTCCCGGTTGGCCGCCGAGATCATCTTCGATCGGGGCCTGGGTGACCTCTTCGTGGTCCGTACGGCCGGGCACATCGTGGGTCCGGAGGTGCTGGGCAGCGTGGAGTACGCGGTGACAGTGCTCGGCACCCCGCTGGTGGTGGTGCTCGGTCACGACTCCTGCGGTGCCGTGCAGGCGGCCCGTGAGGCCGCCGCCACCGGCACGGCACCCGTGGGGCACCTGCGCGCGGTGGTCGACGCGGTGCTGCCCAGCCTGCGGCGCGCCACGGCCGAGGGTGTGGACGACATCGACGGCATCGTCGACATCCACATCGCGCAGACTGTCGAGACGCTGCTCGGGCAGTCGCCGGTACTGGCCGAGGCTGTGGAGCAGGGCCGGTGCGCGGTGGTGGGGATGTCGTACCGTCTCGCCATCGGTGGGGTGCGTCCGGTGACCGCCGTGCCGGTCGGCGCCGCGACCCTCGACGTGCCGAGCATCGACGTGCCGAGCGTCCCGGACGGCCCGGCCGCGACCGCCGCCGCCTGACAACTGGACCGCCGACCCGCCACGTGCGACGAGGGCCGCCCCGCGTGGTGCGGGGCGGCCCTCGTCTGCGGTACGTGCCGTCAGAGCAGTGACATGTGGACGTGGTCGGTGTGGTTCGACGGTCCGCTGTACGAGCTCCACCCGGTCGCCGGGAACCAGATCTGCCGGTTCCAGATCACGTAGTAGATGCCGAGCCGGTCGGCGTTGCGGATGAGGAACGCTGCGACGTTGTTGCCGTACTTGCGGGTGTCCTCGTTGTGCCACGGGGAGAAGCCGCTCTTCTGCAGCGACCAGTCGCAGGCGCGGCCCTTCGGGTGCTCCCACGGCCCGCCGGGGCGGTAGCAGCCGACGAACCGGGTGAAGCCGGCCCGCCTGACCTCCTTGTAGGCGTGCAGGGTGCGAGGTGTGACGCAGCCGGAGGTGGTCGGGTCGTCCTCGCTGCACGACTGCGGCTTCCAGTCGCCGTCGGCGGTGCGACCCGGGCCGATCTTCGCGACCGGCGAGGTGGCGTCCACGAGACCGCCTGTGAAGCCCTTGCCGCCGACGAGGGAGAGCGCCTTGTCCGCCTCGCTCTTGCGCTTGGCCATCAGGGCGGTCTGCTTCTGCTGCTCGCGGACCTCCGTGTCGAGGGCCAGCTTGGCCTGCTCGGCGCGGATCTTCACCGCGTTGACCTCGGCGAGCTTCTTCTCGTTGATCATGTTGAGCTCGTCGAGGGCCGCGGCCCGCTTGACGAAGGTGTCGGGAGCGTTGCTGTCAAGCAGCATCGCCATCGCGCCGACGCGGCCGGTGCGGTACGACTGGGCGGCGATCTGCGCGACCTGTGGTGCCAACGCGTCCAGGTCGGCCTTGGCACGCTCGACCTCGATCGCCAACTCCAGCTGCCGCTTCTTGGACTTGTCCAGCTTGGACTTGGCGGCGGAGTAGTCGCGGTTGGCCTGCTCGATGACGTCGTTGAGCAGCTTCGGCTCGCCGTCCTCCTCGTGCCCGGACGGTGTGGGGGTCGTCGGGGCGGCGTGGGCCGGTACGGGCCCGGCGAGCACGGTCAGTGCGGCGATCACGGCCACCACAGGTGTCAACCAGCGGCGTAGGGGTGCCGTCACAATGTTCCCTTCCGTCGACCGCCGACCGGGTTAGCTGACGGGTTCGGGGCGGAAGTGGCCCCTACCGCTTGCGCGGATTCACCCCAGGTACCTGGGTCCCCGGCTCGCCGGTTGGCGATTGGGCGGTGGCACCGCAGGCGCCGCTTCGCGCCTTCATCGGTAACCGGCAGCGAGGTTACCCGAGAGTCGGCCGGGTGAGCTACGCCTGGATGCCCACCAAAAGCGTCATATCGCCATGGCGTTGAGTGACCAGTGCTGCGGTCGTCAGGGCGGGGGCCCGATCTGGTCACGCTGAGGAGTGTCACCATGCCGTCTTCGTGCTCCTGTCCGGCTCTGGCCACTGGTCGGTGGCGGTGGATGGGGGTGGGGTGTGCTCGGGGTCGGGCCGGCCCGCGCGTGGACGGCTGAGGGCAGCCAGTACGTCGGCTCGCTCCGGTCGCGGCCGGGGCGCGTCGCCGGCCGGTGTCGAGCCGGCGGCGGTCACCAGAGCGGCCAGCCCTGTGGTCAGCGGTACGGCGGCGATCAGGCCGAGTGTGGCGACCGCACTGCGGACGATCTCCTGTGCCAGGAACTCGCTTGTCAGGATCTGCGTGATGGGTCGTGTGTCGGCGGTGAGCAGGAGCAGCAGCGGCAGCGAGGCGCCCGCGTACGCCAGGACGATTGTGTTGACCGTGGAGGCGATGTGGGCGCGGCCGACCCGCGTGGCCGCCCGGTAGAGCTGCAATCGACTCAGCCCCGGGTTGGCGTTCGCCAACTCGGTGACGGTGGCCGCCTGGGTGACAGTCACGTCGTCGAGCACGCCGAGTGAGCCGATGATGATTCCGGCGAGCAGCAGGCCGTGCAGGTCCACGTCGGCCTGGAACATCGACAGTGTGGTGGCGTCCTCGCTGCCGAAGCCGGTCAGGTGGGTGGCGGCCGTGGCGACGGTGGCGAGCACTCCGGTGAGGATCAGGCTGCCCAGGGTGCCGAGGACCGCTACCGAGGTCTGTGCGGTGACCCCGTGGGTCAGATAGAGCACCACGAACATGATGAGCGCGGCGCCGACCACAGCCACCAGCAGCGGTGACCTGCCGGCGGCGATGCCCGGCAGCACGAAGGTGAGCAGGATGGCGAAGCTTGCCGCCAGCCCCGCCAGCGCGGCCAGGCCCCGCCACCGGCCGAACGCGACGATCGCCGCGGCGAAGACCACAGCCAGCCACAGCAGCGGCGTTCCGCGCTGGTGCTCGGCGATGTTCCAACTGCTGACGGCGGGATCGGTCGGGTCGGTCAGCTCGACCATTATGACGTCGTCGCCGACCTCGACCCGGGGTGCGCCCGGCCCGGCGGGGATCGGGGTCTGCACCTGCTGGCCGGCGCTCGGCCCGTCCTCGACGCGTACGTCCACCGTGCCGCACGGTCCGGCCGACGGGCCGCCCTCGGGTGTCGGCGCCGGCGGGCAGGGCTCGGTCACCACCCGGGTCACGGTGCCGTGGTACCGCGGCACGTCCGCCCCGCCATCGGTCTGCGGCGACCCGTCCCGTGGCCATAGCACCACCGCCGCGAGAACGGTGGCCACGAAGAGCGGCACCACCGTCGCGACGAGGATCCGTCGCACCCGCGGCGGCGCGGGTGGCGCGGAATGGCTGTGGTCGGAACCCAATGCGAGACTCCCAACGATCCGGTGCGAAGTACGTGTCAGCGGAGCGGTCGGTTCACCGTCGACGGGGGAAACGCCGCGGGAAGCGCGCCGGATCGCCGTCCGGCGATCGTCCGATCACGGACGGTCAACGTCCGGCCCGATCGACGGAAAGCGACGCCACGACGTGGTGGCGTCGCAGCCTGACTGCGCGGCGGCGTATGGAGGCTCATCCTGGGAGATGCTATCCAGCTTGTATCGGGGCGGCAGTTCGTGACGGGGTGTCGGATAAGCGAACCGCGTACGTGGCGGGCCCTCGACCGGGCATGTTTGAGGCATGCCGGCTCTGTCACCGCCCGACCCCGACCACAAGCGGCACGGCACCTCCGCCGCACCCTCCCCGCAGAGCAAGCACGCCGGGCATGACAAGCACGCCGGGCACGACCCGGCGATGTTCCGTCGCCGCTTCTGGGTCTGCCTGGTGCTCACCATCCCGGTGGTACTGACCAGTCATCTCGTATCGGATCAGTTGGGTCTGAATTGGGATTTCCCCGGCCGGTCCTGGCTGGGCCCGGTGCTCGGCTCGGTGGTGTTCTGGTGGGGCGGCTGGCCGTTCCTGGTGGGCGCGGTCCGGGAGGTGCGGGACCGGGCGCCGGGCATGATGCTGCTGATCGCGATGGCGATCACAGTGGCCTACACCGCGTCGCTTGCCACCAGCGTGGGCGCCTTCGACCTGGACTTCTGGTGGGAGTTGGCAGCGCTGGTCACCATCATGCTGCTCGGGCACTGGCAGGAGATGAAGGCCATCGGGCAGGCCCGGGGCGCGCTCGCGGCGCTGGCCGCGCTGCTACCGGACGAGGCCGAGCGGGTGACTGCGGGCGGGCAGGTCGAGGCGGTACCGGTGACCGACCTGCGGATCGACGACGTGGTGCTGGTCCGCCCGGGGGGCCGGGTGCCGGCGGACGGTCGGATCGTCGACGGTAGCGCGGAACTCGACGAATCAATGATCACCGGTGAGTCGCGGCCGGTCGCGCGGTCGGCGGGCGACCGGGTGGTGGCCGGCACCGTGGCCACCGACTCGGCGATCCGGGTACGCGTCGAGGCGCTCGGTGAACAGACCGCGCTCGCCGGCATCCAGCGGATGGTCGCGCAGGCACAGGCCTCCGGTGGCCGGGCGCAACTGCTTGCCGACCGGTTCGCCGCCGCGCTGTTCTACGTTGCCACCGGCACGGCCGTCCTGACAGTGCTGGTCTGGACCCTGCTCGGCCGGCCCGACGAGGCGGTGATCCGCGCGGTCACGGTTCTGGTGATCGCCTGCCCGCACGCGCTCGGGTTGGCCATCCCCCTGGTCGTCGCGCTGTCGACAGCGCTGGCCGCGCGGTCCGGGATCCTCGTCAAGGACCGGTTGGCCCTGGAGCGCATGCGCACGGTGGGCGCTGTGCTCTTCGACAAGACCGGCACCCTGACCCGGGGCGCGCACGTGGTCACCGACGTGGTGGTGGCACCGGGCACCGAGCGGGACGAGGTGCTGCGCATCGCGGCGGGCGTCGAGTCCGACAGCGAACATCCGTTGGCCCGCGCGATCGTGTCGGCTGCTGGGCGCGCCGGACCGGCCCCGGCCGCCGGCTTCCGGTCGCTGCCGGGCCGTGGGGTGCAGGCAACCATCGACGGTACGGAGTACGCGGTGGGCGGGCCGGCGCTGCTGCGGGAGCGGGGCCTGTCGCTTCCGGCGGAGTTGCAGGAGGCGACCGGACGGTGGTCGGCGCGAGGTGCGGCGGTGCTGCATCTGGTGCGGCTGCCGGAGACCGTGCTCGGCGCGTTCGCGCTTACCGACGAGGTGCGTCCGGAGGCCCGCGGGGCCATCGACGAGCTGCGCGCCGAGGGCGTCCGGACGATCGCCATGATCACCGGTGACGCCCGCCCGGTGGCGGAGGCGGTCGCTGCGGAACTCGGCTTCCGGCCCGGAGTCGACGAGGTGTTCGCCGAGGTGCTGCCGGCGGAGAAGGACAGCCGGGTGGCCGAACTCCAGCGGCGGGGGTTGACAGTGGCGATGGTCGGCGACGGGGTGAACGACGCGCCGGCGTTGGCGCGTGCGGACGTGGGCGTCGCCATCGGTGCGGGCACCGACGTCGCGATCGAGTCCGCCGGGGTGGTGCTGGCGTCCTCGGACCCGCGTGGGGTGGGTGCCGTGGTCCGCCTGTCCCGGGCGTCGTACCGGAAGATGCGGCAGAACCTGGCCTGGGCGGCCGGCTACAACGTGGTGGCGTTGCCGCTGGCGGCGGGAGTGTTGGCAGGGGCCGGAGTGGCGTTGAGCCCGGCGGTGGCCGCGCTGCTGATGTCGGCGTCCACAATCGTGGTGGCGCTCAACGCGCAGTTGCTGCGCCGGGTCCGGCTGGGCCCGGCGGCGAAATGAGAACCGGCGGCGGGCTGAGGCGCGGCGGCGGGCTGAGGACCGTCAGCCGCGCTTCATGAGTCGTCCGACCGCCGCCATCATCTCGGTGGCCATCTCGTCGGCCCGGCCCTCGGCGGCGCCCTCGTGCATGCAGTGCCGGGCGTGCCCGTCGAGCAGGCCCAGCGCCACCTTGTCGAGTGCGGCCTGGATCGCGGAGATCTGCGTGAGCACGTCGATGCAGTACCGGTCCTCGTCGACCATCTTCTCGATGCCCCGGACCTGCCCCTCGACACGGCGGAGTCGGGTGAGCAGCTGGTCCTTACTGGCGGTGTACCCGCGGATCGGGGTCGGTGTGGTCATGGCGACCAGGATAGCGTACCCCTGGGGGGTATGGTACTGTCGCTCTCGCCGGATACCCCCACCGGGTACCGGTACACGGCAAACGCACGAGTCCGCCTTCGTATTACCCCCCGGGGGTATATGGTCGGAGGTGACGGAGGGAGTTCGTTCGATGGTCAGCACGACGTACCAGGTGAAGGGCATGACCTGCGGGCACTGCGTCAGCGCGGTAAGCGCCGAGGTGGGCGCCATCGCGGGCGTGCACGACGTCCAGGTCGACCTCGCCAGCGGCCAGGTCACCGTCAGCAGTGAGCAGCCGGTGGCTGTGGAGGACATCCGGGCCGCCGTCGACGAGGCCGGTTACGACCTCGTCGAGGCGTGATCGAAAGGCGTGCGATGAACGCGGTCACCAGACTGGGCGGCTTTGCTCTCGGTCTCGCGGCGGTCTTCGGAGCGGCGTACGGGATCGGCCGGGTCGCCGACCCGGCCGCCGAGAGCCGGCACGACGGCGGTGCCGCACACGCCTCGGACCCCACCGAGCAGGGTGGGCACGACGGGGCGGCCGGGCTGCCCGGCGGCCTGCTCGTCTCCGACCGTGGCTACACCCTCGAACCGGTCGCCGCGCCGGCCGGCGAACTCGCCTTCCGGGTGACCGGGCCGGACGGCCAGCCGGTCACCAGGTACGACGTGGCCCACGACAAGCGGATGCACCTGATCGTGGCACGGCGGGACCTGTCCGGCTTCCGCCATGTCCACCCCGACCTCGCACCGGACGGCACCTGGCGGGTCGACACCCCGCTCGCCGGTCCCGGGCAATGGCGTGCGTTCGCCGACTTCACACCGACCGGCGGTGAACCGCTGACCCTCGGAGTGGACGTGACAGTCCCCGGCGCGCTGACCGAGCGCCCCCTGCCTGCCCCGGCCACCAGCACGACAGTCGACGGTTACACGGTCACGCTGGCCGGCGAGCCGCAGCCTGGCCGCACCTCACCGCTCACCCTCACCATCAGCCGGGACGGCCAGCCGATCACCGACCTGGAGCCCTACCTGGGCGCGTACGGGCATCTGGTGGCGCTGCGCCGGGGCGACCTGGCGTACCTGCACGTCCACCCGGAGGGGGCACCCGGCGACGGGCGGACCCAGCCCGGCCCGGATGTCACATTCTTCGCCGAGGTGCCGTCGGTCGGCAGCTACCGGCTCTACCTGGACTTCCGGCACGGTGGGCGTGTGCACACCGCCGAGTTCACAGTCGTCGCCGGCACCCCGACGGCGGGCGCCCCGACAACGGGTGCCGAGCCCACCCCGAGCGGATCCGCGCCGGCCGACCACGGCACCCCCGGCCACGGGCACAACTGACGGGACGGACGATGACCACCACCAGCAGATCGCTGCCCGAGGCGCCGAACCGGATCGAGCTGGCCATCGGCGGGATGACCTGCGCCGCCTGCGCCGCCCGGATCGAGAAGAAGCTGAACCGGATGGACGGGGTCAGCGCCACCGTCAACTACGCCACCGAGAAGGCCACCGTCCGGTACGCCGACGCTGTCACACCTGACGACCTGATCGAGACGGTGCAGAAGACTGGCTACACAGCCGCTGTGCCGTCGCCGCCCGCCGCCACCGAGGAGCCTGTCGACCCGCTGAAGGGACCGCGTACCCGGTTGTGGGTCTCCGCTGTGCTCACCGTGCCGGTGATCGTGCTGGCCATGGTGCCGCCCTGGCAGTTCGACTACTGGCAGTGGCTGTCGCTGGTCCTGGCCGCCCCGGTGGTGGTCTGGGGTGGGTTGCCGTTCCACCGGGCCGCGTGGACCAACCTGCGGCACGGCGCGGCGACAATGGACACCCTGGTCTCGGTCGGCACCCTTGCCGCGTTCGGCTGGTCGCTGTGGGCGCTCTTCCTCGGCGACGCCGGGATGCCGGGGATGACGCACCCGTTCCGCTTCGACATCACCCGCAGCGACGGCGCCGGCAACATCTACCTGGAGGCCGCCGCCGGGGTGACGGTGTTCATCCTGGCCGGCCGCTACTTCGAGGCACGGTCCAAGCGGACCGCCGGGGCAGCCCTGCGCGCGCTTCTCGAACTAGGCGCACGGGACGTGGCGGTACTACGGGACGGGGTGGAGACCCGGATCCCGGTGGAGCAGCTCGCCGTCGGTGACCGGTTCGTGGTCCGTCCCGGTGAGAAGGTGGCCACCGACGGGGTGGTCGACGAGGGCACCTCCGCAATCGACGCCAGCATGCTCACCGGTGAGTCGGTGCCGGTCGAGGTCGGTCCGGGCGACGGCGTGTTCGGGGCCACGATCAACGCGGGCGGACGTCTCGTCGTCACCGCCACCCGGGTCGGCGGGGACACCCAGCTCGCCCGGATGGCCGACCTTGTCGAGCAGGCGCAGAGCGGCAAGGCGGCAGTGCAGCGGCTCGCCGACCGGATCTCCGGTGTCTTCGTGCCGATCGTCATCACTCTCGCGGTCGGCACGCTCGGCTGGTGGCTCGGCACCGGCGCCGGCCCGACCGCCGCGTTCACCGCAGCCGTCGCCGTGCTGATCATCGCCTGCCCCTGCGCGCTCGGCCTGGCCACCCCGACCGCCCTGCTCGTCGGCACCGGCCGGGGCGCCCAGCTCGGTGTGCTGATCAAGGGGCCGGAGGTGCTGGAGTCGACGCGCCGGGTGGACACGGTGGTGCTGGACAAGACCGGCACCGTGACGACCGGCCGGATGACGCTCGTGGACGTGGTACCGGCCAGCGGTGAGGACCGCGCCGAGCTGCTCCGGCTCGCCGGGGCGGTGGAGGCGGCCTCGGAGCACCCGATCGCCGGTGCGGTCGCCGCCGGTGCCTCCGAAGCCGGCGCGCTGCCCGCGGTGACCGACTTCGCCAACCTCGAAGGACTCGGCGTCACCGGGACGGTCGACGGTCGGGTCTTGCTGATCGGGCGGCCCCGGCTGCTGCGCGAACGCGAGATCGACGTACCGCCGGAGATCGAATGGGCAGTCAGCGAGGCGCAGGCTGCCGGTCGTACGGCGATCGTCGCCGGCTGGGACGGGCGGGCCCGGGGCGTGCTCGCGGTCGCCGACGTGGTCCGGCCGACCAGTCGGGCGGCCGTGGCCCGACTGCGTGACCTGGGGCTCACCCCCGTCCTGCTGACCGGGGACAACACCACAGTGGCCCGCGCTGTCGCCGCCGAGGTGGGCATCGACGAGGTGATCGCCGAGGTGCTGCCGGCCGGCAAGGTCGACGTGATCAAGCGGCTCCAGGCCGAGGGGCGCTCGGTGGCGATGGTCGGTGACGGGGTCAACGACGCCCCGGCGCTGGCCCAGGCCGACCTCGGTCTGGCAATGGGCACCGGCACCGACGTGGCGATCGAGGCGTCCGACCTCACACTGGTCCGGGGTGACCTGGACGCCGCGGTGGACGCCATCCGGCTGGCCCGGCGTACGCTCGGCACCATCCGGGGCAACCTGTTCTGGGCGTTCGGCTACAACGTGGCGGCCCTGCCGCTGGCCGCCGCCGGCCTGCTCAACCCGATGATCGCTGGTGCCACGATGGCGCTGTCCTCGGTGTTCGTGGTGGCCAACAGCCTGCGCCTGCGCCGGTTCCGTTCGGCCGCCGGTGATCTGTGACGACGATAAATGGTTGGACCGGAGATGCCCGGGGTACTTCTGGTGGCGAAGCGACACTCGCAATGGAGGTTGACATGGGTATCGACGACAAGATCAACAACACTAGCGAGAACGCGGCCGGCAAGCTGAAGGAAGGCGCCGGTCGGGCCACCGACAATGAGCGCTTGGAGGCCGAGGGTCGCGCCGACCAGTCCACGGCCAAGCTCAAGCAGGCTGGCGAGAAGATCAAGGACGCTTTCAAGAGCTGACGTACGACGTAACCCGCACGCCGGGCCGGTGATCATTCACCGGCCCGGCGTGCTGTGTGTCCGACCCTCCCCCGCCAGGCGTGCTCACGACCGCCGGGTGGCGCGTACGACGACGTCGTGAAGCGTCTTCTCCTGGCCCGCCGGTCCGGGGAACGTGCGGTGGTGCTCGCCGGCGGTGAGGATCTCCCAGGTGGTGCTGTCCAGGCCGGCGGTGATGTCGGCCAGGGTGACCGATGCCTCATCGGGTGGGTGGTGCCCGTGCCCGGTGGCGCCGGGTGCGTGCAGGTGCCCGACGATCAGGAGGGTGCCGCCGGGCGCCACCCAGGAGGAGATGCGGTCGTAGAAGGCCAACTGCGGCATCGCCGGGTGCGCGTAGTGCGTCGTCACCAGGTCGAAGCGCGCCTCCGGAGCCCACGCCGTGAGGTCCGCCTCCACCCACCGCACCCGCTCGGACACCCCGCTTGCCGTCGCGCGTTCGGCGGCGACGGCGAGGGCAGCCGGGGCGATGTCGACGGCGGTGACCTGCCAGCCGTGCGAGGCGAGCCAGATCGCCTCCGTGCCGGTGCCGCACCCGGCGTCCAGTACCGTGCCCGGCGTCAGCCCGGAGGTCTCCTCTCCCAGGTACGGGTGCGGGTCGTTCGCGCCTGCGGCACCGCCGTGGTGACCCTCCTGCCAGCGCCGCTCCCAGTAGGCCCTGTCGAAATCGTGCTGCCCGCTCATCTGTCTGCTCCTTCGCGCGTCGCCATCGACTGTGACCGGAGTCGGAGCGGGCCGCAAAGATTCTTGCCGAAACGGCAAATGGGCCTACCCGGCTAGCGCAGGACCCGGTACGTCACATGCGTGACGGTCGGCCCGGCAACCGCCGCCACCTGCTCCAGGCGCAGAGAAGTGAGACCGTCGAAGAGCTTCTCGCCGCCGCCGAGGATGACCGGCACCAGGTGCAGTTGCAGGGTGTCGATCAGCCCGGCGGCCAGGTACTGCCGTACCGTGCTCGCCCCGCCCGCGATCGCCACCCGTCGGTCGCCCGCCGCCTCCCGCGCCTGCCGCAGCGCCGACTCGATCCCGTCGGTGACGAACCGGAACTCCGTGCCGCCGTTCATCACCAGCGGCGTCCGGGGGTGGTGGCTGAGCACGAACACCGGGGTACGGAACGGGGGCTCGTCGCCCCACCAGCCCTGCCACGACTCGTCCCAGTCGCCGTCCCCGCCGCCGAACATCCGCCGACCCATGATGTACGCGCCGATGTCGCTTGTCATCTCGTCGACGACCTCCGCGTCGATGTTCCGTTCGCCGCCGGTCAGCCCGTGCTGGGCCCGCCAGGCGTCCAGGCCGAAGACCCACTCGTGCAGCTGGAGACCTCCCCGACCCAGCGGGTCCTGCCGACTCTGCTCCGGCCCGGCCACGTACCCGTCGAGCGATATCGACAGCTGACTGATCACCATGCTCATGTCCTTACGATTCGGGCCCTCGCCGCACTCATCGCGGCGGGGCGATTCTTGCGGCCTTCAACTCCAGATAACGCTGCTCGGGCAGGCTCGTGGTGCCACGTGCCGCCGCCAGGTACGCGTCCCGCGCCGCGACGGGCTCACCGGCCATCTCCAGCAGGTGCCCCCGGACTGCGGCGAGCCGGTGGTGCCCGGCGGTGCGTTCGTCGGCGTCCAACTGCGTGAGCAGGGCGAGCCCGGCCCGTGGCCCCTCGGCCATTGCCACCGCCACCGACTGGTTGAGGGTGACCATCGGGTTCGGCGCGATCCGGGCCAGCAGCCGGTACAGCGCGACGATCTGCCGCCAGTCCGTCTCCGCCGCCGTCGGCGCCTCGGCGTGCACGGCCGCGATTGCCCCCTGGAGCTGGTACGGGCCGGGCGGCGACCAGGTCAACGCCTCGGTGATCAGGGTGACCCCCTCCGCGATGGCTGTCGCGTCCCATCGCGTGCGGTCCTGCTCGGTCAGCGGCACCAGCTCCCCGTCCGGGCCGAGTCGGGCCGCCCGGTGCGCGTCGGTGAGCAGCATCAACGCCAGCAGCCCGGCCACCTCGCCGTCGTCAGGCAGCAGCCCGTGCAGGATGCGGGCCAGCCGGATCGCCTCGCCGGTCAGCTCGGCCCGGCGCAGGTCCGGGCCACTGGACGCGGTGTACCCCTCGTTGAAGATCAGATAGAGCACCCGGAGCACGGTGCGCAGCCGCTCGTCCCGCTCACCCGGCGCGGGCATCGTGAACCGGGCACCCGCCGCCTCGATCCGCTGCTTGGCCCGGCGGATCCGCTGGCTCATCGTCGGCTCCGGCACCAGGTGCGCCCGCGCGATCTGGGCGGTGCTCAGACCGCCGACAGCCCGGAGGGTGAGCGCCACCTGCGCCGAACCGGCAAGCGCCGGATGGCAGCAGAGGAACAGCAGGGTGAGGGTGTCGTCGGAGTCCGCCACCGCCGGCTCCGAGTCGGCCGCCGGCGCCGTTGCGGCGTACGCCGGCTCGCGCAGCGCCGCCGCCACCTCGCGGGTCCGACGGGCGCTGTCGCTGCGCCACTCGTCGGTGAGCCGGCGCGTGGCAACGGTGCGCAACCACGCGCGGGGATTGTCAGGTACGCCCTGCTCGGGCCACTGCGTCGCGGCGGCGAGCAGCGCCTCCTGGACCGCGTCCTCGCACCTGTCGAACTGGCCGTGCCGGCGGACCAGCAGGCCGAGGACCTGCGGCGTGAGCGCGCGCAGCAGGTCCTCGACCGTCCGGTCCTCGGTCACATCTCCGTCCCGGCCTCGTCCATGATCGGGCGGACCTCCATGACGCCGCCGAAGCGGACGTCCGGCCAGCGGGCGGCGATCTCGGCGGCCCGCTGCGGGCTGTCGCAGTCGACGGTCAGGTAACCGGCGAACTGTTCCTTGCTCTCCATGAACGGCCCGTCGACGATCTCGGTGTTGCCGCCCACGGCCCGGACGGTCAACGTCTGCGACGGGTCGGCCAGCGCCTGGCCGGCGACCCACTCGCCGCTCTCGGCCAGCTCCTTCATGATCTCGTCGACCTCGCCGAACAGGGCGGTGCGGTCCTCCTCGGAAAGCTCCTCGGTGAAGCCGGGCCGGTTCCAGATCAGCAGCATGTACTTCACGGCGATGCTCCTCAAGCCTCGGTCGCGCCCCGGACGGGGTGCGGCTCACCGGAAGGTCGGAGCCGTCGCCCCGTTCCCTACCGCGTACCGAAGAAAATCGCAGAAACCCCCGGCGGTGGCGCTCCCACGCCGGGGCGGTCAGCGCGGATCGGGCCGGCCCGGCACCTGTCGGGGCTTCCGGCCGCCGCCGACATCAAGGGACGCCCGGTCGGCGGCCGAGGTGCCCGACGACCAGCCCTCGGCATCCCGGGCGCTGAGCCGGTGCCTGGTGACGCCCGGGAAGAGGGTGTCCAGCCGCTCGCGCACCGCCTCGCCCCGCGCGGCGAGCACCGGCAGCAGCCGTTCCGCCCCGGCCGTCTGGGCAGCAGCCTGGTCCGCCGCGTCGGTTGCCGCCTCGGTGGCCGTCCGCAGCCGCTCGCCGATCCGCAGCGCGAACGCGTTGAGGAACGACTCGTCCCACACCTTCGTCCGCCGACCCGACCCCGGCCGGCGCTCGGCACGGCCCCGCAGCATCGCACCGATCGCCTGGACCAGCAGTGAGGTGTAGAGCACCTCCACCGCCAGCAGATCGGCCGGCCAGCCCAGCACTGTGGTGAACCCGAGATCGTCGGACCAGACCGCCTCGCAGCGGTTAGCCGCGGCCACCTCCTGCACCAACAGCGCCTTCGCGCCCGCGTACGGGGCGTCGGTGCTCAGGCGCACCCCGCCGGGCAGGTCGCCGCGCTCCGCCCCGGCGGCCAGCAGCGCCTCGTCGATGCTGTGCCGGGCGATCAACTCCTGCGCCTTGCCGGTGAGCGCCTCCGCCTCGGCCGGGAAGGTGGTCGACTCGGCCTTTGCCAGCAGCGCCCGTACCCGATCGAGCATCGGTGACCCGCTGCGCGCCGTACCCGCAGGTCGGGCCGTCGCGGCACCGGACGAACCGGGCGGCGGGCGCAGCACCGCGATCGGCGGCAGGCTCTCCACGAGCGCGAGGGCGTCCACTGCCGTGCGCAGCGCGTCGGCACGGTCCAGCCCCTCCCGCGCCGACCAACCGGCCAGCACGCCCCGGTCGTCGTCCGACAGCGCCTCGGCGGCCAGCTCGCGCAACTGTTCGTCCCACCACGCCGGAACCGGCTCGGGCTGGTCGCGCCGCTGCACGGCCATCGCGTCACGGACCAGTCGGGCCGCCCGGGCGTCCAGCCGCCGGCTGGTGATCCGGTCCAGGTCGACCGGCTGCCAGCCACGCGGCCAGAGCCGCGCCACGCCACGGACCAGGCGACGCAGCAGGGCCGCGTCGACCGCCGTGGTGCCGTCCGTCGCGCCGGTGCCGACCATCAGGTGGTCCAGCTGCCGTTCGGCCAGCCGTACGTCGGTGCCGCGCACCGCCGCGAGCGCGTTGGCGACGAGTTCGTCCGCGTCCGGCACGGGCACCTCCTTCTCCGGTTCCGCTGCCTTCTCCGGTTCCGCTGCCGACGAGGCGTACGCCCGCCCAGCTCCATGATCATGCCGTGAGCCGTGCCGGCGGCACGAAACGGGGATGTGCCAGCCGTATCGGCTCCGATCTGCATGGATCGCCCGGTCCGGGGTAGTTCGGCACCGACGTGGATGTGAGGTGTGTCGTGGTCGGTTCCAGCCTGTCGGGGAGGCGCACCGTCGACGTGCCGGACGGTCGTTCCTCCACCCTCGCCGGCGTCCTGATCGGCATCGCGATCATGGCGGCGGTGGACGAGATCGTCTTCCACCAGTTGCTGGGCTGGCACCACTTCTACGACCGGTCCACCCCGTCGGTCGCGCTGCTCTCGGACGGGCTGCTGCACGCCGCCGAGTTGATCGCCCTGGTCGGGGGCTTCTTCTGGTTCGCCGACCTGCGCCGACGGCGTGCCCTGTCCACCCGGCTGACGTGGGGCGGCTTCCTGATCGGCGCCGGAGGGTTCCAGCTCTTCGACGGGCTTGTCAACCACAAGGTGTTCCGCCTGCACCAGATCCGCTACGACGTCCACCTGGTGCCGTACGACGTGGTGTGGAACGTGGCCGGCGCGGTGCTGCTGCTGGCCGGCGTCGCCGTCGTGTGGTCGGCCCGGTCCCGTCGGGCAGGCGACGGCCCCCGATGACAACGGTCCCTGCCGGCCCGCAGGGCTGGCCCGCGCCGGGGACGGACGGGCCGGCGATGCTCCCGGTCGTCGCGCACGGCGGGCACGGTGCGGACGGACCGGGCTGGCTGCCGCTGCTGCCCGTCGTGCTGCTGGCGGGCGGCTATCTGCTGGCGGCGTTCCGCGACCCGCGCGGGTGGGACCATCGGCGCAGCGCCGCCTGGCTGGTCGGCTGCGCACTGCTGGCCGTCGCCGTCGGGCCGCTGGGCCACGTTCCCGACGACCCGCGCGGGCACATGGCGCAGCACCTTCTGCTCGGCATGCTGGCCCCACTGGGGCTGGTCCTCGGCGCCCCGGTGACGCTGCTGCTGCGGGTCGCGCCGCCGCAGGTACGCCGGGTGGTTGGTCGGCTGCTGCGCGCCCGACCGCTGCACCTGATCGCCCACCCGGTCACCGCCGCGCTGCTCAGCACGGGTGGGCTGGCTCTGGTGCTGCTCACCCCGTTGTACGCGGCGGCGGAACGCCAGCCCACACTGCACGACGCAGTGCATCTGCACTACGTGGCCGCCGGGTACCTGCTCGCCTGGTCGTTGGCCGGGCCGGACCCGGCGCCGCGTCGTCCTGGGCTGGCCGTACGGGTCGGCGCGCTGCTCGGCGCGGCGGCCGGCCACTCCGCGCTCGCCAGGTACCTCTACGCGAACGCCGGCACCCTTCCTCCCGGCCTCAGCGACCCGGACGCGGAGGCGTTCCGTTCCGCCGCCCAGCTCATGTACTACGGCGGTGACATCGCCGAACTGCTCCTGGCCGTGGCCCTCTTCGCCAGCTGGTACAACAGCCCGGCCCGGCGGGCCTCGTCGCTCAGAAGGGCCGCGGCACCGGGCGACCCGGTGCCGCGAGGCTCCTGATCAGCTCGGGGTACGGGCGTTCAGGGCGGTGGAGAGCTGGGCCAGGAAGGCGCGGATGCTCTCCTCGCTGTGGGGCGTCTCGGCCTGGTCGTTGAGCGGGCCCGAGTAGCGCAGCGCCTGGTCGAGCGCGTCAAGCGTCTCGGCCCGGTCACCCGGATAGAGCCCGCCGACCACTCCGTCGGCGACCCGGGTCACCACCGAATCGTCGAGCGCCCGGTCGAACTGGATCCCGTAGAGGATCCCGTTGACGTGGCCCTTCCAATTGTCCGTACCCATGAATCTCTGCTCCCCTAGAAGATCCGGCCGCCGTCCCAGCCCAGGATCGGAACACCACCCAGGCCGTTGCGTTTGAACTCGGCGTCGAGATTGGCCATGTGGCTCACGTCGGGCTGGTAATGACCGCTGCGCGCCGTGGCGTACTGGACCATACCGTCCTTCACGACCAGCTCGCCCGCCGCCGCGACCGGCTGCCCGTTGCCGAGCGTCGAGTGGTGGAAGTCGCCAACCTTCTGGTAGTTGGACGCGTACAGGTTGCCGTTGCGGTCCATCACGAAGATGGCCTGACCGTTGCCGCTGAACACCGTCTGGGCGCTCGCCGTGTCGAACGGCTCGCCGCTCTTGGCGCTGCGCAGGACCCCGTTGCTGTCGAAGAAGACCCGGTGATCTTCGAGTTGCTCCGGAGTGAGCCGGCGCACCGCCGTCGGGAAGTGCCCGCCGGGCAGGTGCTCGTTGCGGTACTTGTCGAGCATCGGCTGCGTGTGGTGGTAGCGGGGCGTCGTGTGCGGGCCTGGCACGCGGGGACCCCCAGGGCCCTTACGCCCACCGCCCTTGCGGGTGAACTTGCGCAGCAGTGTCTTCGCCCGCTTCAGCAACTGCGGAATGATCTCCTTGACGACCCGCTCGACGACCTCCTTGATGATCCGCTGGATCGCCATCCGGGCCAGGCCGATCGAGACCGGGATCTGGGCCAGCGAGGCACCGAAGCTGGGGGCTGCCGCCGCGAGCGCGATCGCCACCTGCACGACGAGGATCGTCAGCTGGATGATCACCAGGATCTTCTGCGTCAGGGTGATGATGGCCATCACCAGCAACGCCATGCCGATCAGTTCGGCGGCCTGCGCGCCGTCCTCCATCCGGCGCGGCGCGCCCTCCTCGCCGTACCAGGCCTGCTCGAACGCGCGGACGTCCTCCCCGCGGTTGGTCGCGCTGACCTTCGCCGCGCCCGCCTGCGCCTCACCGACAGCAGTACGCAGCTTGCCGGCGAACGCGAACCACATCTGCGACGCCTCGAACAGCAACTCCTCGTCGGCCATCGGCCAGGTGAAACCGACCCAGCCCAGAGCTTCGGCCAGCTCAGGAGGTAGCTGCATACCCACCGGGCAGCTCCATCCTGGTGAAGAGTTCGGAGTTCGCGGTGTCGATCGCCTCGTACGCGTCGGCGGACTGGTCGAGGTTCGCGGAGGTCTCCAACAACTGGTCGCCCATCGACCGGAACACGTCGAGCGCGTGCGTCAGCACCTCGACGTACACGGCACCGAACAGGGAGCCCGCCTCGTCGGCACCCCACGGGCTGCCAGCCCCGTTGACAGTCGACTCCAGACCGCTTACCGCCGCGCCGAGTTGCTGGCCGGTGGCCGCGAGCGAATCCGCCGCGGCACGCAGAGCGTCGAGGTCCACCTCGATCCCGTTGGCCATCGGCTCAGCGCCGATCCATCCGGCGGGTCGCCGCGTCGAGGTCGCCGATCATCCGCTGGAACCCACGGAAGGCGTCCTCGGAGACCCGTCCGAGCTGCTCGGTGAGGGCCGCGCTGTCGACGCCGGCCGCCGCCGTCAGCTCGGCCCGCCGAGCGCGCTCGTCGGCCTGCGCCGCCTGGACCGCCTCCAGCACGTACTCGGCGATAGCGGTGGTGCCGGCGCGGGACAGGCTCGGGTCGATCACGAGGCTCTGAAGGCCGCCGTACGCGCCGACCTCCGCCTCGACGAGCCCGCCTCCGCCGACGCCCCGGCCCACCATCTGTTCGTCGGTCGGCACCGTCGTGTCGTCGTCGGCCACCGGTTGGGCCGAGGTGGCGGCACCGGCCTGGCTCAGGAGGCGCATCGCCTCTTCGAGTGACCGGCTCAGGCCGGACGGATCGATCCCACTCGCCACGTCGTCCCCCTACGACTCGCGGTCCTACCTCCGGGGAGCGACAGTACCAACGACCCCGCAACATTCGCGGCCCCGTGAAATCCCTTGTGGACGCAGTCGCGCGTGCCCGGAGACCCTGCGCCGCCCGGCTCCCGACGGAGCCGGGCGGATCACCGCCAGTCGGCGAGGATCGCGTCGACCGCCACGGCATCGCGCTCCGGGTCCGGTGCCGGTGCGGGCCGGTCGGTGGGCGTCCGGTCGAAGCGCGGTGCCGGTGCCGGCTGGATCTCGCCGCCGACCTCGACGAACGTGCCCCGGGCTGCATTGTGCGGATGCCGGTACGCCTCACCGGGCGCGAGGACCGGAGCGACGCAGGCGTCCAGGTCGGCGAAGACCGCCGTCCACTCGTCCCGGGTCCGCTCGGCGAACCGCTCGGTGAACCGTCGGTGCAACTCGTCCCAGCCGCTCGGGTCGTACTGGGCGGGCAGGTCCGGCTCGTCGGCGAGACCCAGACCCGTCAGCAACACGGCGTAGAAGGCCGGCTCCACGGCGCCCACGGCCATGAAGCCACCGTCGGCAGTGGCGTACGTGTCGTAGAACGGTGCGCCGCCGTCGAAGATGTTGCGGCCACGCGGGGCGGCCCACAGGCCGGCGCCGAGCATCCCGTGCAGGAACGACGTGAGCAGGGCGGACCCGTCGACCATCGCCGCGTCGACGACCTGGCCGACACCGGAGCGTTCCCGTTCCAGCAGCGCGGCAAGCACGCCCACCGCGAGCAGCATGCCGCCCCCGCCGAAGTCACCGAGCAGGTTCATCGGCGCGTGTGGGCGCTCGCCGGCCCGGCCCAGTGGTTCCAACGCCCCGGCCACAGCGATGTAGTCGATGTCGTGCCCGGCCCGGAACGCCAGCGGGCCGTCCTGGCCCCAGCCGGTCATCCGCGCGTACACCAGTCGGGGGTTTCGGGCCTGGCAGGTCTGCGGCCCGAAACCCAGCCGCTCGGCGACGCCCGGGCGGTAGCCCTCGACGAGGACGTCGGCGGCATCCGCCAGGCGCAGCAGGTCCGCCACCCCCGCCGGAGACTTCAGGTCCACTGTGGTGACCCGGCGTCCCCGCTGCAACGGCCCGCCGGTCGGCGCGGCCAGCCGCCCCGCACCCGGTCCACCCGGCCGGTCCACCCGTACGACGTCCGCGCCGAGGTCGGCGAGCATCATGCAACCGAACGGCGCGGGTGCGAGACCCGCCAGCTCGACCACCCGTACCCCCGCCAGCGGCCCGCCGCGCGCCGGACCGCCCGCCGCTGCGCCGGGGCCCGGGGCCGTCACGCGACGCCAGCCGGTGCGACGGTACGGGCGGCGAGCCGCTCCTCCAGGTCGGCCGGAGGTGTGAAGCGGTCACCGTAGCGGGAGGCCAGCTCACTGGCACGGGCCGCGAAGCCGGCCGGACCGCCCGCGTACTGCCGGACGTAGCGGATCACCCCTCCCGTCCAGGCCGGGAAGCCGATGCCGAAGATCGAACCGATGTTGGCGTCGGTCTCGGTACGCAGCACGCCCTCATCGAGGCAGCGCAGCGCGTCCAGCGCCTCGGCGAAGAGCATCCGCTCCTGGAGGTCGGTGAACGGCACCGCCCGGCCGGCGTCGGTGATCAGGTCGGCGAGCCCCGTCCACAGCCGCCCTCGCGTGCCGTTGTCGTAGGAGTAGAAGCCGCGCCCCGCCGCGCGCCCCGGCCGCTCGTACGCGTCGACAAGCTCGTCGACGAGGCGGTGCGAAGGCAACGGCAGGAAGTCCCCGCCGGCGGCCTCGAACTGGCGCCGGATCCGCTGGATGAGGGTGAGGCTCACCTCGTCGGCGAGCGCCAGCGGCCCGGTCGGGTAGCCGGCCTGGAGAGCTGCCTGCTCCACCGACGCGGCCGGTACGCCCTCGGCGACCATGCCGACAGCCTCGTCGATGAACCGGCCGATGACCCGGCTGGTGAAGAAGCCCCGCCCGTCGTTGACGACGATCGGCGTCTTGCCGATCCGCCGGCCCAGGTCGAACGCCCGCGCCAGCGCGACGTCGCCGGTCTGCTCGCCCACCACGATCTCCAGCAGGGGCATCCGGTCCACTGGGGAGAAGAAGTGCATGCCGATGAAGTCGGCCGGCCTGTCCACGCCGGCGGCCAGCCCGGTGATCGGCAGGGTCGAGGTGTTGGAGGCGAGCAGGGCGCCCGGCGCCAGCACCGGCAGCACCTCGGCGAACACCTTCTGCTTCAGCGTCGGGTCCTCGAAGACCGCCTCGATGACCGCGTCGCAGCCGGTCAGAGCGTCGACCTGGTCGGTGGTGGTGATCCGGTCCAGGACGGCCCGGGCATCGGCCTCCGAGGCGCGCCCCTTGCGGACCCTGCGGGCCAGCAGCCGTTCGGCGTGCTCCCGGGCCCGCCCGGCGGCCTCCGGGGAGACGTCCTTGACCACCACGTCGATGCCGGCGCTGGCGCAGGCGTACGCGATGCCGGCGCCCATCATGCCCGCGCCGAGCACCGCCACCCGGCGCACCGGCGGCGCGTCCGCCACGGACGGGCGGGCGGCGCCGCCGTTGACGGCCTTCAGGTCGAAGAAGAACGCCCCGATCATGTTCTTGGCTACCTGCCCGGTGAGCAGGCCGATCAGGTGCCGGGTCTCCACCGTGAACGCGGTCTCCAGGTCGACCTGGGCGCCCTCCACTGCGGTGGCAAGGATCGCCTCCGGCGCGGGCAGTCGGGCACCCTTGAGCTGCTTGCGAAGGGTCGCCGGGAAGGCCGGCAGTTGCGCCGCAAGCGATCGGCTGGCGGGTGTGCCGCCGGGCATCCGGTAGTCCGGGCGGTCCCACGGCTGCTGTGGGCGCGGGTTGGCGGCGATCCAGGCGCGGGCCCGGTCCAGCATCTCCGTCTCGGTGGCCACTACCTCGTCGACGATCCCGACGGCCAGGGCGTCGGCCGGGCGCATCCGGCGGCCGGTGAGCAGCACGGTGGTAAGCGCGCCGGCCAGGCCGAGCATGCGTACCGTCCGGGTGACGCCGCCGGCACCCGGCAGCAGACCCAGTGTCACCTCGGGCAGTCCCAGCCGCGAGCCGGGCACGTCCAGCGCGATCCGGTGGTGGCAGGCGAGCGCGATCTCCAGGCCGCCGCCGAGCGCCGAGCCGTTGACGGCGGCGACCACCGGTCGGCCCAGCGTCTCCAGCCGGCGCAGGTCCCGTTTGATGGTGCCGAGCAGATCGGCAAGCCCGGGGGCGTCGGCGCCTGTCGCCCGGATCATCATCGGCAGGTCACCACCGGCGAAGAACGTCGACTTCGCGCTTGTCACGATGACTCCGGCGAGGTCGGGCTCGGCCTCCAGCCGGTCGAGCGCGGCGCTCATCGAGGCGACGTACGCGCGGTTCATTGTGTTCGCGGACTGGTCGGGGTCGTCAAAGGTGAGCGTGACGATGCCGTCGGCGCCGCTGTCGTACCGGATGGTGTTTGTCATTGTGGTCCTCCGGGTCAGCAGCGCTCGATGACGGTGGCGACGCCCATGCCGCCGCCGATGCAGAGGGTCACGACGGCGCGGCGCAGGTCGCGGCGTTCCAACTCGTCCAACGCGGTGCCGAGCAGCATCGCTCCGGTCGCGCCGAGCGGGTGGCCCAGAGCGATCGCGCCGCCGTTGACGTTGACGCGGTCCGGATCCAGCCCGAGGTCGCGGACGTACTTGAGGACCACTGCGGCGAAGGCTTCGTTGATCTCGAACAGGTCGATGTCGTCGAGGGTCAGGCCGGCGGCGGCGAGCGCCTTGTGGGTGGCCGGGATCGGGCCGGTCAGCATCAGCGTCGGGTCGGCGCCGGTGACCGCCGCGCCGACGATCCGGGCGCGCGGGGTGAGGCCGAGGTCCCGGCCGACCTGCTCCGAGCCGACAAGCACCAGCGCGGCACCGTCCACGATTCCCGACGAGTTGCCGGCGTGGTGGACGTGCTCGATGGCCTCCAGCCAGTGGAACTTCTGCAAGGCGACAGCGTCGAAGCCGGCAGCCTCGCCAATCGTGGCGAAGGACGGCGTGAGCTTGGCCAGCCCTTCCCGCGTGGTGTCCGGGCGGAGGTGCTCGTCCACACTGAGGATGTCCAGCCCGTTGGCGTCGCGGACCGGCACCACCGAGCGGGCGAAATGCCCACCCGCCCACGCCTTGGCGGCCCGCTCCTGCGAGCGCAGCGCGTAGCCGTCCACGTCGTCGCGGGTGAAGCCCTCAAGTGTGGCGATGAGGTCGGCGCTGACGCCCTGCGGCACGAACGACGTGGCAAGCGCGGTCTGCGGGTCGGTGGCCCAGGCAGCGCCGTCGGCGCCCATCGGCACCCGCGACATCGACTCCACCCCGCCGGCCAGCAACAGGTGCTCCCAACCGGAACGGATCCGCGCGGCGGCGGAGTTGACAGCCTCCAACCCGGAGGCGCAGAACCGGTTGAGTTGCACCCCGCCCACCTCGTCGGGCAGCCCGGCGAGCAGGGCGGCGGCGCGCGCCAGGTCACCGCCCTGCTCGCCGACAGGTGTGACGATGCCGAGCAGCAGGTCCTCCAGCCGCCCGACGTCAAGGCCCGGGTTGCGCTCACGCAGCGCGTCGATCAGGCCGACGACAAGGGAGATCGGCTTGACCCCGTGCAGCGCGCCGGTGTCCCGGCCGCGTCCGCGCGGGGTGCGGACCGCGTCATAGACGTACGCCTCAGAGGACACGGGCGATCAGCTCCTTCATGATCTCGTTGGTGCCGCCGTAGATCTTCTGGACGCGGGCGTCGGCGTACATCCGGGCGATGGGGTACTCGGTGGTGTAGCCGTAGCCGCCGAAGATCTGCAGGCAGCGGTCGACGACCTCGCACTGGCCCTCGGTGAGCCACGACTTCGCCATAGCTGCGGTCGCCACGTCCAGGTCGCCACGGCTGTGCCGGACGATGCAGTCGTCCAGGAAGACCCGACTGACCCGGGTGCGGGTGGCGCACTCGGCGAGCACCATCCGGGTGTTCTGGTGGCCCATCAGCGGCTTGCCGAAGGCGGTGCGCTCCTTCGCGTACGCGACTGTCAGCTCGACGGCGCGTTCCATGGCGGCGACCGCCCCGACGCCGATGACCAGGCGCTCCTGCGGAAGCTGCTGCATCATCTGGATGAAGCCCAGCCCTTCGGCGCCGCCCAGCAGGTTGGCCGCAGGCACCCGGAAGTCGTCGAAGAACAACTCGGCGGTGTCGTTGCCGTGCAGCCCCACCTTGGACAGCAGCCGGCCCCGGCGGAAGCCCTCCGGGTCGCCGCCGACCTCGCAGACCAGCAGGGAGATGCCGGAGGCCCGCTGCTCGGGGTCGGTCTTGACCGCCATGACGATCAGGTCGGCCAGGCCACCGTTTGTGATGAACGTCTTCGCGCCGGTGACCAGGTAGTCGTCACCGTCGCGGACCGCCCGGGTGCGCATCGCCTGAAGGTCGGAGCCGCCATCGGGCTCGGTCATCGCGATCGCGCCGACCAGCTCACCGCTGCACAGTCCGGGCAGCCAGCGTCGCTTCTGCTCCTCGCTGCCGTACTCCACCAGGTAGCCGGTGACGATGCCACTGTGGACGGCCAGCCCGAGGCTGCTCTCCCCGGTGTGGGCCTGCTCGTGCAGCAGCACCGCCTCGTGCGTGAAGCCGCCGCCCCCACCGCCGTACTCCTCCGGCACTGACAGCCCGAGCAGCCCCAGCTCACCGGCGCGCCGGTAGTGCTCGCGATCCGGGTGGCCCTGGGCCAGCAGGCGCTCGGTGTGCGGCAGCACCTCCTTCGTGAAGAAGGTGCGGGCCAGGTCGGCGAGGTCGTCGTGCTCCGGCTGCCGCCAGGGCGAGGGGGGACCGTCGAGTGCGGGCGTCGGCATGTCCACCACCCTCGCGCGCTGTTGGCAGCCTGTCAATAACTCTTGATCCACACGCCTTCCTTGATATCGGGCTATCCGCAGCGTGGGGACACCCCGATGTCAGGGAAGGCGGGTCGATCGGGTCGACGTCTCGGCCCGACGTCGTGAGCTGCCGATAGGGTCGGGCAGATGAGTGTCGAGACGGCTCCGCGCCGCCGCCGTCTGGAGCCGGACGCCCGACGCGGGCAGATCCTGGCCTGCGCGGTCCGGCTGTTCGGCGAGCGCCCGTACGCGGACGTGTCGACCACCGACATCGCCCGCGAGGCAGGTGTCGCCAGAGGGCTTGTCAACCACTACTTCGGCGCCAAGAAGGACCTCTACCTGGAGGTCGTCCGGGTCATGGTGACCATCCCCGAGGTCGCCGTGGAACGACTGCCCAAGGGCGACCTGCGCACTCGGATCGACGCCAGCGTCACCTGGTTCCTCGACGTGGTGTCACGGCACAGCACATCCTGGCTGGCCGCCGTCACGGCGCGGGGCATGGGTGGCGACGCCGACGTGGAGCGGGTGCTCGCCGAGGCCGAGGAGGTCGCCGCGGACCGGATGCTCGTCGCCGTCGGGCTTGCCGACGAGGCGGAGCACCACGAGGAGTTACGCGGGATGGTCCGGGCGTACTGCGGCCTGGCGACCTCGACCGCCCGGGAGTGGCTCCAGCGCGGCGCGCTGACCCGCCCTCAGGTGCACCTGCTGCTCACCACCACGCTGCTGACGATCGTGGAGCAGGTCATCCCGCAGGTCATCGCTGGAGGTGTGAGGCAGGAGACTCGGCAAACGCCGGACTGAAATAGGCATACGACTTACGCTTATTTCGTCGGTGGACGTGCGCCGACGGTCGCGACCCGCGTCGCCGAGGAGGAGACATGTCCCCATCCGCCCTGTCCTACGAGGTACTGGTCCTGGATGGCCCGATCCGGGCCGGAGGCCAGCGCATGCCGGACGGCTCGCCCATCCACTTCAATCCGACAGCCACCACCCTGATCTCGGGAGCCGAGGAGGCGCTGCTGGTGGACCCGCCGTTCACCCATGAGCAGATCGCGACGGCGGGCGACTGGATCGAGCGGTCGGGCAAGCGGCTGACGGCCATCTACGCCACCCACGGGCACGGTGACCACTGGTTCGGTGCCCCTGAGCTGGTCAAGCGCTTCCCCGACGCCGTCACCTACGCGACGCCCGGCACCATCGAGGTCATGCACCAGCAGGCCACCGTCGGGCGCCAAGAGGTGTTCGACAAGGTCTTCCCCGGGCTGATCCCGGAGTCGCCCGTCGACGCCATTCCGGTGCCGCCCGGCGGAATCCTGCTCGAAGGAAACGTCGCCCAGCCGGTCGAGACCGGGCACACCGACGGCGACCAGACCACAGTCCTGCACGTGCCGTCGATCGGCCTCGTGGTGGCCGGCGACGTCGTCTACAACGGGGTCCACCAGTACCTGCTGGAAACCGTCAACGGTGGCCTGAGGGAGTGGCTCAAGGCCCTCGACCGCGTCGAGGCCCTCGCGCCCCGGGCAGTGGTCGCCAGCCACAAGAACCGCAGCCTCCCCGATGACCCGTCGAGCATCGACGAGACCCGCAGGTACCTGCTGAACGTGGAGCGGCTGTTGGCTGAGAAGTCCACAGCCATCGAGTTCTTCGACGCGATGATGGAGCTCTATCCGGACTGGGTGAACCCGGGCCCGCTGTGGTACGGGGCGCTCGGCCTGATCGGAAAGTGATGTGACAATGCCGTCGGTGTCCCCTCCGCCGTGGCCCGCCACCGCGAGATACGGCCTCGACCCCGCACCGGGCGGCCTCGGGCTCGTCCAGGACCTACTCAACACGCTCCCGGCCGGAGCCCCACGCCAGCCGGATCTCCTCGACGATCTCGACAGCGCCACGCAGTGGGCGCACGATGTCTGCGCCCGGTGGTCGACGGCCACCGGGCGGCCGGCACCCGACGTGACGCTCGACCCGGCGGACCTGCGGGCGCTGCGAACCTTCCGCGACGAGCTGCGGTACGGGATCGCCGCCAGGCTGCACGCCACACCGGAATCCGGGCCGCCCGAGCCGGTGCCGGCCGCTCGTGCGACAGGTGCCACGCTTCTGCTGGACGGGGACGGCTCGGTCCACCTCGATCCCGCCGGGACAGGGGCCGAGTTGCTTGTCTCCCTCGTCCTGGCGGAGTTGTACGCGGCGCAACTCACCGACGTCGGCAGGCGCATCAAGACCTGCCGCAACCCCCGGTGCCAGGTGGCGTTCTACGACCGCTCCCGCAACAACAGCGGGGTCTGGCACTCCGTCCGGGTCTGCGGCCTTCCGGCGAACCTGCGCGCCCACCGGGCACGCCAGCGACAGGCGGGCTGAGCAGGCTCAGGCGGCCCGTCGGTCGCCGGTCCGTGCCGCCGGTGCCGCGTGCCGGTCGGCGGCCTGCGCGGGGTACGCCCCGGAATTGACCACCCGCAGCGGCCGGTCCACCTCTTCGGGGCGGAACCGCCAGCGTGACGGTGCCTGCTGCCGCTGCGGCGAGGGCCCACCGGGGCGCAGCCCGGGGCGGGACAGCAGCACGGTGATCAGATAGCCGACCACCAGGAAACCGTGGCTGACCAGCCGCTGCCCGTCCACCGAGCCGGTGGCCAGGTCGTTCACCGAGAGCAGCAGCAGCGTGCCGACGAACGCGCTGAGCATCGGCAGCAGCCCGGCCGGCGGGGTGCGGCGTACCGCCACGAAGAGGAAGCCGGCACCCACCGCGACGTTCCAGGCGGCCGACTCGTGCCACAGGTGCTGGCCGGTGGGGTGCAGGTGGTCAGTGGCCGCGCCCCTACCCACCTGGGCCAGGCCGAGCACCAACTGCACCGCGCCGAGCAGGCCGAGCGCCGCGCGCAGCCCGGCGACCAGGGGTCCGCGCCCGGCCAGGCGTCGCCACCACGACTGCCGGGGCGGCGGGGTCGCCGCGGCGGCGGCCAGGATCGCGGCGGCCCGGTCGGGAACGTCGGTGACCAAACGGGTACGAACCCGACGGGTCACCGCAGCCGCCGCCGTGAACCAGGCCCGGCAATCGGCGCACCCGTCGAGGTGCACCTGCGCCGCCGCCCGTTCGTCGGCGGTCTCCTCCCCGTCCAGCTGCGCGGACAGGACCTCCCGCCACTGCTCACACCCCATGTACCGGTAGTCGCTCCGGCGGTCGCTCCGGTTCCCGGCGACCGTCACCCGTTGTGGAATACTCGCCGGACCATGACGCGCTACGGCCTGCTGATCCTGCCCGCCACCAACCGGGTGTACGCCCGCTCCGCCGTCGATCTCACCCGGGCCGAGCTGGAGATCTTCGGCCGCTCGGCGCTCGACGGTCGGATCGGTGAGTTGGACACCGAGGTCGTCGGTGGGGCGTCCTACGTGACGTTCGCCGGCGACGGGCTGACCGAGCGTGACTTCGCCGTCCTGGGCAATCTCTCCGCCGGGTACGCGCTGTTCGAGATCGTCGGCGACCTGCTGCGCCCGGTCGAGTGGACCAGGCTGGACCGCTACGACGACGACCTGCTCACCATCCAGAAGTACCCGGGCAAGACCAACGAGCAGTTCACCAAGCTGCTGCTCAACGTCACACTGCTCGCCTCGGACTGGGCCGGCGAGCTGACCGACCGGCGGTTCCGGGTGCTCGACCCGCTGTGCGGTCGGGGCACCACCCTCAACCAGGCGCTGATGTACGGCTTCGACGCCGCCGGGGTGGAGCGCGACCAGAAGGACGTCGAGGCGTACCGGGCGTTCATCACCACCTGGCTGAAGCAGAAGCGGATCAAGCACCGGGTGCTTGAGTCGGGTCCGGTACGGCGGGAGCGCAAGGTTGTCGGCCGTCGGGTGCGGATCGAGCTGGCACCGACCCGTGAGGAGCACAAGGCCGGTCGCACGCAACTGCTGGACGTGGTGAACGCGGACACCACCAGGTCGGGGGAGTTCTTCCGGCCGGAGACCGTCGACCTGATAGTGGCGGACGCCCCGTACGGCGTGCAGCACGGCAGTCGTACCGCCGATCATGGGTTGACCCGTGATCCGCTGAGGCTACTCGCGGACGCCGCGCCAGTCTGGGCACGGCTGCTGCGGCCCGGCGGCGCGCTCGGCATCTCCTGGAATACCCACGTGGCCAGCCGGGACGACGCGGCGGCGGCACTTGCCGACGCCGGCCTGAGCGTTGTCGACGCGGAGCCCTACCGCGCGCTGCGGCACCGGGTGGATCAGTCGATCATGCGTGACGTGCTTGTGGCCCGCCGCCCGGCCTGACCGGCCCCCGCCTCCGCCTGCACCACGCCGCGCGAGCCACCCAGCCGGGTCGCTCGCGGTCACTTCCGTTGTGTCCTTTGCTCTGCTTCAACCAGCGCAACGGTGACAGCGCCTCCGTGTTGCGTCCGTTGAAGCAGAGCAAAGGGCGAACAACAACCAGCCTCAGCCTGCTCTGTGCCGCATTTCACCTGTTCAGGCACGGGTGTGAAAACCGCGTCAAGAAACGGTTCGCCGCCGTATTTGTCGCGTCACGACCTCTGCCGACCGGCGCGTAGCGGGGCTTTGATTGCCCCGCGCGACCGGAAGGCGGTCGCGCGAACCTAGCCGGTCTGAGGGAGTCAGCGTGTCTGACGTGGTGTTCGTGGTCCTGACGGTGGCGCTGTTCGCAGCGCTCGCCCTGGTGATCCGGGCGGTGGAGAAGCTGTGAACGCGGTAAACGCCGTCGGCCTGGTGCTCGCGATCGTCCTGGGCGCGTTCCTGGTGTTCGCCCTGTTGTTCCCGGAGCGCTTCTGATGACCATGACAACAGCGGGCGTCATCTTCGTGTTGACGCTTGTGGCGGCCATCGTCGCCGTCTACAAGCCGTTCGGCGACTACATGTTCCGGGCGGTCGCCGGCACCAAACAATCCCGGGTTGAGCGGGGGATCTACCGACTGGTCGGGGTCAACCCGGCCTCCGAGCAGACCTGGGGCGTGTACGCCCGCAGCGTGCTGGCGTTCTCCGGCATCTCGCTGCTGTTCCTGTACCTGTTCCAGCGGGTGCAGAACCACCTGTGGCTGTCACTGGGCTTCGACGCGGTGGTGCCGCACGGCGCGTGGAACACGGCCGTGTCGTTCGTGACGAACACCAACTGGCAGTCGTACTCGGGTGAGTCGACAATGGGCCACCTCGTGCAGATGGCCGGCCTGGCGGTGCAGAACTTCGTCTCGGCGGCGGTCGGCATCGCGGTGGCGGTCGCGCTGGTACGCGGGTTCGCCCGCAGCCGCACCGGGCAGCTCGGCAACTTCTGGGTCGACCTGACCCGGATCGTGCTGCGGATCCTGCTGCCGATCGCGGTGCTCGGCGCCATCGCGCTGATGATCGGCGGGGCGGTGCAGAACCTGTCCGGCGGCACCGACGTCACGACGCTCACCGGCGGCTCCCAGACCATCACCGGTGGGCCGGTCGCCAGCCAGGAAGTGATCAAGGAGTTGGGCACCAACGGCGGCGGCTTCTACAACGCCAACAGCGCCCACCCGTTCGAGAACCCCACCTCGTGGACGAACTGGCTTGAGATCTTCCTGATCCTGCTGATCCCGTTCAGCCTGCCCCGGGTGTTCGGCCGGATGGTCGGGCAGAACCGGCAGGGCTACGCGATCGCCGCGGTGATGGGCATTCTCGCGGTCGCGAGCGTCGCCCTCACCAACGTGTTCGAGCTGGCCGGTCAGGGCACCGTTCCGCAGGCCGTCGGCGCGGCGCTGGAGGGCAAGGAGGTCCGGTTCGACGTCTCGAACTCGGCGACCTTCGCCGCCGCCACCACGCTCACCTCGACCGGCGCTGTGAACTCGTTCCACGACTCGTTCACATCGCTCGGCGGCATGATGCCGATGGTCAACATGATGCTCGGCGAGGTAGCGCCGGGCGGCACCGGTTCCGGCCTGTACGGCCTGCTCATCCTCGCGGTGATCACGGTCTTCGTGGCCGGCCTGATGGTGGGTCGCACGCCTGAATACCTGGGCAAGAAGATCGGCTCGCGGGAGATCAAGTTCGCCTCGCTGTACTTCCTGATCACGCCGATCCTGGTGCTCGTCGGCACGGCGGCGGCGTTCGCCACAGGCAACAACTCGACAGCGCTGAACGTCGGCCCGCACGGCCTCTCCGAGGTGCTCTACGCGTTCACCTCGGCCAGCAACAACAACGGCTCCGCCTTCGGCGGCATCACTGTCAACACCACCTGGTGGGACACCGCGCTCGGGTTGTGCATGCTGCTGGGCCGCTTCCTCCCGATCATCGTCGTGCTCGCGCTGGCCGGCTCGCTGGCCCGCCAGGCACCCACCCCCGCGTCCGAGGGCACCCTGCCGACCCACCGTCCGCTGTTCGTCGGGATGGTCGTCGGCGTCACGGTGGTCCTCGTCGCGCTGACCTTCCTGCCGGCGCTCGCGCTCGGCCCGCTGGCAGAAGGGCTCTGACCATCATGAGGAACGAGGACATGTCCGTGACATCCGGGCAGCTCGCCACCGCAGCCGACCAGGGCAAGCGGGTCGGCGGAGGCCTGCTCGACCCTCAGCAGCTCATCCGGTCCCTGCCGGACGCCGTACGCAAGCTGAACCCGGCCACCATGTGGCGCAACCCGGTGATGCTGATCGTCGAGGTCGGCGCGGCCTTCACCACGGTCCTGGCGGTGACCGACCCGTCGGTGTTCGCCTGGGCGATCACCGTCTGGCTCTGGCTGACAGTGCTCTTCGCCAACCTGGCCGAGGCGGTAGCCGAGGGGCGGGGCAAGGCGCAGGCCGCGACCTTGCGGCAGGCCAAGAAGGACACCATCGCCACCCGTCTGGTCGGCTGGAAGCCCGGCGCGCGGGCCAACAGCTACACCGACGAGGCAGTCGCAGCCCCGGAGTTGCGTCAGGGCGACGTCGTACTCGTCGAGGCGGGCGGCATCATCCCCGGCGACGGCGACATCGTGGAGGGCATCGCCAGCGTCGACGAGTCGGCAATCACCGGCGAGTCGGCTCCGGTCATCCGCGAGTCCGGCGGTGACCGCAGCGCTGTCACCGGCGGCACCAGGGTGCTCTCCGACCAGATCATCGTGAAGATCACCCAGAAGCCGGGGGAGAGCTTCATCGACCGGATGATCGCCCTGGTCGAGGGCGCCAACAGGCAGAAGACACCCAACGAGATCGCGCTGAACATCCTGCTCTCCGCGCTCACGATCATCTTCCTGCTGGCAGTTGTCACCCTCCAGCCACTGGCCATCTTCTCCAAGGCGTACCAGGCGGCGGCACCGGACAGCGGGGCGATCACCGACTCCGGCGTCACCGCGATCGTGCTCATCTCGCTGCTCGTCTGCCTCATCCCGACCACCATCGGCGCGCTGCTCTCGGCCATCGGCATCGCCGGCATGGACCGGCTCGTGCAGCGCAACGTCCTGGCCATGAGCGGCCGGGCCGTCGAGGCGGCCGGCGACGTCAACACCCTGCTGCTGGACAAGACCGGCACCATCACGCTCGGCAATCGGCAGGCCGCCGAGTTCGTACCCGTCGAAGGGGTAGCCGTCGAGGCGATGGCCGACGCCGCCCAGCTGTCGAGCCTGGCCGACGAGACCCCCGAGGGGCGCTCGGTGGTAGTGCTGGCCAAGAACGAGTTCGGGCTGCGCGAGCGCGAGGCCGGCGTGATGCCGCACGCCACCTTCGTCCCCTTCACCGCGCAGACCCGGATGAGCGGCGTCGACCTGACCCCGGACGGCAGCGTGGACGGGGGAGCGGTGGGCACTGCCCGCCGGGTCCGCAAGGGCGCCGCCGCCGCGATGATGAAGTGGGTACGGGAGAACGGCGGCCACCCGACCGAGCAGGTCGGCGAGATCGTGGACGCGATCAGCAGCACCGGCGGCACCCCGCTCGTGGTCGCCGAGCACGTCGACGGTGAGCCCGCCCGCGCGCTGGGCGTCATCCACCTCAAGGACGTCGTGAAAGCCGGCATGCGGGAGCGGTTCGACGAGATGCGCCGCATGGGCATCCGCACGGTGATGATCACCGGTGACAACCCGCGTACCGCGAAGGCAATCGCCGACGAGGCCGGGGTGGACGACTTCCTGGCCGAGGCGACACCGGAGGACAAACTCGCGCTGATCAAGCGGGAGCAGGAGGGTGGCCGGCTGGTCGCCATGACAGGTGACGGCACCAACGACGCACCGGCGCTCGCCCAGGCCGACGTCGGGGTGGCGATGAACACCGGTACGTCGGCCGCCAAGGAGGCCGGCAACATGGTCGACCTCGACTCCGACCCGACAAAGCTCATCGAGATCGTGGAGATCGGCAAGCAGTTGCTGATCACGCGCGGTGCGCTGACGACGTTCAGCATCTCCAACGACATCGCGAAGTACTTCGCGATCATCCCGGCCATGTTCGCCGGCCTCTACCCGAGCCTGGACGCGCTGAACATCATGCGGCTGGCCAGCCCGGAGTCGGCGATCCTGTCCGCTGTCATCTTCAACGCCCTGGTGATCATCGCGCTGATCCCGCTCGCCCTGCGCGGCGTGCGGTACCGGCCGGCCGCCGCGTCGAAGCTGCTCAGCCGCAACCTGCTGGTGTACGGCCTGGGCGGCATCGTCGTGCCGTTCATCGGGATCAAGCTCATCGACCTGCTCATCCAGTTCATCCCGGGGATTTCGTGATGCGCCTACCCACCTGGATCGCCCAACACCTCGCCGCCCTGCGCGCCGTGCTCGTGTTCACGGTGCTGCTCGGGCTGGTCTACCCGCTGGCCCTGGTAGCGGTCGGTCAGCTGCCCGGCCTCAACCACAAGGCCGACGGCTCGCTGATCACCTCGGGCGGGACGACGATCGGCAGCTCGCTTATCGGCCAGTCCTTCACCGACGCCGACGGCAGCCCCATCGGCCGCTACTTCCAGTCCCGTCCGTCGGCCGCCGGAGACGGCTACGACCCGACCTCCACAGCGGCCAGCAACCTCGGCCCGGAGAGCGTTGTCGACACCCTGGCCACCGACCCGGAGGAGTCCAGCGAAAGCCTGCTCACCCAGGTCTGCGGGCGCAGCAGGTCGGTCGGCGAGCTGAATGGCGTCGACGGCAGCCGCCCCTTCTGCACCGACGACGGGGTCGGCGCGGTGCTCGCTGTCTTCCGCGCCGACGGTCTGACCGGCCCGGTCACCCGGGTGGTCAGCGTGAACCAGGCTGCCCCGGCCACGCCGTTCGTGTCCTCGTACCAGGGGGTGCCTGTGGAACTGGCCCAGCCCGGCGAGGACTACGTGGCCGCCGGCGGGCTGATCACCCCGATCCGCGGCGACGCCCCCGCCGAGCCGGCAGTGCCCGCCGATGCGGTCACCGCCAGCGGCAGCGGCCTCGACCCCCAGATCAGCCCGGCGTACGCCGAATTGCAGGTAAACCGGGTGGCGCGGGAACGCGGCGCGGACCCGGCGGCGGTCCGCAAGCTGGTGGACGAGCACACCACCGGACGAGGGCTCGGCTTCATGGGCGAGCCGGGGGTCAACGTGCTGGAACTCAACATCGCGCTCGACAAGCAGTACCCCGCTCGCTGAACGCGTAAGGAAGGGCCCCTTCTTAACGCCTCGCGTTAAGAAGGGGCCCTTCCTTCTGATCGGAGAGGATGGTTCCCGTGCCACGCGGAGAACTGCGCATCTACCTCGGAGCCGCCCCGGGCGTCGGAAAGACGTACGCCATGTTGGAGGAGGCCCAGCGGCGAGCCGCGCGCGGCACCGACGTGGTGATCGGCTTCGTGGAGACCCACGGCCGGCAGCAGACCGCCGCCATGGTCGGTGACCTGGAGCAGGTGCCCCGCCGCACGATGACCTACCGGGGCGCCGAGTTCACCGAGATGGACTTGGACGCGGTGCTGGCCCGCCGGCCGGAGATCGCTGTGGTCGACGAGCTGGCACACACGAACGTGCCCGGCTCGCGGCACGACAAGCGCTGGCAGGACGTCCAGGAACTGCTCGACGCGGGGATCGACGTGCTGTCCACGGTCAACGTGCAGCACCTGGAGTCGGTGAACGACGTCGTCGCGCAGATCACCGGCACGACCCAGCGGGAGACAGTGCCGGACGAGATCGTCCGAGCCGCCGAGCAGGTCGAGCTTGTCGACATGACACCCGAGGCGCTGCGCCGCCGGATGGCGCACGGCAACATCTACCGCCCTGACAAGATCGACGCCGCGCTCGGCAACTACTTCCGGGTCGGCAACCTCACCGCGCTGCGCGAACTGGCGCTGCTCTGGCTGGCCGACAAGGTCGACGAGCAGCTCGAGGTGTACCGCAGCCAGCAGGGCATCGCCGCGACCTGGGAGGCCCGGGAACGCGTCGTGGTGGCGCTGACCGGAGGCCCGGAGGGCGAGACGCTGATCCGCCGTGCCGCCCGCGTCGCTGCCCGCAGCAAGGGCGCCGACCTGCTCGCCGTGCACGTCGCCCGCAGCGACGGCCTGGCCGGCGCGGACCCGGCCCAACTCGCCCGCCAGCGGGTGCTCGTGGAGAGCCTCGGCGGCACCTACCACCAGGTGCTCGGCACCGACGTGCCGGCCGCGCTGCTGGACTTCGCCCAGGGCGTGAACGCCACCCAACTGGTTCTCGGCGCCAGCCGGCGGGGACGCCTCGCGCAGATCTTCGCCCGGGGCGTCGGGGTGACCACCACCGCGCTCTCCGGCTCGATCGACGTGCACCTTGTCACCCACAAACAGGCAGGCAAGGGCCGTCGGGCGGCAGCGGTGCCGGCCGCGCTGTCGCGACGCCGGAGGCTGCTCGGCTTCGTCCTGGCCGCGCTGGGGATGCCGCTGCTCACCCTGCTGTTGAGGACGCTGCCCGACCTGACGCTCACAAACGACATCCTGCTGTTCCTCGCCGGGGTCGTCGGGGTCGCGCTTGTCGGTGGAGTGTGGCCGGCGCTTGTCGCCGCGCTGGGCGGCTCGCTGCTGCTCAACTGGTTCTTCACCCCGCCCTACCGCACGTTGACGATCGCCGAGGCGGACAACCTGCTCGCCCTGGCCGTCTTCGTCGGCGTGGCATTGGCGGTGAGCTGGGTCGTCGACGTGGCCGCCCGGCGTACCCGGGAGGCCGCCCGCGCCGCCGCCGACGCGCAGACCCTCGCCGCCGTGGCCGGTGGCGTCCTGCGCGGCGAACGCCCGCTGCCCGCCCTGCTGGACCAGCTCCGGGAAACCTTCGGGCTGCGCGCGGTGAGCGTGCTGGAGTTGGCCGAGGAGGCCAGCGGCCGTCCGGACAGGTCCCGCGAGGAGCACGCCTGGTGTGTCGTGGCCAGCGTCGGCGACCAGCCGGCCGGCACACCCGACGGCGGTGAGACGGCGGTACCGGTCGACGACCGGATCACAGTCGTGCTCAGCGGACGCCGACTGGAGGCCGCCGACCGGCGGATCGTCGAGGCGTTCGCCGCCCAGGCAGCCGTCGCGCTGCGCCAGGAACGGCTCGCCGAGGAGGCAGCCACCGCCAAACCCCTCGCCGCTGCCGACCGCATGCGCACCGCGCTGCTCGCCGCGGTCAGCCACGACCTGCGTACGCCGCTGGCGTCGGCGAAGGCGGCAGTCACCAGTCTGCGCAGCCACGACATCGAGTTCGACGAGTCCGACCGAGAGGAGTTGCTGGAGACCGCAGAGGAGTCGCTGGACCGCCTCGCCCGGCTGGTCGCCAACCTCCTGGACATGAGTCGACTCCAGGCCGGCGTCCTCGGCATCACCGCGACCGCGATCGGCCTGGAGGACGCCGTACCCCTGGCGTTGGACGAACTTGGCCCGGCGGCCGCGACAGTCGCCACGGACATCCCGGCCGACCTGCCGGCGGCCACCGCCGACCCGGGCCTGCTGGAACGGGTGCTCGTCAACATCGTCGCCAACGCGCTGCGCTACAGCCCGCCCGACAAACCACCCACGATCACCGCGAGCGCGCACGCCGGGCAGGTGGAGCTGCGCGTGATCGATCGGGGACCGGGCATCCCGGAGGACCAGTGGGAGAACGTCTTCCTGCCGTTCCAACGCCTCGGCGACAGGGACAACCAGACCGGTGTCGGTCTCGGTCTCGCCCTGTCCCGGGGGCTTGTCGAGGCGATGGGTGGCAGCATCATCCCGGAGACCACCCCCGGTGGTGGGCTCACCCTGGTGCTGCGGCTGCCCGCCGCGCAGTCCAGCTCGGAGGGGCCGCAGGAATGACGCGCATCCTGGTCGTCGACGACGAACCGCAGATCCTGCGTGCCCTGCGGATCAACCTGCGCGCCCGCCGGTACGACGTGGACGTCGCCGGCACCGGCGCGGCCGCGTTGAAGGCCGCCGCCACCCATCCGCCGGACCTTGTGGTGCTGGACCTCGGCCTGCCCGACATCGACGGGGTGGAGGTGATCCGAGGGCTGCGCGGATGGACGGCCGTGCCGATCATCGTGCTCTCCGGCCGGGCCGGCAGCGAGGACAAGGTGGCGGCGCTCGACGCCGGTGCCGACGACTACGTCACCAAGCCGTTCGGGGTGGAGGAACTGCTGGCCCGCATCCGCGCGGTCACCCGACGGCTGGGTACGTCAAGCGAGGCGGTGCCGGCACTGCGGATCGGCCAGCACACGGTCGACCTGGCCGACCGCAGCGTACGACGGGACGACGGCACCGAGGTCAAGCTGACACCCACCCAGTGGAGCGTGCTGGAGAAGCTGGTGCGGCACCCCGGCAAGCTTGTCAGCCAGCGGCAGCTCCTCCAGGAGGTGTGGGGGCCGGAGTACCAGAACGAGACCAACTACCTGCGGCAGTACCTGGCCCAGTTGCGGCGCAAGCTGGAGGACGACCCGGCCCGCCCCCGGCACCTCATCACGGAGCCGGGAATGGGCTATCGCTACCGCCCCTGACCCGGCCCGCCTCCGGTGCCCGCCAGGGCCGGCATCCGGACCGGCGCTGTCGGTGCCGCCAGGTCGCCGACACTCTCGGCGAGCGGTGGCGCCACCAGCAGCGGGTCGACCTGAATCCGGTCGATGCCGAGCGGGCGCAGCATTGCCCGCAACGCCGACTCGCAGAGTTCCTCCCACGGCTGGTCCGCGCCCATTGCGGCCACCAGCAGGTCGACCCGGGTGAAGGCGATCCCCACCCGCTGCCCCTGCGGTGAACGGCCGGTCCGCACCGTCCGTACCTGCCGTCCCGGCAGATTGCGCACCGGAACGGCGTACCTTGTCGCTGCCTCGTCCATCGTCGGTTGGTCCTCTCTGTCGATCCCACGCCGGTAGACGCCCGCCGATTTCCGGCGGGCCACGGTGGGGAGGCTCATGCGGCGGGCACCGCCCAGGCCGGGCTGTCCTTCGCCGTACGCGGGTCCGCCGGATCGGTCAGGTCGAGCGCGCGGAGGATGTAGTGCGCCACCGCGACCTCCACCCCGGCACGGCGACGCAGGTCGGCCACGGCGCGGTGCAGCACTGTCATGCTGTCGGCGGAGAGCCGCACCACGGCGTCGACGTCGGCGGCGATCCACCACGCGGCGACGGCGCAGGGCTCGTGCCGCAGGTACTCCACAAGGTGACTGCCGGGCGCGGACGGGCCGAGCCGGACGCTCACAAGCGCCTCGTGCCGGCGATCCGGCTCGCCCGCACCCGTGGAGGGCTCGGCCGGGCCGTTGTCCGGGTCAGTGACCGGCAGCGGGTGCCCCCGTTTCCAGCGCGTCATCCGCCAAGGACTCATGAACCCATCGTCACCACCGGGCGGTGAAGACGGGCCCGTCGATACGCGGTTTCGACGGGTCATCGTCAGTTCTTGACGCGCTGTTCACGCGCCCGACCGTGTGCAGGAAACTGAGCCGCCTGGAGACGGTCCGGAGCCGCGTGGCGGCAAAGCTGGAGGGACCGGCGCCACTGGCTGGCGGACCGGTGTCGGGCACGCCGTCCAGGCGAGTACCGTTTCGGACGGACCAAGATCGGATTACGAGGAGGCCCGGTGCAGACGACGACGGTGGACATCCCGACAAGCGACGGAGTGGCGGACGCCTCTCTGACCCGGCCGGACGGGGACGGCCCGTTCCCGGCGGTGCTGCTCTTCATGGACGCCTTCGGCCCGCGCCCGCGCCTCGTGGAGATGGCGGAACGGATCGCCGCCCGCGGCTACCTGGTGCTGACGCCCAACCTGCTCTACCGGGCTGGCCGGGCACCACTTGTCGACCTGTCCCGAATCGGCGACGCCGACCAGCGCAGCGCGATCTTCGAGAAGGTCGTCCCGCTGATCCGCGCGCTGACCGCCGACGTGATCAGCCGGGACACCGCCGCGTACCTCGATTTCCTTGCGGCTCGCGACGACGTCCGCCCCGGCCCCGTCGCGATCACCGGCTACTGCATGGGCGGTACGAACGCGCTGCTGGCCATCGAGGCGCATCCGGACCGGATCGTCGCGACGGCGAGCTTCCACGCAGGGCGGATCGTCCTCGACGAGCCGGACAGCCCTCACCTGGGCGTCGGCTCGATCACCGGCGAGGTGTACTTCGGGCACGCGGACAACGACCAGTCGATGACGCCCGAGCAGATCGCCACTCTGGAGGAGGCGCTCGACGCCGCGGGTGTGCGCTACCGCTCGGAGTTGTACGAGGGCGCCCACCACGGATACACCATGTCCGACACACCGGCGTACGACGAGCAGGCCACCGAACGGCACTGGGTCGCCCTGTTCGACCTGCTGGACCGCAACCTGCCGACCAGCTGAGGCCGGCGGCGGGCTGCGCGCCTCAGCCGCGCCATCGGGCATACGGCGCCCGGCCGTCAGCCGAAGCCGCCCGCGTTGCGCCTGTTGCGGGGCCGACCGGGCGTACGGGTGGTGACGCTGAACCGACCGTCGGGCTCCATCCGCACCTCGCGGACGTCCGCCAGGTCGGAGACGCCCTGCTGGCGTAACAGGGTGTGCAGCTCCTCGTTGGTGATCAGTTCGCGGCGCATGTTCTCCCGCATGACCTCCCCGTCGCGGACAAGCACCAGCGAGCTGGGCCGGATCAGCCGTGCGGCGGCCTGCCAGCGGTACGCGACGGCGTTCAACAGGTACGACCAACCGATGATCACCCCGACCAGCAGCAACCCGTCGGTGATCGAGTTGTAGCCGCCGGACATGCCGTTCTGCGCGGCGTCGGCGAGCAGCACGATCACAAGCAGGTCGGTGACGCCTGTGGTGCCGCTCTCCCGCTTGAGGATGACCCGCAGGAGCGTGAACAGGGCGAGGTACATGACGCTGCCCCGTACCAGGATCTCCAACACCGGGGTGTCCGGGATGAACACCTTGCCCCAGTCGGCCATCCGACGGGCTACCCGCCGGCCGCCCAGCCATGCCTCCCGGCCGTGCCCGCACCGACCGGCGGCGCGAGGCGAGCCCCGTCAGCGGCGCAGCACCACCGGGCCGGCGTCGATCCGGGTGCGGAACAGCGCGTACGGGCGGCGTCGCAGGTCCTGCCCACGCTGGTACTGCGCCTGGCGGTGCAACTGGTTGGCGGTGACGTACAGGTAGCCGTCGACTGCCACCGACATGGTGTCCGGCCAGAGCAGCCGCGGGTCGTGGACCAGGGTCTCGTACTCGCCGTCGGGCAGTCGGCGCAGCACCGCGTTGTGCTCGTACGAGGTGAGGTAGAGACGACCCGCGTCGTCAGATTCCAGCCCGTCCGACGCGGTGCCCTTGTCGCCCTCGTCGACAACCGTGGCCGCGACCGCCTCCTGGGTGACCGACGGGTCGGCAAGTGCCTCGGTGGACACGCTGTACCAGCGGCGGGATGCCAGCGGGCAGTAGTACAACCGGGTGCCGTCGGCCGAAATGGCGATGCCGTCGGAGCCCATCGTCACGGGCTTCGGCGGCCCCTCCGCCGGCCGTTCGAGGAACGGTCGGCCCTCGACCACCGGACGGAACGTCGTCAGCGGCTCCGCCTTGGTGGACGGGTGGTCGTGCAGCCGCCGCCAGGACGCCCCAATGGCCAGGTCCACCACGATGATCCCGTTCGGCCCGTCGGACGCCGAGTCGGTGATGTAGGCGACCCCCGACTCCCCGCGCCGCAGGTCGAAGCGGACGTCGTTGAGGTACGTCGTCGGCAGCGCCACGTCCGGCGGGAAGGTGATCACCTGGGCGACCGTGTCGGTGTCCAGGTCGACTCGGACGAGCTTCGGCCCTCCGGGCTTCGTGGGCTGGAACATCGGGCTGCCGGTGTCGAGGACCCAGAGCCGGTCGGCCGGGTCCACCACGATGCTCTGCACCGAGACGAACGCGCCCGCGTCGTCGTCGCCGGACGGGTCGTTCCACGGCTGGTCGGGGTAGGGCACCTCACTGCCGTCGCGCAGCTCGACGACTGTGGCCGGCACCTCGTCGCCCCACTTGGGGAAGTTGACGAAGATCCTGCCCTGGTGCGAGACGCTCACACCGGTCGGCATCGGGCCGGTGAAGGTGTGCACCAGCTCCAGCTCGCCGAGCGGCTCGTCGCCCACCGGCCCGTTCACGACGTTCGCCCCGCTGCCCGCATCGTCCAGCCCCCTGCCGGTCCGGCTTCGCACCGGCGCGAACCCGCATGGTGCTGTTCCCGCCGTGGCGTCCGGTATGCGTGGCCGTGGCCGCCTCATTCGACCCTCAACCGGCGCCGGCAACAGGAAGGGCCGCTTCCCTGCTGCTCGGCACCGGAGCGGCGGGGCCGGATCAGCAGGTGGCGGTCGCGGTGGGCAGGCCGGGGACCTCGACGTCGACCGCGAGCAGCGCACCGTCCGTGGCGCCTGGCTCGGTGAGCCCGAGCCGGGCGGTCCCGATGAAGAGCCGGCGCAGGTCGGGGCCGCCCAGGCAGATGCCGGCCGGCTGGCGGGCGGGGAGCTGGATGTGGCGGTCCAGCGTCCCGTCGGGTCGGTAACGGCGTACCGCCGAGCCTCCCCACAGCGCGACCCAGAGGTGGCCTGCCGCGTCGACTGTCATCCCGTCCGGGGAACCGTCGGAGTCGGCGAGTCGCAGGAACGGCTCCCGCCCGTGCAGGGCGCCGGTGGCCCTGTCGACTGTGAACCGGTCGACCTCGCCGCGCGGCGAGTCGGCCAGGTACATGGTGGTGCCGGCCGCGTCGAAGGCCGGGCCGTTCGGGATGCTCAGCCCGGTCACAGCGGGTTCCGGCGCCGAGCCGGGGGCGAGCAGGTAGAGGGTGCCCTGGCCGGGCAGTCCCGCGTACGTCATGCTGCCAGCCCAGAAACGGCCGTGCGGGTCGGCGACCGCGTCGTTCATCCGGGTCGGCTCGGGCGCGTCGGCGACCAGGTCGGCGACGGGTAGGGGGTCGCCGGTGGCGGGCAGCACCGTGACGCCGGTGCCGGCGGCGGCCAGCCAGTCGCCGGGTCGGCCGGTCAGCGGGGCTACCGCGCCGAGCGGAACGTCCAGGCGGCGCAGCTCCCGCAGCCGGCCGGGGCGGTCGCCGTCGGTCTCCAGCAGTCGACCGGCGAGCAGGTCGACAAGCACCAGCCGGTCATCGACCCAGCGCAGCCCTTCGCCCAGCTCCAAACGGTCGGGGGCCCAGACGGTCGGTTCGGTCAGCTCCATCGTGCTCCTCCAACGATCTCCGGCGGTCGAGGTCGGCCGCCCGCCGGTCAGCGAACCGTGCCGCCCGGCCCGTGGTCGAGTAGCGCCAGCTCCGCCCGGTCGGGCAGGCCCTCCCAGTCGCCCCGGGTGGCGACCGCGAACGCGCCGGTGGTGACCGCCCGGTCCAGCCGCTCCGGTACGTCGTCGCCATCCAGCCAGCCGGAGAGTAGCCCGGCCACGAAGGCGTCGCCGGCCCCCACGGTGTCCACCACCGGAACCTGCCGGGCCGGCCGGTGCACGGTGCCGGCGGCGCTGTGGCTGGTGGCCCCGTCGGCGCCGTGCTTCACGACGACCTCGGTCACGCCGGCCGCGCGCAGCGACGCGACCGGGTTGGCGGCGTCGGTGAGGATGGCAAGCTCCTCGTCGGAGGCGACGACCAGGTCGATCGAGGGCAGCAGCGGTCGCAGCGTGGCGGCAGCCTCGCCGACCGACCAGAGCCGGCTGCGGTGGTTGACGTCCAGGCAGACGGTGCTGCCCGTCGCGCGCGCGAGCCGTACCGCCGTCACCACCGCGTCGTACGGCTCCGCGCCGAGCGCGCAGGTGATGCCTGTGACGTGCAGCAGTCGGGGCGGTCGCGTGTCGAACGCGGGAGTGACGTCGGCGGGGCGCAGCCGGGACCCGGCGGACCCGGTGCGGTGATACGTGACCCGGTTGATGTCGGCGACCCGGGCCTCGAAGAGGATCAGCCCGGTGGGGGCCGCCGGGTCGACACGGGCCCAGGTCAGGTCGACGCCTTCGGCGCGTAGCGTGCGGCGGACCAGTTCGCCGGGCTCGTCCGCGCCGGTGACCCCGACCCACGCCGCGTGGTGGCCGAGCCGGGCCAGCCCGATCGCCACTGTCGACTCGGACCCGGCGACGGAGATCCCGGCGGTGCCGCCCAGCCGCAACGGCCCGGTCGTGCGGAAGGCCGCCATCGTCTCGCCGAAGGTGAGCAGGTCGGTCACCATTCGGCGAACGACCCGTCGCGGTGCTGCCAGACCGGGTTGCGCCAGGCATGCGGTGTACGCGCGGCCTCGCGGACCGCCGCCTCGTCAACAGTGATGCCCAGGCCGGGCCGGTCGAAGCGGGCGATGTGCCCGTCCACGAACCGGAAGGGTTCCTTGTCGACCACGTAGTCCAGCAGCTCCGAGTCGACGTTGTAGTGGATGCCGATGCTCTGTTCCTGGATCAGGAAGTTCGGCGTCGCGAAGGCCACCTGGAGGCTCGCCGCCAGCGAGATCGGCCCGAGCGGGCAGTGCGGGGCGAGCAGCGCGCCGTACGTCTCGGCCAGCGCGGCGATCCGGCGGACCTCGGAGATCCCGCCGGCGTGCGACAGGTCCGGCTGCACCACGGCGACCCCGGCCTGCAACGGGCCGAGGAATTCGGAGCGGCCGTAGAGGCGTTCGCCGGTGGCCACCGGGATCGGGGTTCCGGCGACGATGTCCCGCAGGTGGTGGGCCTGGTCGGGCAGGACGGGCTCCTCCACGAAGATCGGGCGCAGTGCGGCAAGCTCGGGCAGGATCCGGCGGACTGCGGCCAGCCCTGCCCGGCCGTGAAAGTCGATGGCGATGTCCCGGTCGGGGCCGAGCACCTCGCGGGCGGCGGCGACCCGGCCGACCACCGCGTCCACCTCGGCGGAGGTGGGGATGGGGGAGAGTCGACCGCAGGCGTTCATCTTGACGCCTGTGAGACCGGCGGCGACCTGCGCGGCGGCGGCATCGGCCACCTCGTCGGGCTCGTCTCCACCGATCCACGAGTAGATCCGTACCTGGTTGCGCACCGGCCCACCGAGCAGCGCGTGCACCGGTGCCCCGTACGCCTGGCCGGCGATGTCCCACAGTGCCTGGTCGAGGCCGGCGACAGCGCTGGAGAGGATCGGGCCGCCGCGATAGAAGCCGCCCTTGCTGAGCACCTGCCAGTGCTGCTCGATCCGAAGTGGATCCTCGCCGATCAGATATTCGGAGAGCACCTCGACGGCGCTGCGTACCACCTCGGCGCGCCCCTCGACGACCGGCTCACCCCACCCGACGAGCCCGTCGTCGGTCTCCACCCGGCAGAACAACCACCGTGGCGCGACCAGAAAGGTCTCGATCCGCTCGATCTTCACTGACTGCCCCTTCGCCCCCGTGCCTTTTCGACGTCGCGGACGGCCTTGTCCAGCAACTCACGCATGGCGGCCTCGGCCGCTGTCTCGTCCCGGGCGCGTAGCGCGTCGACAACGGCGCGGTGGCTCGGCACCGGGTCGTCGTGGGCGGCGGTGCCGTGCACGAGCCGATCCCGTTCGGCCAGGCCCGTCTCCATCACCACCTCCATGCGTTCCAGCAGCTCGTTGTGGGTCGCGGCGAGCAGCTTGCGGTGGAAGGAGAGGTCGGCGGCGACGGCGGCCGTGGGATCGCCCCCCGCCTCGGCCATCTCGGCCAGTGCCCGGTCCAGTGCGGCGATGTCGTTGTCGGTGCGCCGGCGGGCTGCCAGCCGCGCGGCGGCCGGCTCGATGATGGCGCGGACCTCGTGCAGTTGGTCGAGCAGTGTCTGGTGCGGGCCCTCGGCGAACTGCCAGCGGATCACGTCACCGTCGAGCAGGTTCCAGTCGGCTCGTGGCCGGACGAACGTGCCGCGCTTCTGCCGGGCGTCGACGATTCCCTTGGCCGAGAGGACCTTCAGCGCCTCGCGCAGCGCCGTCAGGCTGACGTCGAACTCCTCCTGCAGGGCGGCGATGTTCAATGTCGACCCGGCGGCGATCTCACCGGTGAGGATGCGGCGGGCGATGGCCTCGACGGTCTGTCCGTGGACGCCGCGACTTGCATACTGTGCCAATGGTCTTCCGGCCTCTTCGCTGGTGTCGGGTTCGATCTTTCAGGCCGAGGTTTTCACCGCTGTCCAGCCACCGTCCACCACAAGGCTCGCTCCGGTGACGTAGGCGGCGTCCGGTGAGGCGAGGAAAGCCACCGTCGCGGCCACCTCTTCGGGTGTGCCGAACCGTTTCGCGACGGTCTCCTCGACGCTTCGCTGACGGTCCTGTTCGGACACGTCTGCCCAGGCGGCGGTGAAGATCGGGCCGGGCAGCACTGTGTTTACGCGCACCCGCGGGCCGTACTCCACGGCGAGCTGGCGGCCGAGCGCGACCAGGCCGCCCTTGGCCGCCGCGTACGCGGGACGGCCGGGAAGCCCCACCAGGGCGTGCACCGACGAGATCAGCACCACCGCTCCGGACCGTTCCCGCAGGTCGTCGAGGCAGGCGCGGACGCCCAGGAAGGAGCCGGTGAGGCTGACGCCGAGCTGGTGGTCCCAGGACTGCCGGCTGGTCTCGTGGGCCGGGGCGACCTGCACCGCGTAGGCGGTGCTGATCAGGATGTCCACCGGGCCGAGGTCGGCCCGGACGGCGGCCACGGCTGTCGCCCAGTCGGCGTCCACACTGACGTCACCCACTACGGAAAGCGCCCGGTCGCCGCGTGCTGTCAACTCGGCGGCCAGTGGGCGTGGGTCGGTCACGTCGAGCAGTGCGACGGCGGCTCCCTCGGCGGCCAACCGCCGGGCGATTGCCGCGCCGATCCCGCCCATAGCTCCGGTGACCAGCGCATTCTTCCCTTTGAGTCGGCGCATGGCCTGACCCCCTGACCGTGGGCGGCGATATCAACTAATCATTAATTACGAAGACATCTTCACAGTCGAAGGGTGCCGATGCAACCTCGGCCCGCCATTCGGCAGGCTCGGCAGCATCCGGTGTCAGTCGCGGCGGATCAGGCCCGGGCCGGCGGTGATGTCGATGTCGCCGCTGTCGACGTCGTGACCGGCCGAGCAGCGGAGCACAGCCCGCACGGGCTCGCCGCAGTCGTGGTGGCGGGCGACGATCGGAGGGCCTGCGTCGTCGGCGGCCCAGGCGTCGCCCCAGTTGCGCAGCGCGGTGATGACCGGCAGCAGTTCGCGCCCCTTGGTGGTGAGCTGGTATTCGTGACGTGTGCGCTGCCCCGGCTCCCGGTAGGGGATCCGTTCGAGCAGGCCGGCGGCGACCATCTCCTTCAGTCGGGACGCGATGGCGGGCTCACCGATCCCGACCCGGCGGACGAAGTCGTCGAAACGGCGCGTACCGAGCAGAGCGTCACGCATGATCAGAAGCGTCGACCTGCTGCCCACGATGTCCATCGCGCGGGCCACCGAGCAGTTCGTATTCGACCAGGAGTCGCGGTCGTCCCGTAGGTCCTCCATGCGCCAAGCCTACCTGACTTGCATTAGGGCAACCCAGGTGCTTCACTGGATCGCTGCTGGCTTCAGCAGAAGCAAGTCAGCCGGACGCACACCGTGAGGACGCCAATGGCCACCAACACCGCAGCACCCAGACCGGCTGCCACCGCCCGATCAGCCCTTCGCGGCTCTCCCGCCGCGACGCTTCTCGCCACGTGTCTGGGCGCGATGATCACCTTCCTCCAGATCACCGCCACCGTGTCGGCCCTGACCACCATCCAGCGCGATCTCCGGGTCGACGCCACCACATTGATCTGGATTCCCAGCGCGTACACACTGGTCGTGGCGAGCGTGGTGCTGTCCGCCGCCACTCTGGGCAACCGGTACGGGCGTCGGCGCATGTTCAACGCGGGAGTCATCGCCATGATCGCCGGCGGTGCCGTGGTGGTGAGTTCGCCAACAGTGACCTGGGTGATCGTCGGGCAGTTGGTCGCGGGTCTCGGTGGTGCCCTGATCCTGCCGAACAGCCTGGCGATCCTGGGTGCCACCTTCACCGACCCGCACCGCCGTACCGAGGTCATCACCGCCTGGTCGGCGGCCTCCGGCATCGGTCTCGCGGTCGGCCCGCTGATCGCCGGGGCGCTGTTGCGGCACCACTCGTGGCACAGCGTCTACGTGTCCACGATCGTGCTGGGCCTTGTCACCCTCGTCGTCGCCGCGATCGGAGTGGCCGAGTCCCAGCCGAGCGCGGGCCGCCTCGACGTACCCGGCCTGCTGCTCGGCACCGTCGCCATCGCCGCCGCCGTCTACGCCATGATTCGGGGCGGCCGGGACGGCTACACCAGCCTGGTGGTGACGTTGGCCTGGGCTGCCTCGGCCGCCGCGCTGATCGCGTTCGTGCTCGTCGAGCTGCGCACCAGCGCACCGATGCTCGACGTGCGGCTGTTCCGCTCGAAGTCGTTCAGCGCCGTCATGGTCGTCGCCGCGGTGTCGCTGTTCGGCTTCACCGGCGTGGCGATCCTGCTCGTCCTGTTCCAGGAGCGTGCGCAGGCCCTCAGCCCGCTGGACACCGGCTGGCGGATGCTCGCGCTCTTCGGTGTCTACGCGGTCGTGGCCTTCGGCGCGGGGCGGCTGATCCGCCGTACCGGGTTCAAGGCACCTCTCACCGCCGGTCTCGTCCTCGGGGCACTGGCCAGCTTCGGCCTCGCCACCCAGGGCCCGACCACCCCGTTCGACCAGCGGTGGCCGCTGCTCGCGCTGTTCGGCGCGGCCTGCGCCCTGGTGGTGGCTCCGGCGACCGCAGCGGCACTGGCGAGCGTCGCGCCCGCGCAGGCGGGCATGGCCTCCGGCGCCGTCAACGCCGCCCGCCAGGTCGGCTCGGTGCTCGGCTCGTCCCTGCTCGGCACGCTGCTCACCACCACGATGCTGTCCGACCTGCCCGAGCGGCTCGCCGCCCACCAGGTCGACGCGCCCACCCGGGTCGCGGTGCAGGCAGCCGCGGCCACCGGCGCCACCGACGGCCAACCACTGCCCGATCCGGTACGGGCCGCGCTCGCCGAGGCCCTGACCTCCGGAGTCCAGGCCGGCTTGTGGATCAACGGCGTCGTCTTCCTCGTCACCGCCGTTCTCGCGCTCACTCTCGTGCGCAACCGACCGCACCAGCACTAGCCAGGCGCGCCGACCGGGTCGAGCGTGAGCTGTCGGTCGAGCATCCCGAGCTGCTCGCCGCAGCACACCTCGACCGGCCGGGTGCGCCGGCGCCACGCCCGCACCGTAGCGTGTCGCACCGGTGCCCACGGTCGGATCGACCTGGCGCCGGGCGCCACTGGCAGGTTCGTCACCGGGCTTCTACGGTGGTGGGGACACGGGGAGGTGGAGCGTGGTCGACGCGGGCCAAGCAGCGCGTTGGCTACAGCTCAACGCACCCCGGGGCGGGCCCGACGAGTTGTCTCTGCTCGTCACCCGCGCAGCGCCGGCCATCGGCGCGACCGAGGTCGTGATCTACCTGGCCGACTACACCCAGTCCATCCTCGTGCCGCTGCTGGGCGCGGGTCTCGTCCGGGACGAGCTGACGATCGAGACGACGCTTGCCGGCCGCGCGTTCACAAGCCTCGACGTGCAGCGTGCCGCCGAGACCCCCGACCGCCTCTGGGTGCCCCTGCTGCTCGGCTGCGAACGGCTGGGGGTCCTGGAGGTCGTGTCGCCGGACGCCGGTGACGCGGCGATGGACGCGCCCGCCTGGGAGCTGGCGGTGAACATCGCCCAGGTCCTCGTGAACCGCAGGCTCTACGGCGATGTCGTCGAGCGGATGCGGCGCCGCCTGCCGATGCAGGTTGCCGCCGAGATCGTGTGGGGGCTGCTGCCGCCGTTGACCTTCGCCACCGACGAGCTGGTGATCACCGCAATCCTCGAACCGTGCTACGACGTCGGCGGGGACATCTTCGACTACGCGTTGAACGGTGACGTGCTCAGCGTCGGGCTGTTCGACACCTGCGGCCACGGCATCAAGGCGAGCACCCTCGCGTCGCTCGTGGTCAGCGCGTACCGCAATGCCCGCCGGTCCGGCCTCGACCTGGCCGACACGGCGAAAAGCATCGACCGGTGGGTGCACTCCGAGCACCCCGGCTCCTTCGCTACCGCGCTGCTTGCCGAACTGGACCGCCGCACCGGCCAACTCAGAATCATCAACGCGGGTCACCCGGGGGCCATGCTGCTGCGCGACGGCAAGGCCATCCGGGAGCTGCCGGGGCCGACCGCCCTGCCGCTCGGCCTGGGGTACCTGTCGGCAGGCACCCCACGGGTGCACCAGGAGGAGCTGCACCCGGGCGACCGGATCCTCGCCTACACCGACGGCATCACCGATGCGAAGAGCGCCGAGGGGGAGCGGTTCGGCCTGGACCGGCTCGTCGACTTCGTCGGCCGTGCCCTCAACGACGGGCTGCCCAGCCCCGAGACGATGCGCCGCCTGGTGCGTGCCGTCCTCGCGTACCAGGACGATCAGCTCGACGACGACGCCACGGCCATGTTCCTGGAGTGGCGGCCACCGCACCTGCCGCTCGCGCACCTCAGCCGCCTCGGCGTGCCGCAGGGTTGACCCGCGAGCCGAGTGGGATTTTGCACTCGCAGTGCACTTGTCTACGGATCGAGGGCTGTCTAGCGTCACAGCATGGCCGACTCGTGGACATTCGCCGTGGCCCGCACCGACCTGGGCCGGACCACCCTCGTCGACAGCGCAGCGCCCACCCCGACCGACGGCGAAGCGCTGCTGCGCGTCGACCGCGTCGGTCTCACCGCCAACAACGTGACCTACGCGGTGCTCGGCGACGCGATGCGCTACTGGCAGTTCTTTCCGCCCGAGCCCCGAGGGCTCGACGGCCAGTGGGGGTTGCCCCCGCTGTGGGGCTTCGCCGAGGTCATCGCGTCCGCAGTGGAAGGTGTCGAGGTCGGCACGCGCGTCTACGGCTACCTGCCTCCAGCGGGCCACCTGGTGGTACGCCCCGACCGGGTGGACGCGAGCGGTTTCCGCGACGCCAGCGCGCACCGGGCCGGGCTGCCCTCGCCGTACAACGCGTACCGGTCGACCACCGGCGACCCCGCGTACCAGCCGGAGCAGGAGGACCTGCTGATCCTGTTCCGGCCGCTGTTCTTCACCTCGTTCATGCTTGCCGACCAGGTCATCGACAACGACTTCTACGGTGTGCGGTCGCTGGTGCTGTCGTCGGCGTCGAGCAAGACGGCGTACGCGGCAGCCTTCGAACTGCACGGCCGTGGCCCCCGCCTGGTCGGGCTCACCTCGCCCGGCAACCTCACGTTCACGCGGTCGCTCGGCTGCTATGACGAGGTCCTCTCCTACGACGACATCGACGCCCTCGACGTCGTCGAGACCGCCTACCTCGACCTGTCCGGTGCGCCGGCGACCCGCGCCGCCCTACGCGGGCACCTCGGCGACCGGCTCGTGCGGGACATCGCTGTCGGGCTCACCAACCAGACACCAAACGCCGACGCCGCCGGGGAGGTCTTCTTCGCGCCGGTGCAGATGCGCAAACGCAGCCAGGACTGGGGTCGCGACGGGCTCGACGAGCGGTTCACCGCCGCCTGGCAACGCTTCGCCCCGATGCTCAACGGGTGGCTCGACGTGCAGGTCGGCGACGGCCCCGAGGCGCTGCGGGACGCCTGGCTCGACGTCCTCGCGGGTCGTACGCCGCCCCGCACGGGCCACGTCGTCCAGTTCTGAGCCAACCGTCACGGAAGGATCGCGTCGACGTATCCGCCGTCGACCCGGACCGCGGCGCCGGTCGTCGCGGAGGCGAGCGGAGACGCGAGGTAGGTGACCATGTTGGCGATCTCCTCGGGCTCGATGAGCCGCTGAAGCAACGACTGCGGCCGGTGCAGGCGCATGAACTCCCGCTGCGCCTGCTCCCACGGCAGGTTGTCGCCCATGAGGTCGGCGACGAAATCCTCGACACCGCCGGTGTGGGTCGGCCCGGCGAGCACCGAGTTGACGGTCACGCCGGTGCCGGCGGCGGCCTTCGCGAACCCGCGCGAGACGCCGAGCAGAGCCGTCTTCGAGACGCCATAATGGATCATCTCGGCGGGGATGGCGACCGCCGAGTCGCTTGCCACGTACTGCACCCGCCCCCAACCGCGTTCCATCATCCCGGGCAGGTAGGCGCGGGTCAGCCGGACACCGGCCAGCACGTTCACCTCGAAGTAGCGACGCCATTCGTCGTCCGGGATCTCCAGGGCCGGGCTGGGGCCGAAGATGCCGAGACTGTTGACCAGAATGTCGACGCTTGGCAGAAGGTCGAGCGTGCGGGCCGTACCCGCATCGGTCGACACGTCCGCGTCGACCTCCACCACGTCGGCGCCGGGGACCTGGTCGCGCAACGTCGCGGCGGCACGCTCGACCCCGGCGGCGGTACGGCCGTTGACGGCCACCCGGGCGCCGGCGCGGGCCAGGCCGGCGGTGATGGCGGCGCCGATTCCCTGGGTCGAGCCGGTGACCAGCGCGGTCCTGCCGGAAAGATCGATCTGCACCGTCATCGTCACCCCATGCGCTCGTCCCACCTCGGCCGTCCCCGTTCAGGGGGCCGTTTTCGACCGTAGCGGTGCCGGCCGCGCCCGGCAGCCCGAGTCACGCAAACCTGGCCCCGCCACCTCGCGGTCACCCGAATGCCGCCGACCGCTAGGCTGTGAGCGCGGGGCATCGATGGCCCATCGCCGGCCCGGCCCCGCTGCGTCCCCACGGTTCCCCAGTTGCCGATGACTGAGTCGAGCGCTGCCGTGCACATTTTTCTGGAGTTCCTCGTGACCGATATGACGTCCGCCCTGAATCCCTTCAGCGTCGAGGGGGAACAGGTCACCGACGACGAGCGCAGTCCGGAAGCGGACATCAGCGCGGATTCGATGACCCGCCTGCGTACCCCGTTCGCCACGGAGACCCCGGCCCGCGAGTCGGCCGAGACGCCCGCCCACAGCTAGCCCACAATCTGGTCACGACGATTGGGTTTTCCTCCACGGCGGTTCCACGGGACATCCAGTTGCGGCTCCCGTCGATACCATGACCTGGCCGGCATCGCATCGATCGAGGTGCCGTCACGGGGGAGGAACAAGTCCACATGAAACGCATCGGAGCAGCCACGCTGGCGACCGCTGTCGGTGTTGCGGCAGTCGTCCTGGCCACCGGCCAGCCGGCCCTCGCGGCCGACTTTGCCAATCTGCCGCTGGCGAGCTGGGCCTATCTCGATTCGCAGAGCCCGACGTCGAAGTTCGTCAACCCGCCGGTCGCGCCGCCGGTCGGCACGCTTGTCGACGATGCGAACAGGCCGCACACCTACCGCTCCTACTTCACCTACGACCTGACCCAGCTCAAGGGCACTGTCGTGCACAACTCGTACCTCTACACGTACGAGGACGCGGTCACCGACTGCTCCACGGCAGTGACGATCGAGGTGTGGCGGACTGCCCCGGTCAAGGCCGGGACGACCTGGAACAACCCACCGGCGGAGTTGGAAAAGCTGATTTCCGCCGGTCGGGGGCAGGGCTCCTACTACTGCCCCGGCTACCTGGGCTTCGACATGGTCGAGACGCTGAACGCCGCGCTCGGCCGTAACGAAAAGTCGATCACGGTCGAATACCGGATCACGGCCGCCCAGGAGGCCGATTCGCGCGCCGGCCGCACCTTCCAGCTGCCGACGCTGAGTTCCACCTCGAACCACCCGCCGACCGTGTCCGACCTGCACCTCGAATCTCCGAAACGACCGTGCGGCACGTTGACCAAACCGTCACCGGCCGCCGCGACGACGATGTTCAAGGCCACCGCCAACGATCCCGACGAGGGCGACTACGCGACAGTCCTCTACGCGATCTGGCCGGTCGACCAGCCGGACCAGCGACGTGAGTTCTACAGCTACTACGGCACGGACCTGAGCCAGTACGCCGACGGTCAGCTGCTCGCCTGGCAGGCCCGCGCCAGTGACTACTACGACGCGGGGCCGTGGAGCAAGACCTGTTACGTGATCATGGACAAGGCGCCACCGGCGAACCCGCCAATGGTCACCTCGAAGCTCTACCCCGAGGGCAACATCCAGGGCGGTGGCGCCGGCGTGACGGGCAGGTTCCGCGTCGCCGCCGGCGATGATCAGGACGTGGTCGCCTTCGGATGGCGTGACAGCGGTGGCAACTCCGGCAGCGTGAAGGCCCGGCAGCCCGGCCGGACGGCTGTCATCGAATACACCCCGAAGCGTGCGTGGATCGAAACCCTCTACGTCCACTCGGTCGACGCGGCCGGCAACCGGGGGCCGGAGAAGGCGTACCAGTTCTGGGTGGCCGACACCGCGCCGAGCGCGGAGGTCGAAGTGGGCGGGGTAGGGCTGCCGAGCACGATCACCCTGACCGCGCGCAAGCCCGAGACGACAGCCTTCGGCTACCAGGTCAACGGTGGCCCGCAGATCCGGGTGCCGGCCGTCGACGGGAAAGCCACCGACCAGTTCACCTTCACCGAGGTCGGCGAGGTCGCGATCGTCGTCAGCAGCTACGTGAAGAACAAGCTGATCGGGCAGGACACCCTGCGGATCCCGGTCACGGACTCCCCGCAGGTCGAGTCCGCCGAGTTCAACTTCGACAACGAGCCGATCGCCGGCAAGAGCGGCTCGTTCACGTTCAAGCCGCGCAACGCCGACGTCGTCGCCTACGAGTACGTCCTGGACAACGGGGCCGCGCAGACCGTTACGGCGGCGGCGGACGACACCGCCGTACTGCCGTGGACGGCGACCGCCGGATGGCACATGCTGATCGTGTGGTCGGTGAAGGCGGACGGCTCGAAGTCGATGGAGGCCTACTACCAGTTCAGCGTCCTCGACCCGGTGCCGAGCGCGTACGCGCCGACGCTCGAATACCTGACCCGGATCGACGGCGTCGGCCTGCCTGTGGAGTTCTACCTGAGCAGCCAACTGCCGAACGTGACAGGCTTCGCCTACCGGTTCGACGGTGGCCCGGAAACCGTCGTGCCCTCCTACGGAGCCAGCGTGTCGATCACGGTCACGCCTGTGCACACCGGTGACAACACGCTGATCGTCGAGGCGTTGCTGGCCGACGGCACCCGGTCGCCCGCGAAGAGCTTCACCTGGCGGCCGTTCGAGGCGCCGGTCATCACTACCGATCCGCCCGGCGGCGGCGCGGCCGCCCAGCCGATGACGCTGACGTTCCGCTCGGTGCTGCCCGACACCAGGGAGTTCCGCTACTCGCTGGACTTCGGCGAATACCAGACCATCGCGGCGCGGCCGGACGGCACGGCGACAGTGTCGTTCACACCTCAGTGGGACGGCTGGTTCTCGGCCCGGGTCACCGGGATCGCACAGGACGGGACGACGTCGCCAGAGCGCGAGATGACCGTCCCTGTCCGCGACACCCGGGTCTCGGTGTGGAGTCAGTACAACGAGTGGTCCCCGCGGGGCGGCATCGGTGTCCCCGGTGACTTCGCGCTCAGCACCGAATGGAAGCCCGAGGTGGTGGAGTACCTCTACCGCCTCAACGACGGCCAGGAACAGGTCACGCCCATCGGGGACAGCTGGAACACGATGGTCCGGGTCGTGCCGGACCGCAACGGGCCCAACACGCTCACAGTGCGGGGTCGCACGGCGGACGGTCGGCTCTCGCCGGTCACCGAGTACCTGTTCCAGGTTGGCACCGCGCCGCAGGTCTTCTCCGAGGCGTACCCCCGGGACACCGCTGGTGGCGGTGTCGGCGTCGAGGGCCGCTTCGAGTTCAGCGGCGGCACGGCCGGCATCACGTCGTTCGAGTACACGATCGGCGGGGTTGCCGGCGCTGTGGACGCCGATGAGGAGGGCCGTGCGTCGATCACCTGGACGCCGACCGAGGCGACAGGGCTCTACCTGGTCGTCAAGGGCCGCAAGGCCGACGGCACCACCACCGACGAGACCGGCTACTTCATCGTGGTGAAAGCGGGCTGATCGGCCCTCGGGTCACGGGTTGTCGACTGGCGCCCCGCAGGGCGATGGCTGCCTGCGGGGCGTCGCCGCGCGTACGTCGCGGAGGTCTTTGGTGATGCGGAGCAGCACGTGGCCCGGTGGCCCGGCGACGAAGGTGGCCGTGTCGGCGAGGGCAGCGATCAGGGGTAGACCACGGCCGCCGACGGTGAGCGGGGCGGGAAGCGCGGCGTCGAGCCCAGCGTCGAGCGGGGTGCGGCCCCGGTTGCCGATCTCGATCCGGCAGGCGTCGTCGTCGATCACGATGGTGATGTCGACGGTGCTGTCGGCATCGGCGTGGATCACCGCGTTGGCGCAGGCCTCACTGATCAGCACCGCGAGCTGACCGCAGGAGTCCTCGGTGGCGTCGGTGAGGCTCAGCAGGGTGTTGAGCACGTGGCGGGCGCGGGTCACCGAGGCCGGTTGACGCGGTAGCGAAAGCGTCATGCTCACCCGCATCGCGCAGCTCCTCCCGGCCTCCACGTCAACAGCCGACTACTCTGTCATACCCGAGTTGGGCGCTGTGGTCGTGCTCAGCACTACCCGCAGGCGCCGAGGTGAAACGGTCCTCCGTGCCGCGTCGACCCGTTGTGGGCGAGGGGGTTCGCCGGCCGGCCGAATAGGGTATTCGGGGCCATCGGCGTGGGGGAGGTTGGTTGTGGATCTGCTGTTGTCGGCCCGGCCCGGCCGGGGCTGCACGGTGCTTGAAGTGCACGGTGAGCTGGACATGGCGACGTCCCCCCGGCTGCGCGACGGCCTGCAACAGTTGATGGACGCCGGTGATCGTCGGGTGGTGGTGGACCTCGCCGGTGTGGCGTTCATGGATTCCAGTGCGCTCGGCGCGCTGGTGGTGATGTTCAAGGCGCTGCGGGACGTCGGCGGCCAGTTGTCCCTCGCCGCGCCGCAGCCGGCAGTGCAGGGCGTCCTGACGATCACCTCGATGAACCGAGCCATCGATGTCTATGACAGCGTGCAGGCGGCCGAGGCCAAGGTGGCACTCAGCGACGACCCCACCGGCCCCTAGTTGTCGGACAGGGCGGTGCTGGCCCGTCCCTGGTCGGCGCCGGCACTGGTACGTCGGTCCTCGCTGTGCCCCCCGTGCCAGTCGAGGATGAGCAGGGTGGCGTCGTCGGCCAGGGTCGGTCCGCTGACCTCCAGCACGGCGTCGGCCAACGCCCGGACGGCCTCGCGGGGGTGCAGACCGACGATCGACCGCAGAATGGCCGGTAGGTCCAGGCTGGCCGCGTTGCGCTCCCGGACGCCATCGGTGACCACCACCAACCGGTCGCCCGGCAGCAACGTCACCTCGCCCGCGTCGTATTCGGCTGCCGCGAACATGCCAAGGGGGAAGTTGCCCGGCAGCGGGAGCATCTGAGTGGTGCCGTCGCGGACCAGCATGGGTGGCACGTGCCCGGCGTTGAGCAACGCGCACACGCCGGTACGCAGGTCGAGACGGCCGAGCACCGCTGTGACGAAACCGCCGGGGACCGGCGTGTGCTCGGCCACCGCGGTATTCGCGGCCTGCGCCTGCTCCACCAGGCCGATCGCTCGGCGGCGGGTGTTGCGCAGGCTGCCCACGCCGAGGGTGGCGGTGAGCGCGCTGGTCACCCCATGGCCCATGGCGTCGGTGACGCTGAAGTGCAGGACGTCACGGGCGAGGCTGTAGTCGAAGGTGTCGCCGCCGATGCTGGCGGCGGGTTCGAGCCAGCCGGACAGGGTGAACGAGCTGCCCTCACAGGTGAACGCGGAGGGCAGCAGGCGGCGCTGGATTTCCGCGGACAGGGTGAACGGGGTGGTGCGCTGCCCCCACTCGAACAGGTCGGTGTGCCGGCGGTTGGCGATCACCACGAACGACAACAGGTGCGCCGTGCGGCCTATCTCATCCAGATCCCGTTGCGCCGGCTCGGTCGGCAGGATCATCTCCAGCAGGCCGATGGCTTCGCCGCGGTCGGTCACCGGTGCCAACACCGTCCACCCGTCGGCCTGCGCGACGACCTGCACCGTCTGGGTGCGCAGGGCCTGCTCGGCGGGGCCACCGTCGAACGGCAGCACCGTGGCGATCTCGTCGCCGTCCTGGCGCCCCGCCCCGGTGCCGGCGAGCGGCATGTGGTTCAACCGGACCAACGCCCGGCCGCTGAGGTCCGCGATCAGGAACGCGACGCTACGTGCTCCCAGCACCGCGCCGATCTCCCGGGTGACCGCCTCGACGGCCTCGACCGGCGGGGCGTTCTCCGCCGCGTCCAAGATGTGGGTCATGACCTGCTCTCCGGTGCGTTCCACCTCCGGAGCCTACGAGATCCGGCGGCTGTCGCGGAGCCCGAGGATCGCGACCGCGGCAGGCGTCAGGCCAGACGCGACCACCGCGTCGTTCGGGGGCGGGTGTCCGACGGCTGACGGACACCCGCCTCGACATCGACCGGAACCTTGGAACGCCGGATCGTGGTTGCCTGTCGCACCAGCCGTCCGGGAAGACCTCGGCAGGGAGCGCCCCGAGGCGGGGAGCACACCGAGGCGGAACGACGGCGGCGCTCAGACGGTCGCGGGCAGGGCCGACATGGCCATGGCGAGCGACCCGAGCAGCGCTGCGTCCTGCGCGAATGTGGACAGGACGATGTCCGGCCGGTACGGCAACGCGTGGGTGAGCCGTTCGATGAGCATTTCCCGCACGACCTCGTTGCCGGCGACGCTGCCGACAAGCACGATCCGCTGCGGGTCGAGCAGGAGACAGCAGGTGACGAGTTGGCGGGCCAACTCGTCGACGCGCCGACGCAACTCGTCGCGGGCCTGGCCGGGCTGCGCCGCAGCGGTGCAGAGCGCGGCGGCCTGGCCGGTCATCCCCAGTCGCAGCGCCAGCTCGTCCAACGCGCGACCGGAGAATGTCGCCTCCAGCATCGGCTCCAGGCCCGTTGGCCAGCTGTGATCCGTCAGGCCGTAGGCGATCTCCCCGGCCGCGCCGTGGTAGCCGGGCATCACCTCGCCGCCGACCGTCACCGCCGCGGCCACCCCGGTGCCGAGCCCGATCACCAGACCGGGATCGACTCCCTGCAGCGCCCCGAAGCGCAGTTCCGCGTAGGCGGCGGCGTTGAGGTCGTTCGACACCCGTACGGAGGTCAGCCCGAGGTGGTCGCGGACCGCGTCGGCCAGCCGCAGTTGCTCCCAGCCGGGTACGTTCGGCGCCAGGTCGATGCTGTCGTCGTGGACCACGCCGGGGGAGGCGATGCCGGCCGCCACGAGCGTGCCGCCGGTGCGGTCCGCGAGTTCCCGTGCCCGGTCGAGAGCCCGGGTGAGGGCCTGCTGCGCACCATGCTGGGCGTGGGTGGGCAGTCGCTCGGAGACGAGCAGCCGACCGTCGGCGTCGCCCACCCCGATCGCCATTTTCGTGCCGCCGAAATCGATGCCGAGCAGCCGCGGGTTCGCCGATTGTTCCATGGTGATGTCAGATCGCCCTTCGGGCCGTCGGTCCACGTCGTGCCGCGAACGCGGCGACACGACATCATCGTTCACGCGGTGCCGTGTCTGTTGCCCCGTCACCGCGCCACCCTCGCCGCGACCGCCTCGGCCAACGCCTCGTCGGCACGGACCAGCCGGTCCCGGAACGCGTCCACACGGGCCGCGACCGCCGTCATCATGGCTCGCAGTTGCGCCACCTGCTCGCGTACGGCCGCTTCGCCCGGACCGTCGGCCTGAGCCCGGCGGAGCACGAACTCCGGGTGCACCGCGGCGGCCAGCAGGTCCCGGATCGCGGCCTCGTCGAGTTCGGCGAGGCCGAGGTCGGCGGCGGTCGACCGGACGTCCTGTTCGGTCCAGGTGGCGGGCGGGCCGTTGCGCACCAGCCGACCGAGCAGCGAGTGGGCGCCCCGGAACGGTACGCCGTGGCGGGCCAGCGCGTCGGCAGCGGCGGTCGTGGTGGCGCCCGAGGCGACGATCTCCTCGCCGGCCGGCGGACGCAGCGGGTCCAGTTCCGCGATCAGCCCGCCGAGCAGGGAGAAGAACCGGTACGCCCGGTCGTCGCCGTCCCAGAGCCGGGCCTGTACGTCGGTGGTGGCGTTGTTGGAGTCCTCCCACCAGGCAGCGCCCACGTTGTTGAGCACGCTGACGGCGTCTGCGGCGGCGGCACCGGCCATCGAGACGAGGTGCTCCAGTACGACCGGGTTGCGCTTCTGCGGCATGATGCTGCTGCCCTGGGTGAACTCGCCGGGCGTGACGACCCAGCCCCAGCTCAGCCAGTCCATCAGGGTGCGGGCCAGCCGGGCGCCGGTGGCGAGCGCCTGCGCGTTGAGGGTGGCGACCCGGACGAGGTGGTCGGCGCCGGCCACCGCCTCGTACGAGTTGATGATGAGCCGTTCGAAGCCGAGCAGGTCCGCCAGGCGGCGGGGCGAGATGTCCAGGTCGGTGCCGGCGAAGGCGCAGGAGCCCAGGGGTGAACGGTTCATCTCGTCGAGCAGGTCGGCGTAGGCGAACCCCTCGCCGACAAGCGCCTCGGCGTAGCCGGCGAAGACGTGCCCGATGCTCGTCGGCTGGGCGGGGCGCCGGTGGGTGTAGCCGGTGATCACCACGTCGGCGTGCCGGTCGGCGCGGTCCAGGATGGTCCGGCCTGCGGCCAGCACCGCGTCGAGCACCTGGAGGAGTTGATCGCGCAGGACCATCCGGAAGACACCGGCGTCGAGGTCGTTGCGGCTGCGGGCGAGCTGCACGCTGAGCTGGGACACCTCGACCCCACAGGCGGCGGCGAGCCGCTTCTCCAGCGTGTAGTAGACGTCCTCGACGCTGCCGTCGTAGTCGAACTCCTCCGGCCGGTCCTCGGTGAGGACGAGCAACCCGCGCAGCATCATCGCTGCCGAGTCGGCGGGGATCAGCCCCTGCTCGGCGAGCATGACGACGTGGGCCTGGCTCGCCTTGACCATCGCGGGATACAGGTGGGCGGCGTGGTGATCGAACACGACGCGGAGGTGGTGCTGCTGATAGATGGTCAGTGCGGGCGTCATCCAGGTCTCCCAATGCGATGCGTTGTCGTACGGGTGGCGAGCGGGGTCATCCGATGGCCTGGTCCGACCGGCCGGTGCCGCCGGACCGGTCGGACCAGGCGGTCTTGTCGGACGAGGCGGGCTGGTCCGCCCCGGGTGGACCGGGTAGCGGCGAGGCCAGCCACGCCTCGATCACCTCACGCAGCCGTGCGCCGGCCAGCTGGCGGATCTCTCGCCCGGCCGCCTCGGTGGCCAGCGAGACGTGACCCGACCAGCCCTGCCACGGGTCGGGCCGCGACTCCACAAGCACGTACGGGTAGGGGGTGGTCAGCTTCGGCTTCGGTGGCAGGTCCGGTGCGGCGGCCAGGTGCACCGCCGCCGGGTCGAAGCCGAGCACTGCCGAGCTCTCGTACGCTCCGCCGTGTCCCCGGGCCGGCAGAGGGCCGAAGATCCCGGCTGTCTCGTCCGGGCTGACCAGCTGGAACCAGTTGGCGAGCAGCAGGCTCGCCAGGTGCCGGCCGGAGACCCACTCCATCGCGGCACGCACTGTGGAGAGGTTGGCGTCGTGACCGTTGACCACGAGGAGCCGGGGGAAGCCCGCCTCGACGATGCCGGCGAGCACGTCGCTGAGGTATCCGACGGCGATCTCGGGGCGCAGCGCCACGGTGCCCGGCCACTGTCGCGTCTGGCCGGGGCATGCGGCGTACGGTGCGGCGGGAAAGAGCACGGCACGGGCCGACCCGGTGGCCAGTTCCCCGGCGAACCCCTCGGCGAGGAGCAGGTCGGTGCCGAGCGGTAGGTGCGGGCCGTGCCACTCGACGGCGCCGACCGGCAGCACCGCGAGGTCCGCCGCCTCGACGACCGCGGCGAACGCGTGGCCGGGAACCCGGGTGACCGGGAGTAGCCCGCCCTCGGCACGCCAGCGTTCGATCAGTTCGTCCACTGTGCGGCCTTCCTGCTCGCGGTACGGCTGCTGTCGAGCCGGCCGGAGAACCACATCACCACGAAGATGAGCAGCACCTGGAGCATGCCGTAGGCAGCGGCGGTGCCGAGTTCGAACGAGTACATCCGGTTGTTGATGGCCACCGAGATCGGCACCGTCGATGAGGTGTAGATCAGCACCGAGGCGACGAACTCGCCGACACCGTGCACGAACGCCAGCAGTGCGCCGGCGAGCACGCCGGGAAGCATCAGCCGTACGGTGATGGTGTAGAAGGCCCGCACCCAGGAGGCGCCGAGGTTACGGGCGGCTTCCTCCAGTGACGGGTCGATGAGCGCCAGCGCCGCCGAGCTGGACCGGAACACGATCGGCAGGAACCGCACGAAGTAGGCAAGCGGCAGGATCCAGAAGGTTCCGACCAGGACCTGCCCGAGGCTGAACGCGTTGCCGGTGCTGAACGCCGAGATCAGGTTGATGGCGACGACAGTTCCGGGCAGCGCCCAGGCGATCATCACGGCCACGTCGAGCAGGCCGCGCCCGACGAACCGCAACCGCCGCACCGCGTACGCGATGAGCACGCCGATCACCACGCAGCCGACCACGGCGAGAAGGCTCATCTGTACCGAGTTGAGGATCGGCCGGAACGCCTTGGGATCGGTGAAGATCGTGACGAAGTTCTCGAAGGTGTACGTCGTCGGCAGCACCTGCGTGGTCCAGGTGCGGTTCTCGGAGAACGCGACGAGCGCGATCGTGGCGACCGGGGCGAGCAGGATCATCGTGGCCAGCACCGAGGCGAACGGGGCCAACCACCGGCCGATCGGATTGTTGATCTCGCGCCGGTTCGCGGAGATCCCCTTCGACTGCGACTGGTAGCTGCGCCGGCCCTCGTACCACCGCATCGCCAGCAGGAAGATGATGGAGACGATGCCCAGCACTGAGGCGTACGCGGAGGCCATCGGCAGGTCGCCGTTGGTCCGGTTGATGTAGATCTGCATCGTCATTGTCTGGCTGACGTTGAACAGCAGCGGCGCGGTGTACGACGCCAGCGAGGTCATGAAGACCAGCAGCGACGCCGAGACCAGCGCCGGGGTGAGCATCGGCAGCATGACGGTCAGCCAGACCCGCAACCGGCTGGCGCCGAGGTTGTACGCAGCCTCCTCGACCGACGGGTCCATTCCGGCAAGTGCTGCGGCGGCGGCCAGGTAGAAGAACGGGTACATGGTGAACGTGTGCACCACGAGTACGCCGGCGATCCCGTCGAACGCCAGGACCGGCTGGTCGGTGCCGAAGAGCGCCTGCAACCCGCGCGGCAGGATGCCGATGTTGCTGTAGAGCAGCTGGAACGACACGGCGCCGATCAGCGGTGGCAGGGCCGCCGGCACCAGGATGAACGCCTCCATGAGCCGCCGGCCGCGGAAGGTGAACCGCTTGAGCAGGAAGGCCATCGAGACGCCGACGATGCCGCAGAGCAGGACGCTCGCCGCCGAGATGAACAGCGAGGTGAACAGGGACTGCCGGGCCACCCCGGAGGAGGTGAAGAACTGGAGGTAGTTCTTCGTGCCGTCGGCGCTGACGCTCTCGGCGAAGGTGGCGAACATCGGTTGGACGACGTAGCCCCAGAGCACCAGGACGAGGGGGAGAACGAGCAGGTAGGGGAACCACCGTGAGGTGGCGCCACCGGCCAGGCGCTGGCCGAGCCCCGCCAGCCTGCCGGGTGTGGGTTCGGAACGAACGGTCACGGCCGGACCACCCAGAGCCGTTCGGCTACGAGGCGCAGGCCCACGACGTCGTCGAGTTTGATGCCGGTCGGCGGGTCGATCACGGCTGCCATCACGTCGATGCCGTCGACGTCGACGTTGAGGTGGGTAGCCATGCCGGTGAACTCGACGTGCGTGATCCGGCCGCGCAGCGCCGCGTCGTCGTCCGGGCCGGCGAGCGTGATGTGCTCCGGGCGGGCCGACACCAACGCGGTGTCTCCCTCGGTGAGGCCGTGACCCGAGGCGGCACCGACGTCGAGCGTCGCGCCACCGGGGAGGCGTACCTGAACCCGGGTCTCCGACGCGCCGACCACCGGAAGGCTCAGGACGTTGCTGCGTCCGATGAACCGGGCCACGAACGAGTTCGCGGGCCGGTAGTAGATCTCCTGCGGAGCGCCGACCTGCTGGACCTGCCCGGACTGCATGACCGCGATGCGGTCCGACATCGACATGGCCTCGGCCTGGTCGTGCGTGACGTAGATGCTGGTGAGGCCGCTCTCGCGGTGGATCCGCCGGATCTCGGTGCGCGTCTCCTCGCGGAGCTTCGCGTCGAGATTGGACAGCGGCTCGTCGAGCAGCAGGGTGCGGGGTCGGATGACAAGCGCCCGGGCCAACGCGACCCGCTGCTGCTGGCCGCCGGAGAGCGCGTCGATGCGCCTGTCGCCGTACCCGGTGAGGTGCACCTGGGCGAGTGCCTCGTCGATCCGGCGGGTCCGCTCCTCGCGGGAGACCCGACGGACCTTCAGCCCGTACGCGACGTTCTGCGCCACCGACATGTGCGGGAAGAGCGCGTAGTTCTGGAACACCATGCCGGTGTCCCGCTTGTTCGGCGACCAGCGCGTCACGTCGTCGTCGCCGAAATGGATGTGCCCGGAAGTCGGGAAGTAGAACCCCGCCACCATCCTCAGGGTCGTGGTCTTGCCGCATCCACTCGGTCCGAGGAGAGTGAAGAACTCGCCGGCTCCGATGGTGATGGTGACGTTGTCGACCGCCGCTGCGTCGCGCGACTTGTCGAAGCGCTTGCTGACGGCCGCCAGCCGGACATCGATCATTTTTCTGGGTCCTTCCAGGACGGGGCCGGGTCGTGTCGTGGCACGACCCGGCCCCTGTCAACTCAGCCCTTGTCCTTGATCTCCGCGTTCCAGTGGTTGATCCAGGCCGTCTCGTTCTTGCCGATGACGTCCCAGTCGACGTCCATCGGCTTGAGGCCCAGGTTGGCCAGCCACTCCGGCTTCTCGGCGATCTCCACCGCAGGGATCTGGAAGTAGTCCTTGGCGAGGGTGGCCCGCAGCGAGTCGTCGAAGAGGAACTCGAGGAACTTCTCGGCACCGGCCTTGTTGCCGCCCTTGACCGCGGCCACACCGTCGACGAGCACAGGGGCGCCCGAGGCCGGCATGACGTAGCCGAACGGCATCTTCTTGTCGGCCTGCAGCAGCACGTCCTGCAGGTTCCAGGCGCTCACCACGCCCTGCTCACGCGACATCTTGAGGTAGAGGTCGGCGGGGTTGGCGGCGTACTCGACGGTGTTGGCGTCGAGCTTGCGCAGCCAGTCGTAGCCGGGCTGGGGGTTGGACCCGTCAGCCGAGAGGCGCTGGATCATCGAGGAGTAGATCGAGCGCATGGTGCCGGAGGCAGCCACGTCCCGGATGATGATCTTGTTCTTCCACTTCGGGTCGATCAGGTCGTCCCAGTCCTTCGGCGCCTCGTCCGCGCTAAGCGCCTTGTTGTTGTACATGATGACCTCGGGCAGCAGGATCTCGCCGAACCAGCGACCCTCGGCGTCCTTGTACCGCGCGTCCATCTTGCCCGCGAACGTGGGCTGCCAGGCCTCCAGCAGGCCCTCCGAGGCGCCGGTGGCGAGACCCTGCTGGGTGCCGCCCCACCACACCGAGGCCTGCGGGTTGGCCTTCTCGGCGCGAACCCGCTCGAGCACCTCCTGGGCGCCCATGTTGAGCACCTCGACCTTGCCCTTGTACTCCGGGTTCTTCGCGGTGAACTGCTCGACGACGTAGTCGGTGACAGCCTTGTCGCGGGCGCTGTAGATGACGAACTTCTCGGCCGACGCGGCCGGGGACGAGCCGGCGTCGCCGCTGTCGTCACTGCCGCCGCCGCAGGCGGCGGTGGCAGCCAGCATCGCGCCGAGCGCGATTGTCATTACCCAGGGACGTCTCATTGGTACCTCCACTCAAGGGGGATCTACGGGGGATTTCTGATGGAAGCTCGTAAATCGAAATCACTGTGCCGAAATGCGGTGGATCTCCGCCCGGTCACGTCGATCGACGATCGAGTGGTGCCCGGAGCGGGGTTCGGGGGCCCGCCGGAGCTGGATGTGGGCGTGACTCGTCCGGTTGTTCAGGTGCGGACGCTGGGGGAAGAAGGGGGACGAGGTGTCGGTCGGTGGTGGTGGTCAGGGCAAGGTGGGCAGCGGAACCGCGGCCGACAGCGCGTAGCTGATCGCTCCGTGCAGGACGGCCTGGTCGCCGAGGGTGGCTCGGCGTACCTCAGTCGGGGCCGGGGTCTTGGCCGAGAGCAGTCTCTGGAGTTGTTCGAGCGTGGCGTCGTCGAGTTCCGCGGCGGCGCCGCTGAGCAGCACCATCCCCGGGTCGACAACGCAGACGCAGGAGAGGATGAGCCGGGCCCAGGCGTCGAGCACCTCGTCGAGATACTCGCGCGCCGGGCGCGACGTGGCGGCGAGTTCGATCAGCTCCCGCACCGGCGACTCCGGCCGCCGCCCCGGGTGCAGGGCGACCACCTGCTCGGCGATGGCGTTCACCGACCACCGGGCCTCGAACTCGCCCACGCCGCTGTAGCTGTGTTTGGGTGCGGAGTCCAGGGGCAGGAAGCCCACCTCGCCGGCCGCCCCGCTGGCGCCCCTGCGGACCTTGCCGTCGAGGACGAGACCGGCGCCGATGCCGTCCGCGACGTGCACCAGCAGCAGGTTGGCGACGTCCGCTCCGGCGCCGGCGACACACTCGCCTGCGGCCATCAGGTTGACATCGTTGTCGACGACGACGGGCACGCCGAGGCGTTGCTGAACCGACGCGCCGATCGGCCACGCTTCGACAAGCCCCACCGACGGCGCGAGGCGTACCGCGCCGTTTGTCGAGACACCCGGCACCGCGATGGCGACGCCGCGCAACGACGGCAGGTTGTCGCCGACGAGGTCCAGGACGAACCCGCAGATGGTCTCGACAACGTCGCCACCGAACCGCGCGGTGCGATGCGCGATGAGCGCGCCCTCGCTGTCGGCGATCTCGCAACTGATCCGGGTCGGCTCCAGCGACACCGCGGCGACGAGCTCGGCACGCGGGTTGAACTCGAGCATTTCGCGGGGGCGACCGGTGGTGGGTGCGCCCGGCCCACGTTCGATGAGGTAGCCCTCGGCGATGAGCTCTCGCACGAGAACTGTCACGGTGGCCGCCGGAAGACCCGTCATCTCGGCGAGGTCCACCCGGGACAGCAGTCGCGCCTGCCGGGCAGCCAGGATCACCGAGAGACGCTTGATCTCACGGGACCGCTCACGGCTGACCGGGCTGGTCGTTGCTTTGTCGGACACAGTTATTTCCTACTGAGAAAAAACTATGGCGTCAAGTAACGAGATCATCTCGGTGCCTGGCGTGGGAAAACAGAGATCCACGGCGAGCCGCGGCCCGGCTGAACCATCGCGATCGGACGAATGTGGCCCCAGCACAGAAGTCGCGCACCCCAAAGTCGGGCAAACGGCTCTGATCACCAAAGTGGAGCGACGCGCCAAGCCCGTGAACAGGCACATCGTTTATTCGAAGAAGGAAGAAAGTCGCTCCGGCCTATTGACTAGCACGCCGCAAGATCCCTAGCGTTACCGCCCGAAGGCCTTCTGGTGAATCCATCCCTACCACTGTGCGAGCCGCTCGTGACGTGGCGGTGGTCAGGCACCACACCCCCACTGCCGAGCGACGCGTACGCGTGGAGACCGCCCCGCGGTCTCCAGTGGACAGCTGTTCACTTCCGGGCCCGGCAGGAGCCAACTGCCAAGAGGCTCCTGCCGGGCCCACACCGTCCCCCACGCAGCACTCGCCCCCACACGAAGAGGTATGCCAATGAAATGGCGCACCACGGCGACTATCGCCATGTGCGGTTTGCTGTCGCTAGGCCTGGCCAGCCCGGTCCAGGCCGGCCCCAAGGCCTCGTCACCCAAGCACTCGTCACCCAAGCCCGGCGACAAGGCCATCAAGCCTGTCGACCTGGACGTCATGTTCATCGGCGCGCACCCCGATGACGAGGCCGGCCAGCTCGGCATGCTGGGATACTGGAACGAGTATCACGGCATGAAGGCCGGCGTCATCACCACCACCCGCGGAGAGGGCGGCGGCAACGCCACCGGCCTCGAAGAGGGCCCCGAACTCGGCATCCTGCGCGAGGCCGAGGAGCGTAAGGCGGTGGCCTACGCCGGGATCGAGCACATCTACAACCTGGACGCGCTCGACTTCTGGTACACGGCCAGCGCCCCGCTGACCGAAGAGGTCTGGGGCTACCAGGAGACGCTCTCCCGGATCGTGCGGGTGCTGCGGACCACCAAGCCCGAGGTCATCCTCACGATGAACCCCTCGGCCACCCAGGGCAACCACGGTAACCACCAGAAGTCGGCAATGCTGGCGGTCGAGGCGTTCTACGCCGCGGCGGACCCGAAGGCCTTCCCGGAGCAGATCAAGAACGAGGGCCTCAAGCCCTGGCGGGTCTCCCGGATCTTCCAGACCGGTGGCAGTGGCACGACCGGCACCAACGGCCCCGCCTGCGAGACCACGTTCACGCCGGCTGAGGCCAGCAACGTCATCTTCGGCACCTGGCAGGGCTACGAGTCGGCACGTCACGACGGCAACCGGTGGAACACGGTCCAGACCTGGGCCCGCCGGGAGTACGTGTCGCAGGGCTGGGGCAACAGCTCCTTCCCGACGACCAACCCGGCCAACATCGGCTGCAACCGGCTGACCCTGATCGACACGCGCACCCCGTACCCGGACCCGAACGTCGGTGCCGGCACCGGTGCGCTCCAGGGCGCCACCCTCCGCGCTCCCGGCGGCCTGCCGCTGGGTACCGAGGTCCACGTGCGTCCGCAGAAGTGGGAGGCCCTCGCCGGCCAGCCCATCAAGGTCGACACGGTGCTCTACTCCGAGAAGGCCATCCCCGGCGCCAAGGTCACCCTTGACGTTCCGGCCGGCTGGCGGGTCAGCGGCAACGGAAACGTCGGCACGCTCACCCCGCGCAAGCAGGTCGTGAAGAGCTTCACGGTCACCCCGCCCGCGCAGGTCACTGTGGGCGAGCGGTTCAAGATCAACGCCACGCTGACCAGCAAGAAGGACGGCAGCGGCACCAGCAGCGCCCGCGTGCAGGGCACTGCTCCGGTGCGCGGCACCCTGGAGCCGCTGGAGGAGATCGCCGACTTCCGCGAGTGGTCGGTCCGTAACAAGACCCAGCAGCTCGACGCGCTCATCGAGTCCCTGCTGAACATCCCCAGCGGTGGCACCCGTGACGTCAAGGTCAACCTGACCAACCACGGCACGCGGGTCGAGTCCGGAACGGTCAAGCTGAACGTTCCGGCCGGCTTCACAGTGGCGCAGCAGCAGCTGTCGTACAGCGGGCTTCAGCCCGGCGCCCGTACCTCGGTGACCTTCACGGTCACCAACTCCGACACGTCGCTGCCGACCGCCAACCGGGCGCCGGACAACGGCGCGTACCGGGTGGGGATCGAAACCAGCTTCAACGGTGGCAGCGCCATCGAGCCGGGTGTGTTCAACCTGGTGCCGACCACCACCATCCCGAAGGCCGCCACCGCGCCGGTCGTCGACGGTCACGGCCACGACCACGAGTACACCGGCGAGGTCATCGACATCTCGACGCGCTGGGAGGGCACCGCCGCTCCGGCGTCGGACATCTCCGGCACCGCCCAGCTCACCCACACCGATGACGCCCTGTACGCCATCTTCAACATCACCGATGACGTGCTCGGCACCCTCCTGCCGGCGGTGGACTGCAAGCGTCCGCGCCGTAACGACAACATCGAGTTCGGCATCGACCCGCGCGGCAACTCGGCAAACACCTCCACGGTGTTCAACGTGGCGCTCTTCCCGGCCACCAACGACCCGGCCAACGGCAACCCGCCGTGCTTCGCCCGGGAGCGGGACAACCACCAGGGTGGCCCCGAGACCGCACCGGGTCTCGAGATCGCCTCGGTCGTCACCAGCAACCCGTACACGGGTTACCGGATCGAGGTCAAGATCCCGTTCAGCGTGCTGCCGGACAACATCGACCCGGCCCGGATGGGTATGAACATCCTGGTCAACGACTCGGACACGCAGGACCTGTCCTCGCAGACCCGGGTCGGTTGGTCGACCTGGAGCGGCGTGCGGGCCGACCCGTGGCGTTGGGGTAACGCGATCCTGCCGGATCTGACGGCGCGACCGTCGGCGCCCAAGGCTCCGATCATGCCGGACACGGCTGCGCAGAGCGTCAACTCGCCGCAGACCATCCTCCAGTCCTCCATGGACGGGGTGGCACCGGGTGGTTACGCGGCGCTGCCGGACGGCACCGTGAAGATCAAGAAGGTAACCGCGACCAACTCGAAGGTCTCGGTGGAGCTCAAGGTGAAGAAGTCCGGCACCGCCCGGGTCTTCGTCTGGGACGGCGAGCGGGTCGTGGCGGAGACCACTGCCAGCCTGAGCAAGGACCGCACTCTGGTTCTGCCGCTGAACGGGGCGCTTCCGGCCGGCTCGTCGCTGCTCGTCTCGTACGAGCGGGGCGACGCCACCGCCGGTCTCGCTCACAAGCTGCGCTGATCGAATCGGTAAACGCGTCGACCTGACGCACTGATGGGCCGGGCCGCGAGGTCCGGCCCATCAGCCGTATCCATACCAGTCTCGGCGGAACGCTCCTACACTCCAGCCCGGACCACGCTCCGGCTTTTCGAGGCTGCCGGGACAGGAAACCGACGGGAGACCGCAAGTGAGCGACGCCGACCTGCCGTTGTCCGCAACGCCCCGAACCGCGTTGCGTCGTATGAAGGAGAAGGGCCACAGCGACCGGAGCGCCCTCTTCGACGTCCTGCGGGCCAGCTTCGTCTGTCATCTCGGCGCGCTCGTGGACGGCTACCCGATGGTCGTCCCCACCGTCTACGGGTTCGACGACAAGCACCTCTACCTGCACGGGTCGGTGGCCAGCCGGAGCCTCACGACCGGCGTGGAGGTCTGCGCCACCGTCACCGTCGTCGACGGACTGGTGCTGGCACGCTCGGTCTTCGAACACGGGGTCAACTACCGCAGCGCGATGGTCTACGGCCTGCCGCGTTGGGTGACCGACCCCGACGAGAAGCTGCATGGCCTCCGGACGCTCACCGAGCATGTCGCCCCCGGCCAGTGGGACTACGCCCGTCAGCCGAACCGGAAGGAACTGGCCGCCACCGCCCTGCTGGCGCTTCCGCTCACCGAGGCGTCGGTCAAGACGCGCAGTGGCCCGCCGGACGATGGCGACAGCCCGGACGCGGAACGTGGCAACTGGGCAGGGGAACTGCCCCTTGTCGCGCGGTGGCAGCAGCCGTTGACCGACCCTGTGCTACCGGCGACCGTGCCGGTGCCGGCGCACGTGGCCGCCCGCGTCGGTGCGCGGGTCGACAAACCCTGATCGACGGCGGCCGGGCCCGGCCGCCGTGGGTGGCGGCGTTCTAGCGCAGTTGCCGGGCAAGGTCCGTGAGGGACAGTCGGGGGTCGGTGGCCACGCAGGCGGCCGCCGCCGTCAGCGCCCGGGGATAGCCCGCGCAGTGGGCGACGATGCTCTCCAGCGCCTCGCGCTCGGTGGCGAGCCGCCGCTCACCGAGACGGGACCGGAGCAGGTGCCACGCCTCAGCGGGGCCGAGTTCGTCGACCACGACGGGACGCGCGGCCTCTACCGCCACCAGACAGCTCAGGCGATCGCGGCTGGTCACCACGACCATGCAGCCCGCGACACCGGGCAACAGCGGTCGTGCCTGGTCGGCGTCCCGCGCGTCGTCGAGCACGATGAGCATCCGCCGCCCGGCCAGGGCGCTCCGGTACAGCCCGGCCCGTGCGGCCGGATCGCACGGAATGTCGCCGGGTACGTCCAGCGCCTGGATGAGGCTGCCAAGCGCGTCGGACGGGGCCACCACCTGGTCGTCCGGGCGGCTTCCCCGCAGGTCGAGGTAGAGCACGCCGTCGGCGAAGCGAGGGGCGACGCGGTGCGCCCAGTGCAGCGCCAACGCTGTCTTGCCGATCCCGCTCGGCCCGGTGAGGACGCAGATCACCACTGCCGACATTCGCCGCGGTCCACCGTCGAGCAGCCCGTCGAGTTGGGCGAGTTGTACTGATCGACCGACGAAGTCCGGTGTGCCGAGCGGTAGCTGCATGGGACGTATCCGGGCCGTTGGTGAGGGGCGGGCGGGAAGATCGAGCGCGTCGCGCAGCAGACGAACGGTCGCCGGTCGCGGCTGGGTCACCCGCGCCGACTCCAGGTTGCGGATGCTCCGGACGCTCAGTCCGGTTCTCGCGGCCAATTCCTCCTGGGTGAGATTGGCCCGCTGTCGTGCTGCAATAATTTCATCACTCAGGGTATTGATGAAGCCGATCACAATGCCGTCTCCACTCGTCGGCCCGTACGGATTTGGCCGAATTGCGCGGGCGATGCGCCGGATTTGACCCGCTGTCTGGGAAGTCAGCAGCGACATTTGCCGGTGATCTGCCGGTGCGATTCCTGTTTGCGTGGTCACTTTAAGTCCACAGTGGCCTTGCCGCCATTGGTGGCGGTGAAAGTGGCCAGAACGCGTGACGACGTACCGAGCCTGCTGTGCGCCGTATGTCAGCACTGGTCGATCACCGCCTGGACATCGGCGGGATTAATTGCGTTGCGTAATACCTCAGTCCAACCGAGCACGGAGGATGGGCATGCGTAGATATGTCAGCGATGCAGCAGAACTTACCGAGGAGTACGGAATCCAGATCGGCCGCTGGAAGCAGTACCGGGACCTCGGGCCGCTGCCGTTCGACGCGATGTGGTGCGTCATCCCGCCCGGTGGCAGCAGCGCTGAGGACGTGCACCCGGAGGTCGAGTTCGCGGTCGTGACCCGCGGCACCGCCATCTACGAGGAGGGTGGGGAGAAGGTCGAAGTGCCGACCGGCGGTGTCATCCTGCTCGATCCCGAACAGCGCCATGTCATCCACAACCCGTCCCCGGTGCAGCCGCTGACGATCCTGAGCATCTACTGGATGCCCCAGGACGCCGCCGCTGCCGCCGACGCCGCTGCCGCCGACGCCGCTGCCGCCGACGCGGATGCCGCCGATGCGGACGCCGCCGCTGCCACTGACGGTGCGAGTGGTGGTGCGGGCAGTGACTGAGGCCCTCGGTGCGGCGGCACCGGGCGCCGTGCTCGTGGTGACCCCACCGCCGACACCTAACGGGCCACTGCACGTCGGCCACCTCTCCGGCCCGTACGTCGCCGGGGACATCGCGGTCCGCGCGCTGCGCGCCGATGGCCGCCGGGTGGTAGCGCAGTCCGGCCTGGACGCCCACCAGAACTACGTGCTGGCGCGCGCCGAGACGCTCGGGGAGACCGTGACGGACACCGCCGCCCGCTACCAGGCGTTGATCTGTACGGCCCTGGACGCGGCCCGCATCCGCTACGACATCATGGCCGATCCGCTGGCCGACGAGGGCTACCGCAGCAGCGTGGCCGGGCTGCTCACCGAACTGGTCGAGGCGAAGGCCGTCGAGATCGCCCCGGTGTCGCTGCGCGCCTGCTCCGCCTGTCACCGGGTCCTGCACCACGTACGGGTCACCGGGACCTGCCCGGTCTGCGGAGCAGGTGCCGCCGGCGGCACGTGTGAGGGCTGCGGCGGGTTCTGCACGGCCGAGACCCTGGTCGGGGCGCGGTCGACATGCTGCTCGGCCGCACCCGAGCCGGTCACCCACACGATCCCGGTGCTCCGCCTGGCAGAGCACCGGGAGCGACTTGCCGGGTTCTGGTCTCGCGCGGTGCTGCCGCCCCGGCTGCGCCGACTCGTCGGGTCGTACCTCGACGGGGCGCTGCCGGATGTGCCGCTCGCCTATCCGACGGACTGGGGCATCGAGTGGGACGACGGTCTGCGGATCGACGTGTGGGCGGAGATGGCACTGGCCAACCTGGTCATGCCCGCGCGCCACCTGCGTCCGGACGTGGACACCCTGGCCGGGTACCTCGACGCGTGGCAGGGCATCGACGAGCAGTGGATCTTCCTGGGGGTCGACAACGCGTTCTACTACGCGGTCCTGATCCCGGCCCTGCACCTTGCCGCCGGACTGCCCGATCGTCCGACCGGTCTGGTGGTCAACGAGTTCTACCGGCTCACCGGCTCGAAGTTCTCCACAAGCCGGCAACACGCCATCTGGGCCGACGGGTTCCTGTCCAGTGAGGACCCGGCGGTGGTGCGGGCGTTCGTCAGCTGGGACCGGCCGGACAGTTACGAGTCCGACTTCCGCCCGGAGGCGTATGAGGCTTTCAAGACGCGGTACGCGGCCGTCCTGGACGGGAATGCCCCCGCCCTCGACGCGGCGCTTGCGGACATCGAGCTGACGCGGGGCGAGCAGGCACTGCGCCCGGAACACTTCGATCCCGCCACGGCGGTCCGCGCGGCGCTTGCCGCGTACCGCAGCAGCCCGGAACGGGCGGCCCGGCTGCTGGGTCTGATCGGCGGAACCCTCCCGGCGGAGTCCGGTGGCTGAGCCACGGGTACTCGTCGTCGGTGCCGGCCTGGGTGGGGCCCTGCTGGCTCGACGGTTGCAGGATGCCGGCGCCCAGCCGGTGCTGATCGGCGCGGAAATCGACAGGTCGGAGGGCGGGTACGCCGACGCCACAGCCGCCTCCGGCGGCCTGGTGCGGGCGTTCGAGCCCGACCCGGACGCCCGGTCCCTGGCCACCGCCAGCCTCGCCGAACTGCTGGCCGACCCGGTGCTTGCCGAGCAGGCCGGCTGGCGGAAGACCGGCTCGCTCTACCTGCTGGACACCGGCGACTCCGGTCTGGTGGCCGGTGTCGAGGCGCCGGGGGTCGAGGTGCTGACAGGTACGCAGGTCGCCCGCCGGTTCGGCTTCGGCGGGCTGCCGGAGCGCAGCGTGGCGGTCTGGGAACCGCACGCCGGATACATCGTCCCGGACCGACTGCGCCGGGCGGCCCTCGCCGGGCTGGACCGGACCGAGGCAACGCCTGTGGCACGGCTCGACGGGGACACTGTCGAACTGCGGGACGGTCGGCGAATCACCGGCGACCTCGTGGTCGTCGCCGCCGGAGCGTGGACCCCTGGCCTGCTGCGTACCGCCGGGCTCGCCACCACATTGCGCACTAAACACATCCAGTACGCCCACTACGCCGTGGCGCGGAACGACCTGCCGTGTTTCGTCGACGAGACCAGTGGTCTCTACGGCCGACCGGCGGGACCGGGACGCCTGCTGCTCGGCCTGCCGAGCACGCGCTGGGACGTCGAACCGCCGGCCCCCGAGCCGGACGTCGACCTTACCGAACAGGTCCGGGCAACCGCCCTGCTGCGGCTGCCGGGCCTGGACCCGCGGCCGCTGGACCCGCCGGTAAGCGCCGTCGACTGCTACAGCGAACCCGCCGGTCTGGCGCTGCGAGCCGTCGCCGGAACCGCGCACACCTTCACCTTCACCGGCGGAAGTGGAGGCGCCGCCAAGACCGCGTTGGCCGCCAGCCGCCTCGCCGCCACCGCCCTGCTCGACAACCGTTCCGCCGTCAATGTCCCAACGGGTTAGACAGAGGCAGAAGATGACGCAGACATATCACGCAGTGGGTATTGGTGCCGGGCCAGCCAACCTGAGCCTCGCGGCAATGTACGACGTCCTCGCGCCACACCAGATCGCCCTGTTCGAGGCGCGTGACCAGCCGGGGTGGCACGACGGGATGCTGCACAGCGGCGTACGGATGCAGACCGGCTGGGTAAAGGACCTGGTCTCGCTGTACGACCCGACCCATCCGTTGTCGTTCCTCAACTACCTGGTCACCACGGGCCGGGTCTACGCCCTGCTGGGTGCGGGCTTCGACACGATCCCGCGGGTGGAGTACCAGCAGTACCTGGTGTGGGCTGCGAGCCAGTTGCCGCACATCACCTACGGCACCCGGATCGACAGCGTCGAGTTCGACGGCTCGCTGGTGAGCCGCAGCGGCGGGGAAGCTGTCGCCCGGTCCCAGCACCTGGTGATCGGCACCGGGACGACGCCCTTCGTGCCCGAGTTCCTGGGTGCCCTCGACCCCCGACACGTCTTCGTCGCCGACGAGCTGAACCAGCGCCTCACCACGGTGCCCGACGAACCGGACCTGCCCTGGATCGTGATCGGCAGCGGTCAGACAAGCGCCGAATGCGTCGCGGCGCTGCTCAGCCGTGGGTGCCGCGACATCAAGTGGATCGGCCGCCGGTCGTGGTTCGCGCCGTTGGAGGATTCCCCTTCCGCCAACGACCTGTACCGACCCGCGTACCAGGAGGCGTTCCTCAACCTCTCCAGGGACGTCCGCGAACGCCTCGTCTCGGGCCAGATCCTCACCAGCGATGGCATCTCGCCCGGCACGCTGCGCGGCATCTACCAACACAACTACGAGGAGCGGCTGCGGGCCGGGCGGTTCCCGGTAACGATCATGCCGAGCCGGACCGTTACCGGCGCCCGGCAGCTGGACGGCGAGATCGAGCTGGAGTGCCTCACCGCCGGAAGCGGCGAGGAACGGCACCGGGCGGCGAACGTTGTGGTCGCGGCGGGACGGCGGCTCGCGCCGCTGCCCTTCGACCCGGAACTGTCGGCAGCCGTCGACGTGGACGAGCGCGGCGAGCCGATCATCGAGTCGGACTACTCGATCCGGTGGAAGCACGCCGACGACCACAAGATCTTCGTGCTGAACCGGGGCCGTTACGTGCAGGGGCTCGTCGACTCCAACCTGAGCATCCTGCCGATCCGCAGCGCGATGATCCTCAATTCGATCGCGGGCCGCGTCGTCTGCCCGTTCCGCGACGACTACCTCAGCACCCAGTGGGCGTGAGCGCGATGAGCACATTCGACTACGACGACAAGATCTTCGTTTCCGTGGACCACTGCGATCCCGATGCCGCACCGCTTACCGGGCACTACCACCAGCGGGACGACCTCGTGTGGGCGGAGATCACCGGCGGCGCCGTGCGACGCGGCTCGCTGGCCGGGACCTGCGACGCCGAGGGCGTGGTGCGGTTCGCGTACATGGAGGTGCTCACCGACGGCGCCATCGTGGTCGGCGAGTGTGTCTCCCGACCCGAGCGGCTGCCGGACGGACGGATCCGGCTGCGCGAGGAGTGGCGCCGACACGGCCCACTGCCGGACAGCGGCGTGTCCGTCATCGAGGAGGTCGCCCAGGCATTGGCCGCTCAGAGAAAGAACCCGCAGCATGTCTGACATCCAGATCGTCGCCTTCGTCGCCGCCAGCCTCCTGATCATCATCGTTCCGGGGGTGGACTTCGCGCTCGTCACCAGGCAGACCGTCCGGTATGGCCGGCAGGCTGGCTTCGTGGTGCTGGCCGGGCTCGTCGTGGCAGCCCTGGTACATGCCTCGCTCGCCACGGCCGGTCTGTCCGCCTTGCTGCTCTCCTCGCCGGTGCTCTACACGGTGCTGCGCATCGCCGGCGCCCTCTACCTGGTCTACCTGGGCGGCACAATCCTCTGGGCCACCCGGCCACGGCGGGTGGCCCCGGCCGAGCAACCGGTCACGGTCGGCGCGGGCTCGGGCGGCAACGGTACGGGTACGACAGTCGTGGAGCCCTCTGTAGACGAGGAACCGCACGTGGCGCGGCGGTCGTTCATCATGGGGATCACCAGCCAGCTGCTGAACATCAAGGTGGTCATCTTCTACGTGTCGTTCGTGCCGCAGTTCGTCAAGCCCGGTGACGGGGCGGCGGCCCGTACGGCGGTGCTTGCCGCTACGTTCATCGGCCTCGCGGTGCTGTGGTGGGCCTGCTACATCCTGCTCATCGACCGGCTGCACCCCTGGTTGACCCGCCCGTCAGTGCTCAAGGTGATCGAGCGGCTGACGGGCGTGATCCTGATCATCCTCGCGATCCGGATCGCCGTCAGCTCCTGAGCGCGTCCGTGGCGGTCCACCGCGCGTGGACGTGCGTCGTCGGCCTTCGCCGTGGTGGCCGCCGTGGCGGTGGCGGCCGGGGGAGCGGCACCACCGCCACGGCAATGGGTGTGGCCCGGTTGAAAGGGAAAGGTCACCTCATGATTACCGGCTTCGCTCTCTTCAGGTTGAGGACCAACTCCTCGCGGCTCTGCCCGGGCACGGAACGGTTCCACATGGGAGTGCCGGGGGCGGAGCGCCACGATTCGCTCAACGGACTGTTGTCGACGGTGTCGAATCCGAACTGGTCGTACAACCGCGTGACAAGTTCGACCGCTTCGGGGTGGTCGCTTGAGACCGTCAGCGCAATCCGATCGGGAGCGCCTGCCGGTCGTCCCATCCTGAGCAGGCTGGGAGCCTGGATGTGAGTGAATGCCTTGGCGATCTTAGACCTCGGGAGTTGCTCCTGGCGTAGCTCGTGAACGGTCTTCTCGCCAGAGTCGATCACCGGAATATGTCCGTCGCGCCAGATCATGTAGTTGTTGGTGTCCAGCACGATCTTGCCCGCGAGTTCCTCGACAGGTAGGTCGACGACGGTCCTGTACGGAAAGGCGAGGATCGTGAAATCGCCCGCTGCCGCAGCCTCCGACGCATACGCGGCACGGGCCGCCGGGCCGAGCTCGGCAACAAGACCTTTCAATGTCCCCGGCCCACGCGAGTTGGCGATGACAACCTCGTACGCGTTCGCTATTGCCGCACGCGCAATCTGACTGCCCACCTCACCGGCGCCGACGATCGCAATTGTTGTCACGGGTGCCTCCACACAGGATTTCTCAGCGGCGGTGCTTCTTTCACGTGTCCGATCGCGCCCTGCTTTAGCACGCCGGGCGGTGGGGCAACTCCCTTCCGCCGAGGCCCAGGCATTCGCCGTGCACCGGCAAGCCAACCGCCGCCGACCGCGGGAAACAAGGTCGGCGGCGGGCGTCGAGGCCTGTTGTGCGGTTGGCGGGTCAGGCGGCGAGCTGCTGTCGTACGGTGTCGGTGTCCATCAGGTACCACATGTGCTTGAACTTGCCATCCTGGATCTGGTAAAAGGCAGTTTCGGCGAACGTGATGGACTTGCCGGTGGGGGTCAGGCCGTTCCATTCCTTCGCGGGTGTGCCGGTGTCGATCAGGCGGGCGGCTACCCGGTCGCCTTCGACGACGAGGTCCTGGACCTCCCAGTGCAGGTCCGGCACCGCGTCGACGTGCTTGTGGAACTCGGCGACCATGTCGGCCATCTTGACCGGGGTGCCGTTCATGATCACCTCTTCGTGGGCGAAGTCGGCCATGCGGTCGAACTCGCGCTTGTTCGCCAGTTCGACGTACCGCAGGTAGAAGTCGCGCAGCTCCTGAGTGGTCATGCCCGAAATCGTTGCGTTGGTGCTCATGATCAGTTTTCCATTTCGTTGGTGCCGCCTGCTTGTCCAGGTCGGCGGTGCGGCTGGAGCGGACCCGTCCATGTTTTGTACCGCTCGGTTGTAGGTTGAACCATAACAGGTTCTGTACCGATCGGTATGGTGAGTCGGGTCACCTGGTCTCGCTCGCCGCCGGACCGCTCCGGTGGGCACCCGGGCTCGGACGACCTCTCGTCATCGCGGGCCTGAACTCCGAAGGGCCGTCCCGCGCAGGTGGCAGTGCGCTGTCAGGTCAGCGCTGTCGCCAAACTCGGAACGTCTGCTGAAGCCGCCACGCTCCGTCGGGCTGACGAGCCTCGTTGCGCCAGCGGAACTCGTCGGCCTCGATGTCGGAGAAGGTCCAGCGCAGATCGTCACCGTCGAGCACGATCTCGTTGGCGACGCGGGAGGCCAGGAAAGTGTGCGTCCGACGTCGGCCCGGCCCGACCCAGGTCGAGCGCCAGATCCCCGCACCGGCGTTGGGGTCCGGGAATCGCAGGCTCACGCCGTGCTCGACGCCGGGCAGGATCCAGACATCGGTGGTTGCCGACCCGCCCAACGCATACCCGAAGTGCCACTCGCCTCGACGAACGGTCGAGGCGCCATCGGGGGCGTACTCGGTGCAGTCCAACAGCCAGGACCCGGCGAACTGCCCGAACAGACTGAGGTCGAGGCCTTCGGCAGGCCCGTCCGCGACGAAGGCGGCGGCGATGGCAGCGGACGAATCGATCACCATGCCAGAACGATAGTCGTCCGGTGATGTCGGCGAGGCACCTGACAGTCGCTGACCCGACCGATCGCAACTACCCGACGTCACGGCGGACGGCAGCCAGCGCTCCGGCGATCGTGGCTCCGAATCCGAAGGCCATCAGTGGAATTCCCCACCCGAAGGGCAACTGACCGACCCAGTAGAAGTCGGGGCGCTCCGGCAGCATGGCCAGGCTCATCGCGACCACGGCACCGGCGAGGAACATCCCGGCCATCGCCGCGGCGGTCGCGAACAGGGCGAGCCCCACCGACCGGCCGGCCCAGAGGCTGGCACCGATGGCGATCACGAGGAGCACCACTACCAACCAGGTCCAGCCGCCCCCCTCCTCCAGGTAGGCCAAGCCCGAGTACCACCACACGTAGAGGGTGCTGCGACGGAACCACGGGGTCAGGTAGCCGAACAGTGCGGTAGCGGTGCCGAACAGGAGGAGCAGGTCGGGTCTGGGGCGGTACCAGGGAGAGGTGTCGTCCATGGTCCAGGAAACTAACAGCTCTGATCAATGGCGCAGGTCGGCGATCGTCGCCTACCCGCTGTGCCCGGCGTCCCTTGGGGACGCCGGGCACGTGCGTGTCCGCGAACTGTCGATCAGGCGCGGCGGATCTGGAGCACCGCCACTCGAGCGTCGTGACCGTCGACGTTCATGGGGATGACCTTGCGTTTGCGGAGCTGGATCTGCACCCCGTTGGTGCCCTGGAGCCAGCCGATCTGGTCGATGCCGGTGGCGAAGGCGCGCGTCTCCTTCGCCGGGAAGAGCATCGGCATCGGGTCGCGGTTGGTGTCACCGGTCCAGATCACCGGGTAGCCACTGGCGTTCCAGTTGGCGATCCGGTCGTGGAGTACGTCGAAGTGGCGAGCCCACCGGTTCCTGCGCCACGCCTCCTCCGGATCGGTCCTGCCGTTGTGGGCGCCGGCGACGAAGTGCGTGTTGAGGAAGGCGAACTGAAGGGCCGCGTCGTCGTGCGCGGCCAGGAGAACCTCGGAGATGACGCGGTTCGGCGAGACATGCGCCTTGCCCTCGTGGACGGGCGTGACGTCGGCGCGGAGCACGTCGTACACCCGCGGCACGGAGATGGGTACGCGGTGCCCGCCGTCGTCCAGGTGCACATTGCGGTAGCGGGGTCCGAACTGGCCGTTGATCCAGCCCTTCTCCTTCGTGTCGCCGTCTCCCTCGCCGATCTCCTGCCAGCCGACCAGGGGTAGGTCCTCGGGGCCGGTCAGGCGCAGAGCGTTCCGGACGGCGGTGATCGCGGCTTTGCGCTGGCCGAGGTTGGTGCGGCCGATGTTGGCGGTGACGACGCCGAGGTCGCGCCAGGCGGTCGCCGCGCCGGCCGGTGCGGCGAAGGTGAGGGCACCGGTGGTGCCGGCGAGGACGACGCCACCGGCGACGCCGAGGGCCTGCCGTCTGCTTATCGGATTCATTCGATCCTCTCTGGGGACTGTCCGTCGGGGCGAGTGAGGTGTGGGATCGCTTACTACGAGACGAGGAAGCCGCTGGAGGGGCGGGTCAGCACACCTGTCATCGGGAACCGGGGGCCGCCGTCCCACCAGTGCCAGACCACCCGGGCGGTGCCGTCGGCGGCGCGGAAGACGTCCATTCCGCCGGGACCCTGGTGATTGCCGGGCAGGCCTCGGATCGGGTTCAGCCCGGCCGCGCCGGTGAAGCCGAAGAACGGACGGGTGACACCGTCACGGATGGGGGTGCAGCGGGAGCTGGGCAGCGGGGTCGTGCCGCAGTTCGCGATGCCGGTGGAGTATCGGGCGCTGTCCCAGTTGTTGCCCGAGTACATCAGGTACCACCTGCCGTCGGCCTCCTTCCACATCGACGGGTTCTCGACCACGTGGGTGCCGCCGCTGATCTTGGCGGTGTCCCAGGTGATGTCGCTGCTCTTGAGCATGTCCCGTCGGGTGTCCCAGATCGCGCGTCCCTCGCCGTCGGTGCGCACGGTGGAGATGCCGGTCCCCGCGCCGGTGGTGATGGCGTCGTCCCGATAGGTGACGTACAGGTTCCCGCCGCCCACGAACGGGTTAGCGTCGAGCGCCCACCGGCCCGCGTCGGGGCACGCCCATTCGCCCTGGTTCTGGAAGGGGCCACGGGCGGTGTCGGCGACGGCCCGCCCGATGCACTTCTGGCCGGAGCCCTTCCGGGACGCCGTGTAGAACATGAAGAACCGGTCGCCGAAGCGTGCGACGCCGGGTGCCCAGACCGACCCGCCGGGCTCCGCCCAGCCACCCGGGCCGGAGGGCAGTGCGTCGTGCGACGCGCAGTTGGTCATGCCGACGCTGTTGCCGGAGCCGTGGACGAGGACGGGCACGTACAGCTTGCCGGTGGCGCCGCAGCGCGCGCCCGTCCCAGCGCCGACCGTGGTGCCGTAGGTGACGTACGAGCCGTCCTTCGCCAGCACGGTGTCCGGGTCGGCGAGCGGGAACGTGGACGTGCTCGCCAGGGTGGCGAAGTCGTCCTGGGGCACCGCGCCGGCGGGCGGCGCTCCCGTGGTCGCGACCAGTGCGGCCGCCGCGAAGGCGACGATCGCCCCGCGCTTTCGGAAGGATTTCATCATCGGGCAGCCTTCTTCGAAATGGGTGGGTTCGCTGGATCGGTTCCACCGGTACGCCAGCAGCACCGCAGTGCCGAAGGCCCTCCGGCCGTTGGTCCGGGTCACGATGACCCTGGTTCGCTCGCGCCGCCGCTCGGGCGGTGCCCGCGTCTGCCTAGCCGAGGAGTTTCGCCGTCACCGCGTCGGTGACCGGTGCCGGTTCTGCCGTGGGAGGTGCGGTCGCATGGAACCTCCCTATCGATGGTCATCGCTGTTAGGGGGAGGCTATCGAAGGGTGTGCAAATTGTCTACGAACCTCGGTGACTTGATGAAGGATTTGTGCATCGAGACGTACCCGGAACCGACCTTCCGGCGGTGGGCGGGCGGCGATTCATCCGACCTGGCGCTGTTCTTCGGCGCCCGCAAGCCCGCCGCCGCGCTGGCCGAGATCACCGCGCTCGCGCGAGCCGTGACATCAACGACCGTCGCTTCCGTGTCGACGTAACCGCACACCTTGGCAGCGGGGCGCGCCTCCGCTACCGTCCATGGAAACGCTCCCATGAACTTGGATACATCGATGTGATCAGGAGGAAACACGTCGTGGCTACCCTGTCCTCGCTACGCCGCAGATCGGTGGCCGCCAGCGTGGCTGCCGTCGCGGGTGCCGCCGTCGTCGGGGCCTGCCTCGCCGTCGGCAGCGCCTCCGCAGGAACGCTGTCCGGATCGCTCTACCGTGACCCCACTTCGGCTGTCGTCCGCTGGGTCGCCGCCAACCCCGGTGACTCGCGTACCGCCGTGATCCGCGACAAGATCGCGAGTCAGCCGCAGGCCCGATGGTTCGCCAACTTCAACCCGTCGACAGTGCAGGCCGAGGTCTCCGAGCACATCAGCGCCGCCAACGCGGCGCAGCAGATCCCGGTGCTGGCGGTATACGAGATCACCAACCGGGACTGCGGCGGAGCCAGCGCGGGCGGGGCACCGGACCTCAACCAGTACCAGACGTGGGTGTCCAACTTCTCCAGAGGACTGGGCAACCAGACCGTCATCATCATCCTGGAGACCGACTCGCTCGCCCTGCTGACCTGCCTGAGCAGCGCTGAGATCAACGCGCGCAACCAGGCGATCACGACTGCCACCCGGACCATCAAGGCGGGCAACCCCAACGCCAAGGTGTACCTCGACGGCGGCCACTCCACCTGGAACAGCGCAGGTGAGACGGCCAACCGGCTCCGCGCTGCAGGCGTGCAGTACGCCGACGGCTTCTTCACCAACGTGTCGAACTACAACTCCACCTCCAGCGAGGCGAACTTCGGCCGGGCCGTCATCTCCGCCCTCAACGGCATGGGCCTCTCGGGCAAGCGCCAGGTCATCGACACCAGCCGCAACGGTGGCGCCAGCGGTGACTGGTGCGGCGACGACAACACCGACCGGCGCATCGGGCAGTACCCGACGACGAACACCGGCGACAGCAACATCGACGCGTACCTCTGGGTGAAGCCGCCGGGTGAGGCGGACGGCTGCCGCTACACGGCCGGTTCGTTCCAGCCAGACCTGGCATTCAGCCTGGCCAACGGTGCGCCCAACCCGCCGCCGACGACCGCTCCTCCGACGACCCCGCCGCCGACCACGGCTGCCCCCACCACCCCGCCGCCGACCACGGCTCCCCCCACCACGCCGCCTCCCACCACGCCGCCGCCGACCGGTAACGGCTGCTCCGCTTCGGTGGTGCTCAACCAGTGGCCCGGCGGCTTCACCGCGAGCGTGACGGTCACTGCCGGCTCTGCGGCCATCAACGGCTGGACCGTGACCATCACGCTGCCCGGCGGCGCTGCGGTCACCAGCACCTGGAGCGCCCAGGCCAGCGGTAACAGCGGAACCGTGCGGTTCACCAACGTGAGCTACAACGGACAGGTCGGCGCCGGACAGTCGACCAACTTCGGCTTCCAGGGCACCGGCACCGGACCGGGTGCGGCCACCTGCGCGGTCGCCTGACCCCACCACGGCGGGCCCGGCTCGGAGGACCACCCTCCGCGCCGGGCCCGCTCCCGTCCTGAGGTACGCCTGCGGTTGGCCACCGAGAGGTGAGCCGGCCCCGGAAGACCTGCTTCACGAAAGCCGTCCGTCGGCGAAGGGCTTGCCCCGCCAGGGGTGCGGCTGGCCATACTTCTTTCGGCGGCTCGTCCAGCCGGGCTGCGCGGGGTCGGTGCATCCGCGAGGAGCCCGGTAGGTTCAGGTGTCGAGCACCTTCACTGTCGTCGTTTGGGGGCGCTGGCCACGTGTCGCAGATCGAGAAGATCACCGGTGAACTCCGCGCGTTGATGGCGGGGGTCGAACGCGCGCAGGGGTTGGCAGCCGCCGCCGACAGTCAGGCGCAGGAGGTGGCGTTGCGGGCCGCGGGCGCGGGCTTCGTCGCCGTGGCGGCGAGTGTCGCGCGGGTGCGCAACGCGATCGCCGGTATCCAGGGCGGCCTGGGAAGTCTCGCCGGGTCGATCGGTGAGGCGACGAAGACCACCGCGTCGGTGCCGAACGAGGCCAGTGCGCAGGAGACGATCGCCGGGCTGGCGCCGGTGCGGAGCGCCGTGGATGCGGCTCGTGACGCGGCAGCCGGGGCCATCATCCAGATCGGTGAGGCGCAGCAGCTCGTAACAGTGGTCCTTCAGGGCGGGCAGCCCGGGCCGCTGCTGCAGGCACTGGAGGCCGTCAAGCAGGTCCTGATGCAGGTGGTTGCGCGTACCGGCGGGGCCGGGCAGGCCATCGAAGTGGCGATCGCGGAGGCGCGGCAGCTGGGGGCGTCGGGAAACTGACGAGGGCAGGCGGCCTTAACGCGCGACGGTGCGATCATTCAGCTCGTTCGGCGAGACTGATGAAGAGGCGCAGATGACTGTCGAGTACCGGCTGACGCTGGCGGGCGACATCCCGCTGGAGCAGATGGTGTAGCTGGCTGCTCCCGGAGCGGTCGAGACGTCCACGGCGTCCGGCGGCAGGATGCTCGGCGCCGACCTGAACGACGAGCACGGGTACGTCGTGGACATCACCGGCGGCCGGCCCTCGTAGGCCGAATGTTTGGCTGACCAGCAATCCCAACTGCGGCAATCTGGGGAAACGATGCGGCAAGACGAACTGCGGGACCTGGTCCAGCGCAGCCCGTGGCTGCTCCGGGCGCTCGGCGTCGTCCGGGACTCCGGCCTGCCGGACGCATGGATCGGCGCCGGCGCCATCCGCGACCTGGTCTGGGGCGAGCGGTACGGCGATGGATTCGACCCCTCGCTGGTGAGGGACGTCGACGTCGTCTTCCACGACCCGACGGACCTGAGCCGCGACAACGACGACCGGGCAACCCAGCGGCTGGTGACGGCCTGGCCGGAGCCGCCATGGGAGGCGAAGAACCAAGCCGCCGTGCACACCTGGTACCCGGCCAAGTTCGGCGGCGGCCCGGTGACGCCGTTGCGCACCATCGCCGACGCGGTCGCCACCTGGCCCGAATACGCCACCGCCGTGGCGATCCGCCTCGACGCGTACGACCAGATCGCGGTGTGTGCGCCGCACGGCCTCGATGACCTGCTCGACGGAGTGTGGCGGCGCAACCCGACCAGGGTCAGCCCGAAGATCTCCCGGCAGCGACTGGCCCGCCATCGCCCCACCGAACGCTGGCCCGGCGTCCGCGTCGTGATGTGAGCCGGCGTTCGAAGCCCACTGCCCCTGCCGACCTGCTGCTCGCAGGGGTGCCGTCATGGCGTCAGATGCGTACGCCTGGCCCTATCGCTGGAGTTCGATCCAGTAACGCCGGGTAGGGCCGAACTCGGTGTCCCCGATGGACTCGAATACGCCGCCGCATCGCTCGATCGTTTTCACCGAATGTCGATCACCTGGATCGGTTCCTGCTTCCAGGCCGCCAGCAGACAGTTGACCACGTCGACCGTTTCTGTCCAGCCGGCACGGCCACTCAGGCCGGCGGCCAGCAGGCTCGGCGGGACCTGCCCGGCACGCAGAAGTTGCTGCCAGCCCGCGACGTCGAGCCGCAGGTATTCCAGCGCCGGCAGCTCGCTGACGGCCGGAAGATTGGCGACGACGGCGGATTCGGTGACCACGGTGCGCAGCCGACGGTGGCCGGCAAGCGCGGACAGGCCAGCGGGTGCCGTTCCGGCCCCGACGTACAGCACCTCGGTCTCCGGCTGGACATCGGCGAGCGTCTTGCTGGTGCGCGATCCGACCCGTAAGAGCAGCCCGCCTTCCGGACCCAGCGTCGCCAGGGTGGCGGGCCGCTCGGTGAGCAGTTCAGTCAACGAGGGCGCCAGCCAGCGGGCGCCGGCCGACTCTTCGTGGTCAACGAACAGCACTTGGCCGAACGTCCCCTGCGGCCCGGGGGCGAGGTCGATGACGTAGAGGTTGCCGCCGCCGTCGTCTCCGACGACGAACCATGCCGGCGAGGCCGCCAGCGGCTGCACCCGGCCGTGCGGATCGGGTGCGACGACCTCGGTCGCGCCGTACGTCCAGGACAGGTATCGGGCCTGCGGTTCCAGGTAGGCTCGGGCGGCGGCGTCGGCCAGCGGCACGATTCGCATTCCATAGAAGCGTTCCTGGTCGGCAGGCTGCAGGACTAGGGTGCCCTCGGCAGCGGCGAGGTATAGCGCTCGGACGTCGTCAGGCAGTGCGACGCCGAGGTCCGCCTCCGCCCCGGACACCTCCGACGGGTCGGCCGGCCGTGCGTCCGGCAGCAGATGTCGGACCAGCGCGGTGACGGTGGCCGCGTCGGCGCCGGCGGAAACGGCCACGTCGTAGCGGATCGGCTTGCGGCGGTACGGCTCCGGGTGTGCTCCGGCGACCAGGTGCACGTTCTCCAGCAGATCGCTGCCCATCCCGAACGAAACCTGCGGCGCGCTCGGGACGATGCTCACTACCGCCGGCCCGGAGCGGGTCGTTACGCCGCGCACCGCGACGGTCTGCCCGCCGGTCAGCCCGGCCAGCGATCTGAGCATGTCCGTCGGCCGCTCACCTCGCTCCAGGCCCAGCCCGTGAAGGCGGTGGTCGCCGTCGTAGGTGATCGATCCGCCGAACGCGCCCGGGGCCATCGTGCCGCGGAACTCGGCCTCTGCTGCCTCGGGCGGCATGCTGCTGCGCAGCGCGGTGACGAACGGACGCCAGACATCGGCCTGAAGCAACGTAGCGTCGATCATTGGCTGATCGTAGGGTGCTCTTGCCTGCTTGGCGTGCCCCGTTGATCAAGACGACGCGGGTGTCCGCCAGAGCAGCATTGACCTGCGCGGCGGCGTGGCGGCGCGGCGGGGGATCAGACGCGGTGTGGGCACGGCGCCATCGTAGCGGCCACACTTTCAATCTGCGGGGCCACTGACTTTCGATTTGCGGCACCAGGTGCGTTCGTCATGCGGTCATCTGGTGTTCGATTTGCGGGCCCCGTCAGCGGGGCGGCCGTGGAAGAGGTCCACCGCTACGCCGTGTTGCTGCGGGTGGCGGCGAGTTCGGGGAAGGCGTCCTCCCAGCGCTGGCGGAGCTGGGGTGGTAGCCACAGGGTGGGCCAGAGCCGCCGGAGGAGGTCGGCGTCGAGCCAGGTGTGCAGGTCCTCGACGGTACTGGCCTCGGTGAGGACCACCTTGTGCATGCTGGCCAAGCGTGCGGCCCGGTTCAGGTCGTACTCGGCATGCCCGGACCAGTCGAGGTGACGCGGAAGCGTCACCGTGCCGTCGGTCGGGACCACTAGACCCTGCCCATCAAGATCAACGGGGTCGCATGGAGGCTCCGGGTGTGGTCCTGGGCTGGGAGAACGGCGGTCCGGGTGGCGTGGGCGAACGCGGGCCACTCCCTGCCACCTCAGGTGAACCTTCGGTCGCTAGACTGGGCCCTCGCGCCCTCGTAGCTCAGGGGATAGAGCATCGGTTTCCTAAGACGACGCTCCACCGGTGTCCGCAGGCCGATGACCTGCGGCTTTCCTATCGTCCCCGTTGCGTGCCGGTCGCTTCGCGGGTTCGCTGCGATCGCTTGCCGAAGATCAGCTGGAACGTTGTGGGTCCTGCGGGTGCAGCTTAACGTTGCCGCGAGTCGGGACCGAGTCACCCTTCCTCGTCGTCGAGCAGTTCGCGGCGCCACTCCGCGAATCGGCTTCGGAGATTGTCCAGTCCTGAGCCGGTGACGCCATACTGGGCGAAGTCGTCAGGATCGAGCTGGGCGGCTTGTCCGAGGGCGTTGGCGAAGATGCGCGGGTCGAAACCACGGTCGGCGCGCTGCGCGAGGGCGAGAAGGGCTTCGCGGGTGTAGCGGCCGGATCGGAGCGTGGCGTCGATGTCGATGAAGTCCCGGGCGAACGCCCGCCCGTAGAGGGCGCTCATCTTGTTCGCGACCGCGTCGTCGGGGTGCAGTACCGGTCCGATCGCCATGAGGATCGGTTCGTTGGCGCGCCAGTCCACGCCGAGTTCGACCTTGGAGGTCCGCACGCCGTCGGTGACGGCCAGCCGGGCGAAGGTGTCGTACTGCCGCTCGGTCTCGACGGTCAAGCCGTCGTCGCGGTAGGCGTGCACGACGGCGGCGACGGCGGCGGTGAACTCGTCGCGGCGGTCCCAGGCGGTGAACAGGTCGACGTCCTCGCTGGACCGTTCGACGAGCCCGGCGGCCTGAACCGCGTAACCGCCGGCCAGCGCGAAGCCGTATCGATCGGCCGCCCCGAGCCCGATGCGGGCGAGGCGTTCGTGAAAGGGGTCCACCGCTACGCCGCGTTGCTGCGGGTCGCGGCGAGTTCAGGGAAGGCATCCTCCCAACGCTGGCGGAGCTGGGGCGGCAGCCAGAGGGTGGGCCAGAGCCGCCGGAGGAGGTCCGCATCGAGCCACGTGTTCAGATCCTCGACCGTGCTGGCTTCGGTGAGGACCACCTTGTACATGCTGGCCAGGCGCGCGGTCCGATTCAGATCGTACTCGGCGTGCCCGGACCAGTCGAGGTGATGCGGGAGCGTCACCGTGCCGTCGGTCGGGCCGTGCAGCGCGGCGAGGGTTTCGGCAACCACGTAGGGCTTCCGATCCCCGTAGGGCCGGTAGTCCGCCGGCGGCCGGGGTGATGTCCTGCGCCGGCTGATGTTGGTCGCCCGCCGGACCTCCGGTCGGAGTGCCTGCCGGATCGTCTCCCGGCTGTACCCGGTGACCCGCTGCAGATCCACCGGTCGCCACCCGGCCGCGTGAAACGCCCGCAACTGCTCGTCCCGCTCGGTCAACGCAGCCGCCCGCGTCGCCTCGTACCTGGAGACGACCGCCTGCAGCTCATCCTCTGAGAACCGGCCCATGGCCGCTAGCCTACCAGGCTAGGCCCAGCACGCTTGGCTTACGTCAATATCTCTGTAGTCGGTGGACCAGCCATGATGATCGCGATGGATGCACTCATGTTCTGGTGAAGCCGAGGGCCCGGTATCCGGGCATGCGGCGTGGGAGTGAGGCGGCGAGGATTGGTGTGGCCGGGTCGTGGTAGTCGTGGACCTCGGCGAGGTCCTTGCCGGGCGCGGCGCGGATGACGCGGCCGGCGCATTGGACGAGTAGGCCGTCGTAGGAGATCGGGCCGGCGAGGAAGAGGGTGTCGAGGGCTGGGGCGTCGAAGCCTTCACCGATGAACGGTGTGGTGCCGATGACAAGGAGGCCGTCGCCGGCCTTGGCGCCGTCGAGCCGGTCAACGGTGGCCCGCCGTTCGCGGGTGCTCATCGCGCCTTGGAGCACGAGCGCCTGATGTCCGCGTGCGGCGAGCAGGGCGGTGAGTGCCTCGACCTGGGCGACCCGCCGGGTCAGGACGAGACAGTTGCGACCGCGGGTCAAGGCCGCGGCGACCTCGTCGGCGATCTGGGTGTTGCGGGGCTCGTCGAGGGCCAGCCTTCGGTGCACCTCGGCGAGCGCGCCGGGCGCATCCAGGTCGACGTCGCCGGGTTGGAAAGTGGTCTCGTGGATGATCAGCGCTCGTCGGGGTCCGGTGTCGGTGTGCATCGCGGCCGCGAGGGTGTCTTGTTCCTCGTCGGTCAGGGTGTGGCGGACGGGTCCGAGTTGCCAGGTGACGAGTTGGCCGAGGCCGTCGCGTCGGGTGGGGGTGGCGGTGAGGCCGAGCCAGAACTGCGCGGCGATCCGTTTGACCGAGTGCTCGTAGGCTGCGGCGCCGAGGTGGTGGCATTCGTCGACGATGACGTGCCCGTACTCCTGGGTCAGGGTGGCGACGTCGTCGCGCCGCGCGAGGGACGGCAGCAGCGCGATATCCACCGTGCCCGTGAGCTTGCGTCGGCCGCCACCGAGTTGACCGGGCTTGATGCCGAGGAACTGCTCGACGCGGAGGCGCCACTGGTCGGAGAGGGCTTTGCGGTCGACGAGAACGAGGGCGGAGGTGTTGCGTTCGGCGATCACGGCGCAGGCCATGACGGTCTTGCCGGAACCCGGTGGGGCGACCAGGATCCCGTCGTCGTGGGCGAGAAGCGCGCCGACCGCGTTGGCCTGCCTGCTGGTGAGTTCGGCGGTGAACGCGGCGTCGATCTCGGTCCCGCAGTTGCGTGCGTCCGTGACGCCCAACCGTGACCCGGCGCGTTCGACGATGGTGGCGATGGTGTGCCGCAGGCCCCGCGGGAGGACCAGGCGGTCATCGAGGGTGAGGTCGTAGCCCTGGATGAAGCGCGGGGTGTCCCAGGTGGACTTACGGAGTCGCTGCAGCTCGTAGAACTTCGGGTTGGCCATGGCGGCGGCGTGCTTAAACGTCGCCAGCGCGGCGGGGGTCAGCTGTCCCGCGTCGATGCTCAGCCCGGCACCGGCCTCCGCGTGAACCACCGGAGGTAGCGGTGGATGGACCTGGGTCGCGGCGGACCGGCTCATCGTGGCGACGTCGGCACCGGTGGTGGCTTGCTTGGCCTGCCGGGCGACGTGTTCGGCGTCGCCGGGGCTGAGCCGGTCCAGCGTCGACAGGAATGCCCACTGGTCGGCGTACGGCTCGAGCGTGCCGAGGTCGAGAAACGTGGTCAGCCCATCCTTGCGGCGGCGTCCCTGCAGGGGTGCGGCGATGAGGTTGCCGAAGCCACCCTCGGGCAGCATGTCCTGGTTGGGGAACAGCCGGTCGTACGAGCGGAGGTCCATCGACCCGCGCAGCATTATCGCCTCACGCAGCAGGACGGTGCCGACGGCGCGTGCGGTGACCGCGGCAACAGCGCCGGCGAAGAAGACCCACACGTGGGCTCCGCGGCCCGACTGGGAGATCTCCAACGCGGCGGGCACCGCGCTGGCCCGCGCCGCCTTCACGTACGCGAGGGCGTCGAGCATCGCCGTCGGCCCGTCGAAGTCGGCCACCACGAAGTGGCAGGTGTTGCCGGGCATCAGCGGGTACAGGCCCATGAACACGTCGCCGACCAGATGCGCCGCGACGACCTCCGTCGTGCGGGGCAGGTAGTTGGCACCCCGCCGGTCCATACCCTTACGCCAACCGCCGGCGACCGCGGGCACCCACCCGGCAGCACGGGTACGGGCGTTGTCCCACCGCACGGCGTACACGTCGGCCCGGGCCCGGAACCGGTCGGCGAACAACGCCAGCTTGTCCCGGGTCGGCGAAGCCATGGTGACCAGCCCCGGTTGCTCAACCGGCGCGGACAACTGCTCCGGTGCCGCAGTCGTGTCCTGGCCGCACAGCTCCAGCAGGCGCGCCAGCCGGGCGTTCTCCGCCCGTAACCGCTCCACCTCCCGCCGAAGATCGACGAACTCGGCCACCGAACCCATGCCGACCATCCTCGCGCATCGGGCTCCGCGCACCTCGACACCGGTCCGCTATCCTCCGCCGATGGCATCGAAGGAGACCGCCGCGCTGGCAGCGATGATCGACGAATCCACCGTCGACACGGACGGTCACGAGGACGAGCGCGCCGGCCTGATCGCCATGATCGAGGAGCATCTGGCGGTACCGTTCACCACCAACGTCCTCGGCGTCGAGGTCACCGTGAGCAAGATCGACCTGACTGCGGACACATCGACATGGCCACGCGCGTGATGGCTGCCGACTGGGTCCAGCTACGACCTGACTTTCCCGACGGGGAGTTCAACGCCGACGGCAAGAAAGGCCTTGTCGCCCGCCGCGCTCGTCGGTGGCATTCGTAGTAGGCCTCGTCTGTCGTAGAGGTAGCCACGGCTGGTCGGCCAGCGACGAAGCCGTTTCGTCGAGCCCGGACCGTGCCGCGCGGACGTCGATGGGCGGGCCTGGCGGACGAGGAGCCGGAACCCGGGTGGTGGCGTAGTTCGGGTTGATCGGCAGGCTGTCCGGTCGGGTAAACACGGAGCCGGAGTCAGTCCAGGATGTGCCGTTCCGGCGGCTTCGGCTCGCCGGTCCTGCTGCTGCGTTTGTCGAGGGCGACCGCTTGAACTTCCGGCCCGCATAGGCTGACAGCAGCCTGCGTCAGCGTCAGCGTCAGCGTCAGCGCCACGCCGGTTCCGGCGTCTGCAAGTAGAACGCGATGCCGGAGTCACCCTTCTTCATGTGCCCCTGCCTGGAGCCGCGGTTCCGCTTGCTGCACACATGCGGTCGGGCGCTGGATTACCCCAGCGCCCGACCACCCCCCTCCCCGGTCAGCCGTCTCCCCGAAGGCGACGCGCCAGCTGCTCGATCTGCTCGTCGAGTGTGGCCTGGCGGTCCGCCTCGACGTCGCGGCCTTGCTCCTCGATGCGCTCCCGCCGCACCCGGACGCTGTGTTCGATCTCCTGGATTTGCACGTCCAGGTCCCCCAGCGCCTGGTCGCTACGGCTCTTCAGGGTCTTCTGATGCAGCTTCTCGTCGATGACGAGCTGCCGGGACAGCAGGCCGTCGTAGGTCGTCGGCCGGCTAAGCTTCTTGGTAATCACGGGCAGCGCGTCGAGGACCACGAGCAGGAGCCGCAGCAGCCAGGACTGCAGCAGCACGAAGGTGTTCGCGTCGGCCAGCTGGCTGAGTGCGCGTACCTGGTCGAGAAGCCCTGGCTTTTCCAGCTTCTCCTCTTTGGCGTCGACCTTGTCCTTGATCGCCTTGCTGACGGCCTCGGCGTACTTCTGACTGACCGTGCTGATGTCCGCGTCGATACCGACGATCTTGGCGGTGACGGCGTTCAGCTCGTCCTGCTGCTGAGGACGGTTGCTGGAGGCGATGTACTTCGCCGTCTCACCGCGCAGATGCCGGCAGTTCGGACCCTCGCCCACCCGTCCGGTCAGCCCTCGGCCCGATGTGCCGTTGCACTCCAAGCGCGCGAGGTCCTCCCGCCGCTGGATCTCGGCGTCGATGGCGGCGATCGCCTGCTTGGCCTTGTCCCGCTCCTCCTCCGCCGCGACCTTGCTGTCCAGCAGCGGCCGCGGCGATCCAGGGACGTTCAGCACGTACTCCTTCGTGCAGCCGGACGCGTCCACCGGCGGCTCGCCGGACAGCGGGTTGCACCGCTTCAGGGTGCTCTCGTAGGTGTCGAGCAGGGTGGTGCGGTCCTTGCCGATCTGGGTCTGCACGTCCGAGTTGAACATCCACAGCAGCAGCGGCTCGGCCACGACCAGCCCCATCAGGATCGAGATGGCCAGCCGGGCGATGAACTTGCCGGTGCCCATACCGCTCGAGCCGTGCGTGTCCGTGATGAGCCATCGGTCGAAGGTGAGGATGACGTACCCCCACAGAAGCGCCGCCGGCACCAGCGCCACGATCGGTACGTCGTGCGAACCGAGCAGCGCGAGCATCGACAGCGCGGCCATCAGGCCGGTGTTGAGCACGATCGCGCCGAGGCGGCTGTACCTGTGCCGCTCCTCCGGCACCCAGTCGAGAATTGTCTCGTCGACCCCTGCGATGTGCCGCAGCACGTATCCCGGGCCCCGGGGCGCCGGTCTGGCCGGCCGGTACGGCTCCCGCTTCAGCTCGACGCTGTCCTCGTCGGCCTGCGGGCGAATCAGAACGGTCTCACTCATCCTCTTCACGCACCCCGCCGCCCTCAAGCTGCTCCGCGACGTGCTTGCCCACCGCGGCCCGGTGCCGCTCCTCGACCTCGGCCTGCGGCATGCGCATGACCTCGGCGAACAGGTTGCCGCCGCCGAGGTCCGTGGTGTTGAAGTGGCCCTGGGCGGCCATCTGCTTCAAAATCTCGAAGCGCATGGCGTCCAGGCGCCGCGCGTCGTCCCGGTTCGCTTGGTCCTCGCGGAGCTTGTCCTCGCGGTCCGTCTGCTCCTTGCGCAGCTTGTCGTCGCGTTCGATCTGCTCTCTGCGGAGCCTGTCCTCGCGCTGCCCCTTCTCGGCTCGGAGCCGGTCGACTCGGGCCCGCACCTCTTCCCGGTGCTTGAGATCCGCAGCGCGGTCGCCGTCCTCGCGCTCCCAGCCGCGCTCGACCCGCCGCTCGTCGAGCTCCGCCGCCCGCAGCGCGAGCTTCTCCTCGCGTTCCTGCAACGCCGCCTGGACAGCCCGGTCGCGGAGGCTGTCGTCTATCGCCTTCAACCCGACGGACAGGCCCTGCGCGTCGAGCTGGCCCGCGGCATAGGCGGCCAGCAGCGCCCGCTTTGGATCGCCGCCGATCATCTCCACGTTCCGGTCGAATTCGCTGCGAGCGACTGCGCCGCGCCGCTGGACCACGTCGAGCTCGTAGTCGATGTCCGCGGATCCCTTGCGCAGGCCATGAGCGTGTGACCAGGCGTCGAGCTCCAAGTGCTGGGCGGCCGCCTCGGATTCCTTCCGCAGGGTGTGCACGTGCAACCGGCCGTCGACCTCCAGTTCCTGCGCGGCGGACGCGGTCGCCTTGTGCAGTTCGTGCTCGTGGGACCGGCCGTCGAGGTCGATCTCGTGGTTCCGTTGGCCGCTCTCCATCCTCCGGCTGTGCGCCGCCGAACCGGCGTCCTTCTGATGCAGGTACTGCATCTCCTGCTGGTCGAGCCGGTTCGCGAAGTCCTTGCTGCGGGCGCAGCCCTCGTAGTCGATGAGTTCCTTGGGGCTGCTGACCTCGACGTTGGCGAACCGGACCTGCATGCCCGACACCCTGGCCGGCACGTGCGTGAGATATGCCCGCACCTGTGCGCTGACTACCCGGCGGACTTCGTTGACTTCGGCGATCCTGTACGCCAGTCCGAGCTCAAAGATCCGGTGATGTGCCTTCAGGTGACCCTGCAGCACCTCTGAGGCGTTGATGCCGCCGCCGACCACCGCCACCGGATCGTCCACCGTGCAACGGAACGTCACCAGCACCTCGAAGTACGAGGCGTCCAACGAGGGAATGTCGATACGCACAACAACCAGGGCGTCGCGCCGCATGTCCACGACGCTCACGTTGGTGGCGTTGACGATCTGCTCGTCGGCCGTGGACATCCGGCCGTCGTCCACGATGAGGTCGCCGCCCACCAGGTACACCAGCGACTGATGAGCGGCCGGGCGGGGAAGCTCGTCGAGCTTGCGGCTCTTCTTGCCGAACCAGCGGGCCTTCTCCGCCGGGCTCAACGACCGGCGCTCAAGAACGGGGTAGACAGCGGGACTCAACGAACACCTCCGGGGTAGACCTTCTTGGTAATGGCCTCGATGCAGGCGACGAGCACCTCGGCGAGGGGCTCCTTGCGACCCTTCCGGACCTGCTCGTCAACCTGCGTGAATGAGTCTTTGAACGTTCGGCGCTCGGCTTCGGACAGCGCATCGGCGAGGGCGCTGCCGAACTCGCGGGACCTCGCAAGGTAGTCCTCGTCGATGTCGCGCAACGCGTGCAGCGCCCGCCGCAGCGCGAAGAACGCCTCCCAGCGCAGCGGGCGGAACGTCAGCACCCCGGCCCAGATGCGGGCGATCATCGCCGTGCGCTGCGGATTGCCAGCCAGGTACTCGGCAACCGCCGGCCTGCCGGTTCGGATGCTGCTGGCGGAGATGACCGACAGCGCGGCTGACATCGTCAGGCTCCGCAGGCGCATGAGCTGCACGGCAGGGATGGGGCCCTTGCGGTTGGCCGGTCCGGCACCCGTGCCGAAGTCCGTCATCTTCTTGTCCACCAGATTGAGCACCGTGACCGGATCGCCGTCTGGGTCATCGCTCAGCGTCGCGAACAGCGCTGCCATCGACGCACAGCCGATCAGCCACAGGTCAGTGTCCTGGGTCATGAGCTGCCAGAGCCGGTTGACGGCGTCAGAGGGGAAGAACATCCCGAGTTCTCCACCCAGCGCGAAAGCTGCGGTCCACTGCTGGTCGCTGTCACTGCTGCGGGCCCAGCGCACTGCGGTCTGCAGCGCGATCGACGCTAGCCCGTCCCGGTGGCACATGAACCACAGCGCATACGCGGCGGTGACCTGGCCCGGCCAGCCGCTCGTTGCGGCGGACCAGGGCTCGAGGTAGCACCGCTGCGTTTCGTTGACGCTGAAACAGGCAAGCCAGGCCAGCCCGCTGGCCACCGCCGTGTGACTCTCCGCGACCTCGCTGACCGCGGCTCCGGTGAGCCACTCGCGGATTGCGTCCCAGAAGTGGTGCGTCTGGGTGCGCCAGAGTTCTGCGAGCACGTGCCGGCGGTAGGCGTCGTCCTTGAAGGCAACAGTGTCGATGGACGCGCCGTTCCACGATTCGCTGCGCACCTGGAGCAGGCCGGCGCCATACAGCCGGGTCTCGCGCTCGCCGAAGATCTCGGCGTCCCTCCTGCGCAACTGCGCCTTGGCCCGCTTTCCCGAGACCCGCTCGGCCAGTTCATCGTGCAGATCGTCGAGCAACGACTCGTACGTCCGGACGTCAGTGCCTTCGAGGAAGCACAGCGCGGCAGCAGCGACAATGTCCCGGTGCGAAGGCCTGCCGGTGAACCATTCGAGCACCTCCCGGGCGGCGCCCTCGTCGAGCTTCTTCATCGCCTCGTCGGCTGCCAGGCCGTCGTCGCGGATCATGCGCGCGACGGCCGCCAGCTTCGTCACCGCGGTGTCGTCGCCGAGTGCCGTGAGCACATCGCGCACGATCTCGTCGAGGTCCTCGCGCGGTTCCAGCTGCACCCGTAGCGTGGCCTCCGCCGACGGCAGATCCCAGGCGATGTGCGGCACCGCGCTGCTCGTCGTGCCGCCCACGAACGCGTTGGTGATCACCAGGAAGGCGCCGGCCCGCTTGATCTTCTCCTGCACGCCGGACCAGGTGAATTCGAGGTCAGTCCGGCGCTGCTCGTAGACGTGGTCCAGGATCAGGTAACCGAGGTCCTTGTCGTAGGTACGCTCGGCGAGCTCGCGCAGTGAGTTCGTCGGCGACAGGACCACGAGCCGCTCCCGGGTCACCTTGCGCAGGAGGTTGATGGCGCCGGCGCGGCGGCCCATCCCCGGGCGGCCCTCGATCACGACCACGTGGTGCGAGCGCAGCTTCGTCTGCGCCTCGACGAAGCAGGGCGGCGCCGCGTAGCGGCTGACCGTGGCCACGGCCTCCTCGTCACTGATGCGGCCGGTCACCTTGCGATGCCCGCCGGAGCGGGGACCGCCCCCGTCCCGCACGCCGAAGGTGGAACCGGCGGCGGCCACGTCGCCGTTGAAGACGTTGAAGGTGGCTTGGCCCCCGGCCCAGGGCCCACGATAGAAGGCGGAGAACGCGTCGGCCACCTGGTTCGAGACGCGGGCCTTCTTCCTCGCCTTGTCCTCGTCCGGCGGCTTCTCCTGCGCACCGTCGTCCCCCTTGACGTCTCCTCTGATTTCCCCACCGAAGTCTGTGAGGCCGAGCGTCGGCTCTTTGGTCGGGTCCGGCGGAATGGGCGGACCCGGCAGGCCCGTGGGTCCATCGGCCGGGGGTGCCGCCGCCGCGGTGACACCGGCGTCCGGTTCCTCGCCGGCAGTCGTCTCGGTGGACATGTGGCACCTACCGTCCGTTGTTGACGATGCCGAAGACGGCACCCTCGGCGTTGACGGTGCCTTCGAAGACATTTGTCACCGCCGACCTGGGCTCGGGCAGCGTCGCGGAAGTGTCGGCCTCCACGCTGTCGGAGTGTCTGTCGTGCAACAGGGCGACCAGCTCGTCCGCGAGGCGCTCGACCTCGTGCTCCGCACCGCGAATCCGCACGCAGCGGTACTGGTGCGCCGGAAGCTCTCGCAGGTCCTCCGGCAGGTCCTCCGGCTTGGGCAGGTTCGCCTTGCCGATCAGCACAGGCACCACCGGGATTCCGCGGGCCAGCGCCTTGGCGATCTCCCGCCGGACGAAGTCGGCGGGGTCGTCGATACGGCGCCGGCCGTCGCCGTCTTTCTCCAGCCAGCGGCGGCCGATCACCGCCACGAAGACCTGGCATTCGTCGATAGCGGTCCAGATCCGTGACGAGTACCGCTGGCCGGGCTGGATCGCGCTGTAGTCCCGGAAAACCCGCCCGCCGATACGTTTGGCGAGTGCCTTGTCGATGAGCAAGGCGGCCAGCGGCTCGTCCGCCGTCCGATAGTTCACCACGATGTCGATCATTTGAGCACCTTTCCGGCGTGTCGGGGCGCAATGAAAGGAGCGCCGACGGATATCCGTGCGGTGTGAGGGTCTTTCATTCCCTGACGGACGCCGTCAGGTCGCCGAGCGCCGCGGAGGGCGTGTCCGTTCTCCTGAATTGGTGCTGCGACACACTGCGGGCCGCATCGACAGCCTTGCAGTCATCATCCGAGTCCAACAAGAGGTTTTCCGGCGGGCTCTGCCGTGCCGGACGGAAAAGTCAGGAACGCGAGGTGGTGGGCCCGGCACGTCGAACGACCATCGAGCGGTGGACGGAAAGGCAGTAGCGGGTCATATTTACGGATTCCCTTAGATGGATTACGCATGCGACGCTGGACTCCCCGATGACCACTCGTCGGATCACATGTTGCACCGGATTATGGACAACAAGTGGCCAATCTTCTGGCCAGCCGCTGGCCAGAAGACCAGAGCCGACAAGGAGAGGACCTTGCACTCCGACCTGCCCCTGCTGCTCAATGAGCTGCGTGCACTGCGCAAGGGCCGCGCGACGAGACATCCCAGCTTTCCCGCCAAGCTCGGCCAGCAGTTGCGCGAGCTGTGCGGCGTGACCGACGCCGACAGCGGCGCTGCGGCGCGGTTGAAGCTCACCGATAGGCTCCGCGCGCTGCTGCGCGACGAGGCGGACGACACGTGGCCGGCGGTCGCCGCCGCGCTGGCGTTGCATCCCGCGGCCGACCATCGTGACCTGGCCGCCCGGGAGCGCTGGCTGGCCGGTCAGTTGCACTGCCATGAACGCACCGCTCGGCGCCGCGTCGAGCAGGCTTTCCAGGTGCTGGCACAGAAGGCGGCTGTCAGCGCAGCGGGTGACGCCGTTGATCGTAACGTCGAGCGCTGGCAGGTCACCGCGGTTCGTGCGCTGCTGCGCCTCGACGGCCCCACGCCCGAGATCACCGAACACCGCAGCATCGTCATGACCGGTGACGGCGTCGACGAGATCTTCTGTCGGTTCACCGTGCCGCGCAGCACGCCGGTCGGTGTGGTTCACGATCTCAACCTGGAGTTGCTCTACGGCGGAAACATCCGGGAGAGGGCGCAGCCCTCGCCGGAGCACTTCATCTACTTCATCCAGTTGCCGCGCAGATTCGACGCCGGCGCGACGCACGAGTACGCGGTTCGGCTCACGCTGCCACCGGGCCAGCCGATGGTGCCTCACTACGTGATGCAGCCGCTGGTGCCTGTGCGAGCGTTCGATGTCAATGTAAGGTTCCATCCCGAAGCTGTCCCGCCGGTGGTGTCCCGAGTGGACGGTGTGCCGCCGAGAATGGTGGACGACGAGCCGGCGGCGGAAAATCTGCTCGACGTCGATCGTTTCGCTGAGTTGCATCTCGCGTTCCGAAACCTCCGGCAGGGCTACGCTTACGGATTGGCGTGGTCGCATGGCCGGGAAGGACCCGGTCATGCGACCTGACGTCAGCCGGCAAACCCGGTGAGCAGCGCGTGCACGAGGGCCACGATGATGCCGTGCGATTCCATTAGAAACACCTCCCCGTCCAATAGGTGTGTTGCGATGCACCTACGGTCGGGCAGCACGGAGCCGCGCATAAGGCGTTGCCTTTCTCCCGTCATTCAGACGACGGGAAACGCCTGCAACCGGCGGATCCTTCAGGAAATGCTGGAGGTATGCAGCACAGCATGCAATCGCGGCAGCAGTTCGCGCACGGCGGCCTGCTGGTGCCGACGGCGCAGCGCCCGGCTCAGTCGGTCAAGGTCCGCCCGCACGGTGCAGGAGTCGACGTGGACGGCCGGTTCGAGCAGCGGCTCCGCCGTCGCGCAGGCCTGTTCGACCTCGTCGGCGTCGGCATAGGCCAGGGACAGCCGGGCACCGAACCGGACCCGGGTGCGCAGCGCGCCCGGCGGCACCTTGCCCAGTTCCCGTTCGAGCGTCTCCGCCGCGGCCGCCGGCCGACCGAGGTCGTACAGGCACCAGCCGCGGACCATCGCGACGGGGTCGGCGAGCGTCGAGGTCCCGACGACGGGCGTGCCGTCTGGTGCGGCGGCCCGCGACAGGTGCTCTGCGGCGAGGTCGAGCGCGCGACGGCACGCGTCCTCGTCGCCGCCGAGTGCGTGCCCCTGGGCCTCCCGCTGCTCGGCGAGCCCGCGGATGCGGTGGTCAGCGGCCCGTGCTCCGCGCCGGGCGAGGGCGATCGTCTGGGCGGCGTCATGGCGGTACAGCGCGACGAGTGCCCGTCGGACGTCGGTGTAGGCGGCGAACGGTCCGTCACCGGCGGCGAGTGCGAGGCGGGCTGCCCGAGCGGTCCAGGTAAGCGCGCCGTGCTCGTCGCCCGCCTCCTGCAGGCACCAGCCGGCGTACTCTGCGAAGCGGGAAGCCATGACCAGCACCGCTGGGCGCTCGGCCGGAGTGACCCGGTCGGCGAGCGAACGCAGCGTGGCGGCGTGTACGAGGACGCCGGGCAGGACCACCGCCGGTGGCTGGCACTGGCCGAGCTGGCGCAGGTCGCCGAGCATGATGCCGAACGTCTCGACGGTGCCTTCGGGCAGCGGCTCTACCCGGTGAGAACCCGGCAGTGCCCAGCGATTCACTTCCAGCTCGCCGGGCGTGCCGTCGGGTCCGACCGCGAGCCGCCCGTCCGCGCCGGTAAGGGTGAGGGTCCAGCGCTCGACCGGCATCCGCGCCGACTCGGCTCTGGTGTGCATGGCTCCTCGTTGTGCCGGTGCCGGCACCGGGCGCGGCTGTGCCGATGCCGGTTCCGGCTCTGCTGGTCTCGGCCGGGCGAGGCGGAGCAAAGAGCCACCCGCTTGCAGCACCGCGTCGCACTGCCGGGCAAGCGCTTCCGACGGTGCCTTGTCGCCGTTCTCGACCTTGCTGAGGTGGCTCTTGCTGTAGTGCACCCGCCCGGCCAGGTCGCTCAGCGAGAAGTCCGCGGCGTGGCGAAGCCGGCGGAGCTCGTCCCCGAAGCGTTGCCCAGCGTCCATTCGCAAAGTATCGACGCAACCGCGATGTGTGACAACCACTCGTTCGGCGAACCGGGAAGGATGAATAGGATGACGAAGGCGTCCGAGGCGCTCCATCTCAAGCACCTTGAATTTCTCCAGAGTGTCATCGGCCGTATGAGCACCACGTCGTTTCTGGTGAAGGGCTGGCTGGTGACCCTGACCACCGCGCTGCTGGCAGTGTCGGCCGAGCGCGGGAGCTTGCCTTTGGGCGGCAGCGCCTTGCTGCCGCTCATTGCGTTCTGGGGCGTCGACGGGTTCTTGTTGCGTCAGGAGCGGTTGTACCGGCGGCTGTACGACGCGGTGCGATGCGCGGAGGACGACGTGGAGCCGCTGTCGATGGACACGACACGGTTCCGCCCTCGCATCGCATGGTCGGCTGCGGCCGGCTCGGCAACGCTGGTCGCGTTCTACGGTTGCGTGGCACTGGTCGACCTAGTCTTCATCGGCCTGACGGCGTTTCGCTCCTGAGCCCAGTCACCGGAACCAGCCGCGGTGTGCCCGGGCCGCGTCACGAACCGGAACCGGAGCCCGAACCGGTTAGTTCGGCCCGGATCAGTGCGGCGACGCGCTCCCGTGACGGCACCTCCCGCGGTGGGCACACGGGCCAGATGGGTCCGATGTGGTCGTCCGCCCAGCGCGGTATGACGTGTAGGTGCAGATGGAAGACCGACTGTGTGGCGACCCCGCCGGCCGAGCTGATGAGATTCATTCCCTCCGGCCGCAGAGCCCGTCTGATCGCCGAGCCGACGACTGCGGCCGCCGCCGCCACCGGTGTCACCTCGCTGGGCTCGCCGTCCCAGAAGTCGCGGAGGTGATGCCGCGGCACCACGAGGGTGTGTCCGACCGCAGCCGGCCGGATGGGTGGAAACGCGACCGCATGCTCATCCTCATAGATCACGATCGCCGGGGCGCGGCCCGAGACGATATCGCAGAACGCACAATCCGTTGCGGCGGCAGTCACCGCGCGAGCATAGAGGGCGAGCCGTCCTCTCGATCACAGTAAGCAGTCGATGCTCCGGCGACGACGAGCGGCGTGACCTCCGCGGTGGGCGGAACGCTGCTGTGGCGGGGCTGGCCGCGGGCTGACGGGTGGGTGAAAATTCGTCCTCTACCGCGCCGACCCGACCGCTATCGCCGCCCAGTTCGCCGAACTGCAGGACAGCGGCGCGGGACAGTGTGGTGCCGGCTGCCGACCATCGGCACCGGCGAGGTCGTGTCCCACCAGTGCTGGATCTCGTCGAGGATGACGCGTTCCTCGGATGAAGTTCGATACGTCGGACCGGTCGTGGCTCGTCAGGAGCGCGAGTTGGGTCTGCGTGCAGTCCGGGTGTGCCTCGAGATAGATCTTGAAGAGGGTCCCGATCTCACGGCGGGCCAGCGCGAGCCGCACGTCATCGCGCCGCCAGAACAGGAGCGAGACGCCGGTGACGTCGAACGCCTTGCGCCGAGCCACCCCGCCCCCCACTGGTCGTCGATCTGCGATGACCAGAGGGTAGTGGATGTCGATGGAAGTTCGCGTGACTCGGTCCCACCGCTTTGTTGTTCGACGCCCGTGGACTCGGACCACGGGGCGTGCCAATTTCCTGAGGTTGTCGATAAGCCCAAACTCCAAACGTGACCGACCACCGGACCTGCCGGGGGCGAGGTGACGCGAGTCGAAGGAGTTGAGGAGGGCGCATGGTTGATCCCGTTCTGAGACTTGGCGCAGGTGGTGGGCTGAACGAGTCGACGATCGTCGTGACCGGTGGCGCCGGCTTTATCGGCAGCCACGTGGTCGCCCGTTTGCTCGCTGAGGGCGCAAGTGTCAAGGTCATCGACGACCTTTCGACGGGCCGGCTCGACAATCTGCACAACAGCCTCGGCGCTGGCCTGACCGATGGGGACATTCGGATCTGTGACGTGCGGTCGGTCGAGGCCGCCGACGCTGTACGGCTGTGGCGGCCGGAGATCGTCGTCCATCTCGCCGCGCAGTCGAACCCACCAGCCTCGACACGGTCGCCGCTCGTTGATGCGGACATCAACATCCGCGGAACGGTGAACGTCCTGGATTCGTGCGCAGCGGCAGGGACAGGGCTCGTCGTGTACGCGGCCACCAGCGCGATCTACGGCGCGGTGGACGGCGACGCCCTGCCTGTTGCGGAGACCGCGCCGATGGCGCCGACCAGTCCGTACGGGCTGAGCAAGGCGACAGCATTGAAGTACCTCGAATGGTACCGAGATCATCGGAGCGTCGACTACACGGCGCTCGTACTGGGCAACGTCTACGGGCCACGCCAAGTTGGCCCGGCGTGCGGTGTCGTCGGCCTGATGACGCAGGCCGCGATGGCGGGCGCGAACTTGGCAATCTTTGGCGACGGTCACCAAACGCGAGACTTCGTCTTTGTCGCCGACGTTGCCGAGGCGGTGACCGCCGCCTGCACTACCGGCGGCCTCGGGTTGATCAACGTCGCCTCGGGCGTCGAGATAACCGTCGGCGAGATCGCTGGGTGGGTCTCTCAGTCAGCCGGCACCGGAACTCCACGGCATGCCGATCCGCTGCCAGGCGAGGTACGGCGCATGGCGCTGGACATCTCGCGGGCGAGGGACCTGCTCGGCTGGCACCCCACGACCCCGCTCGCGGAAGGCGTCCGGATCACCGTCCGGGCCGCGCGGCCGCGCGATTCGATCAAGGAGGCATCGTGAGGTACACGCGTCGATTCGCGGTCGGGCCGGTCGAGGTGCAGGTGACCTCGAATGAAGAATCGGTCCTCGACTATCTTGGCGAGTTCTACACCGCGACGGGTGCCGCCTTGCCGGGTCACGGCTAGACGGTCGACGCTCAGGTTGGCTTGCCGGAACCCGATGCGAGCACCAACCAGTGGGGCGTTTCCTGGCGGATAGACCGCCGTGACCAGAGGGTCCATCTACGCGCCGAGGCCGCCGAGAGCCTCTCGATCACTGCCCGGAAATGCGTACGGGAAGTCCTGGTCGACCATTGCGAGCAGCGGCGGTACACGATGTTGCATGCCTCCGCGGTCGTCGATCAGGCCCGCACGATCGTTGTTGTCGGAGACAAGGGAAGCGGCAAAACGACCCTCGCTCTGAAGGCCGCTCTCCGGCACGGGATGCGGTATGTGTCCAACGACCACCTGATCATGTATGAGCGTGACGGCGCGGGCACCCTCACGATGACGTCGCTTCCGACGCTGATTCCGCTCAAGATCGGCACGTTTCTGGACCTCGAGAGCGCGTTGCCGAAGCCGTGGGATCGTGACGGGCTCGATGTCGAGGCATATCGTGCGTCACCGAGATCCGAGGTCCATTCGCTCGATCGGCGCGTGCTCTACACGTACCGCCGTTTGGGTCACGACAACCCGATCACGGTAGACCTCCGCTCCCTCCGCTCCCCGGTTACGACGTTGATCGTGTTGGCGAGCTACTCGCCGGGTGACGCTGGCGAACCCGAACCCGTCGCGGATCCCGTAACGGACCTGCTCGCTCACGTGCGTACGGATTGGATGTTCGACCCGACGCTCAACCAGCGGTACCTTCCGCGGGCCGAGCGCGGCCGGGGTGAGTACCTCGCTGACGCCCGCCGCATCGTCACCGCCCTGGCCGAGCGGTCGACAGTCGTTCGCTGGACTCACCGCGGTGATCCGGCCCCGATCCTGGAGTTCGCCGCCAATCGGAGACCGGCATGAAACCCCTCGTCACCGTCGTGATCCCCACGTGCAACCAACCCGGCCCTCTGTGGCATGCCCTGGCCAGCGTCGCCGCCCAGCGCGCCGTACCCGGCTCCGTGGAGGTAGTCGTCGTTAATGACGGCGGATGCGACGTGAGCACGGTCGCGAACGCAGCCCGCGAGCAGGGCCTCGTCGTCCGCCTCGTCGATCTGGACCAGAACGGTGGTCTTCCTTCAGCGCGCAACGTCGGCATTCAGATCGCACGAGGTGATTACCTCGCCTTCCTCGATGACGACGACATCTTCCTGCCCAGCCACCTCGGCACAGCCCTCGCAGCGCTGAGCACGGGGGATGCCGACCTCGCGTACACGGTGTGCGTCGTCCAGGAAGCGCGCGTCGACCCCACGAACCCGCCGGCATTCAGCAGCACCCCTACGACGTTCTCGTTCGATCCGGACCTGCTGTCGGTGGCCAACTTCATGCCGGTCCATACCGCGGTGCTTCGGCGCCCACCGGAGTCGGCCCGGTTCGACCCTGACCTTCCCGCGCTTGAGGACTGACATGTGGCTGCGTCTGGCCCGCGAGCATCGTTACCGGTTCGTGCACGTCCCGGAGCCCACCGTCGTCTACCACCGCATCGCGAGCGAGGCCAGCATGGTCGGCGCGACCGTCGGCGATGGGCATGCCCTCGCCCACTTCGGGACCCTGACCGAACAGATGTGGTGTCGCTGGCCCGCCCGCACGCCCAAGGCGCAACACTTCCGGCTGTACATCGCCGTCATGTATTGGCACTCGTTGGCGCGCCTGGCGGCCGGTCATGCGCTCAGTGACCAGTACTTTCAACGCTGCGTCGCAGAGATCGCCGCGGTCTGGCACGGGGAGCGCTCCGAGACCGGCCTTCGCCAACGGCTCATCGACTCGATCAAGGAGACCGCCGATGTCGCACACGCCGCCTGATCTGCCTGGCTCAGCAGCCACGATCGGGCTGACCATCGACACGGTGCTACGGCGCACGGACAAGACCCTGCTGGCGCGAGGCTCGTTTCGCGGCGAACCGGCAGCGGTGAAATATCTGATCGACCCAGATCCGTTTTGGGCGGCCAAGTGGCGGCACGAGCTGGACGTGTACGAGGTCTTCGGTGACACCACCCCGCCGGTCCGCGTTCCTCGGCTGCTCCATACCGACCGTGACCGGCTGCTGATCCTGGAATGGGTCGACGCACCGCCCCTCGCGGTCGAACGTTACCCCCAGCGAGAGCTCGATACCCGGGAGGTCGATGCCGTCCTGGACTGCATCACCGCGTTGAATGAGTGGACCTACCCCGCCGTTCGGTTCTCACCCACCTTCGACTACTCCGACCGCGTGGCTCGGTACCAGGCCAAGGGGTACCTCACTGAGGGCCAGCGAGAGGCCCTGGACAGTCTGCTGGCCCGCTGCGACGCGCTGGCACAGCTCAATCACGGCGACCCGCTGGCCAGCAACATCCTCGTCAATGCCGGCCGTTCCGACAGCGATGACGAGGCCGAGACCACGGCGGTGCTAGTCGACTGGGAGTTCACCGGGCTGTTCCTTCCTGGCTTCGACCTTGCGATGCTCCACACCCAGGTCGGCGCGAGTACGCCAATGATCCGCGAGCGCATCGAGGCGATCGTCAGTGAGACGGGCATCGAGGCCGCATTCGCGCTCAACCTCGCTGTGGTCCTGACCCGCGAGCTGCGCCTGCACCACGAACTGCCCGAGGACGACCCGGCCCGGACGCGGTGTCTGCCGATCATCGAGGCCGCCTGGACCTCGGCCAGCACCCGCCTACAACGGCTCGCCGCGGCGAGGCCAGCATGATCCACGTAGCCCTGGTCCACCGGGACCTCCACGAAGTGAGCCGCGGCGGCATCTGCATCCTCTACCGCTCCCTGGCCGACCTGGGCGCATCGGTAACCATGATCACGCAGGAGTCACCCCACCCATTGCGGGCGAAGGATGTCACCGTCGTCTCGCTTCCCCGCACCGAAGACCTGGTTCAGCACCGCGAGGCCGTCGCCGACGCCCTCGACGCGGTCAGGCCCGACGTCGTCGACTGTTCCACCTGGGAGGCGGAGACCCTGCGGTATCTCGCCAAACCTCGCGAAGACCGAGCCCCCGTCCTCGTACGCGGCGAGTTCAGCGCGGCCCGCCTCGACGCGGGCGACCTCGCTCGCGACGAACACCAACTCGTCCAGGCCGCCGACCAGGTCATCGCCGTCAGCCAGTACGCGGCCCAGGATCTCGCGACGGAGTACGGCATTCCTCTGCCACTCGCGGTGGCCAACGGAGTCGACCGCGAACGGTTCCATCCTGGGAGGCCAACCACGCCCGCCAGCGGCTTCCACATCGACCTCGGGGCCGACGGCCACGTCGCAGGCCGCAGACCGATACCTGACGTCCTCGCGGCCGGAGAAACAGTCTCGCCATGGTCGCCCGATCCGGCGGGACGCCTCCGGCTCGTATGGGTCGGAAAGATCACGCCGATGAAGGGCTGGGACGTGCTCGAGACCGCCGCGACCCGGCTTCGGGACATCGCCTCTATTTCCGTGCTGCTCGGCCACTCACCAACGTTCGCGCCGGTCACATCAGCCAGCAGCGAACTCACCGTCCTCCAAGATCTGGACGACACCGACCTTCCGGGCCTCTACCGCGCGGCGGACTGGCTGCTGTCCACGTCGCGCTGGGAAGGCTTCGGCCTCGCCATCGCCGAGGCGCTCGCCTGTGGCACCTCGGCCCTGCTGCCAGAGCACCTCGGCACCGCGCCCGAGCTGCTCGCCGCCAGCGGCGGTTACACCTACCGCGACCTCGATCACCTCGAGGACATCCTGACCCAGGCCGAACGCCCAGCCGGCCGCCTTCCCGACCACTTCGACTGGGCAGCCAACGCGGCCGAAAGTCTCCGGCTCTACCGAGCGCTCGTCGGCAGGTGAGCTGTGCGAATCCTGCTGATCGGCCCACACCACACCGGCGGAAGCATCCCGCCCTACCTCGACGTCTTCACCGCCGCGCTGCGATTCCTCGGCGTGCAGGTCGACCGCCTCGGCTCGTCGGGCGTGCCCTACGACAAGGAGCAGGACCGATTCTGGACGGCCGAGCGCGTCCGCCAGGAGGCCGAGGGCATGCTTGCCGACGTCGACGTGAACACGTACGACCTGCTCTCCATCCACTTCGGAAACCTCGACGTCGAACAACTGCTACCCCAACGGTGGCCAGCCCGCCGACCTCCGGCCGTCTACCACCTACACAGCCTCGACTGGACCCTGTTCACCGACCACATCCCCGAGCCGGACCTACGCGAGGCGGTGAACAGGGGAGTCGCCGGAATGGACGCCTTCGTGTGCTTCGGCGCCTACGGAGCCGAGCGCCTCGAGACCCTCGCTGGGCCCCACGCACCACGCCTTGTCTCCTGGCTGCCAACCACCATCCCATCGGGCACCTCGCCGAGATACCCGAAGGATCTTGCCGCAGCCCTGGAACCCTCGGACCCCCGGCCGCTTGGCAGTCTCTACGGCTACGCAGCCCCCTGGAAAGACACCGAGAACCTGATCGCTGCATGTAAGCGGACGAAGGAACCCGGCCGCATGATCGTCGCGGGCCCGTTCTGGGACGTCCCATCACAGGCAGGATTGGATCTCGCCGCCGAGGTCAAGGGCACCACGCACGGATCAACACAGCTGCGTGTCGTACCGACCTACCTCGATGCCGCCGCTCGGTTGGCGCTCGTCACGGCGACGGACTTTGCGATCTTCCCCTACCGCACCCAGCCAACCTTCCAGGGCAGCGGTGCCATCGCCGACTACCTCGCCCACGGTGTGCCCGTCCTCGCAACGGACGTTGCCAACATGGCCGAACTGATTGGCGACGCGGGAGTGGTCATGGAGCCGGCGAATCCGCACTCGTTGGCCGACGCGGTCGATCGCTTCATCCACGATGTTCGACACCGAAAGACCCTGGCCAGCGCTGCCCGGTGCCGCGCCCGCCGCTTCAGCGCCGTCCACCACGCCGTCCAGTGCCTTCGGTTCTACGACACCCTCATCAGACGCTGAGAGCGGGGACCAGCGAACATGACACTTCCCGCTGAACTGATCATCGCCCGCCATGGCGAGGCCCACTGCAACCGCGAACAGATCGTCGGAGGCCCGCAAGGGTGTCGCGGACTCACCGACCGCGGCCGACGCCAGATCGAACGACTAGCCCAACGACTTGGTCAAGAGCACCACGAGCGCCCGATCCACGCCATCTACACCACGCCGCTGCGCCGAGCCCAGGAAAGTGCCGCGATCATCGGCGCGTACCTCAGCTTGGACGCCGAGGCCGTCGCAGACCTCGCCGAGCAGGACTACGGCACCGCCGACCGGCGGCCGTGGACCGACGTTGTCGCTGAGTACGGGGACATCCCTGCTCTCGATGCGGACCGTCCGCTCGCAGCCGGCGGCGAGACCTGGCGGGACTACCTGCATCGGTCCAGCGTCGCCATCGGCGAGATCACGACCCGGCATGTAGGTGAGCGCGTCCTCGTCGTCGGCCACGGCGAAACCATCGATGCCGCCTTCCGCCACTTCCTGGCCGTGCCCATCGCCGGTCGGGCCACCGCGGGTGTCGCGGCGCACCACGCGAGCGTCACGACCTGGGTACAGCAGCCGCTCTCCTGGACCCGGCCCTCCGCTGGTTGGCGATGGAACCTGACCAGCCACAACGACACCCGGCATCTGTTCGCAGATGCAGAGATGACCGAAAGTTAGCGGGTCTGTCTGCGGTGCCGACCGCCTCGCCGGTGTCTAGTGGCCTCGCGAGTAGCCCGGTAGTTTCAGCTGTCGAGCACTTTCGCTTTCATCGATTGGGGCGCCGGCCACGTGTCGCACATCGAGAAGATCACCGGTGAACTCCGCGCGTTGATGACCGGGGTCGAACGCGCGCAGGGGTTGGCAGCCGCCGCTGACAGTCAGACGCAGGAGGTGGCGTTGCGGGCCGCGGGCGCGGGCTTCGTCGCCGTGGCGGCGGGTGTGGCGCGGGTGCGCATCGCGATCACGGGCATCCAGGGCGGCCTGGGAAGTCTCGCCGGTGCGATCGGTGAGGCGACGAAGGCCACTGCGGCGGTGCCGAACGAGGCCACCCCGCAGGAGACGATCGCCGGGCTGGCGCCCGTGCTGAGCGCGGTGGACACTGCTCGGGACGCGGTGGCCGGGGCTATCACCGGAGTCGGTGAGGCGCAGCAGCTCGTCGCCGTGGTTCTGCAGGGTGGGCAGCCTGGGCCGCTGTTGCAGGCGTTGGAGGCCATCAAGCAGGTCCTGGTGCTGATTGTTCAGCGCACTGGCGGGGCCCGGCAGGCCATCGAAGGGGCGATCGCGCAGGCCCGGCAGTTGGGGTCGTCGGGAAACTGACGAGGGCTGGCGGTCATCCACCGGCCAGCCCCGCCCCTCATGCCACCGGCCGCCCATCCCCGACGGCCCCCACCCTGGGCAGAACTGTCTCCACGGACCCTGACGCAGCAACCCCGTGGACCAGGCGTCCCACCGGCGTCGGCGGTGGGTCGCCTACCGGACGTCGAACCCGGATCTCCGCGAACGAGAAGCCACGGGAGCGGCGTGCCCTGGAGTTGGAGAACGAGTGTGCCGACAGGGTCGCCGGCAAGGGGTACCGGGTTCACCAGAACCCCACGAGGCAGGAGGTCGCGGACGCGCGACTCGAAACCGGGGATTCTGGGAGGCCGGAAAAGGCACCCGACTTCCTCATTGAGGGGCATGTCTTCGACTGCTACGCGCCCACCGCTCCCGTGCCGCCCCGCGCCGTCTGGAGCGCCGTGTCCAGGAAGGTCGACACGGAGCAGACCCAACGCGTGATGTTGAACCTCCACGACTGGCGAGGAGACCTCGCCGCCCTGCACAAGCAGTTCCAGGACTGGCCCGTAGCAGGGCTGAAGGAACTGGCGGCGGTAACGCGCGACGGTGCGATCATTCAGATCATCCGGCGAGACTGATGAAGGGGTGCAAATGGCTGTCGAGTACCGGTTGACGCTGGCGGGCGACATTCCACTGGAGCAGGTGGCGGAACTGGCTGCTCCCGGAGCAGTCGAGACGTCCACGGCGTCCGGCGGCAGGATGCTCAGCGCCGACCTGAACGACGATTGCGGGTACGTCGTGGACATCACTGGCGGAAGGCACGGCTACTGCAGTGCCGAGGACGACGGTGGCGCCCTGTGGGAATGGGAGCCGGAGGCCTACGTCGACGTCAGCTTCTACATGCGCAAGGACACCCTGGTCGACAAGGGCAAGCCCCATATGCTGGCAACCGTGGCCAGAATCCTCACCGGCAGGGCCGAGGACGCCGCCCTGACCCTCAACGGCGACGTACTGATGCTGACGCGCATCGCGGGGACCATCCAGAAGCACAACACCGACGGATGGTACGACGAAGACTACGACAGGATTCTTCACCTCTGACGGGCGTACGTCCTCGGCTGGACCCACCACAGCCACTTCCCCCGACCAACCCGACCGGAAGTGCCTGAGTATGCGCAGCCATGACCTCACGCCCGGACGGATGATCGGCGTCACCTTCGATCATGGCGAGGACTTCTTCACCGCCCTCGCTGACGCCTGCCGCGCCAACGGCATCCGGCACGGCTACATCCCTGTCTTCATCGCCGGGTTCAGCACGGTCGAGATCGTCGGCACCTGCCAGCGTCTGGACGACCCCCAGGCCCCGGTCTGTTAGGGGTGCTGTGTTCGCAGGCACGGGATGCCACGTACGGTCGTTCCCGGCGGGGCTTATCGCTCGCGCGTCTGGCACCTCCGACCTATTACCTCGTCTCGTCGGTGCGCCGGATGACAGCCTTGGCCACGGGCTTGAGTGGACGCCAGTCCACGCCGCTACCTCGCCAGTAGCGGTCGCAATCGGCTTCGATCTCGGACTTGAGTTCGTCAAGATGGGCATAGAACGCTTGCTCAGCCTGGCTGAGGCCTTTGCCCTTCATCTGCTCCCTCAAGTCATCGAGCCTCTTTTGGACTTGCCGCAGCGCGATGCCGGCGGCCGCACTGAACCCGCGCTCGAAATGTGCGTCACCGTGGTCGTTCATCGTCTCTTGAACCGAGTCGCGGACGGCGTCCATGATGAATCGGCCTGCTTTCGGGATCCGCCCTGCGCGCGCCTCCGTACACACGAACCCGATCCGGGTCAGTACGCGTTGCGCCTCCATGGTTGTGAACGTTGTGCGGTCCCATCCAGTCACGTGCCCGAGGACCTGCTTGGGCGGGAACATCTGCCCGTTGACCTCGACCATGTGCTTCTGGATCAGTTCAGGATCCTCACCCATCATGCGGGCCTCCACCTCCGGCTTCGTGAGGTCGAAGTCCCGGCCACCTACCTTCATCTACACACCTTCGTCTACTTACAGTAACTTACTGTAAGTAGATAGTAAGTTCTACCCTTCACTTGGTCAAGCAGGAGCGCCGGATCGGCTTCTGGTGGCCGCCCATCGTCCGCGTGAGGCAGTCGTGAAGCAGCGGGGGCCAAGCCGGCATAACTCGGCCGTGGGCGGACACCTGGTGGGGCCGTCGCCGTAGGCATCAGGGTGGGGCATCGTCTTCACAGGTCGGACGCCAGCAAGCCCATGAACCAAGCGTCCGCCGACGTGCTCGGCGGGCCTCGCCGTCGGCGTGGGTGAGGTCGAGGGCTGACAGCGCGTCGGTCACCGCCGTCCGGTGCCCGGTGTACGGGCCAGCGGGTCTTGGGCCCGGGGAAGCCCATCATGACCTTCGATGATGTGCGCGGTGTGTGCTCTCCAGCGGATGCCAACCCGGGTGAACCGGTACCAACGCGGGTCACCGCAGCCGACCGCCGGTCGCAAACCGGGGTCCGTGTGCTCGGCGTGTGGTCCTGGCTGGGTAAACGGCGGTCCGGGGAACGTGGGTGAACCTAGGCCACTCCCTGCCACCCCAGGTGAACCCCCAGGTCGCTAGACTAGGCCCTCGCGCCCTCGTAGCTCAGGGGATAGAGCATCGGTTTCCTAAACCGTGTGTCGCAGGTTCGAATCCTGCCGGGGGCACCAGGTCACAGCCGTGAGTAACGATCACTGTCCGGCCTGCCAGGGCTTGCGTGCCCGATCGCGTCGCCACTGACCTGCTCACGTCAACGCGGCCCGCTAACCGCCGCGCCGCCCGGCTCCGGCCTGCTGGTGACCTCCGGCTATCAGCCTCGACCGTCATCGTGGGACGTAGCCGGTTGCGAAGTGGACCAACAGGCGCATCGAAGATCGTCTCGCCGACGCCCAGGGTCAGTGCCACCGCGGCGAGCGCCGCGATGCTGCCCCAGCCTGCGGTGAGCAGCACGGCGAGCATCGCCAGGACGGCGCCAGATCACCGCCGAGGGCAAGGGCGGGACGGCCCCGCGCCCGGCCGAAGCGGGAGCGCGGGGCCGGCGGGTCAGCGGACCAGCGCTGTCACCAGCGTCCCGATGCAGGCGACGATGGCGGCGATGATCGGACTGAGCGTCTTGACGTACGCCAGGATGATCCGGTGCCTGTCGGACTGCTCGGCAACGGGTTCGTCCTCGTCCCCTGGTGTCTCGAAGTCTGACCCGCGAGGGATTACAGTCAACGTGACTCCTTCCGTTGCAGCGGTGGAGTCGAATGCGGCGTCCGGTGGCAGCCGGGCGCCGCCCTCTGTGTGAGGCGGCGCAGTACCGTTCGACGGTTCGAGCATCCTCTCGGCGGACGGCTAGCACAAGAGTCGACATTTCACTGTCGGGTACCTGACAAGCAGATGCATCGTATCGAGAAAATTTCGGCGCTACCTCTTGCCAAATGCAATTTTCCGTGAAGCTGTTCTACCGAGCGTGACTGCGCTGAAGCGGATGGTGAGCAGGCGGGCGGTCTGGCCGTCGGGCAGCTAGCCGCGTTGCAGGTAGTACTGGATCCTGATCGGATGAGCCAGGAGCAAGCGCAGGTGCTGACCCGTGGTGTCAACTGTGCAGTCGTGCAGCTGGTGGGCCGAACATTTCCTGGCATCCATCTGCAGGGCGACACGTTCGCAGGGATCTGGACGCAGTTGGCCGACGCGGCTCGTACCCTGCGCGAGGACCCCGGTAACGGCGAGGCTCTCGACGACCTGGACTGCACCATCGGAGAGCTGAAGGGCTTCCTCGGCTATTACGAGGCGACGCTCTCGGAGCGAGGGATCCGGCGGCCGTATTGACGAGAGCGGTCACCACGGCACGGTTCGCGGCGCAAACACGAAACGAACCCCGCCAAACACAGCGCCCGGCCCACGAACCATCGGGCCGGGCGCTGTGTTTGGGCTATGCCACGAAGCGGGAACGGCGTCGGCGTCCGATGAGGTAGCCCACGCCGCCGAGGAGCAGAAGCGCGCCGCCAGCGCTGGCCACGGTCGCGGTGTTGGCACCGGTCACAGGCAGCCCACCGCCATCGCCGCCCGAGGCGCCCGGGCTGTCGGAGGACGAGGGGGTCGGCGCAGCGGTCGTCGTGGCGCTTGGCGACGCGGTCGGCGTCGGCTTGGGCGTCGGCGTCGGCTGAGCCGCGCAGTCAAGCGCACGCGCGGCGTACACGCCGTCGTTGAGGTAAGCCAGGAAGGCATCGACGGTGCCCGCGTCGAGCGTCTTCTGCGCCGCCGCCCGCACGTTCACGCCAGCGCCCGTCATCGTCTGGCCCACTTCGATCCGCAGATCCGTTGTCCAGACCGTCTGCGCGTCAGTCTTGAGGAACGCGCGGAGATCATCTTCGGTGCCGTTGAGTCGTTCCTGCAGTGCGCCAGGCAGAACGGTCAACGTGTTGGTGTCTGCCTCGTGCAGGATTCGGGCGGCCAACAACCGCACCTGCACGGTGGCAGCGGTGTCCAGGTCGATTGTGTAAAGCTCCCGGATGTCCTTGTACACCTGGCGCTCGACCGTTTGGCAGGCCGCGTCCAGCCCGGGCGTACGGTTTGAGCCATCGCCGGTGCCGCCGGAATCAGAAAGGTCAGCGCTAATAAGGCGCTGGCCGTGGTCTTCCATCGCACGTGTGTTTCCTCCCCCGCTACAGATCAAAACATGGGGATATTGCCGGCGGTGGAAGGAAAAGCAAGATGGATTGACGTCCTGGAGCGCGCGCGGAAGCTGACCCTGCGGTTCTGCTTCGGCCAAGCGCCGCCACAGCCGGTAGGGGTGGCGACGCCGCCCGCGGTTCGCGCGACGAGTACTGGCTGCTCAAACCGGTCAGCTCCTGGATGTGCCTGCTGTGGTCGGGCCAGTCGCCAGTTCGCTACGACGAGCCGGACCGTCCACTGCCGACTGCGCATTCTCGAAGATGCACATTGATCGCCTTGAGTGACATCATCACCGCTCACAGTCATCAGGCGCTGACCCAGGGAGAGATGGATGACGGAAACGCGCACCACAGCAAGACAACAGGTTTCGAGCGTCTCCGTTGACCCTCGACCCCAGCGCAACGGCGTCATCATCGCGGCAAGCGTCGCGGCTGGTGTCCTGCTGGCGGTGCTGTGGTCCTACGAGTTCGTCGACTCGGTCATCGGTGACAACATCGCCAGCGGCCTTCTCGGTCACGACGCGAAGGAGACCGCGATCGCCGGTACCGCCGCCGGTCTGATCTTCGCGTTCGTGTCGGGTCTGGCGGGCACGTTCACCGCCTGCAACATCGCGATGATCGCGTCGATCGGGCCGCTCAGCGCGGCCAGTAGCGGCACCAGTGCCCGGCTCCGGCTGCTGTTGCGGCCGGTCGCCTACCTCACCCTGGGGATGGTCGTCGTCGCTGCGGTGTACGGGTTCGTCGGGGTCCTGCTGGGTGACAGGCTTCCGCAGTTGTCGACCGAGACCGCCGGCGGGGTGCCGGTGCGCATCATCCAGTCGTCGGTGGTGTTCGGCCTCATCGGGTTGGCCCTCATCTACCTCGGGTTGGCCGCGATCAAGGTGGTGCCCGACATGTTCGCCGATCGTCCGGTCGCGCGGGTGGTGACCCTCGGCGCGCTCATCGGCGGTTTCCTCATCGGCCGGCCCTATCCGTTGTTCAACAAGCTCTTCCACTGGGCGGTCGACAGCGGCAACCCGTTGTACGGCTCAGCCGCGTTCGTTCTCCAGTCCCTCGGCAACATCGTCGTGGTCACCGCGCTGTTCGCGCTGCTGATCCTGGCCACCCGGGGCCGGTTCATCACCTGGCTCGCGTCCGACGTGCGGCGCAGCACGGTGCTAAGCGCCGCCCTGCTCATCGCCCTCGGTGTCTTCAACGTCGTGTACTGGGACGTCCGGGTGCCTGCAATCTTCGGCTTCGGCTGGTTCCCGACCATGTTCTACAACTGACACCTGCGCCATCAGGCGTACAAGCGATGAAGCGGGGGCTCGATGCTGTTCGACGTGACTGGCGCAGGCGCTGCGGACAGGTGGCGCCTGGCCAACACGGCACTGCGGGCGGCCACCGATCGGTTCACCGATCTGGTGGCCGCCGCGCCGTCGCCAGGGTTCAGGGTTACCGCCGACTGGACAGTGGCGGACACGGTGGCGCACGTGGTGTCGATAGCGGTCCTGTACGTGGCGAGGCTGGAGGACACCGAGGTCCCCATCCCGGTGCCGGGCTTGGAGGACATGCTTGCCGTCACGAACGTCGACACGGTGGCCGACGTCAACACCCACGTGCTCGCCCATTTCCGCGAGCGCGACCCGGCGATCCTGCTGGCCCAGTTGAACGCGGCGGTCGACGGTCTGCTGGCCGCGACCGCTGACCCGCAGTCGACGGTGAGCTGGCTGGGCAACGCTCGGGTGACGGTCGGTGGTCTGTTCGCCCACCTGACGAACGAGCTGCTCGTGCACGGCTGGGACATCGCACGGGCGTCGCGTCAGCCGTGGCCGATGCCGGACGAGCACGCCGCGCTCTACTGGGATCTGTTCATGTTCGACATGCTCCGTGACACGTACGGGGTGTTGCTCAACACCGAACTGCCGATGCCCCGCCACCACGTGTCCGTGCAGTTCCGTTCCCCGCATACGACGACCACGACGCTGACGCTCGGCGACCGTAGGGTGTGGATCGCGCCGGCCGATGGCCCGTTCGACGCGCGTGTGACATTCCGTCCCGCCAGGTTCAACCTGATGATGTTCGGCCGGATCAGCATCGCGCAGGCGGTGCTGCGGCGCGACGTCGTCATCGGTGGGCCGAGGCCGTGGCGGCTGCCCGCGTTCCTCCGGGTGGTGCACATGCCCAACGGCCGGCTCGCGCCGAAGCCAGCAGATCGGCGCGGTTGATCGCACCTCGACAGTCCTGCTGACGCGACGGTGCCCTCCGCAGTGAGATCCGGAGGGCACCGTCGTTCCGTCTGATCAGAGGAACTTGTACATCTCCTCGGAGGCCGCCTCGGTCTCGTTGGCCGGCGGGGCCTTCACGGTGACCGGCTCGCCGAAGCCACTCATCTTCATCTCGGTGACGAGGTCACCGACGCTCTTCGTGGCGATGGTGTAGGACAGCGCGGTGAGCCGGCCCTCGCTGTCGAGGGTCGCCTCGAACGGGATCGCCGCCGGGTCCTTGGCCAGCTTGGCGGTCGCCTCGAGGCCCTCGCGCATCCCGCCGTCCGAGCCTGCGGTTTCGGCGGCCTTGTTCAGGTCGGCTACACCGGTGTAGCGGCCGGGGCTGACCTCCTGGGCGCTCACGACGCCGCCGATGATGCCGGTCTGCGCCTTGAGGTCGAACGACTGGCGCATGGTGCTGGTCGGCTTGAGCTTGTTGAGGTCGATCTTCATCCACGGCTTGCTGCCGTCGAGCGAGTCCGACTTGATATAGGCGACGTCGCCGATCAGGCGGGCCTCGACCGGCTCGGGGGCGTTCCCGGTGACCTGGATCGCCTTGGCGGTGGGGTCCATCTTTCCGCTGAGGGTGATGTTCTGGTTGCCAGCCTTGACCGAGGCGTCCATGGTGACCGTGTTGGTGAGGCTGCGGTCCATTCCCTGCCGGATGGCAGCGACGGGCTCGACCTTCGACGTCTCGGCGGCGGGGGGCGCGGATCCTCCGGTGTCACTGGAAGTCGTGCCGCAGCCGGCCACGAGGGCCGCGGTGATGGCAATCGAGAGGGTTGGGATCAGTCGACGCATAGACGTGACCCTAACGGGGCGGTGCCACAGGATTTTCGCGGGTCCGGAGCCTGAGATGTCGTGGCTGCGGGATCGCGGCCGGGCTGGCGCTGCCTTTCGCATTCGTGTTCGTGTGTGTAACGGGAATCCGCGGAAATGCGCTGCGGCTCGACGGCAGTCTCCATTCCCACCGCTGCGAATAGGGTCGTCGGTATCGGGGGCCCGGCGGCGAAGGCATGTCCGTAGCTGTTGGACGCGGATCGAGGGGGTCGCGTCCGGCATCGGCGGCGGTCACCGTCGTACCCCGGGATTGGGGTGCCAGGCCCGCGTTGACCTGCCGTGACCGGCGCGGGTTGCTGGTCGCGGTGGCGGCCGGCGGGACCATCGCCGGCCGCCACCGCGAATCAGAGCGCCGACAGTTGGTCGGCTCTGGTGATTACCTGGTCGATGAGGCCGTACTCGCGGGCCTGAGCGGCAGTGAACCAGCGGTCCCGGTCCCAGTCGCGTTGGATGTCGTCGAGGGTTCGTCCGCTGTGCTGGGCGATCAGCTCCTGCATGGTCCGCTTCACGTGCAGCATGTTCTCCGCCTGGATGGTGATGTCCGAGGCGGTGCCGCCCATCCCGCCGGACGGCTGGTGCATCATGATCCGCGAGTGTGGCAGCGCATACCGTTTGCCGGCCGCGCCCGCGCAGAGCAGGAACTGCCCCATCGAGCCGGCGAAACCCAGCGCCAGCGTGGCGACGTCGTTGCGGACGTAGCGCATCGTGTCGTACACGGCCATTCCGGCACTCACCGACCCGCCCGGCGAGTTGATGTAGAGGAAGATGTCCTGGTCGGCGTCCTCGGCGGCGAGCAGCAGGATCTGCGCGCAGACCCGGTTGGCCGACTCCTCGGTCACCTCGGTGCCGAGGAAGATGATCCGCTCCCGCAGCAGCCGCTCGAACACCTGATCACCGAAGGACGGTTGCGCACCGTCGAGCATTCGCACGCCGTACCCAATCATTCGCCGCCGCCTTTCGCCGTTGCCGGCGGGCGGCGGGACCGCCCGGTGGACCGGCCCCTCCAGCGTGCGACCGGACACCGTGGTGGCCCAGGGATTCTGCCGCCGGCAGATGTGCCGACGGCAGAACCACGCGGCCTACGCGACGGTCACCCGCCGCGCGCCAGCCCGGGCGCACGCCCAACCCAACCGAGCGGGGGTACGCGGGCCGGGGCGCAAGCCGCCAGCGGAGGCGGTCCGGCCGACACGCAGGGTCGGCCCGTTCGCCCCGGGCCCGCGCTCAACGATCGGCCTGCCCGTCCGCACTGTGTGCTGGCCGGTGGCGTGTCGGGCCACGTCGACGCGGCCCTGGCGCGTCAGGGCGGCCCGTGGTGCGGTCGGGATGCGCGGCTCGACCCGGCGCAGGTCGTCGCGGGCCTGCTCCAGCAGGTCGGACAGGCGGATGCCGAGCGCTCGGCAGATCGCCGCGAGCACTTCGGAGGAGGCCTCCTTGCGGCCCCGCTCGACCTCGGACAGGTAGGGCACCGAGACGCCGGCGGACGCGGCCACCTCGCGCAGTGTGCGGCCCTGGCTCTGGCGTAGGCGGCGGAGCACCCCGCCAATGACTCGTCGCAGCAACGACATGCCGGCCTCACTTCCGCGGTCGTCGTCGGGGAACAAGCCCCATTCTGCCCGTCCGCGGCCGTCTCGACCGCCCCGTGCGGGTTCGTCGAGCGCGCTCGGTTGTGCGCTGCGCAGCCGGGGCGTGCGGATCACGACATAACCGCTATGTTGTGGTCGTGCAGGCGACGGTGGTGGAGCAGGTTCGACGGTGATCCATTTTCCCGCTCAGCGGCGGGGCCCGCTCAGTGCGCTGAGCCTTCGGCTCGCTGCCGCCCTGGGCCTCGTCTTCGCCGTGGTCGCCGCGGTCTACATCGGCCGGGACGGCTACCGCGATGTCAACGAGGACGGCCTCACCCTGCTCGACTGCTTCTACTACGCGGTCGTGTCGCTCTCCACCACCGGCTACGGCGACATCACGCCGGTAGGGCAGACTGCGCGGCTGGTGAACGTCCTGTTCATCACCCCGGCCCGAGTGCTCTTCCTGATCATCCTGGTCGGCACCACTCTGGAAGTCCTGACCGAGCAGTACCGGACCGGCCGTCGCCTGTCGCGGTGGAGGAGAACCGTGAAGGACCACGTCATCATCTGCGGCTACGGCACCAAGGGCCGCAGCGCGGTCAACGCCCTGATGGAGAACGGGTTGGACCGGTCGAGGATCGTGGTGGTGGAGCGCAACGGCGCCGCCCTGCGGCAGGCCACCTCCGCCGGGTTGGTGGCCATCGAGGGGTCGGCCACCCGCTCGTCTGTGCTCAACGAGGCGCACGTCCGCAACGCGAAGGCAGTGATCATCGCGACCGACAGCGACGACGCCTCCGTGCTTGTGGCGCTCACCGTACGGCAGCTCACCGCCGGTCAGGTCCGGATCATCGCGGCGGCACGGGAGGCGGAGAACGCTCCGCTGCTCAAGCAGAGCGGTGCCCACCACGTGATCGTCTCCTCGGCGACCGCGGGCCGGCTGCTCGGCCTGTCCACCTCGGCGCCGCCGCTCATCGACGTGGTGGAGGACCTGCTCACCCCGGGGCAGGGCATGGCGCTGGCGATGCGCTCGGCGGAGCGGAGCGAGGTGGGCCGCTCGCCGCGCGAGCTGGAGTCGTTGGTGATCGCCCTGGTGCGCCGGGGCAAGGTGGTCAGCCTGGCCGACCAGGCTGGCGCGGTGATCGAGACCGGCGACATGCTTGTGCACGTGCGTGACGACCGCCCCCAGGCCAGCACCACGGCCTGACCTCGGCCGCCGTCAGCAGGCGTCGAGGTCTTTCTGCAGCGTTTCGGTGCAGATGGCCGACGAGGCGTTGGCTGCCCGCCGGAGCAGGTCGTAGAGCGTCTTCCGCTCGGCGGGATCCAGCGCTCCCAGCACTTCGTCCTCCGCGCTCGCCAGGGCGCATTCCGCCTCGTTGAGGCGTTTCATCCCATCCTCGGTGAGATCGACGACGTGCCGGCGGCGGTCCTCGGGTGAGCGGCGTCGCTCGACAAGGTGCTCGGCTTCGAGGTCGTTGAGCAGCCCGACGATGTTCGTGCTGTCCATTTCGAGGATGGTGGCCAGTGCCTGCTGGCTGGTGCCGCCGCCGTTGCGCAAGACGGTGAGCGCGACGAGGTGCCGGGGGCGCAGGCCCAGCGGTGCCAGCACCGACTCCGATCGCAGTCGCATCCGCCGGGCCAGGTGGTCCAGCAGGGCACCCGAACGGTGCTCTGCGGAATCAAGGGGCGGGGCGGACATGTGAGCCAGTCTACCGACATGAGGGAACATCGACCTGGTATAAATGATTGACGTAACACAGACGATCCTTGGAAGGGAAGCCATGCATCTGCTGCATATCGATTCGAGCATTCAGGGTGAACGCTCGATCAGCCGGCGGCTCACCGCCCGTGCCGCCGCCGCCTGGCGTGCGGCTCACCCGGACGGGAGGCTTACCTACCGCGATATCGGGGCCGAGCCGCTGCCACACCTGGACCCGGTGGCCTTCCAGGCCCAGACCACGCCGCCGGACCAGCACACCCCGGCGCAGCGCGAAATCTGGGAGATCAGCCAGCGACTTGTCGACGAGGTGAAGCAGGCCGACGTCGTGCTGCTCGGACTGCCGCTCTACAACTACGGCGCACCGAGCAGCGTCAAGGCATGGGTCGACCACCTGACCGTGGCCGGCCTGTCCTACGACCTGGCGACCGGGCAGAGCCTGCTCGGCGACCACGATTTCATCGTGCTGGCCAGCCGGGGCGGCGGCTACGGCGAGGGCACCCCGCGCTACGGTTGGGACCACGCCGAGCCGTGGCTCCCGCACGGCCTGTCCCTGACCGGCATGAAGCCGCGCTTCATCACCGCCGAGCTGTGCCTGGCCCCCGTGGTCCCCACCATGGCCGAGCTGATCCCGCTGCACGAGGCGAGCCTCGCGGCGGCCGAGAAGGAGATCGACAATCTCTGGGTGTCCGCCTCCGCCCAGCGCTGACCAAACGAAACGGCCGCCCCCGCTTCCGGGGACGGCCGTTTCGCTGTGCCGTACGGGTCAGACGATCGTCCAGGTGTCGCCGCTGCCCAGCAGGCCGGCGAGCTGCTGCTCGGGAGTCTCGGTGACCTTCGCCTTCGCGGCGGCCAACTGGTCCTGCACGACGCTGTCGTAGGACGGCCGGGCCACCGAGCGGAACACGCCGATCGGGGTGTTGCGCAGGTCCAGACCGGGCAGCCGGGACAGCGCGAAGGCGTACGCCGGGTCGGTGACCGTCGCGTCGTGCACGACGATCTCCTCCGGGCGGACCGAGCTGGTCTCCCGGACCTCCAGGCCGAAACCGCCCGGCGGGTGCACCACGCAGAACCGCCCGTCGGCGCCGAAGGTGATCGGCTGCCCGTGCTCCAGGCGGATCAGGTAGTCGTCCCGGGTGGACGGGTCCTTGAGCTGGTCGAACGCGCCATCGTTGAAGATGTTGCAGTTCTGGTAGATCTCCACGAAGGCCGAACCCTCGTGCTCGGCGGCGGCCCGCAGCACCGACTGAAGGTGCTTGCGGTCGGAGTCGATGGTCCGACCCACGAAGCTGGCCTCCGCGCCGAGGGCGAGCGAGAGCGGGTTGAACGGGGCGTCCGCCGAACCGGCCGGGGTCGACTTGGTGATCTTGCCGACCTCGGAGGTGGGCGAGTACTGACCCTTCGTCAGACCGTAGATCCGGTTGTTGAACAGCAGGATCTTGAGGTTGACGTTGCGCCGCAGCGCGTGGATCAGGTGGTTGCCGCCGATGGAGAGCGCGTCACCGTCGCCGGTGACCACCCAAACCGACAGGTCCGGACGGGACACCGACAGGCCGGTCGCGATCGCCGGCGCGCGGCCGTGGATCGAGTGCATCCCGTACGTGTTCATGTAGTACGGGAAGCGCGACGAGCAGCCGATCCCGGAGACGAAGACGGTCCGTTCCCGGGGGATGTTCAGCTCCGGCATGAACTGCTGGATGGCCGCCAGGATCGCGTAGTCACCGCAGCCGGGGCACCAGCGCACCTCCTGGTCGGACTTGAAGTCCTTCGCGGTGAGCTTGAGGGCGACGGGCTCAGACATTCTTCAGGACCTCTTCCAGCGTCGTCTCCAGCTCGTTGGCCGTGAACGGCAGGCCGCGGACCTGGTTGTAGCTGATGGCGTCGACCAGGTAGCGGGCCCGGATGACGTGGGCGAGCTGGCCCAGGTTCATCTCCGGGATGACCACCCGGTCGTAGGAGCGCAGCACCTCGCCGAGGTTGGCAGGCATCGGAGCCAGGTGCCGCAGGTGCGCCTGGGCGATGGACAGGCCACGCTGACGGACCCCACGGCACGCCGCCCCGATCGGCCCGTACGTCGAGCCCCAGCCGAGCACCAGCACCCGGGCGTCGCCGTCCGGGTCCTCCACCTCGATGTCCGGCACCGGGATCGTCTCGATCCGGGCCGCCCGGGTACGCACCATGAAGTCGTGGTTCGCCGGGTCGTACGAGATGTCGCCGGTCTTGTCGGCCTTCTCCAGACCGCCGATCCGGTGCTCAAGCCCCGCCGTGCCGGGAATGGCCCACGGCCGGGCCAGGGTCTCCGGGTCACGCAGGTAGGGCAGGAAGGTGGTGCCGTCGTCGCCGTTGGGCTTGGTGGCGAACTCGACCCGCAGGTCGGGCAGCGACTCCACGTCGGGCAGCAGCCACGGCTCCGACCCGTTGGCGACGTAGTTGTCCGACAACAGGATCACCGGGGTGCGGTAGGTCAGCGCGATCCGTGCCGCCTCCAGAGCGGCGAAGAAGCAGTCCGACGGCGACCGGGGCGCGATCACCGCGACGGGCGCCTCGCCGTGCCGGCCGTACAGCGCCATGTTGAGGTCGGCCTGCTCGGTCTTCGTGGGCATGCCTGTCGACGGTCCGGCGCGCTGCACGTCCACGATCACCAGCGGCAGCTCCAGGGCCACGGCCAGGGAGATCGTCTCGCTCTTGAGCGCCACACCCGGGCCGCTTGTGGTGGTCACGCCGAGCGACCCGCCGTACGACGCGCCAAGCGCCGCCCCGACCGCGGCGATCTCGTCCTCGGCCTGCATGGTCAGCACACCGAAGCGCTTGTGCTTGCTCAGCTCGTGCAGGATGTCCGACGCTGGCGTGATCGGGTACGCGCCGAGGAAGACGGGCAGCCCGGAGCGGACCCCGGCGGCGACCAGACCCAGTGAGAGCGCGGCGTTGCCGGTGATGTTGCGGTAGGTGCCCGGCTGCATCTTCGCCGGCTTGACCTCGTAGCGGACAGCGAAGTCCTCGGTGGTCTCGCCGAAGTTCCAGCCGGCCCGGAACGCGGCCACGTTCGCGGCGACCAACTCGGGACGGGAGGCGAACTTGCGCTCCAGGAAGCGCAGCGTCGACTCGTACGGCCGGGAGTACATCCACGAGAGCAGGCCGAGGGCGAACATGTTCTTCGACCGCTCGGCATCCTTCTTGGAGACCTCCAGATCGGCGAGCGCGCCGACGGTCATGGAGGTCAGCGCCACCGGGTGCACGACGTAGCCGGCCAGCGAGTCGTCGTCGAGCGGGCTGGTCTGGTAGCCGACCTTGGCCAGGTTGCGCCTCGTGAACTCGTCGGTGTTGACGATGATGTCAGCGCCGCGCGGCAGGTCGGCCAGGTTGGCCTTGAGCGCCGCCGGGTTCATCGCCACCAGCACGTTCGGCGCGTCGCCCGGGGTGAGGATGTCGTAGTCGGCGAAGTGCACCTGGAAGCTGGACACGCCGGGCAGGGTGCCTGCGGGTGCCCGGATCTCGGCGGGGAAGTTGGGCAGCGTGGATATGTCGTTGCCCAGCTGCGCCGTTTCGGAGGTGAAGCGGTCGCCGGTCAACTGCATGCCGTCGCCGGAGTCACCGGCGAACCGGATGACCACCCGGTCGAGTTGACGGATCTGCTTGGTCACTGTGCCACCTTCGTTCGCGACTGCGGAGCTCGCAGAACCGGCTCGTTCCTCGCACTCACGCCTGCACCTCGCTTCGCTGCGCGCGGTCGCGCGTGCGGCTGAACATGTTGGTGGCCTCGCCTTGCCCGGTCACGGGACCTCCTTGACGCAACGCTGAACCGCACCGCCCGGGCGGGCTCGGTCCGCTGTCGTTCCTCACCGAGAGCCTACGTCCAACGTGCCCCCGAGCCTTCCTGTAGATAGGCCAACTGGGACCGGATCGAGGGAAGAAATGAGCTGATTCATGTGCTTTCGCGCCGCCCGCCGTAATTCAGATCACCAGACGAGGCACCCACCGGCGACCCCGCTTCGGGGTCGTCGCTGATCGATCAGTCGACGGACTCGGCGGCGGGCCCGGTGGCCGGCTCGCTGAACCGCCGACGCAGGGAGGTGGTGGCGAGCACGAGGGCCAGCACCACAAGCAGCGCGGAGACCGCGACCAGGAGAGCCGCGGTGCGCTGCACCGAGGTCATCCCCGTGTCGTCCCCGGCGGCGCCCGCCGGGAGTACGCCCTGGGAGCCGGTCGGCGCGGGCGGCGACACCACAGGGGTGGCCAGCGCGGCAGCGGCGGTGATGCGGAAGCTCATCTGCACCCGACGGGTCGGACCGCTGCGCGGGTCGAGCTGACCGATCGCCGCCCCCGACAACGGCGCGTTTCTCTGCGCCTGCGGCGTCGCCTCCACCGGCAGCCGCACTTCGCCGGCCTCGCCCGCGGGCAGCGACCCCACGTCGCACCGGGTGCGGCCCGCGTCGGCCGCCGCACAGCCGGCAGGTGGGTTCGGCACGCTCACCCCGTCCGGCAGGACCACCTCGATCAGGCCGGCGGCGTCCACCTTGCCGGTGTTGCCCAGCCGGACCACGAGGGAACTCGCCGCGCCGCTGATGTCGAACGCCACCTCGTCGGCCGACAGCGAGATTCCGGGCACCGGCGGGCCGGGCGGAAAGAGCACCGCGAAGCCCTGGTCGTCGGTCGCCTGACCGGGCACGTCCGGCGCGTCCCCGACCACCCGCACGGAGCCGCTGAGCGGCATGCGCTCCCAGGCGGTGCCGGCGACCCGTAACCGGAGCACACTGCTGAACCGGACGCCCGCCTCGACCGTCCAGGCTCCACAGCTGTACACGTCGCCCGCGCTGACGCACCCCTTCGTCCCGGCGTCGGTGACCCCGGCCGGCAGGGTGTACGAGAGTCGGGCCCGCTGCGTGGCGGTGCCGGTGTTTGCCACCGTCACCCGCAGCGTGGTGGTCGTGCTGGCCGCGTTCCAGTACGCCCCGGGCAGGACGACGTCCTCGGTGGTGACCTGTACGCCGAGCGGGCTCGGTGGTGCTGCGGGGGTGTCGCCCGGCGCCGACGGCCGCACCGGAGGCACCGGCGGGCCGACCGTCTCCGGCCGGACGGTTCCCCCCGGCACGGGAGCGGTGGTCGCTGCGGGCGGTGGTACGTCGGGTGCTGTGGTCTGCGGTGCCGGTGGCGTCGTCATCGGCGGCGGCGCTGTGGTCTCCGGGGCCGGGATGACCGGGCTGGGGTCGCCGCTCGGCTCCTCGGTCGGTGTGGGTTCCTCCGCCGGGCTGGTCTCCGGAGCCGGCCCGGGTTCGGCGGTCGGGTCGGTGACGGCCGCGATCGGCAGGACGGCCGGCGTCGTCGCGCCGGCCCACGCCGGTGCCACGGCCAGCGCCGCGAGCAGGCCGACCGCGAGAGAGGTCGCCAGCAGGGGAGCGGGACGCCGTCCCGCAGCCCGCTGCCTGGACGGAACCTTCACGCGGGCCATCTGACCTCCGGTGTCATGGGTGGAAGTCCAATATTCGGTAACAGTTGCCCTAGTGCACTAGTCTCCGCCGGAAACAAATCCGTAACGTGTTCGGGACGTGCCTTCCGGCCGAGCGGTAGGCTCCCGGCGTGACCGGTTACCTGGGCTCGTACGCGACGCTCGGTCTCTTGCTGCTCGTCAGCGTCCTGTTCTTCGTAACGGCGTTCTCGGCCAACCGAGTGTTACGTCCGGCCCGTCCCGCCGACCCGATCGGCAAGCGGGCCACCTACGAATGCGGCCTCGACCCGGTCGGCGCGGACTGGGCGCAGATGCAGATCCGCTACTACGTCTACGCCTACCTGTACGTGCTGTTCGCGGTCGAGGCGGTGTTCCTCTTCCCGTGGGCGGTGGTCTTCGACCGGCCGGGCTTCGGCCTCGTGACGGTGGTGGAGATGGCGGTGTTCGTGGCGGTGCTCGCGCTCGGCATCCTCTACGCGTGGCGTAGGAACATCCTGCGCTGGACCTGACCGCCACGACCTCCGGCGATCGTGCCGGCCCGCCGGCCGGTAACGGTCGGTCGCTCCAACGACCGGACAGTCAGGCCAGGCCCCGGCGGGTCGCCGTGGGTGGCCGGTCACCACGAATCGACGCCACCATGTCCAGCACCCGGCGGGTCGGGCCGACCTGGTGGGCCCGGAACACCCGGGCGCCCAGCCAGGCGGAGAGAGCCGTGGCGGCGAGCGTGCCCTCCAACCGCTCGGCCACCGGCAGGTCCAGCGTCTCCCCGATGAAATCTTTGTTGGAGAGCGCCACGAGCACCGGCCAGCCGGTGTCTGTCAACTCGCCGAGCCGACGGGTGATCTCCAGGGAGTGCCTGGTGTTCTTGCCGAAGTCGTGGGCCGGGTCGATGAGGATGCCGTCGGGGCGTACCCCTGCGGCCACCGCACTGTCGGCGAGCCCGGTCACCGTCGCGACCACGTCGGCCACGACGTCGTCGAAGGCGGCCCGGTGGGGCCGGGTCCGGGGGACCAGCCCACCGGCGTGCGAACAGACCAGCCCGGCTCCGGTGGCCGCCGCCACCCGGGCCAACGCCGGGTCGGCACCTGACCAGGTGTCGTTGAGCAGGTCCGCGCCGGCCGCCACCGCCTCCGTCGCCACCTCGGCACGCCAGGTGTCGATGGAGATGACCACTTCCGGGAACGCGGCCCGTACGGCGGCGATGGTGTCCACCGTGCGCCGGATCTCCTCGGCGACGTCCACCTCGGCACCGGGGCCGGCCTTCACCCCGCCGATGTCGATGATCTCCGCGCCTTCGTGTACCGCCCGCTCGACAGCACGCAGCGCGCTGTCGGCGGCGAAGGTGGCGCCGCGGTCGTAGAACGAGTCCGGAGTGCGGTTGACGATGGCCATCACGACCAGCTCACCGGGGCTGAACGTCCGCCCACCCAGCCGAAGTGCCCCGGCCATGCCGCCTCCTGAAGGTCCGCACCGCCGCCGCCGCGTCGGCCGCTTCCGACGCTAGCCGGTCGATCGACAGGTACGCGGAGCGGGCGTGGACGTCGATCGTGATCGGGGTGGGGGGTCGCTCCGGGCCGACGGTCGTGCCACGATCAGTGCATGGGTCAGCTTCTGCTCCTCCTGGTTGTCGCGTTGACCGTCGCGGCGGTGGTGTTCGGCGTGACGGTGCTGATCAGCGGCCGCGATCCCGGCCTGGTGCCGGCCGAGCCGGATTCGCAGGCCGTGCCCCTGCCGGGCACCCGGCCGCTGCGCGAATCCGATGTGGGCGCGGTTCGCTTCGACACCGCGCTGCGGGGGTATCGAATGGCCCAGGTCGATCAGGCGCTGCGCCGCGCCGCCTACGACATCGGCTACAAGTCGGAGTTGATCGGCGTACTGGAGTCGGAGGTCATCGCGTTGCGTGAGGGGCGCACCGACGACGCTGACGCGCTGCGCCAGGCCCGCGAGCAGGCCGCCGCAGCGGTTCCGGGCGCGACCGACGCGGGCGTCGACGTGCCGCCGGCCGGCTCGGCCGGAGCGGACCCGTTGCCGGATGCCACCTCCTCGGCGGCGGACGCCGACGGCGCGGCCCCGGCCGACGACGCGACCCCCGCGACCCGGACCGACGACGCGACCCCGGGCGACGACGCGGCACCGACCAGCGACGTGACCCCGACGACCGGCAGCGCCGCACCGGCCGACGGTGAGCCGGCTGACGACGACAGGGCCGACAGCGCCGGGCAGCGCGGCCCGGCGCTCCGGTCGGAGTCGGCGTGACCGACCCGCAGGGCGCCAGCGATCTCGGGGACGTCGCCCAACCTGGTGCCGGCGAAGTGACCGCCACGGTGATCGTCGACGCGCCGGCGGAGCGGGTCTTCGCCGCGCTGCTCGCCTGGGAACGACAGTCCGACTGGATCCCGTTCACCCGCGTACGGGTGGTCGAGGGCGACGGGCGGGAGGGCAGCCGGATCGAGGCGGTGACCGCGCTCGGCCCGGCGGTGCTGCGCGACGAGATGCGGGTCGTCCGGGTCGACGAGCCGTACGAGATCGGTGTGGTGCACTGCGGCCAACTGCTGCGGGGCCCGGGCGTGCTGCGCTGCACCCAGTTGGACCGGGCGCGTACCCAGGTGGTCTGGCACGAGTGGTTCCACCTGCCCGGCGGCCGAGCAGGCCGACTGGCCTGGCCGGTGCTCTGGCCCGGCTCCAAGGTCGGCCTCACCCAGGCGCTGAAGAGGTTCGCCCGGCTCGTCGAGCAGGGCCGGTTGCCCTGACCACGCCGGCCGTCGGGCGGCGGTGGGCTGTCGGTGTGATGGCCTAGCGTGTACTGAGTGACTGACCTGGTGATCGGTGCCGACGGGCTGGCCCGCTGCGCCTGGGGGGCCAGCACCCCCGACTACGCCGTCTACCACGACACCGAGTGGGGGCGGCCGCTGCACGGCGACGACGCGCTCTACGAGCGGATGACGCTTGAGGCGTTCCAGTCCGGCCTGTCGTGGCTGACCATCCTGCGCAAGCGTCCGGCGTTCCGGCTCGCCTTCGACGAGTTCCGGATCCCGACCGTCGCGGAGTACGGCGACGGCGACGTGACACGGCTGCTGGCCGACGCCGGCATCGTCCGCAACCGGGCCAAGATCGAAGCGGCGATCGCCAACGCCCGCGCCGCGCTGGAGCTGCCCGACGGGCTGTCCGCGCTGCTCTGGTCCTTCGCGCCGCCGCCCCGGCAGGCCCGCCCCGCCTCGTTCGCCGGGGTGCCGCCGATCACCCCCGAGTCGACGGCGATGGCCAAGGCGCTCAAGAAGCGCGGCTTCCGGTTCGTCGGTCCGACCACCGCGTACGCGCTCATGCAGGCGACCGGGATGGTCGACGATCACATCGTCGGCTGTCACGTCCCGCCCGTGACGGCGTCGTGATGGGATGGCAGGCATGACCACCGAGACCGCGCACCGGGCCGGCGGGACCGGCCACGCCGATGGGCCTGGCACGTGGGCCGTTCTGCTTCCCGCCGAGCGTTACGAGGCCGAGCGTCTCGTGCACCACGACACGCTGGAGTTGACAGGGCTCACCGACGTCGGTCAGCCGCGCCCGGGCGACCAGGTGGCGGTGCTCGCCGACGAGCCGCCCCGACTGGTCGCCCTCGGCCGGGTCACCACGCCGGCGCAGCGGCACCGGGAGGACCCGGACGACCCGCAGTCCCCGGTCGAGCCCGGGACGCTCGTCGTGGCGTACACCCGGCGGGTCTTCGACGAGCCGGTGCCGGCCGACCTGTTGACTGTCGACGGGCCGCTCACCGCGCTGGCCCCGGCGGCCTTCCGGGCGCTTGCCGACCAGCTCGGTCCACCTCCGGCGCGGCGCACCTGGCTGGTGAGCCTGGACCTGCCGATCGAAGCGGCCACGCCAGCCGAGGCGGTCCGGCTGTTCTGGTCCTACGTGCAGGAGTTGGGGCCGCGTGAGCTGCCCGCGTTCGTGTCGCCGTCCGGGGACGAGCTTGCCATGCAGGCGTTCGTGCTGGGCGCGGAGGCCAACCAGGATCCGGAGGAGGACGACTAGCTCAGCGGCCCTCGAAGACCGGCTTCTGCTTGGCCACGAATGCCTCGGTGGCCGCCCGGTGGTCCGCCGTGGCGCCGCAGATCGCCTGCGCCTGCGCCTCTGCCGCCAGGGCGTCGGCGAGGGTGCCGGCGTCGGCGATGGAGAGCTGCCGCTTGATCGCCCCGTACGCGACCGTGGGGCCGGCGGCGAGCCGTGTGGCCAGCTCCTGCGCGGCCGGCAACACCTGCTCGTCGTCGTCCGTCAGCCGGGTGATCAGCCCCAGCCGGCAGGCCTCCTCGGCGCGGACCGGCTCGGCAAGCATCAGCAGCTCCACCGCCTTGGCGTGACCCACCAGCCGGGGCAGCGTCCAGGATGCTCCGGTGTCGGCGGCGAGACCGACCTTGGCGAAGGCCATCAGGAAGCTGGTGCCCGGCCCGCCGACCCGGATGTCGGCGAGGAAGGCCAGCGACGCGCCAGCACCTGCGGCCATCCCACGGACCGCTGCCACAACCGGCTTGGGCAGGTTGGCCAGCCGGGCGGCGATCGGGTTGTAGTGCGCCCGGACCGTGTCCAGCGGCGGGGCGGACGAGTTGCCAAGCGTCGCCACGTGCTCCCGCAGGTCCTGGCCGGCGCTGAACGCCCCACCTGCTCCGGTCAGCACGACAGCCCGGCAGGACCTGTCGGTCTCCAACTGGGCAAGCGTGTCCCGCAGCGCCTCCTTGAGCGCCAGGTCCAGCGCGTTCATCGCGTGCGGCCGGTTCAGGGTGAGGGTGACGACGGCGTCGGTCCGGTCGACGAGCAACGGCTCGGTCACTGTCTAACGACCCTTCTGTCGAACGATGCGGCTGCTGGCGTCGAGGCACTGCTCGACGTACCGGTCGGCGGCCGGACGCAGGCGTGCCGCGTGCCGGTCGAAGAAGCTGGCCGCGGCGGTGCCGGGCCAGCGCTCGGGCAGCAGCGCCGGCGGCAGCTGCGGATCCCGGAACAGGAAGGTACGCCACGCGTGCACGAGCCGGAACCGGGCCGCGTACGCCTCCTCGTCGCTGCTGCGCACTGTGACAGTGGCGAGCAGGGGGCGTTGGTCGGCGACGAACTGTTCGTAGGCCTGGCCGATCTCCGCCAGGTTCCAGGCGCGGCGGACCACGCCCATCGCGCCCGGGGTGCCGGCGAAGTGTGCGGCGGTGAACCGCTCGAACCGGATGCCGGCCTCGGCGAGCAGCAGGTCGACGTCCTCGGCGGGCCGGGTGGCCACCCAGGTCTGCTCGTCGAGGGTGCCGTAGCCGAGGAAGCTGAGGTTCGAGGCGAGGCGCTGTCGGTCCCGCCGGGAGCCCGGGGCTTCCAGGACGAGCAGATCGAACCGCCCGTCCCAGGTGACCCGGCCCGTCCGGTAGATCCGGGCCGCCGCCTCGTCGAGTCGCCGAGCGGCTTTTGGTGTGATCGAATATCCCGGTCCGGTGGCCAGCCGGAGCGGGTCGAGCCAGCCTTGACGCACCATCCGGGACACGGCGGTGCGAACGGCGGGCGGCGCGATTCCCAACGGCGCCAGTAGCTTGACCAGGGCGGCAACGGGTGCGCGGCCACCTCTCGGTCGGAGGTGGTCGCCGTACAGGTCGAAGAGTGCCGACCGTGCCTGCATGACCGCACATTGTGACAGGCCTTCTCAAGATAAGCTAGATGCTGTTACATCAATGCTGCTCCGGTTTGGGTCCGGCGGTGTTCATCAGGGAAAATCGTTGGTCGACACCCCGCGACGGTTGCGGGTGGCGTGAGAAGTGGCTGTGGGGCAACCCACCGACCCTGGTGTAGGTCTGAGGGGAGACAACATGGCGGCGATGAAGCCGCGGACGGGCGACGGTCCGCTGGAAGTCACCAAGGAGGGCCGGGGCATCGTCATGCGGGTCCCGCTGGAAGGCGGTGGCCGGCTCGTTGTCGAGATGACTCCCGACGAGGCCAACGCGCTCGGTGACGCGCTGAAGGCAGCCGCCGGCTGAGTGAGGAGCGAGCCGGGCGGCATCCGCCGTCCGGAACGTTCCCTGACCCTGAGCCACCGGCACTGCCGGTGGCTCAGGGTCTTCATCCGTGCGATCGGCGGGCCCGGCTCCCGCTCCGCGACACTTCCTGGAGGTACGGTTCCGCGTGCTCGACATCTGCCCGATCGCCGAGCCCGACCGGCTCGACGTCCTCGTCCTGCCCGTCCGCCCCTCCGATGAGGCGCCGGGGGGCGATGCCTCGGCAACACCGGCGTCCACAGCCGTGACGCTGCCGGACGGCACCGCCGAGGAGGCCGCCGCGCTGGTGCCGGCCGCCCGGCTCAGCGGCCGGGCCGGCGAGATCCGCACCCAGTTGCGCCCGGGTCGCAGCCCTGGCCGGCTGTTCCTGCTCGGCATCGGTGACGGCAGCGAGTCGGCGTGGCGGTCCGCCGGTGCGGCACTGGCCCGCTCCGCCTCAGATGAGACGCACATCACTATCGCGCTGCCGGCCGACAGCGGCCCCGAAGCGATTCGCGGGCTGACCGAAGGGCTGCTCCTCGCCTCGTACCGGTTCCGGCTGGCCGAGACCGACAACCCGCCCGCGCTTGGCGCCGTCGACCTGCTTGTCGCGGACCCGGCTGCCCACGAGGCCACCGTCGCCACGGCCCGGACCACCGCCGCCATGACGCGCCTCGCCCGCGACCTCACCAACACCCCCTCGTCGCAGAAGACCCCGCAGTGGTTCACCGAGCAGGTGATCTCCGCCACAGCCGATCTGCCCGACCTTCGCCTCCGGGTCCGTGGCCCGGACGAGTTGGCAGCCGAGGGCTTCGGCGGGATCCTCGCCGTGGGCGGCGGCTCGGCCAGCGCCCCGCGACTGCTCGAGTTGGACTGGCACCCGGCCGACGCGCGTACCCACGTGGTGTTGATCGGCAAGGGCATCACGTTCGACACCGGCGGCATCTCGATCAAGCCCGTGCCGGCGATGAAGCTGATGCGCAAGGACATGGCGGGCGCCGCCGCCGTCGTCGCGGCCACCCTGGGCGCGGCGGCTCTGCGCCTGCCCGTCCGGGTCACCACGCTGACCCCGCTCGCCGAGAACATGCTCAGCGGCTCCGCGTTCCGCCCGGGCGACGTCATCCGGCACTACGGCGGCACGACAAGCGAGACGACAAACTCCGACGCCGAGGGTCGCCTGGTCCTCGCCGACGCGCTGGCGTACGCGGTGCGGCAGCTCAAGCCCGACCTGCTTATCGACCTGGCCACCCTCACCGGTGCCAACGCCGTCGCGCTCGGCAAGCGCACCGCCGCCCTGTACAGCGAGAACGACGCCCTGGCCGCCGACGTTATCGCCGCGGTCGAGGCTGCCGGCGAGGCGGCCTGGCGGATGCCGCTGAACAACGACTACGCCGAGTACCTGGGCAGCGAGATCGCGGACCTCTACAGCGCGCCCACCCAGGGCGCAGGGTCGGTGCTCGCCGCGCTGTACCTGCGGGAGTTCGCCGGCGAGATGCGGGACCGCTGGCTGCACCTGGACATGTCAGCACCGTCCTGGGCCGACGGCGACCACGCGGAACTCACCCGGGGAGCGACCGGCTGGGGCGTACGCTCGCTGCTGCGCTGGCTGGCCAGCATCGACTGACCGCAGGTCAGCACTTCACGGCGGCGAGCACCCCGTGCCCGACCGGGAGCAGCGCGGGAATCCAGTGCTCCGACTCCCGGACCGCCTTGATCGTCTCGCGGACCGTCACCGTCTCCGCGTCCCGGGCGGCCGGGTCGGCGATCCGGCCGCCGGCCAGCATGCCGTTGAGCGCCAGCACGCCTCCGGGCCGTAGCAGCCGCAGCGCTGCCTCGACGCAGGCGTGGAATCCGGTCGCCTCGGCGTCGACGAAGACGAGGTCGTACGCCCCGTCGGCGAGTCGGGGCAGGACGTCCAGCGCGCGGCCGGTGATGATTCGGGTACGGCCCGCGGCGAAGCCCGCCTCGGTGAAGATCCGGCGGGCGATCCGCTGGTGCTCCACCTCCAGGTCGATGGTGGTGAGCACACCGTCGGCACGCATGCCGCGCAGCAGCCAGACACCGCTCACCCCGGTGCCGGTGCCGATCTCCACCACCGCGCGGGCGTTGCCGGCCGCAGCCAGCAGCCGCAGCGCCGCGCCCGCGCCGGGGGTGACCGCCTCAAGGCCCACCTCGTGAGCCAGGCTGCGGGCGGTGCGCAGGACGAGATCCTCGGTCACGTACGACTCGGCGAACTGCTGAGCCTGGGCCGTCGAACTGCCGGAACCGGCGACCGTGGCGATGGGGCACCTCCGGGCGGTGCGTGGTGCGGGGGCGGGTTGGCACTGTGAGCGTAGAGGCGACCGCCGAGAGGCGCAGCCGCGCCTCCGTCCCTTTCGATCACCAGCCGCAACCGCTGACTCCACAGCGCGCATCCGTGCAATCCTGGAAGCGGTATTCCGTGAGCCTCGACCGCGCCGAGCCGTGGCCGGGCACCGCCGCCACGGGATCCGGGGACGGACTGGGAGGCACCGACGTGACCGACGGCTGGGATTGGCGCCGGGGCGGTGAGACTCCGGCTCCGGCGCGACCGCCCGGGGCAGGGGTCCCGTCGGCGGGGCAGCCGGCCAGGCCGGGGAGCGGCTACGCGCCTCCGGCCGGGCCACCGCCAGGAGCGTCACGGCCCGGTGCGGCATACGCCGGGCCGGCGGCGAGCTGGCAGGCGTCGACCGCTGGCGGCTCCGGTGCGACCGCCGCCTCGCCCTGGTGGTCCGACGCCCTCGGTGACCCGTGGCGCGACCCGGCGGCACCGGCCGCCGTGGTGGTGCCCGGGGTGGTCGCCGCCGGCGCCGAGCCCGAGCCGGTCATCGACCCGGACGCGCCCGCCCGGCCGTCGCTGCGCCACCTGCTGCTCATCCCGATGATCACCGCGCTGCTGGCCGGAACCCTCGGCGGGGCTTTGGGCTACGCGTTCGCGGTTCGCGGCGGTGCCGGCGGCGGTACGGTGCTCGGCGCCGAGCCGGTGGAGCCTCCAGCGCTCGCCCAGCGCAAGCCGGAGTCACTGGCCGGGGTCGCCGGCCGGGTCCTGCCCAGCGTGGTCACCGTGCGCGTGAGCAGCCTCGGCGGGACCAGCGAGGGCTCGGGCTTCATCGCCAGCGCCGACGGGCACGTGATCACCAACGATCACGTGGTGGCCGGCAGCAGCGGCAAGGCCTCGGTGGTCTTCAACGACGGCACGACCGCTCCGGCGACCGTCATCGGTCAGGACCCGGAGTCGGACATCGCGGTGATCAAGGTCAACCGGACCGGGCTACGACCTGTGGAGTTCGGCGACTCCGACGGTCTGGCCGTCGGTGACCCGGTGCTCGCCATCGGCTCACCGCTCTCGCTTGCCAACACGGTCACCGCAGGCATCGTGAGCGCCCTGGACCGGACGATGCAGGCCGGCGAGCCGGGCGGCCCGGTGCGTTACTACGCGGCCATCCAGACCGACGCCGCTGTCAACCACGGCAACTCCGGCGGGCCGCTTGTCGACGGCGCCGGACGGGTGGTCGGGGTCAACTCCACGATCAAGTCGCTGGTCGCCGAGGGGCAGGAGGCCGGCAACATCGGGCTCGCCTTCGCCATCCCGATCAATCAGGCCAAGCGGGTGACCCAGGACATCATCGGCACCGGCAAGGCCCGGCGTACGGTGATCGGCGCTCAGGTCGGCGGCCCGGGTGCAGGATCCAACGGCGGCGGCGTACGCCTGGTGGCCGTGGAGCCGTCCGGGCCGGCCGCCGATGCGGGGCTGAAGGCCGGCGACGTGATCACGAAGCTCAACGGCCGACCGATGACCGAACCGACGGACCTGATCGCACTGGTGCGAAAGTTCGCCCCCGGCTCGGTGGTGACTGTCGAGTTCCGCAGAGGGGGTGCCCAGCAGAACGCCTCGGTCACCCTCGCGGCGGACGCCAAGTGAACTGCGGGTCACCCCCTGCCCGAAAGCCGGTTCACGTGCGTAGTCTTGCTGCTGACGGCGAGAGGGGGCCTGCGGAATGTTGGACAACCTGAACTGGTGGGAGATCGGTGCGCTGCTGCTCTTGGCGCTGTTGATCTTCGGGGACCGGTTGCCTGCCGTGATCAACGATGGTCTGCGGATGGTCCGTAACCTGCGCAACATGGCCCGCAACGCCACGGGCGACCTCAGCCGGGAGCTGGGCACCGACATCCAGCTCGAGGATCTGCACCCGAAGGCCTTCATCCGCAAGCACCTCCTCAGCGAGGAGGACGAGGCGGCGATCCGCAAGCCGTTGCAGGGCGTCTACGACGATCTGCGCGCCGACGTCAACGGCGTGCACAACGAGCTGAAGGACGTGGCCAACGCCGCGGACCTCCGCTCGAACGGCTCCCGGCCGACCAGCACCGCCACCAGCGCCTCCCCGGCACCGGCCCCGCGGGTCAGCTACGACGACGCCACCTGACCCGCCCTGCGGGCAGCGTTCAGGCTTCAAAGAGGCAGCCCGGCGGAACGGGGCAAGGCCCCGCCCGCACCGGGCTGTCAGTTTGCGACGGCCTCAGCGGCCGGCCGCCTCAGCGACCTGCAGGCTTGAGGCCGAGGGGCTTGCCGAGCAGCGACTCACGGCGCAGCGCGAGCCGGTCGGCGATCGTGCCGAGCGCCTGCGCGGCCGGGGACTCCGGCTCGGCCAGCACGATCGGGTTGCCGGCGTCGCCGGCCTCGCGGACACGGGTGTCCAGCGGGATCTGCCCGAGCAGCGGCACCTGCGCGCCGATCGTCCGGCTCAGCGACTCGGCGACTGCCGTACCGCCGCCGGAACCGAAGATCTCCATGCGGGAGCCGTCCGGCAGTTCGAGCCAGGACATGTTCTCGATGACGCCGACCACCCGCTGGTGGGTCTGCAGGGCGATCGCACCGGCCCGCTCCGCGACCTCGGCGGCCGCGGTCTGCGGGGTGGTGACCAGCAAGATCTCCGAGTTGGGCAGCAGTTGGGCCAGGGAGATGGCCACGTCGCCGGTGCCCGGGGGCAGGTCGAGCAGGAGCACGTCGAGGTCGCCCCAGTAGACGTCGGCCAGGAACTGCTGCAACGCCCGGTGCAGCATCGGGCCGCGCCACACCACAGCCGCGTTGCCTGAGGTGAACATGCCGATCGAGATCACCTTCACGCCGTGCGACTGCGGCGGCATGATCATGTCTTCGACGCGTGTCGGTCGACCGTCCGCGCCGAGCATCCGGGGCACCGAGTGGCCGTAGATGTCGGCGTCGACCACGCCGACGGAGAGCCCACGGGCGGCCAGTGCCGCCGCCAGGTTGACAGTCACGCTGGACTTGCCGACACCGCCCTTGCCGCTGGCCACCGCGTACACCCGGGTGCGGGAGCCCGGCTGCGCGAACGGGATGACCGGCTCCTCGCTGGCGCCGCCGCCGCGCAACTGTGCCTGCAACGACTGCCGCTGCTCGGGGCTCATCACACCGAAGTCGATCTCCACGCCGGTGACACCGGGCACCGCGGCCACGGCGGCGGTGATGTCCGTACGCAGCTTGTCCTTGAGCGGGCAGCCGGCGACGGTGAGCAGCAGCTCGACCCGCACGACGCCGTCGGCGCCGATCGTGGCGGAGCGGACCATGCCCAGGTCGGTGATGGGCCGGCGGATCTCCGGGTCGTTGACGGTGGCCAGGGCGGCCTGGATCGCGTCCTCGACGGTGCTGACGGGTGCTGACATGCCCGCAATGCTACGTCGCGGGGCATCCGCTCCGACCGTTGACCGGGGCCGGTGTGAGCCAATCGATCCGGCTCATCAGCCGTCCTGGCTGCGGGGGCCGGTGCCGTCCGACCGGGCGTTCCGGGAGAAGTCGCCGTCCAGGTCGTCGCGCGGCTCGTCGAGCGCTCCGCCGTCGGTCGCCCGCTGGGCGCGCTTCTCCTGCCGGCTGTCCCGCTCCTGCTGGCGGCGCTCCAATCGCTGCCGCCGCTGCCCCGCCTCGTCCAGTTCCTCGGCCAGCCGGGTCAGTTCGGAGCGGAGGAAGTCGCGGGTGGCCACCTCGCCCAGCGCGATCCGCAGGGCGGCGATCTCCCGTGCCAGGTACTCGGTGTCCGCCTTCTGCGCCGTGGCCCGGCGCCGGTCCTCCTCCAACGCCACCCGGTCGCGATCGGCCTGCCGGTTCTGCGCCAGCAGGATCAGCGGCGCCGCGTAGCTGGCCTGCAACGACAGCACCAGCGTGAGGAAGGTGAAGGTGTACGGGTCGAAGCGCAACTCGGCCGGGGCGAGAGTGTTCCAGCCGAACCAGATGGCGATCACCACAGTCATGACGACCAGGAAGTTCGCGGTGCCCATGCCCCGGGCGATGCCCTCCGACCAGCGGCCGAACGCCTCCGCGTCGAAGCGGGGCAGCTTGACCCTCCGAGGCTCGCGCGGCTGGTCGAGACGCTCCGTACGCCGCTGCTCAGCCATCAGCGCCGTCCAGCACCGCGTCGGTGGCGCCCGCGGCACCGAGGACGCCCCGGTCCCGCCAGTCCCGGGGCAGCGAGTGGTCCAGTACGTCGTCGACAGTCACGGCACCGACCAGCCGGTTGTTCCGGTCGATCACCGGCATGGCGACCAGGTCGTAGGTGGCCATCCGGCGGGTGATCTCCGGCAGCGGCGTGGTGGGGCGCAGCGGGTCGATGTCGTTGACCACCACCTTGCCCAGCAGGTCGGCAGGCGATTCACGCAGTAACGCCTGGAAGTGCACCATGCCCAGGTAGCGCCCGGTCGGGGTGTTCTGCGGCGCCCGGGTCACGAAGACCTGCGCGGCGACGGCGGGGGAGAGCTGCGGCTCGCGGATCCGGGCCAACGCCTCGGCGACTGTCGCGTCCGGCGGCAGGATGACCGGCTCGGACGTCATCACGCTGCCCGCCGTGCCGGGGGTGTAGTTGAGCAGCTGCCGCACCGGGTCGGCCTCGTCCGGCTCCATGAGATCCAGCAGCACGTCCTGCTCGGGCGGCGGCAGTTCGTTGAGCAGGTCCGCCGCGTCGTCCGGGTCCATCTCCTCCAACACGTCTGCGGCCCGTTCCCGGTCCAGCGCGGCGAGGATCTCCACCTGGTCGTGTTCCGGCAGCTCACTGAGCACGTCGGCCAGCCGCTCGTCGTTCAGCGCCGCAGCGACCTCGTTGCGCCGTGTGTCAGGCAGGTCCTGGAGGGCGTTGGCAAGGTCTGCCGGGCGCATGTCCTCGAGGACGGCGAGCAGGTTCGCCGTACCCCGGTTGTCGGCGATGCCGCTGAGCCCGCGCACGCGGTCCCACTCGACCTGGTGCAGGTGGCCCCGGCGGGTGATCCGGCCGGTCTGCTCGCGGACCGCGACGCGGGTGAGTGACCACTCGCCGCCGCGCGCGCACTCCATCGCGACGTCCACCACAGTGCCGGGCTGACCGCCCGGGTCGAGCTGCACCCGCCGGTCCAGGAGTTCCTGGAGCACCAGCAGCTCGTTCAGTCGCTTCTCGAAGCGCCGCAGGTTGAGGGTGCCGGAGCCGAGCACCACGGCGTCCGCGTCGATCGAGGTGATCCGGTTGATGGACAGGAAGATCCGCCGGCGCATCGGCATCTCGGCGACCAGACCCACGACCTCCGGCGGACGGCCGGTCGCCCGCAGCCGGGCCACCGCGTCACGGACCCGGCCCACCTGGTCACCGTTCGGATCGAAAACGGCGACTCCGGCGAGGCGGGCGATGTAGATCCGGGTCGGCGTGCTCACGGGCACCAGCCTAAGCGCCTAGTGTTTAGCAACATGTCGACCTTGGCCTACGAGATCGTGGACGTCTTCACCGACCGCCCGTTCAGTGGCAACCCACTGGCCGTGGTGTTCGGCGCGGAGGCGCTGGCCACTGAGCAGATGCAGGCGCTCGCACTGGAGTTCAACCTGTCCGAGACGGTGTTCGTGCTGCCACCTACCCAGGTCGGCGCGACGTACCGGGCCCGCATCTTCACTCCGACCGAGGAGTTGCCGTTCGCCGGGCACCCCAGCGTCGGCGCGGCGGTGACCGCAAGTCGGCGCGGGATGTTCGACGTGGGACAGGTCACCCAGGAGTGCGGTGCCGGGGTGCTGCCGATCGAGGTGACCGCCACCGGTGCGACGCTCACCGGCAGCAGCCCCACCCTCGGCCCCGAGTTGGACCCGGAGCCGCTGCTGGAGATCGCCAGCCTGGTCGCGGACGACTACGACAGGAGCGGGCCGGCGCCTCGGGTGGCCGGCTGCGGGCTGGAGTTCCCGTACCTGCCGGTGTTCCCGGATTCGGTGGCCCGGGCCCGGGTCAACCCGGCAGCGGCGGAGCGGTACGGCGTGGATCATGTGAGCGTCTTCTCCTGGGATGCCGCCACGCAAACCGCGCACGCCAGGGTTTTCGTGCCAGGGCTCGGTGTCCCGGAGGATCCGGCGACCGGTTCGGCGGCGCTCGGGCTGGGCGTCTGGCTGGTGGCCACGGGCCTGCTGCCGGGCGACGGGCTGTCCCGGTACGCGGTGCGCCAGGGTGTGGAGATGAACCGGCCCTCCGCACTGGCCTGCACAGTGACGGCGGCGAACGGCATGGCCGTCGGCGCTACCGTGGCCGGTCAGGTGATGCCGGTGGCCCGGGGCGAGATCGCCGTGCCGCCCTTCGTGGGCTGAGCCGCGCAGGCCCTGGGTGGACGGGCGACAGCCGATCGACCGGCGGCCACGCGTCGCCGGCCGACGTACGGGAGGATGCGAAGGTGACTGACGACGCGCACACCTCGACGCCGCTTGTCGACGAGGCGATGAAGAAGGCCGCCGTGGCCTGGGTCAGCGTGTCCGGCGGGCCGGCGCTCGCGCTCTGGTGCGCCCCGCTGGAAGGCGCGCTCTACATGGTGAGCGGGCCGGGCGAGCAGGCCGCCCCCGGGTTGGCCGATGCCACCGAGGCGCAGGTCACGCTGCGCGGCGATCACGGCGGTCGCATCGTCACCTGGCCGGCCCGGGTGACCAGGCTGTCGCCGGGCAGCGAGGCGTGGGAGACCACGGCGCCGCTTGTGGCGGGCAAGCGCCTGAACGCGCCCGGCCCGACGGCGGACCTGGTGGCGCGGTGGGCCGCCGACGGCTGCGCGGTGAATCGGCTCGCCCCGGCGGGCGAACCGCTCTCCGGTGCCGACCTGCCGTCCGACGCGCAGACGGAGCAGCCCCGGGAGACTCCGGCGGTCCGCGCCACTCGCAAGCCGTTCCGGCTGCACCGGGTCCGCCGCCGCTGATCCGCCGACCGCCCGCTGTCAGCCTGAAGGACGGTCCGCGCACATCCCGCCGACTCCGGTGCACGCGAGATCGGTGTCCGCGAGGTTCGTCGCGCTCACGAGGTCGAGCACCTCGCGCAGGCTGCCCACAGTCCGGCCGCACCATTCCCGGTCGGCGTTGAAGACCATGTGCCCGGCCAGGTCGGGTGCGGCCAGCCGGACCGCTGTCATCCCGGCCCGTTCGGCGCCGGTCAGTTCCTGGCTGCCACCGTCGCCGACGTACAGGCAGTCGGCCGGCGCGAGCCCGAGCCGCTGACAGGCGGTCAGGTAGAGCTCCGGGTCGGGCTTGCACCGTCCGACCTGCACGGAGAAGACCCGCACGTCGAGCAGCGGGGCGATCGGGAGCTGCGGCAGGAAGGCCGGCAGTTCGTGCGTACAGTCGCTGATCACGCCGGTGCGCAGGCCGCGGTGGCGCAGCGCCGCGAGGACCGGCATCGCGTCGGCTCGCAGCCGGGTGTCCGCGCGGACCGCCCGGTGCCGGGACGCCACGGCCGCCCGCACCGCATGGTCGCTGGGGTGTACGCCGGCAAGGGCGCAGACCCAGCGCAGGGTTGCCTCCGCGTTGCCGAGCCGACCGGTGGCCCGCGCGTAGTAGGTGCGATTGAGCACCTCGTTGAGCGTGTCGATGGAGCAGCCGAGCAGTTCGGCGGTGCGGAGGTGCGCGGCGCCGCGCTGGACCGAGTGGGTGAGCGTGCCGAAGAAGTCGAACAGCACCGCCTGGTAGCTGGGCATGTGACGCGCCTCCGGGCGGTCGACGGTCGCTGGCGCGACGCTGCCTGATCGTAACGGAGTGATGACGCTCTGTGTCCACGGTGATCGTGTGAAGATTGCTTCCCGTGTCCCCCGCTTCGCGTCGCCCGACGCTGGATCCGCTGACCACCGGAGCGGTAGGCCTCGCCGTGGTCGCGGTGTCGTCGTCAGCGCCGCTGATCGCGTACGCGGCCGCACCGGCGCTGGCCATCGCGTTCTGGCGCAACGTGCTGGCGGTGGCCGTGCTGAGCCCGTTCTCGCTGGCCCGACGTCGCGCCGAGTTCCGCGCCCTGGTCGGGCTGGCAGGTCGGCGGGAAGGGCTGTTCTGCGTCCTCTCCGGGGTGGCGCTGGCCGCGCACTTCGCCGCCTGGATGCCGAGCGTCCAGCTCACCTCGGTGGCCGCGGCCACGGCTCTGGTCGCCACCCAGCCGGTCTGGCAGGGGCTGATCGCCCGAGCGCAGGGTCGCCGGCTCCCACCGGTGGTCTGGGTCGGCGTCGCGGTGACGGTCGGCGGTGCGGTGATCGCCACGGGCGCGGACGTGGGCATCTCCACCAGGGCGGTAGTCGGTGACCTGCTGGCCGTGGCCGGTGGCGTGTTCGCCGCCGTCTACACCGCCCTGGGCGAGCGCGCCCGGGCCACCATCAGCACCACCACCTACACGACCATCTGCTACGGGATCTGCGCGCTGATCCTGCTGGTGATCTGCCTGCTCGGCGGGGTCCGGCTGACCGGCTTCGACGGGCGTACCTGGTTGGCCATCCTGGCGTTGGTGGCCGGCGCGCAACTGCTCGGGCACTCGATGTTCAACTACGCCCTGCACCGGATTTCGGCGACGACGGTGAGCGTGCTGATCCTCCTGGAGGTGCCCGGCGCCGCCCTGCTGGCCTGGGTCTGGCTGGGCCAGGTGCCCCGCGCGTACGCGCTGCTGGGCATGTCGTTGCTGCTGGTCGGTGTGGCAGTGGTGGTGCTCGGCGGAGCCCGCGCCGGCCGTCGCGCCACGACCACGGCGCTGCCTGCCGACCCGGCGCCGCTGACCGACTGACGGTCAGACCTCGTGCACCTCGATGACGCGGGTGGTCGGTGCGGCGTCACCGAGGGTGGTACGCAGAGCCGCCCGCTGCGGGTCGACGAGGAACGACTCGTAGCCGGCCCGATCCGCGAACCGGATCACGTGCACCTCGCTCTGCCCGGCGGTGCTGCGCAGCCGTCGTTCCAGCTCGCCGCCGTGCCTGCCGAGCAGGGCAAGGACGTCGTCCTCGTAGCGCTGGCCGGCGGCCTCGGCCCCGGCGGGAAACTCGACGATCGCCACGAGAGTGAGCACGGCGGCCACGCTACCCGTCGATGCCCACGGCGGCGGCGCTTGCCGCCCAGAGCCGGGCGGCGAGCCGTGGGTCGGCAGCCTTGCGGTACGGCCGGCGCAACCGCCTGTTGTAGTAGTACCCCCCGTCGACCAGCCGGGCCGGATCCTGGTTGGCCAGCCAGACAAGCGTCTCGGCGGCCTTCTCCGGGCTGCGGAACGGCAGCGCCCGCATGCCGAACGCGACAACCCTGCTGTCGTTGCCGAACCGGGTGCGCACCATTCCCGGGTGGAAGCTGTGCGCCGGGGTTCCCGGCCAGCGGCGGGCCGCCTCGGCGGTGAACAGGATGTTGGCCTGCTTGCTGGTGCCGTACGCGCCCATCGGCCGGTAACGGCGCAGCGCCGCGTTCAGGTCGTCCGGGTCGAGCGCGCCGAAGCGGTGCGCACCGGAGGCGGTGACCACGATCCGGCCGACCCGGTCGGCGAGCAGGTTGGTCAACAGGAACGGGGCCAGGTGGTTGGCCTGGATCGACAGTTCGAACCCGTCGACTGTGGTGAGCGGCTGGAGCGCGATCGCGCCGGCGTTGTTGACGAGCACGTCGATCCGGTCGTACGCGTCGCGCAGCCCCTCGGCGAGCCGGCGGACGTCGTCGAGCACCGCGAAGTCGGCGCGGAACAGCTCCGGGCGCTCACCCGAGGTCTCCCGTACCCGTTCGGCGGCGGCCTGGAGGCGGGCCGGGTCGCGCCCGACGAGCACCACCTGGTCACCGCGGCAGGCGAGGTTCACGACGGCGGCCAGCCCGATGCCGGAGCTGGCCCCGGTCACCACCACGAGTCGACGCCCAGTGAGATCTTCCACAGGTCCATTCACCCCGGTCACGGCACGAGGTTACCGTGGCGTCAACATGCCCCTTTGGGATCGTTAAGTTTTCTCGAATCTGATGTCAGGTGGCGTCGGCGTGCCCGCCGGACGCTGGAAGGAGTGCATCCATGGCCGCAGTCGGTCGCCCCCGCCGGTCCTGTCTCGCCGTACCAGGTTCCAGCGTCAAGATGCTCGGCAAGGCGCAGGGCCTCCCGGCCGACCAGGTCTTCCTCGACCTGGAGGACGCCGTCGCACCGCTGGCGAAGCCGGACGCGCGCAAGAACATCGTGGCCGCGCTCAACGACGGTGACTGGGCCGGCAAGACCCGCGTGGTGCGGGTCAACGACCTGACCACCCCGTGGACCTACCGGGACGTCATCGAGGTCGTCGAGGGCGCCGGCGCGAACCTGGACTGCATCATGCTGCCGAAGGTGCAGAACGCCGAGCAGGTGCACTGGCTGGACTTGCTGCTCACCCAGATCGAGAAGACGCTGGGCCTGGAGGTCGGGCGGATCGGCATCGAGGCGCAGATCGAGAACGCCGCGGGCCTGGTCAACATCGACGCCATCGCGGGTGCCTCGCCCCGGGTGGAGACGATCATCTTCGGCCCGGCCGACTTCATGGCGTCGATCAACATGAAGTCGCTCGTGGTCGGCGCGCTGATCCCGGACTACCCGGGCGACCCGTACCACTACATCCTGATGCGCATCCTGATGGCCGCCCGGATGCACGACAAGCAGGCGATCGACGGGCCGTTCCTGCAGATCCGGGACGTGGACGGCTTCCGTGAGGTGGCCAAGCGGTCGGCGGCGCTGGGCTTCGACGGCAAGTGGGTGCTGCACCCGGGCCAGATCGACGCCGCGAACGAGGTCTACCAACCGGCGCAGGCCGACTACGACCACGCCGAGATGATCCTCGACGCGTACGACTACTACACCTCGGAGGCCGGCGGGAAGCTCGGCGCGGTGATGCTCGGCGACGAGATGATCGACGAGGCGTCCCGCAAGATGGCGCTCGTGGTCGCCGCCAAGGGCCGGGCCGCCGGGATGAGCCGTACCTCGTCGTTCACCCCACCGGCGGAGTGAGTGATCGGGCCGGGTCGACAGCCGCCGGCTGTCGACCCGGCCCGACAAAGCCGTTTGTACGTCGCCCCGGCCAGCCCTCTCAGTAGCTGCTGGTGCTGCTGTCGGCGTTCGTGACCGCGAAGATGATGATGGCGGCGTAGGCGGCGACCCCGAGCAGCATCAGCGCGGTGACGATCCAGCCGACGATGATTCCGGCCTTCGCCATACCTTCACCAGCCTCGCCGCTGGTGCGGATCTGACTCTGCGCCACGTGGCCGAGGATCGCCCCGATCGGCGCCGTGATCCCACAGGACGTGAGGCCGACAAGGCTCAGCACCAGCGACGCGATGGCAAGCGCGTTGTTCTTCGGGGGCGGCGGGTAGCCGTAACCGGGGTACGGCGGCGGATAGCCGGGCGGGGCGTACGCCACCGGCTGCTCCGGCGCAGCCTGCCCACCGGCGTACGGGTCGGCTGGCGAGTACGGGTCGGGGGGCCCGGGCTGGGTGGGCACCGGCGGACTGGACACCATCGTCGGGTCCAGCGGTGAACTCGCCGGCTGAGCCGACCTCGTGGGGTCGTTCCAGTCGCCGGGGGGCGGGGGATTGGTCATGCGTACTCTCCGTCGGCTTGGGTGCGCCGTCAGGGTAGCCAGGGGTGACCAAACCCGACGCCCCCGCTCCCGGGTGCCGCGTTGCCCAGGTCGGTCCTAACGGGCAGGATCCCTGGCATGGCAATCGAATCGCGTGCCGCGGACCGTTCCGGAAGCCGACCGAGACGGGACGTCAGCCGGCCGGGTGCGGCTCGGCGCGGCCGTGCGACCACGCCGGGCGGCGGGGTCGGCGCCGACGAGCCGGTGGCGCTCCCCGACCCGGTGACCATGCGGCTCGACGGGCGGGTCGCCCTGGTGACGGGGGCGGGAAGCCCGGACGGCATCGGGTACGCGACCGCCCGGCGGCTCGCCGACCTGGGGGCGCGGGTGGCGATCGTCTCCACGACCCGGCGCATCCACGAGCGGGCCGGCGAACTGGGAGTGACAGGCTTCGTGGCGGACCTGACCGACGAGTCGGAGGTCGGCGCACTTGCCGACGCGATCGCCGAGCAGTTGGGCGACGTCGAGGTGCTTGTCAACAACGCGGGCCTGGCGAGCCGGGCCAGTCAGGGTGTCCTGCGGCCGGTCGCGCAGTTGACCTACGACGAGTGGCGCGGCGAGATCGACCGCAACCTGTCCACAGCGTTCCTGTGCAGTCGGGCGTTCATCGGCGGGATGGCGGAGCGGGGCTGGGGGCGGATCGTCAACCTGGCGGCCACCGCCGGCCCGGTGAACGCCCTGCCCACCGAAGCCGCGTACGCGGCGGCGAAGGCAGGGGTGGTCGGGCTGACGCGGGCGCTGGCCATGGAGATGATCGCCGACGGGGTGACGGTGAACGCGGTGGCGCCCGGCACCATCTACACGGCGGCGTCCACGATGGCCGAGATCAAGCAGGGGCTCGGCACGCCTGTCGGTCGACCGGGCACCCCGGACGAGGTCGCGGCGGCCATCAGTTTCCTCTGCTCACCGGCTGCCTCGTACATCACGGGGCAGATGCTCGTCGTCGACGGCGGCAACAGTGTCCGGGAGGCCCGGTTCCGCTGACCGGTCCACCGTCGCTCAGTAGCTGCCGTTGTTGCTGTTGCTGCCGATGATGACGAGGGCCAGCCAGCCGCAGCAGGCCAGCAGGGTAAGCCCTGTGAAGACGTACCCGAGGATCATTCCCCAGGTGGCGAGCTGGCCGCCCTCCTCGCCGCTGCTGCGGATCTGGCGTTTGGCCACGTGGCCGAGGACGGCGCCGGCCGGGGGGAACACGAATGCGAACACCAGCGACAGGATCGCCAGCACGTTCGTGGGCCGGCTCGGTCCGGGGGTCGGCGGGCCGTACTGGCCGTAGGGGCCCTGCGGAGGGTACGGCGGCTGCTGCCCCCAGTGCGCCGACTGGTGCGGTCCCTGCTGCTCGTACGGTGACGGCTCGTCGGCGGGTGGCCCGTACGGTGAGCGTTCCGGCGACCCGAAGGCCGACTGGTCCGGCGGTGGCGGGTACGGCGTCTGACCGGCCGGCGGCGGCGCGTACGGCGACTGGTCCGGAGGTGGCTCGTAGGGTGACGGCGGCGGCTCGTCGCCGGATGGTCCCGACGGTGGCGGGTAGCTCACAGCCGTGCTCCTCCTGCCGGTGCCGGAAAAGTCCCTCTTGCCGGACGCTACCCGCAGCGGTGAACCTTTTCACAGCGGTTGTGTGGACTGGTCACCTTGGCCTTGCCGGCCCGGAGGTCGATACTGACCGAGCGTTCAGTTACCCATGAGTAGTGCGCTGATCCCCGGAGGCTGAGATGGCCCGACTCGCCCAGACGCCCGGCCTGACCGATGTGCAGCAATCGATCCTGGAGACCGTCCGCGAGTTCGCCGACAAGGAGATCATTCCGCACGCCCAGCGGCTCGAGCACGCCGACGAGTACCCCACCGACATCCTCGACGGGATGCGCGAGATGGGGTTGTTCGGCCTCACCATCGACGAGGAGTACGGCGGGCTCGGCGAGTCCCTGCTCACCTACGCGCTCGTTGTGGAGCAGCTGTCCCGGGGCTGGATGTCGATCTCCGGCATCGTCAACACGCACTTCATCGTGGCGTACCTGATCTCCCAGCACGGCTCGGCCGAGCAGAAGGCCCGGCTGCTGCCGAAGATGGCCACCGGCGAGGTGCGCGGGGCGTTCTCGATGTCCGAGCCGGAGACCGGCTCCGACGTGTCGGCGATCAAGTCCCGCGCGGTCCGCGACGGCGACAGCTACGTGCTCAACGGGCAGAAGATGTGGCTGACCAACGGGGCGTACTCCTCGGTGGTGGCCACCCTCGTCAAGACCGACACCGGCGCCGAGTCGGTGTACGGCAACATGAGCACCTTCCTGCTGGAGAAGGAGCCGGGCTTCGGCGAGACGGCCCCCGGCCTCACCATTCCCGGCAAGATCGACAAGATGGGCTACAAGGGCGTCGAGACCACCGAGATGGTGCTCGACGGCGTGACGGTGCCCGACTCGGCGATCCTCGGCGGCGCCGACAAGGTGGGCCGCGGCTTCTACCAGATGATGGACGGCATCGAGGTGGGCCGCGTAAACGTTGCCGCCCGCGCCTGCGGCATCTCCATCCGCGCCTTCGAGTTGGCAGTCGGCTACGCCCAGCAGCGCAAGACCTTCGGCCAGCCGCTCGCCAAGCATCAGGCCATCGCCTTCAAGCTCGCCGAGATGGGTACGAAAATCGAGGCCGCGCACGCCCTGATGGTCAACGCCGCCCGGCTCAAGGACGCCGGCCAGCGCAACGACGTCGAGGCCGGAATGGCCAAGCTGCTCGCCTCGGAATACTGCGCCGAAGTCGTCCAGGAGGCGTTCCGCATCCACGGCGGCTACGGCTACTCCAAGGAGTACGAGATCGAGCGCCTGATGCGGGAAGCCCCGTTCCTCCTCATCGGAGAGGGCACCTCAGAGATCCAGAAGACCATCATCAGCCGAGGCCTCCTAAAGGAGTACAAGCTCTAACCCGCCCTCGAGTTGCCCCGTCGATCATGGAGTTGTGGTGGGGGATTTGGGCGACAAATCCTACTAACTCCGGCACCAGAACTCCATGATCGACGGGATCAGGGAGCGGGATCGGGGGGCGGTTAGGGCAGGCGGGTTAGGGCGGCTTTGGCTCGTTCGACGGCTAGGCAGCGGTCTTCTACGTAGTCCATGCCGGCTTCTTCGGCTATCTTCCGTGCTTCTGCCGAGACGATGCCGAGCTGTAGCCAGACCGCCGGGGCGCCGATCGCCGCCGCGTCGCGAACCACCTGCACGGCGTCGGCAGCCGGCCGGAACACGTCCACCATGTCGACGGGGTGCGGGATGTCGGCGAGCGTCTTGTACGCCCGTTCCCCGAAGAGTTCGTCCACTGTCGGGTTGACCGGGATGATCCGCCAGCCGTACTGCTGCATCTGCAACGGCACGCGATGCGCGGCCTTCGACGGGTCGCGGGACGCGCCCACGACGGCGATTACGGCGGAGTCGGCGAGGATCTGCTGAGCGGTACGCACCCGCCGACTGTAGCTCCGACCTCGGGCTACAGCAGGGTCAGCTGCTCGGCGGCCGGTGGTGGAGGCGGCTCGGGCGCGCGGCGGTTGTCGCCCAGCTCACCACGGTGCAGCCCGTGCCGGCGGGCCGCGATGCGCACCCGGGCGGTCAGCTCCCGCTGGTACGCCTGCGGCGCGTAGGAGCCCGCCCGGTAGAGCTCGCGGTAGCGGGGCACGAGGTGCGGGTACTCCCGGGCCAGCCACTGCGCGTACCACTCCCGGGCGCCGGGACGCAGGTGCAGGGCAAGCGGGGTCACACTTGTCGCCCCGGCAGCGGCAATCGCCGACACTGTGGCGTCGATCGACTCGTCGCTGTCGCTCAACCCGGGCAGGATCGGGGCCATCAGCACCCCGACGGAGAAGCCGGCGTCGGCGAGCGCGCGGACCGCGTCCAGGCGACGACGCGGGTGCGGTGTGCCCGGCTCGACGGCGCGCCAGAGCTGCTCGTCGACGAAGCCCACGGAGTAGGAGATGCCGACAGTTGTCGCCTCGGCAGCCTCACGCAGCAGTGGCAGGTCCCGCAGGATCAGCGTGCCCTTTGTGAGGATCGAGAATGGATTGGCGAAGTCACGCAGAGCCGCGATGATCTGCGGCATCAGCCGGTAACGCCCCTCGGCCCGCTGGTAACAGTCCACGTTGGTGCCCATCGCGACGTGCGCACCCCGCCACGTACGCGCGGCAAGCTCCCGCCGGACCAGCTCGCCGGCGTTGACCTTGACGATCACCTTGCGATCGAAGTCCGCTCCGGAGTCGAGGTCCAGGTAGGTGTGCGTGTTACGGGCAAAGCAGTTGTGGCTGACCACTCCGTTGGCGATGAAGTCCCCGGTGCCAGTGGTGATGTCCCACAGTGGCAGCTCCAGGCCGAGCGGTTGGATGCCGACCACCCTGAGTGCGGTCTGATGCTTGAGCGCCGCACCTTCGATTGACCGCTTTCGAGTGATGGCCGGGTCGGTCAGGTGGAAGAACCGGAGCCGGGCGGCCAGGCCGCCGGTCAGCCTGATCTGTCGCACGCGGTTGGGTAGGCCGCGATCTTCTCGCACACAGGAGAACCCGAACCGGCGTAGTGCCTCCGTCGTCTGGTCGAGGATGGCGTCGTTGCTGTTGCTGATACGCAGGACACCTCTGCTGCAGCTGCCCTCGGCGTCGAAGATGCCGGCCAGGAAGCCGAGCCGCCAATCGTCGCTGGGAGCCGCCGGCCAACTGATCAGCTTCGTGATCGTTTCGATGTCCCGTTGCTTGGAGGTGCGGATGGCAGCCATGGCCCGACGAGTGGCGCTGGCCTCAGTGAACGAGAAGCGCTGCGTTGCGACCCCTTCGGCGTCGAGATAGCGCTCACTACGATTTAGCGCCTCGTCGTCGACCAGCGCCAGCTGGAACCGGTGCACCACCCCGTACGAGTATGTGAAGGCACCGACGTGCGCAGCCCCGCGGATCATGCCGCAGAGGTAACCCCGTCGGTAGTCGGGCGACTCCTTGGGGCCGGTGGCGAAACGGCCGGTGCCGATCAGGCGGTTGTTGGTGGTCAGGTAGGGGCGTCGGCTGCCGCCGTGCATGGCTCCGGTGACGTGCTTCCAGCCACGCTCGGAGAGGAACCGGTGGTCCCCGCTGGCGATGAGCGTTGTGCCGTCCTCCAATGTGACCCGGTAGGCCGCCTTCACAGTCGACCACTTGTCCAGCACGGTGGTGACGACATATCGCCGGTAGGCGCCGCGTCGCTCCGTCCCGTAGATGCGGTCACCCTGCTCCACCTCGCTGATCGGTTTGGTGCGCCCGTCCGCCATCAGGATCGGGGTGTCACCGCCCAGGCAGTAGACGCATGCATGGGAGCAGCCTCGGTACGGGTTGATGGTCCACTCGAACGGGACGCGGGACTGCCCGGGCACCCGGTTGAGGATGGATTTGGCCTGCACCTCGTAGAACGTCATCCCCGCGAACTCGGGGGTGTCGAAGGTGCGGGCGATGGCGCCGGGCAGCGCCAGCGGCAGGGGTGGCGTCGCTGGCGCTGCCCGCTCGGGGTCTCCCTCAACCGGGGGAGCGGTGAGGTTGTCCCAGCGCATGGGCGCTATTCGAACACGTGTACGAGCACGACGCAAGTGACCCGCCGGACACCAGCGCCCAATCCGCAGGCCGGAGGGGGAGGATGGACGCATGGAGACGTCGACATTCGTGTACGACGGGGACTGCGCGTTCTGCACTACCTGTGCGGAGTTCATCGAACGCCGGATCCCCACCGCCGCGCGGGTGGTGCCCTGGCAGTTCGCCGACCTGGACGCGCTCGGCCTCACGATCGCCGAGTGCGAGGAGGCCGTGCAGTGGGTGGGCGCGGACGACTCCCGCGCAGCCGGCCCGGACGCCATCGCGAAGCTGCTCGCCGCCAGCGGTCCCCTCTGGCGGGCGGCCGGCGCCGTGCTGCGGTTGCCTCCCGTGCGCGCTGTCGCCTGGCCCACGTACCGCTGGGTGGCGCGCAACCGGCACCGCCTCCCGGGCGGTACGGCGGCCTGCTCGCTGCCGCAGGAGGCCAGGGAGCGGCTCTACGGCCCGGCGGGTCGCCCGACCACCGGGGCCTGACCTCCGGGCGGCACCGGCTCCGCACCGGCTCCCACCGAAGCAGGGTCGGGCGGCGTCGGTTCGGCGTCGACGCGCGCCTGCTCCGGGGCGTCCGCCGCTGGCCCGCGAGGCTCGCGGCCGACGAGCCGGCGCGCCCAGACCAGTGGGCGGACCCGCTCCAGTGGCAGGAAGCTTGCCATCGCGGCCAGGTGGGGCGCGAACGAGATGGTGATGGTCGCGATGGTCACCGCGTGGAACGAGTAGAAGAAGCCGACCATGGCCACCCGCCAGCGCTCCCGCAGCAGGAAGACCACGGGGCTGAGCAGTTCGAAGGCCACGATGCCGAACTGGGCGACGATCAGCAGGTACGGCACCTGGGCGATCAGGTCCGCCAGGTCGGTGCCGCGTCGGATGATGGCCCTCGCCAGCACCGAGCCGGTCAGCCAGTCCAACCCGCCGAAGCGCAGCTTGGCGAAGGCGGCCAGGAAGTACGTGCAGATCACCGCGATCTGGGTGACCCGCAGCGCCCAGCCGCCGGCCTCGGTGCGGGTGGTGTCGCCGTGCCGGGCGCGGCCGGCGGTGGGCAGCACCGCGAGCGCGACGAGCAGGGCGAACCGGTCGTGGTCCACCTTCCCGTAGCTCATCGCGATGATCATCCACTCCAGGTAGAGCGCGCAGACCGCCCAGCCGAGCAGCCGGGGCGCCCGGCCGGTCGCGGCGAGCAGAGCGACGAGCAGCAGCACCCAGAAGATCACCGCCACCAGCGTCGGCGTCGGCGTGGGTAGTGGAAGGACCCGGCCGATCAGCAACGGCTGGTACAGCTCGCCGGGCACGCTGGCCCGGGTGCGGACCCAGGGAGTGAAGATCACCAGGTCGGCGGCGACGAAGAGGTAGATCAGGGTCCGGAAGGCGGCGATCCGGCCGCGCGGCACCGCCTCGGTCAGCCAGCGGCTCATGGGAGGGCCTGCCAGCGGACCACTGTCTGGTCGATGTGCTGCCCGGTGGGGCGACCGGCGCGAATGCCGTGCCAGCGGATGACGATGCGAACCTCGACCAGTTCGGCGGCGTCCGGGTGGCGTTCGGCGTACGCGTCGGCGATCTGCGTGAGCAGCGTCGGGTCGTCGACGTACCGGGACTGCTGGCCCTCGATCTCGGCGCGGCGGATGCCCGTCGCGTTCTGGTCGAGGTCGATCACGTCGCCGTCGCTGTTAACACCTTCGACGCGGGTGTCGGGCGCTGGCGCGTTCGGCGGGTTGGATGTGGAGTACATCCGGAACGGGCCGAACGGAAAGTCATCGTCGCTGCCCCAGAACGTGCCGACGAGGAGCAGGACGAGGCCGAGCGCGGTAGCGCCCAGCCGGGTCACGCGCCCGCGGGTGGTCAGATTCTCCATCGGGTCGTGACGATACGGGATGTACCGGCCGTGTCGGCTCCGACTGATGGCCAGTTCCGGCTGCCCAGGCGGTGATCATGGGGTGGCGGGAAACGACGAAGGCCGGGCCCGAACCGGACCCGGCCTTTCGTGCCGTCGCAGGACGGACTGGTCAGTGGTTGTGCTCGGCCAACTGCTTGCGGACGTCGTCCATGTCCAGCGCCTCGACCTGCTCGATCAGGTTCTCCAGCGCGGACTCGGGCAGGGCGCCCGGCTGGGCGAAGACGATGACGCCGTCACGGATCGCCATGATCGTCGGGATCGATCGGATGTCGAACTTCGCGCCCAGCTCCTGCTGAGCCTCGGTGTCGACCTTTCCGAAGACGATGTTCTGGTGCTTCTCCGAGGAGCGCTCGTAGACCGGGGCGAACCGCTTGCACGGACCACACCAGTCGGCCCAGAAGTCGACCAGGACGATGCCGTCGTTGCCGGTCACCTCGTCGAAGTTCGCCGAGGTCAGCTCAACGGTTGCCATTGCACTCTCCGATCACCGCGGTTTACCTACGTCCCGTAGAACCAGGGCTGACCGTATCGAATTCCCGGGCGGTGGGGCACGAAACGTGCTCCGGGCTACCCGGGGATCACGAAGGGTCATCGACATGCATCTGTTCATCTCTGTCCTGCGGAACGCAAGTGCACGACGCACTTGCGTGACCTGCCGTGATGGGAGCGTTTCCAAAGAGATCGACTCGATTGAGCTCTACGAATCGGTAACTTGAGCTCTGACGAGGACGTATCCAGCCTGCGGAGATCGCTGATCAACCCACATTTCGTCACGTACAGTAATGTTACGAAAAGATAAATGTGACCTCGATCTCTGTCGGACCTACGTCACCGTAGGGCAGAATTCACCGCATCAGAGCGTGGGCGGCGGGTGCCGGGGAGGGCCCCGCCGCTCATTGCGTCTCCCCCCGTGCGAGTGACCGGTGTGACATTTCCGCCGGGTTCGCGCCCCGCCGGTCGCCTTAACCATCGGTAAGGCATGCTGTCCCGAACTCCATCGCCGCCCGTCGGAGGGGACCACATGCAGTTCGGCCGCTACTACGAGGAGTTCGAGGTCGGCGCGGTCTACCGGCACTGGCCGGGCAAGACCGTCACCGAGTACGACGACCACCTCTTCTGCCTGCTCACCATGAACCACCACCCGCTGCACATGGACGCGCACTACGCCGAGACGGCCAGCCAGTTCAAGCGCAACGTCGTGGTCGGCAACTACATCTACTCGCTGCTGCTCGGCATGTCGGTGCCGGACGTCAGCGGCAAGGCCATCGCCAACCTGGAGGTCGAGTCGCTGCGGCACGTGGCGCCCACCTTCCACGGCGACACCATCTACGGCGAGACCACAGTCCTGGACAAGCGGGAGTCCGGCTCCAAGCCCGACCGGGGCGTGGTGTCGGTGGAGACCCGCGGCTACAACCAGGACGGCACGATGGTCTGCGTCTTCCGCCGCAAGGTCATGGTCCCCAAGCGGGAGTACGCGGCGAGCGCCGTCGCCGAGGGAGTGGACCCGGAGCGGCCCAGCTTCCCCGACCCGCGCTGAGCACCGAAGCGGAGCCACTCCGCCGGTCAGGGCCTCTTTCCCGGCAACAGCATCTGTTGGGGAAAGAGGCCCTGCTCCCGTTTCGCGGCTTATGCTGACGCCGGAGGTGCCGATGAGCCACTCCGTCGCCGGAGAGCCGCCATCAACCGGGCGTCGCGCCGCGCCGTTGACCACCGCTGTCTACTCCGCCGCCGAATGGGACCTGCTCACCAGCCTGCCCGGTCGCGTCCTCGTGGCCGCCACGGCGACAGGTCCCGGCCGCCCCGAACGCGGGGTGCCGGCGGGCCTGGCCGGCCTTGACGCGGTGGCCGCCGGCCGTGGGTTCGACAGCGACCTGGTCCGGGCGGTCGTCGCCGCCATCTACGCCCGCCACGACGGCGTACCGGCACCAACCGAACGCCTCACCGACATGGTGGACCTGCTGGCCGCCTGCCGGGCCGCGGTGCGGGTCCTCCAGCGGCGCGCCGACCCGGCCGACTCGGCCGCGTACCGCCAGTGGGTGCAGTCCGTCGCGGGCCGTGTCTGTCGGGCCGCACCCGGCCCCGGCGGCCTTGCGACCAGCCCGGCGGACCGGCGCTTCCTGGACCGGCTCGGTGGCGCGCTCGGACTGGGCTGACCGCCCGGCTCTCCCGTCGAGCCGCCGGACCCTCGCCCCGGGCCGGGCAGGCCGTCGCGGTGGTCGCTGCGCGGAGGCCGTACCCTCTGATGACCGTGACCGACGACCAGCTTGAGGTGGGTGTGGGGCCCTGGCCGGGGGACCCGCCACAGGACCCGCGCTACGACCCGCAGTTGCTGGCCGAGGGCGACCGGCGCAACGTGGTCGACCGCTACCGCTACTGGCGGCACGAGGCGATCGTCGCGGACCTGGACCAGCACCGGCACGGCTTCCACGTCGCCATCGAGAACTGGCAGCACGACTTCAACATCGGCACCGTGGTCCGTAACGCCAACGCGTTCAACGCCGCCGAGGTGCACATCGTCGGACGGCGACGGTGGAACCGGCGCGGCGCGATGGTGACCGACCGCTACCAGCACGTGCGGCACCACGAGACGATCGAGGAGTTCGTCGAGTGGGCCGCCGGACGGCGGCTGCCGGTGGTCGGCATCGACAACCTGCCCGGCTCCCGGCCGCTGGAGACGGGCACCCTGCCGCGGGACTGCGTACTGCTGTTCGGTCAGGAGGGCCCCGGTCTCTCCGAACCCGCGCGCCACGCGTGCGACCAGCTCTACTCGATCGCCCAGTACGGCTCGACGAGGTCGATCAACGCGGGGGTGGCGAGCGGCATCGCCATGCACGCGTGGATCCGTACCCACGCTGGGCCGCCGCCGGACTGAAACCGCGCCGCGCCGACGCAATCGGACGCTCCGGCTTGACGTGCCGGCGGTCCGGGGTGACGGTGGGGATGTGAGTGTCGCGGTGAGTTGTCCGAGATGCGGGGGCCCGGTACGGGCGCCGGATCTGATGCACACCGAGTCGAGGTGCCTGCGCTGTGGCCCGGTGCCGCCGCTGCACGTACCCGAACACATCGGAGCGGAGATCGTCGCGAGCGTGGTGGAGCAGATCACCGCGACAGCCGGTCCACCCGGGACGCCGCTGTGGTGCCCGTGGCCTCTGCTGCCCGGGTGGACTCTCACCGGAGTGGCGTACGCCGGGGACGACCGCACCGGAGTGCGGGCGACGGCGGTGGCCTGCGCCGGCCCGGCGCCGCTCGGTGGTGGTCCGGCGGACCTGGTCTTCGTGGCCGAGGAGCCCGGCGTCGGCCTGGGCACCAGACTTGCCGGTCTGTCCGGGCCGGACCCGGGGCCGGAGTTGGCCGACGCGTTGAGCGACCCCGGGCCGGGGCATCCGGAGCATGTTGGGCAGGCCAGGATCCGTGTGGGCGGTCATCCGACTCCACTGTGGTTGGTCAATTCGCCGACGGATCGAAGTGCGTACGCCGGCGAAGCTCGGGGAATGTGGCTGCATGCGATAGCCTGGCCGGCGAGTGCGGGTCACCTGCTCGCGGAAGAAGTCGTGCTTCACGACCTGACCGAGTGGACTCCCCCCGAGCTCGTGTACGGCGCACCGTCCCCGTACCTACCCGGCAGGGCTTGACAACCCCTACGGATTGACGGAGAACGGACGCAGATATTCACTGTACGACACCACACTGATACTCTGGGTGCCGCTGCGGTAATGGGACCCGGCGCCGCGCGAGAGGATGGCCCGCCATGGTCAAGAAGGTCCTCACCTGGGCCGGAATCGCATTCTTGATCTTCTTCGTCGCCTATAGGCCAAACTCTGCGGCTGATGTGTTCAAGTCGCTGGGCGGCGGGATCATGGACATCGCCCAGGGGTTTGGCGACTTCTTCACCAGCCTCGTCGCCTAGCCGTCGATGGGCAGCCCCTCCGGACCACCCTTCGACCCGGACGACCCTGACCGGGAACGCCGCGAGCGCGACACCGAGCCGATCCCGCGGATCGGCCCCGATGACGGCCCGGGCTACGGAGCTGGCCCTGGCCTGTCAGACGGCCCGTCCCTTTCGGACGACGTCGGCTATGGCGATGGGCCCGGCTATGCCGGCGAAGGTCGGTCCGGTCGGGCCTGGATCCGTGATCCGGAGGCTGCCTATCAGCCACCCCAGATTTCCGAGGACGAGCTCGCGGGGCTGCGTGCCGACGCGACCGGCTCGACCCCCCGGCGGGTGCTCCCGCTGGAGGACGAGCCCAGCTCGCTTGTCGCCCGTTACCTCTTCCCCACCGAGCGCTACCGGGGTGAGTGGAAGCGGCACTGGATCCATCTCACCACCCCGCTGTTGATCGGCATCGCGGCGACCTTCGTGCTCGGCTACCTGTCCGGTTTCCTGGCCGGGCAGAACGTGGGCGCGTTGACCACCATCGCCGTGCTGCTCTGGTTCGCGGTGATGGGGTGGGTGGCGTGGAAGGTCGCTGACTGGTGGTATGACCGTTTCATCCTGACCAACAAGCGGGTCATGGTGGTAAACGGCATCATCACCCGCCGGGTCGCGATGATGCCGCTGGTCCGGGTCACCGACATGAAGTACGAGCAGAGCCCGACCGGTCGCGCGCTCAACTACGGCACCTTCGTGCTGGAGTCCGCAGGCCAGGAGCAGGCGCTGCGCGAGATCAAGAATCTGCCCAACCCGAACGAGCTCTACCTGCGCGTCGTCGAAGAGATGTACGAGCCGCAGGCAGTCGAGGCGCGGCTCGGCAAGGAGGCCGACGAGGCCAAGGCCGACGACGGGGCGTGAAAGTTTTCGTCCGAACATCGGAGCGAGTGCGCACCTTTCGTCATGGACCGGAACGCCTCTGACGTGGCACTCTCTGCCAGGACAGCTTTGGGCGCGGAGGTGCGTGGTGGCGAGCAGGGACCCGTTGGAGGAGGAGTTTCGCGACTTCGTCGCGGCTCGCTCCGCCGCCCTGCTCCGCACCGCCTATCTGCTCACCGGCGACTGGGCCACTGCCGAAGATCTGCTCCAGACCGCACTGACAAAGACCTACCTCGCGTGGAAGCGGCTCGGCGGAATCGAGGCCGTCGAGCCGTACGCCAGGCGTGTGATGGTCAACACGTCCACGAGTTGGTGGCGGCGTCGCTGGCACGGTGAGCGCCCCACCGAGGTGCTGCCGGAGCGGGCCGGCGTGGACGAGATCGAGCAGCAACTCGACCGCGATCTGCTCTGGCGACACCTCAAGGAGCTGCCCAACCGGCAGCGGGCGGTGCTCGTGCTGCGCTACTACGAGGACATGTCGGAGGCCCAGACCGCCGCGATGCTGGACATCTCGCCCGGCACCGTGAAGAGCCAGGCATCCCGGGCGCTTGCCACGCTGCGTCGGCGGATGGGTTCCGCCACCCCGGATCTGGTCGACGACGCTGCCAGGCCAGCTCAGGGCGAGGCTGCCGGCACCGGCCGTACGACCGGCACCGGCACCGGCCGGCCGGGGAGCGCAGGCGTCCCGGGCCGGCGGACTCCCGCAGCGACGCCCAGGGCCGACGCGACGCCCAGGACAGACGCGACGCCCAGGACAGACGCGACGCCCAGGGCCGACGCGGCGGCCCGACCCCGGCCCGACGCGATCGACCGGGCTGCGCCCCGTCCGGCCGTACCCCGTCCGGCCGTCCTGGCCGCCGACCTGCCCACCGCCCCGGCGGCCGTGCCCGTCGGCACCGGCCCCGGAGACCGGCAGTGAACGCAATTCCCCGCTCGTCGGACAACCGGAACGGCGGGCCGGAGCGTCCTAACCAGGTGCGACGTGACGAGCTGGAAGGTGCGGTGCGGGAGATCCTCTCGCACCAGGTCGCTGTCGCCCACCCACTCAGCGCCGACCCGGCCGGGCAGGCCATCCGCCGGGCGAACCGGATCCGGCGGCGGCGTGCCGGTGTCGGTCTCGCCCTCGGGGTCGCCACCACAGTGCTGATCAGCAGTGGCATGGCGCAGCTCGCCGAGGACACCAACCGGCAGGGTCCTCCCATCGTCGTGATCGGCGACCCCGACCCCTCGGACCGGTCGATACCCTCGGCTACCCCCGTTGCCCCCACCACCGCACCGTCCGCTGGTCGGCTCCTCGCCGAGGTCCTGATCAGCGCGGACGGGAGGCGGCTCGCCCAGCCCACCGTCGGCCCGGCGGAACGGGCCCACCCACTGCCGAATGGTGGGGGTCTGCTGGTGGTCGGCGCGGAAACCACAGCGGGCCGCTCCCTCTGGGTCACCCAGAACGACGGGCTGGTGCAGGTGCTGCTGGCCGGTGCGAAGCAGATCGTCCTGGCACCCGACGGCAGCCAGGTCGCCTGGCGCGACGGCGCAGACCTGCTGGTGGCGGGCGTGGTGGGCACCCAGCTCATCGGGACGGTGCGCACTCCCGCGCCGGACGGCGCGGAACCCGTCCGGTTCGTCGGCGACCACGTCCTGGTCCGGCTCGACCCGAGCCGCCCCGGCCACGTCCTGTGGCGCCCCGGCGCGGGGGACCTGGCTCCGGACTCCGAGCGGAGCACCCTCAACGTTTACGGCGCGCTGCCGGACGGACGACTGATCGGTCAGGTCACCACGAGCGACCCGCCCGGCGCCTGCCTGGCGGTGCTCGACCCGGCCCGGGGCCTGAAGCCGGTACGAACCGCCTGTGGCCCGCAGCTGAGCCGGGACGGCGTCGGTGAAATTTCCGCCGATGCACGGTGGCTGCTGGTGAACGGGTCGGTCGGCAAAACCGACAGGGCGCTCCTTGTCGACCTGCACCGGCTCGACACGCCACTGACCGTCGTGCCGGCCGGCCCGCCGGCAACCGGTGCTGTCGCCTGGCGCAGCGAATCGGAAGCCTCGTACGTCGACAGCTCCGGGAACCTCGTCCGGGTCGACGTGAAACGGGCGCTGACCGGCAGGGCGGCCGAGGCGAGCCCCGTGCCCGGCCTGCAACCCGGCGACCGGCCCGTCCTGGTCACCGGCTCCTGACCGTACGCCGGGTCACGCTTCATCGCCTGTTCCCGACGTAGCGGTGCTGGTGAACCTTGGCGGCGACCGGGAGGGCGGCAGCCTCCCGCGAGTAGCGCGGTGCTGGCCGATCGGCGGGCCCGGCGAACGCGGCCGCCGGTCCTCGGTAGCGTCGGGGTGGTGACCTCGCGTACCGGCCCCGCGCCGCGAATCGACCTGCACACCCACTCCACTGCCAGCGACGGCACGATGAGCCCGGCGGAACTGGTCCGCGCTGCCGCCGACGCGAGGCTGGACGTGGTGGCCATCACCGACCACGACACCACCGCCGGCTGGGCACCGGCCCTGCGGGCACTGCCCCCGAGGCTGCGCCTGGTCCGGGGCGCGGAACTCTCCTGCCGTTGGACAGGCACGCATCGGGAGGTGTCCCTGCACCTGCTGGCCTACCTGTTCGACCCGGACCACCCGGAGTTGGTCGCCGAGCTGACCCTGCTGCGGGCGGCCCGGGAGGAGCGCGGCGAGCGGATTGTGACATTGCTGCGCGCCGACGGCGTCGATGTGAGCTGGTCCGAGATCCTCTCCGCCGCGGGCGGCGGCACTGTGGGGCGTCCACACATCGCGCAGGCGCTGATCCGGGCCGGTCTGGTCGGCAGCACCCGGGAGGCGTTCGGTCCGGACTGGCTCGGCGAGCGATACCGGCTGCCGAAGGAGGACATCGACATCTTCCGGGCGATCCGGCTGGTCCGGGCAGCCGGCGGCGTACCGGTCTTCGCCCATCCCCGCGCCAGCCGACGCGGGCCGATCGTGCCCGACGAGCTGATCGCCGAGCTGGCCGCCGCCGGGCTGGCCGGGCTGGAGGCCGACCACGAGGACCACAGCCCGGCCGAGCGATCACACGTCCGGGCGCTCGCCGGCGAACTGGGACTGCTGGTCACCGGTTCCTCGGACTTCCACGGCACCCACAAGACCGTCGGGCTCGGCGCGTTCACCACAAACATCGAGGCGTACGAGCGCATCGTGGCCGAGGGGGTGACGGAGGTCGCTTCGATCTGATCCGCGGTTCGTCCCCCAGCGGCAGCGCTAGGTTGATCACGTGGATCTGAAGCTGTTCGGCGAGGTTTTCGTGACCCTGCTGGTGATCACCGACCCGCCGGGCATGATGCCGATCTTCCTGGCGCTGACCGGCCCGCTGCCCGCCCGGGACCGCAACCGGGCGGCCTGGCAAGCCGTCGCGCTGGCGCTCGGCGTCATCGTGATCTTCGCGGTGGCCGGGCAGACCCTGCTCGACTACCTGCACGTCGACCTGCCAGCCCTCCAGGCCGCAGGCGGCCTGCTGCTCGTGCTTGTCGCCCTGGAACTGCTCACCGGCAAGGCCGACGACCCCAGCCAACAGGTCACCTCGAACATCGCGCTCGTGCCACTGGGCACCCCACTGCTGGCCGGCCCGGGCGCCATCGTGGCCACGATGCTCTTCGTCCAGCAGGCCGACGGGCTTGGCGACTTCAGCGCCATCGCCGCCGCGATCCTCGCCGTGATGGTCACTGTCTGGATCGTGCTGCGCTTCTCCGGCGGCATCGTGAAGGTCCTGCGCCCCGGCGGCATCGAGGTGCTGACCCGGATCGCCGGCCTGCTGCTCGCCGCGATCGCCGTGCAGCTCATCGCCGACGCGGTGGCCGCCTTCGTCAGGCAGTACGTCAACATGGCCTGACCGGTACCCCCGGATGTCGGAGGTGGATGGCAGGATCGCAGGCGTGCGACGAGCCTCTTCAGCCGGACGACCCGCCGCGGGCGGCAGGACTCCCCGACAGCGCCCCGGCGACGCCGAGCAGCTCGGCTTCGAGGGCATGCCGGAGCGGCTGTTCGTCTGCACCCCGAGCAAACTCGGCACGTACGCCGACTGCCCGCGCCGCTACCGCTACTCCTACGTCGACCGGCCCGCCCCGCCGAAGGGCCCGCCGTGGGCGCACAACTCACTCGGCGCCAGCGTGCACACCGCCCTGAAGAACTGGTACGCGCTGCCCGCCGACCGGCGCCGCCCCGAGGCGCTGGCCGCCCTGCTCAAGGGCACGTGGGTCCGCGAGGGCTACCGCGACGACGAGCAGGAGCGGGCCGCCTACCGGCGGGCGTTGGGCTGGCTGGAGTCGTACGTCGAGACGCTGGAGCCGGACGCCGACCCGCTCGGTGTCGAGCGGGTGGTGGCGGTCAAGACCGCCGTTCTCGCCTTCAACGGCCGGGCCGACCGCATCGACTCCCGCCCCGGGCCCGACGGTCCGGAGCTGGTCATCGTCGACTACAAGACCGGCCGCACCGGGCTCGACACCGACGACGCCCGAGGCTCGCAGGCGCTGGCGCTCTACGCGTACGCCGCCGAGCGGGTGTTCCGCAGGCCGTGCCGACGGGTGGAGCTGCACCACCTGCCCACCGGCACGGTCGCCGGCCACGACCACACAGTCGAGTCGCTGGCCCGGCAGTTGACCCGCGCGGAGGAGACAGCACGCGACATCATGGCCGCCGAGCGGGTGGTCGCCGACGGCGGCGACGCCGACGAGGCGTTCCCGGTGGCGCCCGGCCCGCGCTGCGGCTGGTGCGACTACCGGCGGCACTGCCCGACCGGGGCGCAGACGCCGGGCAAGGAGCCGTGGGCGGCCGTGGACCGGCCCGTCGACGGCTGAACCCCGGCCGTGGTCAGCTGGCCTGCGCCGTGAGCCGACCCGCCCGTTCCTTGGCGGCCTGCAACATGGGCCCCTCCAGATAGCGGCGGGGCACCGCGCCGAGCGCCAGCCGCAGGGCGCGCACCGTCAGGTCCGCCGACAGCGCTGTGGTGGGCAGCCCCAGCCCTCCGTACAACCGGCGGGCCCACGCCGGCAGCAGGGCCAGCGCGGTGCTGGCGATCCCCAGGTACGCCCAGCGCGGCGGACCCAGTGTCAGCCCCAGACGGGCGGGCAGGCTGAGCTTCCACGGCAGCGGCGGGGCGGTGAGGAACAGCGCCGTCTCGGCGGCCTCCCGGGTCATCCGCAGCTCCGGCCGTACCTCGCGGTAGTACGCCTCCACCTCGGCGGCCGTTCCCGGCACCGTCGCCGGGTCCAGGCCGACGAGAGCGGCCGAGCGGCGCTGCTCGGTGTAGTAGCCGTCCACCTCGTCGTCGGTGAGCGGCAGGCCCGCCCGCCGGGCTGTGCTCAGGAACGACTCGACCTCGGTGACGTGCACCCAGCGCAGCAGGTCCGGCTCGTCGATCCGGAACTCCTCGCCGGTGAGCCGGTCGGTGGCCCTCATCCGGGCATGCAGCCGGCGCAGCCGCGCCCCGGCCGCCTCCGCCTCGGCAGTGGTCCCGTAGACGGTGGTCGCCACGTAGGTGGCCGTGCGGACCAGACGTCCCCAGGCATCGGTGCGGTAGTTGCTGTTCTGCGCGACCCCGGCCATGGCTCGGGGGTGCAACGCCTGGAGGTAGAGCGAGCGCAGGCCGGCGACGATCAGGATCGGCTCCTCGTGCACCTTCCACGTGACCGAACCCGGACCGAAGAGGCCGAGGTCATCGGAGTCCACCGACCAAGAGTGCCACGGCCCGTCCGACCGTGCCGCTCGCGCGGAGGTGGAGGCGGGCGGTCGCCTGTCAGCTGTCGGCGGAGCGGCGGGACTGGCAGGCCGGGCAGAGACCCCAGAAGGTCACCTCCGCCTCGTCCACCTCGAAGGCGTGCGCGACGCCCGGCTCCAGGCAGGGTGCGCTGCCCACCGCGCAATCGACGTCGGCGATCTCGCCACAGCCCCGGCAGACCACGTGGTGGTGGTTGTCGCCGGCACGTGCCTCGTACCGGGCGGGACTGCCAGCCGGCTCGATCCGGCGGGACAGGCCCGCCCTCGACAGCGCCCCCAGCACGTCGTACACCGCCTGGGTGGAGACGGAGTCGAGGCGTTCGCGGACCCGCCGCGTGATCTCGTCGACGTCCAGGTGACCACCACCGGCGAGCACGTCGAGCACCGCGAGGCGCGGTCGGGTGACCCGCAGACCCTTCGAGCGCAGCTGCTCCTCGGCACCGGACATGAGCCAATGACAGCACGCGCGGTCGGCATCGACAACCGTCTGTCCGTCGCCGTGGTCACGAACACAACCTGGGATTCCCGGCCCAGGACCGTCCCGTGCTGAACCCGACGGCGGCGCCGCACGTGTCTTCGGGAGAGAACCCGGGAAACGACCCGCGGTCCGTACGCTTGCGGTCCTGTGACCGTGATCCACCAGGAGGAGTCGATGTTCGAGGAGATCCTGGGTCTACCGGCTCACGTCCTCGTGGTACACGCGGTGGTGGTCTTCGTGCCGCTGCTTGCGGTGCTGGCCATCGGGTACGTGGGACTGCCGCGTTGGCGGCACCGGTTGGACTGGGCGCTGGGCATCCTCGCCGTGACCGCGCCGGTGACCGCCTTCGTGGCCGTCAAGTCCGGCGAAGCGTTCACCGATGCGCTGGTGGCCCGGGGTTACCAGGGCCAGATTCTCAACCAGATCTTCGAGCACTCCCGGTACGGCGACATCCTGTTCCGCATCGTGCTGCCGCTCGGGATCGTCGCCATCCTGCTGCTCGTGGTGACCAGCGGACATCCCCGGGTGCCGAGGCTGCCGAACCTGGTGACGCCGGTGCTCGCGGTGGCGGTCGTCGCGCTGTCCATCGCCGCCCTGGTGTACGTCTACCTGACCGGTCACTCGGGTGCCGAGGCGGTCTGGGGCACGACCCTCTGACCGGGGCGCGGCGGCGCGATCAGGGGATCAGAAGATGACCCGCGAGCAGAGCAGGCAGACGAGTACCACTAGCACCACGCCGGCCGCCGCGCCGAAGCCGTAGGTGACCCGCTGCGAGCGCTGCTCGGCGGCATCCAGGTCGGCCATGTCCTGCGGAGGTAGCCGTCGGGGCGGTGCCGGCTGAAGGTGCACGGGAGGTCGCCAGCCGGCCGGGGGCGGCACGCTCGGCGGTGGCCCCGGGTAGGCGCTCGGGGAGGCACCGGCAGGCGCGGCGGGTGGGCGGCCCGCCTGTTCGCCGTCACCGGTTACGGGCCGGCGCCAGTAGTCGTCCGGGGTGCTGCCACCGCTGGGTGTCGTCACGCCGTCCGACGCTACCAACGTGGCGGTCGGTCCGGTCACTTCTGGCCGGTGTGGACCGCTTGGTCCGGTTGCTGGTGGCGCGAACCCGCTGACCGAAGGCCCTGTGATCTCCGTGCCCGTCGTCCGGTTGCTCCTGGCCGGCGCGGCCCGTCTGCGGACGGGCTGCTGCCGCAAGCTGCGCTAGTCTTGCCGCTCGTGAGCACCGAGGACCCCGGTACGCAGGGCACGCGCGGCGACGACGACCGCACTGTCGACCTGAGCGACGATTTCGTGGTGCTGCCCGAGCAGACCTCGGACGACACCGATCAGGGCTGGGGCGAGCGGGCCAGCGGCAACGACGACTGGCTCCTCGCGCAGCGTCCCCCACACTGGGACTGACTGCCGCCTCTCGGTCAGCCGCCGAGGCGCTGCCCGGTCGACAGCGGCAGCTCAGCTCCAGGCTCGGCGCCCGCAGGCCTCCGGCCAGCTCCAGGCTCGACGCCCGCCTGCCCCAGGGTCAGCACCAGGTTCGGCGTCGGTCTACCTCGGGCATCGTTCGAGCTGGGCGGTCAGCCGCGTACGACGATCGCGAAGCGGCTGCCCTCGGGCAACCCGACCGCGCGTTGTGCCTGGTCGGGGCTGAGCGCCAGGTACAGCGCGGCGGAGCCGTCGGTCGCACCGGCACCCAATACGTCCAGTACCAGGGCCCGAGGTGCCAGCACTGTCGCCTCGGCGGCATCCGCCCCGCCCGGCGGCGCGGCCAGCAGGTCGACCCGGGCGCCCGGCCGGACGACCGCCAGCGCTGCCGGCTCGGCCAACCGGATCGGCACCCCTACCGCGCCGCTGGGCAGTGGTAGCGGACCCGAGGACGGGTGCGTGCCGCCTTCAGCAGTGCCGCTCCGCCCTTGCCCAGTGTCGGTCTGACCGGCCCCGGACTGGCCGGTGCCGGTCTGGCCGGCCCCGGCCTGCCCAGTGTCGGTCTGACCGGTGCCGGACTGGCCGGTACCGGTCTGGCCGGTGCCGGACTGGCCGTCACCCGTACCGGTCTGGCCCTGGCCTGTGCCGGCCGGCCCGCTCGACGAGAGTGGCCCGCCGTTGGCCTCGCCCGAGCGCCCCGGGGGCCGGCCGACGGCATCGGTCGGCGGGCAGGTGGGCGGGGTGTGCAGGACGGCGGCGGCCAAGCCCAGCAGTGCGGCGACGAGCGCGCTCCGGAGCAGGGTGCGCCCGCCGGGCAGGGCCAGCCGACGCAGCGGGCGCAGCGCCCGCGCCGAACCCGGATCGCCTGTCGCCATCGGGAACCTCCCGTCCCGGGCGCCGTTGTGGCACCCGTGGACGGCAGGCTAGGCCGTTCGTGACCATCGCTCCGCCCTCGCGAGGGCGTCTGTGGATAACCCGCTGGCCTGTGGACAACGCCCATCCGGCGGCCAGACCTGCTATGGCGCGAGGCGGCCTACGGCGAGTCCGCCTATGGCGCGAGACGGCACCAGCGCTGATCCACTCGGGTTCCTGGAAATCGGGGTGTCCGAGTGGCTGGGACAGGCCGATTTCCAGGAACCCGAGTCGATCAAGAAGTCGCGGACCCAGGCTGGCCGCGTGGGTCAGGAGGTGGAGCTGCCCGCCGGGGCCTTGCCACCACTCGACCCACCGGACGAGGACGACGCCCCCGACGAGGAGGACCCCGACGAAGACGACCCGGACGACCCGCCAGACGAAGACGACCCGGACGACGACCCGCCGGACGACGACCCGCCCGAGGACGAACTCGACGAGCCGGAATCCCCACCCGAGGTCGACGAGGACGACTCGGTCTTGCTCGCCGTGCCGGCGGTCGAACCCTCAGAGCCTGCCGCGCGGGAGTCGGTGCGGTAGAAGCCTGAGCCCTTGAAGACGATGCCGACGGAGTTGAAGACCTTGCGCAGCCGCCCCTGGCACGTCGGGCACTCGGTCAGCGGCTCGTCGGAGAAGGACTGCACCGCCTCGAGCTGGTGACCGCACGCGGTGCAGGCGTACTGGTACGTAGGCACGTTCTCCTCCGGTATCGGGCTCGGGCCAGTTGGCACTCGGCGCCAGTTGGCACTCGACGTATTCGAGTGCCAATGGTGCGTCATTCGCCCCGGGTTCGTCCAGCGGACGTGTGGGGCGCGACACCATGCGCTCTACCCGGGCCGTTATCAAGCGTACGCACCCCGTCGGCCGGGGTGACGACCGCTCGGACCGGAAGGTCGTGCACCTCGACGGGAAGCGCCTCGACCAGCTCTCCGTCGTGCAGCGGCACAACGGTCAGCGCGGCGGTCGGCACCCGTGCCAGCGCCCTGTCGTACGAGCCGCCGCCCCGGCCCAGCCGCCGGCCACCCAGGTCGACGGCCAGCGCCGGTACGACCACCAGCTCCGCGCGGGCCACCGCGTCCACCCCGAGCCGTGGCCCGACCGGCTCACGGATGCCCCGGCCGGCCGCCACCAGAGCGTCCGGTCCGGCGTACGCAGCCCAGTCCAGATCCAGGTCGTCGCGGAGCACCGGCAGCAGCAGCTCGGCACCTGTCGGCAGCGCAGCCCGCAGCACCTCCGGCAGGTCGGCGCCACCCGGCTCGGAGCCGACCGGCACGTACGCCGTCATCCGGCGAGGACGCAGCCGGCGTACCAGTGTGACCAGCTCGGCTTGGACGCGCCCGGCGGCGGCGGCCCGCGTCGGACCAGGCAGGGCCCGGCGGCGGGCGAGCAGCTCGGCGCGGGTCTGTCGCTTGGCCTCTCGGGCCGCTTCCGCTTCATCCGAAAATTCCGGCACGCAACACTCCTGACGCAACACCACTACCACGGTCGCTCTGTGTCAGCATCGCAAGCAACGGAGGCGGAACTTCCGGGGGGACCGAGTGACGCTACGCGGACGGCTGACAGGAGCCTTCCTCGTTGTGGTGCTCGGGCCAGTCCTGCTCGGGGCCTTCTTCGTCGCCTCCACCGTCGCGGCCGTCGACCACAGTCGATCAATTGAGCGCCTCGCGGTCGCCGCGTCCACAGTGCGTACCTCGGTCGACGCACTCTGCCAGCAGCTACGTGCCACGGCCGACGCGGTCGCCCTCACCGGCGAACCCGCCGTCGCCGCCGGCCAGCTCATCGGCCGAGGGCTGGCCGCCGCCGTCCTGATCACCGACGTGACCGGCCAGGTCACGTACGCGTCACCGGGCGCGCCGCCGACCCCCTGGCGGGACTGCTCCGGCCCGGCAACCTCGGCGCCCGGCCCGGTCCGCGCGCTGGCCGCCCGGGTCGACCTGCACGACCGGGCCGGGGCCCTGGTGGGTACGGTGGCCGCCGCGCAGCTGGTCGACCCCGACTTCGTGGCCCGGCTGGCGGCGGTCACCGGCGTGGCAGTCACGCTGCTCGACGGAGGTGCGAGCGCCGCCAGGTTCACCCACACCACCGAGTCCCGCGAGGTACGCGACGCGGTGCTGGCCGCCGCCAAGACCACCGACGGCGAACGGGTCACGGAGACCACCGACGGCCGGTACGTGCGGCGGATCGGGCCGTCAAGCGGGCAGCCGCTGCCGCTGGTGCTCTCGGTGCCCAGCGAGCGGCCACCCGGTCTGCCCGTCACGCTGGCCGGCGCGGTCGTGCTGGCCGGGCTGCTCGCCGTGCTGGCCGCCTGGCGGCTGGCCCGGGTGACCACCCGACCGCTTGTGGAGTTGGCCGGTGCCGTGGACCGGGTGGCGCACGGCGACCTGACCGCCCGGGTGCCGGTGCGCAGCAGGGACGAGCTGGGCCGCCTGGCCGTCGCGTTCAACCGGATGACCCGGGAGACCGGGTCGTACGTCGCTGCGCTCACCAGCAGCCGCGACCAGTTGCGCGGGCACCTGGCGGTGCTGGGCGACACCCTGGCCAGCACCCATGACCTGCAACGCATCCTGCGGGTGATCCTGCACAGCGCCATCGCGGCCACCGGTGCGCGGGCCGGCGCGGTGCTGCTCGTGGAATCCGGCGGGGTGCTCGTTGCCCAGTGCAGCGAAGGGCTGGACGGGCGCTGGCCGGCGGAGGACCAGGAGGGCCCGGAGCCGCTGCGGGTGCCGGTGGGCGTCGGCGTGGTGGGCGCGGTTGCCGCAACCGGTGTGCCGCAGCGGGGGCGCGTGGAGGCGACCGAGGCCCCGACGGGGGAGCCACGCTGCCGAACGTACGTGGCGGTGCCGTTCGCCACCCCGGGCGGCGGACCGGCGACCGGCTCGCGTGGAACGGTGGTGGAGGCCGACGAGACCGACGAGGCAGGCGCGCCGGCGGCGGCGCTCGGTGTGCTTGCCCTCTACGACCGGCTGGGCGCCGACGAGTTCGACGACGACGACCTCGTCACCCTGCGCACCTTCGCCGGGCACGCGGCAGTGGCGGTGGACAACGTCCGGGTGCACGAGGAGGCGCAGCGGCTCTCCCTCACCGATCCGCTCACCGGGCTGTGGAACTACCGCTACCTGAGCGAGTCGATCCGGCGGGAGGTGGAGAGGGCCAGCCGGTTCGGCCGGATGCTCAGCGTGCTCGCCCTCGACCTGGACCGCTTCAAGGACGTCAACGACACGTACGGGCACGCGGCGGGGGACACGGTGCTTGCCGAGTTCGCCCAGCGGGTGCGCGGCGAGATCCGCGAGGTGGACCTCGCCTTCCGGCAGGGCGGCGAGGAGTTCGTGCTGCTCCTGCCTGAGACCGACGCCCGGGGTGCGGCGATCGTCGCGGAACGGCTGGGCGCGGCGGTACGGGAGACGCCGGTGGCCGTCGAGGCGTACGCCGGGCCGGTCGTGGTGACCGTGTCGGTGGGCATCGCCGTCTACCCGCACCACGGCACCACCGGACGGGAGGTGCTGGAAGCCGCCGACGACGCCCTGTACGCGGCCAAGGCGGCCGGTCGGGACACCTATCGGGTCGCCGAGATCCGCCCCGACGTGCCGATGTGCGAGATCCCGGTGTCCTCGGGCGCCGTCAGCCCACCCGACGGGCTGCCGCGCGCCGGCCAGCCCGTGCACGCCCAACGGGAGCCGGGCGGGCCCGCCCGGTCGGAGTCGGCTGCGGGCGTACCCGAATCGAACCCGCCGGGGCCGGCGCACGCCCGGCCGGAGCCGACCGACGACGCGGCCGCCACCACCGGGGAAGGCTCGCGGGCCGGCCCGGACGCCGGGCGGCCGGGGCCGGGCGGCGGCGCGTCTTCTGGGCCACACCCGCCGCGGCAGAGCCGTGGCCGATAGTCTCGCGGCATGTCGGAGCACTCAGCGAACCCCTCATCGACGGTCGCCGCAACCGGCCGTCCCCTGGCGGTCAAGGCCGTCATCCCGGCCGCCGGACTGGCCACCCGCTTCCTGCCGGCCACCAAGGCGGTGCCCAAGGAACTGCTACCGGTGGTTGACCGGCCCGTGTTGCAGTACATCGTCGAGGAGGCAACCCAGGCCGGCATCGGCGACGTGTTGCTGATCACCGGGCGGGGTAAGACGTCGATGGTGGACCACTTCGACCGTCGCCCCGACCTGGAGGCCAGGCTCGAGGAGAAGGGCGACGCGGAACGGCTGGCCGCCGTGCGTGGGCCCAGTGAGCTGGCCGAGATCTACACCGTCCGGCAGCCGGAGCAGCTCGGGCTCGGTCACGCAGTCGGGTACGCCGAGTCGCACGTCGGCGACCAGCCGTTCGCTGTGCTGCTCGGCGACGAGTTCGTCAAGCCGTCCGAGCCGCTGCTGCCGGCCATGCTCGAGTTGCAGGCCCGCACCGGCGGCGTGGTGCTCGCCTTCTTCGAGGTCGACCCGGCCGACACCAAGCGGTACGGCATCGCCTCCGTCGAGCCCGCCGAGTCGGAGCTGACCGACATCGGCGAGGTCGTCAAGGTGACAGGCATGGTGGAGAAGCCGCAGCCGGAGGACGCCCCGAGCAACCTCGCAGTGCTCGGCCGGTACGTCCTGCCGGGGAAGATCTTCGACGCGATCCGGCGGACCAAGCCGGGCAGCGGCGGCGAGATCCAGCTGACCGACGCCATGGAGTTGCTGCGCACCGAGGGCACCCCGGTGCACGCGATCGTCTACCGGGGCACCCGCTACGACACCGGCATGCCGCTGGGTTACCTCCAGACGGTCGTGCAGATCGCCGCCGAGCGCGAGGATCTCGGCACCGAGTTCCGCTCCTGGCTGGCCGACTTCGTGCGGACCGACGCGGCAGGCGGATCTGGTACATGACAGCTACGGCCGACGCCGAGGCGGCCGCGAACGAGTTGACGCCGCTCGCCGACTACCTGGGCAGCGTGCTGCGCAGGTTACGAGCGCTGCCGCCACTCGACCTCGACCTCACCCAGGCGCACGGCAACGTCCTCGCCGAGGACGTCGTCGCGCCGCACGCCTTCCCGGCCTTCGACCAGGCGGCCGTGGACGGGTACGCGGCCCGCTGGGAGGACATCTCCGGAGGGGGCCGGGGTCCGAGCTACATCCCGGCCCCCTCCGGTACGCCCGGTGGGCGGACCATCCGGCTCAACGTGGTCGGCGACCTGGGCGCGGCGAGCTGGCGACCGGTGCGGCTCACCCCGGGCTCGTGTTTCTCGGTGGCCGCCGGGGCGCCGCTGCCGGTCGCCGCCGACGTCGTGGTCCCTGTCGAATGGACCGACCAGGGCATGGCCGCCGTCGAGATCTTCCGCGCCCCCAAGCGGGGGTACGGGGTGCGCCGCGCCGGTGAGGAGTTGGCCGCCGGCACCCTGCTCGCCCGTGCCGGCACGTACGTCTCCCCGGCGCTGGTAGCGGTCTTCGCCGCCACCGGCATCGGGCACGTGGTGGTCCGGCCCAGCCCACGGGTCGTCATCGTGGCCACCGGCGACGAGCTTGTCGACGTCGGCCGGGGCAGCCAGCCCGGGCAGGTGGTGGACGCCAACTCGCACGCGCTGACCGCAGCCGCTGCCGAGGTGGGCGCCCTGGCGTACCGGGTGGGCATCTGCGACGACGACCCGGAAGGGCTGCGCGGGCTTCTGGAGGACCAGACCCTGCGCGCCGACCTGATCATCACGACGGGCGGTACCGGCACCGGTCCCGGCGACATGGTGCGCCGGATCCTGTCCCGCCGTGAGGGTGGCCGGGCCGGCCCTGTCACCTTCACCGATGTGGCGCTCTATCCGGGCACCGCGCTCGGCTTCGGCACTGTCGGCGCGGAGGAGGTGCCGGTGGTCTGCCTGCCCGGCGATCCCGGCGCGGCGCTTATCGGCTTCGAGGTGCTGGCGCGTCCCGCCATCCAACTGCTCGCCGGCGCCGAGCCGGTGTTCCGTCCCAGCGTCCGCGCGCACCTGCTGGAGACCGTGTCGTCCCCGGGTGGGCTACGGGAGTTCCGGCCCGCGCACGTCGCCGAGCGGCGTGGCGGCGGGTACACGGTGCAGCCGCTCAGCGGCGGGCCGTTCACACTGTCCGGGCTGGCCGAGGCGAACGGCCTGCTGGTGCTCGGCGAGCGGGTCACCACCGCCGCCGCCGGCTCCACCGTGGACGTACTGCTGCTCGATCGCCGTCGGTGACGGTTGCCCGATCTGCCCGCTCGCGGTCCGCTCCCGCGATGCGTGGTCGGCGGTTCATCGCGGGTCCACTTGCGCGCGACAGGGTCCCGCGCGGGAGACTGTGCGTGTGAGTCTCTTCGGACCCGCGCGGGCACCCGGCTGGCCGGCGGTGCTGGCCGACGGCCCGGTGCTGCTGCGCCCCTACCGGCGCTCCGACGCGGCGGCCTGGTCGGAGGTACGCCGGGCCAACCGGGCCTGGCTGGCGCCCTGGGAGTCGTCGCTGCCCGGCAGTTGGGACGAACTGAACTCGCCTGCCGCGTTCCGCTGGGTGCACCGCGACCAACGCCGGTCGGCCCGCGAGGGCGAGGGCATGCCGTTCGCCGTCTGCCTGCGCGAGGGCGATCGGGAACGACTGGTCGGGCACCTCAACGTGGGCAGCATCGTCCGGCGCGCCTTCTGCTCCGGGTACGTCGGCTACTGGGTGGACGCCCGGGTCGCCGGGCAGGGCGTGATCCCGACCGCGCTCGCGCTCGCCGTGGACCACGCGTTCGGGCCGGGTGGGCTGCACCGGGTGGAGGTCAACATCCGGCCGGAGAACCGGCCGTCCCGGCGGGTGGTGGAGAAACTCGGCTTCCGCGAGGAGGCGTACCACGTGCGCTACATGCACATCGACGGCGCCTGGCGGGACCACATCGGATACGCGATGACAAGCGAGGAGATCGCCGCCGAGGGCGGTCTTCTGGCCCGGTGGCACCGGGTACGCGCCAACGCCCGGTGAGCCGTCCCACGCACGGGATCGGCGCGGCGCGGTGGCATCCCGGTCGGTGAGCCGTAACCTCAAGTAACTGCAAGCTGTGGCAAGCGTTCCCCGTCCGGACGATCTACGCACCCAGGCACGATCGGTGGAAGATCCTGCGGTCGGGTGGCGGTTGCTCCGAATTGGTGACGGGAGGGGTGAGGGTGCCGACCTCGGTGCTCCTCGCCGTCCTCGCCGCCGCCGGCCTGCTCGCCCTGGCCCCGGCGTTGGTTCGCCGGTACGACGCCACCGAGCGGCTGGTGGCGGAGCGGGCGCAGTCGACGGCGCGGGTGCTCCAGCGCCGCCGACGGCGCCGCACTGTGCCCGGACGGCGACCCGTCCACCCTCCGCGCTCCCTGACCATCACTCTCAGTGAAGATGCGACTACGGGCAGGTTGGCCGCGCCGGTCTCCGCGCCCCCGGCAGCCCGCCGCTCCGGCCGGCTGCGCGCCGTGCCACCGGCCCCCAAGCGGTCCCGTCGCCGCCCGCCGCCGCGCCGACAGCACACCCCCGCCGTGTATCGCCGCCGCCGCGTGCTCGCCGCCCTGCTGCTGCTCAACTTCGTCGAGTTGATCGGCGTGCTGTTCGTCAGCCCCGGCTTCTGGATCAGCTTCTCGGTCACCTTCCTGCTGCTGGCCATGTACGTCGTCCACCTGCGGGGGCAGGCCCTCGCCGGTCGCCGTCGCCGCCGCGCCCGCGCCCGCGAAGCGGCCTGGCTGGCCGCCCGCCAGGCCGAGGTCCGCCGCGAACAGGCCCGCCGTGCCGCTGCCCGCCGGGAGGCGCAACGTCGCCTGGCCGCACAGCGCGAAGGGGTACGCCGAGCTGCCATGGGCCTCGACCGCCCCGGGGACCTGCCGGCAGCCGTCAACGGTGGCTCGGTGTCGTACCGGCGGTCCGGCGGGCTACGTGGCCGCCCCTACGAGGCCGGCCGAGGCGCCTGAGGCCCGTGGTTGGGCCGTGATCGGGCGGTGCTGGCTCTTGATCGACTCGGTTTCCTTGAAGTCGGGGTGTCGTGGCGTCCCGGATGCCCCGATTTCAAGGAAACCGAGTCGATCTTCGCTGCGGCGGCGGCGCGGTGTCGGCTTGGTGCCGGCGCGGCGGTGGGGGCGGATTCGCGGTGGAGGCCGGCGACCTGTTAGCCTTGCTGCCGGCCCGCCCGGTGTAAGCCGGGTGGGACCGAAGCCGGTTCGCCGGTGGGGGGCTGTGGCGCAGACTGGTAGCGCACCTCGTTCGCATCGAGGGGGTCAGGGGTTCAAATCCCCTCAGCTCCACCAGCAACACGTACGACAGGGAAGATCCCGCCAGCACGATCAGCGGGCACAGATCAGCGAGAATCCAGGGCCTTCGGGCCCTGTTTCCGTTTGGGCGCTCGTCGCGCGCGCCGCCGACCGGCCGCCGCTGATGGTGTTGCGGCCGCGCCCCTTCTCTGGCCAGCAGTGGTCGTCATTTCAGGGGTGATCCGCAGGCTGTCGGCCCGTCAAGGTGTTCGATGCCAGCCTTGACGCTAGCATCGGTAAGTCGTAGCTTACGTTCGTGGCGACTTACGGAGTGCACCCGGGATGGGAGGCGCTGGGAGATCCCAGCAGGCTCGCCATCGTTCAGCGCCTGGCCGACAGACCCCGCGCCGTGGGGGAGTTGGCAGATGAGCTGCCCATCAGCCGACCAGCCGTGTCGCAGCACCTCAAGGTGCTCAAGGGCGCAGGCCTGGTCGTCGACCAAGCGGTAGGAACCCGTCGCGTCTACCGGCTGAGTCCGGACGGGTTGGCCGCGCTACGGGATCAGCTCGACACGTTCTGGCGACGGGCGCTGGACGGCTACCAGGACATCGTTGAAGAGACCGAGGAGAGTCCATGACGCAAGCAGCTACGGCGGTGGTGCGCCGGCGAATCGTCGTCGATGCGCCCATCGAGCAGGCTTTCACCGTGTTCGTCGAGCGGTTCGGCGACTTCAAGCCACGCGAGCACAACCTGCTCGCGGTCCCGATCGCCGCGACCGTGTTCGAGCCGCGGGTGGGCGGGCACATCTACGACCGTGGTGTCGACGGCAGCGAATGCCGGTGGGCGCGCGTCCTCGCGTACGAGCCGCCGACCCGCGTCGTCTTCAGCTGGGACATCGGGCCGACCTGGCAACCCGAACCCGACCCGGACCTCGCCAGCGAGGTCGAAGTCGCCTTCATCGTCGAGGCGCCAGGCCGGACCCGGATCGAGCTGGAACACCGGCATCTTGACCGGCACGGCCCTGGCTGGGAGTCGGTTCGAGACGGAGTCGACAGCGACACCGGGTGGTCCCTCTACCTCGGCCGCTATCTCTCCCTCTTCGGTGGCGACAGCTAGCGAAGTTGGCGCGGTGAGGTACGGCAGTCGGGCCGCCGGGACGAGACAGCCGACCTGTTCAAGCCGGGGCCGGCCCGACGGGCCGGCCCCGCGTCACAACGTCACGGCTTCCAACTGGCGGCGAATTTGAACCTGTGCTGGTACTCCAGCGTGCCGTTGGTGTCGGGCACGTTGAACACGATGGTGCCGGTGTGGGTGGTGCCGGCGGTCAGGTTGGTGCCGGACCGCAGCGATGTGCCGCAGCCGGACAGGACCCCGGCGATCGTGCTGGTCTTTGTGCCGTCGGCGGCGATCCACCAGAAGTACAGCTGGTTGATCGAGCCGGTGCCCTCGATGATCGAAACGGTCACGTCGGCGATCACGTACATGCCCTTGTCGGGCTTGAGGCCGCTCGTCCTGCACGGTTCGGTGGAGGTGCTGAACTTGGTCACGGTGACCTTGATGACGCCCCGGTCGTCGTCGATCTGCGCGGAGTTCCCAGCCGGCATGTTCGTCGACGGGCCGCCGGTGGACGACGGGGCGGGCGCCGGCGCCCCGGGTTCGGGTATGGACTCGATCGTCCCGTTTGTGGCGCGGTTCGCACCGACGACCATCGTCACGATGCCGCCCACGCAGCACAGCAGGGCGAGCACGGCTGCGATGACCACGATGATCAGCACGGTCTTCGTTGAGTTCGCCCCCGTCGCGGGCGGTGGCATGCCGGGCGGATAGCCCGGCCCGGCCTGCGGCGGATAACCCGGCCCGGCCTGCGGTGGGTACCCACCGCCACCGGCGGGCGGATATCCACCGGCTGCGAACGGCGCCTGCTGCTGCCAGTGCGGACCCGGCGGTGACGAGTACGGCGGTGACGAGTACGGCGGAGTCGGCTGCGGCGCGGCGGCGAACGGCGGCTGTGGCGGGCCCGCGAACGGCGGCGGCTGCTGGTCGCCAGCGAATGGCGGCTGTGGCGGGCCCGCGAACGGCTGCTGCTGCTCGCTGGCGAACGACGGCTGCTGCGGCTCGTCGCTGTAGGAGGGCTGCGGCGCGGCAGGCTGCTGCGCACCGAACACCAGCGGTGGAGGTGGCGACCACGGGCTGGGCGATTCGGGCGCCGTCGGGGCCGTCGGGTCGGCGGCGGTCTGCGGCGGTGTCGCCGGGAACGGCTGGGCCGGTGGCTCCGGGTTCGGCTGTAGGGGGTCCTGCGGCCCGCTGGGGGGCTGGGGGTGGGTCAACGTACTCCTTGGCACCTCGTCAGTTGCGGTTTCGGGAACCCGCAGACGTTACCGTGCCCTGTCGAGGGTCCCTGTCGATGCGCCGGATCGGCGCCTCCGCCCGGCCAGTGTGGACGATGCGACTCAGTTGAGCGGCAGGACGGCGGCGGTACGGACCAGGCCGTCGGCGACCGCGAACCGCCCGGTGATCGTGGCGGGCGGGTCGACGACGTCGGCGGCGTCCACTCGGGAGGGTGCGATTCGGGCGGTGAACGTGCCGGCGTCCGGGTCGATGCTCAGGTGGGCGTCGTGGAAGTCCAGCCAGCTACCGACGACCGGGTACCAGACCTTGTAGACGGTCTCCTTGGCGCTGAAGTAGACGACCGGCCAGGAGGTACCGGCGGGCAGCCGGGCACAGTTCTCCTCCTCCTCGGGCAGCAGCACGAGTCGGCGTACCCCGGCATTGATCTCGCGGTGTCGCTCGGCGTCCATGCCGACGGACCTGAGGTCGGTGGCGCGTGCGGCGGCGGCGGCGCAGTAGCCGCTGGTGTGGGTGATGCTGCCGACGACGCCGGCGGGCCAGACCGGCGCGCGGTCGGCGGCGGCCGGCACCGCCGCCGCCGGCAGGCCGAGGCCGGTCAGTGCCCGGCGGGCGCAGACCCGGCCGGCGGTGAAGTCCCGGCGACGGGCCTGTACCGCCCGTTCGCCGAGGCATTCCTGCTCGGCGGCGAGTAGCTCTCCGGCCCAGTCGTCGGGGCCGGCGACGGCCACGGCCACGGTTGGGGGCAGCAGGTCACGCATCGTCGTCGCCTACCAATCGGTAGAAACGGACGTCGAGCGCCGATAACCGGCCGACCGTCAACTTTCTGACTCTCACGAGGGGAGAAGCTACCGCAAAGATGTATCACCGGAGGGACGCGTCGCTCCCTCCCTGATGGCTCCGGGGGGACCACCATCAATGTTGGCCGTGCGCGGCCGCCAGTCCCGTGGACATCTGGAGAGGACATGCGATGACCGATGGTGCGGAACGGCCGGGAAGACGGGCTGACGAGCACGCCCCGACGACCCCTGGCTGGAATTGCGGTTCCTGCGGTGAGGAGTGGCCGTGCGCGACGAAACGCGGCCGGCTGCTGGCGGAATACGGGGGTGACCGGGCGATGCTGAGCGTCTACCTGGGTTCGTGTCTCGCCGCCGCCACGGAGGATCTGCGTACCGCCCCGGTCATGTCTCTCCAGGATCGCTTCATCGGCTGGATCCCGCGCCGCAGGTAAACGGCCCCGCCGCCGAACGGCCCCGCCGCCGAACGGCCCCGCCGCCGGTGGCTCCGCCCGAAGGCGGGGCCACCGGCTTGCGCGTGGGTCTCAGGCGCGTCGGGGACGCCGAGTCAGGGCGAAGCCGACAACCCCGGCCACCGCGGCGAGCACGCCGCCAACGCCGGTCCAGATCCAGCGCGAACCGAGATCCGGCAGCCAGGCCGCCAGCGAATCACCGTCGTCGTCGGCCTCCGGGTCTTCAGTGGGTACGGCGGTGAGCACTGTCCCCGCCTTGGTGTTCGCCACAAGTGGCGCGGCCAGCTCACCGTCCTCGGCCGAGGAGCCCCGGTCGGCGGCGACTCCGACAAGCAGGTCCACGTCGATGGGCGCGCCGAGGTCCGGCTCGGGCAGTTCCACCACGGAGAGCCGGACGACGTACGTGCCGGGCAGCGGGTCGGCCGACCACGGCTCCGCCCAGGGCCGCACCTCGCGCAGCGTGCAGCCCAGCGCCACGCTCGACGCCTTCGCGTCCACCGTCGGGGTCTGCGCCCCGGCGGTGCAGGCCTGCCGCCGCCGTAGCCCGTCGAAGACGTCGACGGTCCAGGTGGACGCGCCGGAGCGTGCCTTCGGGAAGGTGATGGTGGCGCTGATCTCGTGGACCTGCCCGGCGGTGGCAGGGAACGACCAGTACAGGTGGTCGCCGACCGAGGCGTCCACCCGTACCGGCTGCCCGGCGGTGATCGGGGTGGCGGTGAGGAACGAGGTGCCGGCGCGGGTCACCGGCGTGGCGCCCGGCGACGGCGTGGGGGCGGCGGCCGCCGCCGCAGCGGGCAGCAGCGTGGCCCCGCCGGCGGCGAGCAGCGCGACGAGCGGGCGGAACAGCGGGGTACGCATCAGTTCTCCCTCCAGGTGGCGACCCACCAGCGGGTGAGCAGACCGGCGATGAGGCCGGTGAGCAGGCCGGCGACAGTGAGCAGGGCGAGCAGCACCCAGCCCCTGCCGAGGTCGGGTCCGTCCGGGGCGGGAGCGGCGGCGACCACGTCGATGGTCAGCTCCACAGGCATGCCGGGCGTCGCGGCCGTTCCGGGGCGGGGAGCGAACGAATTGCTCACCACAAGGCAGACGGTGGTGGGCTCGACGACGGGTGCCGCACTCTGCTCGGCCGCTGTGTCGTCCTCGTCGTCGGCGGTGGCCGACCAGCGCAGCCCGGCGGAGAGCACGTCGGCGCGTCCGCTGCCGGCGTCCGCGCCTCGGACGAGTTCCCGGCCGTCGGCGGCGGTGGCCCGCAGCAGCACCCCGTAGTCCCGGTTCACCGGCCGGTCCAGAGCCATGCTCACCGAGGCGCGCAGCTCCTGCCCGGGGCGTACCGGAACGCGGTAGTAGCGGTGCTCGGAGAACGCCTCCCGGTCCGCGTAGACCCCGGGGGCGAGCAGCGGTGCGGAGTCACAGGCGCTGGTGCCGCCGACGACTGTCGGTGCCCGGGTGTGGGTGTCGGCGGCCCGCTCGACGAGCTGCTTGATTCGTCCGGTCAGCTCTTCGGCGCTCTGCGCCGCGGTGTACGTGCCGCCGGTCGCGTTGGCGATGCACAGTAGTTGCCGGCGGACCTTCTCGTCGGGCGCGAGTCCGAGCGTGTCGACGACGAGGCTGGTGCCCTGCGCGGCCAGTTCCCGGGCCACCTCGCAGGGGTCCGGCGGGGCACAGGTGTCCTCCCCGTCGGTGATCAGCACGATGCGTCGGGTGGTGGAACCGGTGCCCAGATCCTGCGCGGCGGAGCGCAGCGCGAGCCCGACCGGTGTGAACCCGGTCGGCCGGAGTGTCGCCACCGCTTCCTTGGCCCGCGCCCGGTCGACCGGCCCGACAGGCACGATCTGCTGGGTGTCCTGGCAGCCGACCTTCTTGTCCTTGCCCTTGTAGGTCGCGCCGAGCACCCGGATGCCGAGCTGCGTCTCCTCCGGCAGCGCGTCCACCACCTCGTTGAACGCCTGCTGGGCGACCGAGATCCGGCTGCGTCCGTCGATGTCGGCGGCGCGCATCGAGCCGCTGACGTCGAGCACGAGTTCGACCCGGGGAGGTTCGATCACCGGCTCCTCGCCGGCTCTCGCCGGGACCGGCCCGGTCAGCGCGGTGGTCGCCAGCAGTCCGAGGAGGACGGCCGTCGATCGTCTGAAGTTGATCACGGCCCGCAGTGTAGTGAGATCCACTTTGGACGATCATCCGGGTGGCCGTCCGGATGATCACTGCGGGAGGGCGGGGTCAGGCGGACGCGTCGAGCAGGGCGACCAGCCGCTTCGGCGCGATCTCCCGGTACGCGTCCCGGCACAGTTCGTCGATCTCGACCCAGTCGACCGCGCCGTCGAGCCGTACGCCGAGCCAACCCCGGCCACCCACGTAGGGCGGGCGGAAGAAGCGTTCCGGGTCGGCGGCGGTCAGCTCCGCCTGCGCACCAGGCGGAGCCGCGCACCAGAGGTGGGGAAAGTCGTTCTGGTGATGCCCGTCGACGTGCAGGGTGACGAAGACGCTCTTGTCCCGGACGAACCAGGTCGGTGACCCGTGACTGAGTCGCTCGGTCACCTCGGGCAGGGCCAGGCAGATCTCCCGGACCCGGGCCAGTAACTCCACAGCGCCCCGCCTCCTGTCACGATCGCCGCACCGGCCCCGGCAGGCGGTGCGGCACGGAACTGGACCCTCGCGTCAGCCCGCGGCGTCGCATGGCATCGAAGCAGATCACCGAGGCGCAGGGTCCACGACGGGTTACCCTCGGTCAACTATCGAAGGAATGTGCTGGACGCGGTGAGTATGGTCGGAAATCTGACCCAAGTCGACCCGTTGTGCCGGTGGTGCGGGGTGGTTAAGCTCTTCATGCGCGCCCCAATCGCCCGCTTCCCCCGTGGCAGGCGATCGGGGCGCGCGTCTTTGTCCAGACGGGCCCGCACGCTTCAAGCGTGCGGGCCCGTCTGCGTCGCGCTGTGCGGCGCGTCGCCTGCCGGTGCCTATATCCACCGGCCGTCGAGCCACATCCGCGACAACCAGTCCGAGTACGGGATCACCTTGCCCACGAAAATCGGATAGAAGTACGCGAAGCACAGCCCCACCAGCAGCACGTAGGCGCCGGCCGCGACACTGCCCACCAGCCGCCGCTCGTACGCCGGGTCGCCGGGCGTCAGCCGGGCCATCTCGCCCACCTCGCCCCCGGCCGGGGCGATGAGCGCACCCAGCACGTAGACCACGGCAAGCACCAGGAACGGCAGCACCGGCGCGGCGTAGAACGAGAACATCGTCCGGCCGTCGAGGGCGAGCACGAACCAGGGCAGCAGCCCCGCCGCCACACTGAGCAGGATCGCGCCGGCCCGCCAGTCGCGCCGCGCCACGCCCAGCCACACCAGCGCCACAAGGGCGGGCAGGAACGACCACCACAGCAGCGGGGTGCCCAGCAGCAGGATCTCCGAGGCGCAACTCGGTGCGCCGCACGGTCCGTCGGTCGTGTAGTGGAACGCCACCGGACGGCCGAGCAGCAGCCACTGCCACGGCCACGACTGGTACTTGTGGGGATCGTCGAGTTGGGCGTGGAAGCCGTACGCCGCGCGGTGGTATTCGAAGAGGTTGATCAGCGGGCCGATCACCGGCGCGTCACTGAGCTTGTCGGTCGGGTACGCCGTCGACGACGCGAGCCGGTAGTAGCCGTCGTCGGAGAGCAGCCACCCCGACCAGGTGGCGATGTAGGTGACCACGATCAGCACGCCGGCCAGCACCAGCCACGGCAGTTCGTCGAGCACTGTGTCCCGCCAGGGTCGGCGGACGCCCGCGGACCGGCGGACCCCGACCTCCCAGAGGATCACCAACAGGGCGAACGCGGGCACGAAGTAGACGGCGCTCCACTTCACCGCGCAGGCGCAGCCGATCAGCACCCCGGCGGCCAGACGCCACCACGGCCACGTACGCCATCCCGTCGGCGGTCGGCCGGCCCGACCCGGCCGGCTCGTGTCGAGCCCGTCGTCGAGAGCGCGCGCCCAGCGTCGGCGGCTGGCGTCCCGGTCGAGCACCAACGCGCCGAACGCGGCAAGCACGAAGAACAGCAGGAAGATGTCGAGCAGCGCCGTGCGGGACAGCACCAGGTGGAAGCCGTCCAGGGCGAGCAGCAGACCGGCCGCGCAGCCCAGGACCGTCGAGCGGAACATCCGCCGGCCGATCCGGACCAGCAGGAGCACTGACAGGGTGCCGATGACGGCCGCCGAGAACCGCCAGCCGAACTCCGGCGAGGTGGTGATCAGGTGGCCCGGAACGGAGACGTTCGAATCGGCGTCCTGATAGCCGAAGGCCCACTCGCCGAGGCCGATCAACCACTTGCCCAGTGGTGGGTGCACCACGTACGAGGCGACGTTGTCCTTGTAGTTCCACTCGACGCCGCGGCTGATCAGCCCGTAGCCGTCCTTGGCGTAGTACGTCTCGTCGAAGATCTTGCCCTTGATGCTGGACAGGTCGACGAAGCGGAGGATCGCCGCGATGGCCACCACCACGGCGGTGGCGAGCCACGAGAACCGGTCCGCTCGGGCGTCGACTGTGGCGAACCGGCGGCGGATCACAGCGGCAGCGCCGCCGCCTTCCACCGGAGGTGCCGGTGGATCCGCCGTGGGGCCGGGCTCGCCGGTCACCTCGACCGTGTCTGCCGGGTCGGCGCTCGGGCTCTGCGCTGTCGACGCACTCGTCACCCGGCGATCGTAGGCTGCCAGGGTGCCCGGTGGCGCCCGTCGTCCCCAATAGCGGTATGGATTGTCGATGAAGGAGACGATGTTGTGGGTGAAATGTCCGAGGCTGGGCGCCTCATTCTGCTCGGTGCCCCGCTCGGAAACCCCGCCGACGCGTCGGCCCGGCTCCGGGAGGTGCTGGCCAGCGCCGATGTGGTGGCCGCCGAGGACACGCGCCGCCTGACCCGGCTGGCCCGTGACCTCGACATCACCGTCGGTGGTCGGATCGTCTCGTATTTCGAGGGCAACGAGGAGCGACGGACCCCGGAACTGGTCGAGGTGATCCTCGGCGGCTACACGGTGGCACTGGTCACCGACGGCGGCATGCCGAGCGTCTCCGACCCGGGCTACCGGCTGGTCAGGGCCGCGCTGGACGTCGGGGCGCCGGTCACCGTCGCCCCCGGGCCCAGCGCGGTCACCACAGCCCTCGCCGTCTCCGGGCTGCCCTGCGACCGGTTCTGCTTCGAGGGCTTCCTACCCCGGACGCCAGGCGCCCGCCGGTCCCGGCTGCGGGCGCTCGCCGCCGAGGAACGCACCCTCGTCTTCTTCGAGGCCCCGCACCGGATCGGCGCGGCGCTCACCGACCTCGCCGAGACGTTCGGAGCGGACCGGCCGGCGGCACTCTGCCGGGAACTCACGAAGACCTACGAGGAGGTGCTCCGCCGCCCTCTCGGTGAGCTGGCCCGCTGGGCCGCCGACGGCGACCCGCGCGGGGAGATCACCCTGGTGGTCGCCGGGGCGTCGGTGACCGCACCGGAACGCCCCGACGACGACACACTGCGCGCGGCGGTCGCCGAGCGGGAGGCGGCCGGCCTGTCCCGCCGGGACGCCATCACCGAGGTTGCCACCGAGTACGCCCTGCGCCGCCGCGACGTCTACACGATCGTGCACAGCTGAACCGGCCCCGACTCCGCCGCGCGGCGCGCTGGGCTCCCCGCGCGGCGGCGGTGAATTCACCACGCGGCGGCGAGGAAACCGAGGGTGATGAGCGCCGGGCCGGCAAGTGCGGCGGTGACCGCCCAGCGGCGGTGTCGCCGGCCCGGCAGACGGGTCGCGCCCGTCCAGCGGGCGATGCCGGCCGCGCAGCCGCCCACCACCAGCAGGCCGGGCAGCCAGCGCAGGTGTCGGCCGGCACCGGTGTCGGCGTACGCGGTTCCGCTGTCCGGGCCGGTCATCCGAGCGGGCAGCGTCGCCCCCCGCGTGTCCCGTCCGGCCGGTACGCCGCTGACCCGTACGCCATGAGCCAGGAACTGCCCGTCGTCTGAGCTGAAGACGCCCCGGCACCGCTGGGTGAGCCCGTCGCCGGTGCACTCGTCGATCACCACTGTGCCGGACCGGGCGTGCCCGACCGCGAGCCAGAACGGCCCCGCGCTGACCCAGGCGAAGAAGGCAGTGACCAGGCTCAGCAGTACCAGCGCGGCCAGCCCGGGCAGCGGGTCCGGCAGCGCCGTCGTCCGGGGCGGGGTGCGGCGTACGACCCGCCGGTCCCGCTGGGGCTCGGTGTCCTGCCGGACCGGGGTGCCGTCCCAGTGCACCTGCTCGATCGGTGCCCAGAAGGTACCGCCCTCGTCGTCAGGCGCGTCGGCGTCGAGCCGCCGGGCACCCCGGTGCCAGCGGCTCTGCTGGCGGACCGGCACCCGCCGTGGCACCGCGTCCACAGGCGCCCCGGTGGTCGGCTCCACCTCGACTGGCGCTGCGCCGGCCGGCTCCTGGTCGTCCGCCGGCTCGTGAGCCGGCTCCACGTCGAGCGCCGCGCCGTTGGTCGTCCCCCTGCCGACGCCCGGCACCGGCCGGGGCTGTGGCGCGACCCCAGCGGCTCGGGGCGCGCCTGGTGCCACCCGGGCGCTTCGGGTCGGGTCAGGCGCTTGGACGGGCTCGTCGCCGGCCGCCGGCCCGGTGGGACGGTCGTCGTGGTCCCGCGCCGTTCGTCTGCCAGTCACGACGACCATTGCACACCGGTCACGAGGGCGGAACGGGCAGGTCGACAGCGTGTCGGGAACAAATCGGACCAACGGTCGGGCTGGTCGGCCCGCTCCGCCGGGCCCGGCACCCCCTATTGGTTCGCGGGGCTCCCGGACAGGTCACTAGGCTTGCTGCTCATGAGTCACGTTCTCGCGGCAGTGGCCTGGCCGTACGCCAACGGCCCCCGCCACATCGGCCACGTCTCCGGTTTCGGCGTTCCCTCCGACGTCTTCGCCCGGTACATGCGGATGGCCGGCCACGACGTGCTCATGGTCTCCGGCACCGACGAGCACGGCACCCCCATCCAGGTGCAGGCCGACGCCGACGGGGTCACCCCGCGCGAGCTGGCCGACAGGTACAACAGGGTGATCGTCGAGGACCTGCACGGCCTCGGACTCTCCTACGACCTGTTCACCCGCACCACCACCCGCAACCACTACGCGGTGGTGCAGGAGCTGTTCGAGGGGATGTACCGCAACGGCTACATCGTGCCGAAGACCACCATGGGCGCCATCTCGCCGTCCACCGGGCGCACCCTTCCCGACCGCTACATCGAGGGCACCTGCCCGATCTGCGGGTACGACAGCGCGCGCGGCGACCAGTGCGACAACTGCGGCAACCAGCTCGACCCGATCGACCTGATCGACCCGAAGTCGCGGATCAACGGGGAGACCCCGAAGTTCGTCGAGACCGAGCACTTCTTCCTGGACCTGCCAGCGCTGGCCGAGGTGCTGCGGCAGTGGCTGGACACCCGCGACGGGTGGCGGCCCAACGTGCTGCGGTTCTCCCGCAACCTGCTCGACGACCTCCAGCCGCGGGCGATCACCCGGGACCTGGAGTGGGGCGTACCCATTCCGCTTGACGACTGGCGGGACCGGCCCGACAAGCGGATCTACGTCTGGTTCGACGCGGTGATCGGTTACCTGTCCGCCTCGATCGAGTGGGCCCGCCGCTCCGGCGACCCGGAGGCGTGGCGCAGGTGGTGGTCGACCGACGGCGAGGGCAAGGACGCGCGGTCGTACTACTTCATGGGCAAGGACAACATCGTCTTCCACTCGGTGATCTGGCCGGCGCTGCTCTCCGGCTACTCCGGCGAGGGCTCCCGTGACGGTGAGCCCGGCGAGCTGGGCCGCCTCAACCTGCCCACCGAGGTGGTCTCCAGCGAGTACCTGACCATGGAGGGACGCAAGTTCTCCTCGTCCCGCAAGGTGGTCATCTACGTCCGCGACTTTTTGGAGCGCTACGACGCGGACGCGCTGCGGTACTTCATCGCCGCCGCCGGCCCGGAGAGCAACGACACGGACTTCACCTGGGCCGAGTTCCTCCGCCGCAACAACGACGAGCTGGTCGCCGGCTGGGGCAACCTGGTCAACCGGTCCGTCTCGATGGCGGCGAAGAACTTCGGCGCGATCCCGCCGGTCGACCCGGCCGGTCTCACCGAGGCCGACGAGGCACTGCTCGCGGTGGCCCGGGCCGGCTTCGCCACGGTCGGCGACCTGATCGGCAGGCACCGGCAGAAGCAGGCCATCGGCGAGGCCATGAAGGTGGTCGCCGAGGCCAACAGGTACCTGTCCGAGCAGGCGCCGTGGAAGCTCAAGGCCGAGGCCGACAAGCCCCGACAGGGCACCATCCTGCACGTCGCCCTCCAGGTGGTCAGCGACGCCAACACGCTGCTCACCCCGTTCCTGCCGCACTCCGCGCAGCAGGTGCACGAGCTGCTCGGCGGCACCGGCGTACACGCGCCCATGCCGGTGATCGAGCAGGTCGACGACCTGGACGGCGGTCCGTCGTACCCGGTGCTGACCGGTGACTACTCCGTCGGCGCCCGTTGGGAGTCGGTGCCGCTGGAGGCCGGTCGGCCGCTGGCCCCGCCGAAGCCGGTGTTCCGCAAGCTCGACCCGTCGATCGTCGACGAGGAGCTGGCCCGCCTGGCCGAGTGACCGTCCGGGCCCGGCTTCGAACGCCGCGCGGTGACGGTGAGCCGCCGCCGCGCGGCGTAGTCGGGGTGAACGCCGGGTGGCGGGCAGCTGGACAGCCCCGGTGTGTGATGCTGTCGCTGATGAGCGAGCCCACTGAAACCCGCCGCGGGCGTGCCGCCCGGCGGGCCGGAGAGTTCCCACCCGCCCCCGAACCGCTGCCTCGGCCGGTGCTGGACAGCCACACCCACCTGGACATCACCGTGAGCGAGGCCGGCGTACCAGGCGGAGGGTCGACCGACGACCCGGTCGGCTCGGCGGTCGCCGTGGCAGCGACGGTCGGCGTGGACAGGCTGGTCCAGGTAGGCGTGGACGTGGCGTCCTCACGGTGGGGCGCGGACGTCGCCGAGAGTCACCCAGCCGTGCTGGCCACCGTGGCACTGCACCCCAACGAGGCGCCCCGGCTGGCCGATCTCGACGAGGCGCTGCGGGAGATCGAGTCGTTGGCCGCCCGGGAACGGGTCCGGGGGATCGGCGAGACCGGGATGGACTTCTTCCGTACCGGCGACGAGGGGCGCGCCGCGCAGGAGGAGAGCTTCCGGGCGCACATCGCCATTGCCAAACGGCATCGCAAGGCGCTCGTCGTCCACGACCGGGACGCCCACGCCGACGTGCTGCGGATCCTCGACGACGAGGGCGCACCGGACACGGTGGTGCTGCACTGCTTCTCCGGAGACGCCGACTTCGCCCGCGAGTGCGTCCGCCGTGGCTTCGTGCTCAGCTTCGCCGGCACCGTCACGTTCGGCAGCGCGGGAGCATTGCGTGAGGCGGCCGCGTTGACTCCGCTGGACCAGATCCTCGTGGAAACCGATGCGCCCTACCTCACCCCGATGCCGCACCGGGGCCGGCCGAACGCCTCGTACCTGATCCCGCTCACCGTCCGGTCGCTCGCCGCGACCACAGGCGCCGACCTGGACGAGCTGTGCACGGCCATCTCCGCCACCGGCGACCGGGTCTTCGGCCCGTGGTGAGCCCGGCCGCGCCGTCGGCCCCCACGTCGCCGTTACGCTGCCAGCCATGACCGGTCTCCTCGGCCCGGCGGAGATCCGGGAACTCGCCGCCCGGCTGGGCGTCGCGCCCACCAAGAAGCTGGGCCAGAACTTCGTGCACGACCCGAACACGGTGCGCCGGATCGTCACGGCCGCCGGTCTGACCCCCGACGACGTGGCCCTGGAGGTCGGCCCCGGGCTCGGTTCGCTCACAGTGGGGCTGCTGCCCGTCGCCGGGCACGTGCACGCCGTCGAGATCGATCCGGTGCTCGCCGGGGCGCTGCCGGACACCGCCGCGCGGCACGCCGGCCCGGACGCCGAACGGCTCACCGTGCACCGGGCCGACGCGCTGCGCATCCGCGCCGCCGAGTTGGGCGATCCCGCGCCGACCGCGCTGGTGGCGAACCTGCCCTACAACGTGGCGGTGCCCGTGGTGCTGCACCTGCTCGCCGAGCTGCCCAGCCTGCGCCACGGTCTCGTGATGGTGCAGAAGGAGGTCGCCGACCGGCTGGTCGCCGGCCCCGGCTCCAAGGTGTACGGCATCCCTTCGGTGAAGCTCGCCTGGTACGCCCAGGCCCGGGGCGCCGGTCGGGTGCCGCCGAACGTGTTCTGGCCGGTCCCCAACGTCGACTCCGGCCTGGTCGCCTTCACCTGCCGCCAACCACCGCGTGCCGACGTACCCCGGGAACGGGTTTTCGCAGTTGTGGACGCGGCCTTCGCGCAGCGTCGCAAGACCCTGCGCGCGGCGCTGGCCGGTTGGGCCGGCGGCGCGGACCGGGCCGCCGCCGCGCTCACCGCCGCCGGCGTGGATCCCGGCGCCCGGGGAGAGTCGCTGACCGTGGAGCAGTTCGCCGCGATCGCCGCGTCGGCCCCGGTCGGTACGCCGGCCGCGAAGTAGGCTGACGCCGTGCCCGCCCACTCCGCCCACTCCGTCGAGGTGCTGATCGTGGCCAAGCCATTCGACATCCGCCTGCGTACACGGATCGTCACCCCGTGACCGAGGCCTGGCGACCGGACGACGAGGACGAGCGGCGTGGTGCCCTCGGGCCGGTAAAGGTGCGAGTCCCCGCGAAGATCAACCTGCACCTCGGGGTGGGTCCGCTGCGCCGTGACGGCTACCACGAGTTGAACACCGTCTACCACGCGATCTCGATCTACGACGAGCTGACCGCGCGTCGGGGCGACACCCTCGCGCTCACCATGGAGGGCGAAGGCACCGGCGAGCTGGCGCTTGACGACACCAACCTCGTGATCCGCGCCGCGCACGCCCTCGCCGGGTACGCGGGAGTGTTGCCGCACGCCCGGCTGCACCTGCGCAAGCAGATCCCGCTCGCCGGTGGGCTGGCCGGTGGCAGCGCCGACGCGGCCGCCGCGCTCGTGGCCTGCGACGCGCTGTGGGGCACCGGGCTGTCCCGTGACGAGTTGGCAGGTATCGCCGCCGACCTCGGCTCGGACGTGCCGTTTCTGATCTACGGCGGCACGGCGCTGGGCACCGGCCGGGGCGAGGCCGTCAGCCCCGTCCTGGTCCGGCCGACGTCCTGGCACTGGGTCGTGGCGATCGCCGACGTTGGCCTTTCCACGCCGGCTGCCTACCGCGAGCTGGACCGGCTCCGCGACACCGGCGCGGCCGGCACCCCGCTGGGCAGCACCGATGCCCTGCTCGGCGCGCTGCGTCAACGCGACCCCCGGGTCCTCGCCCGTACGCTCGGCAACGACCTTCAGGACGCCGCGCTGGCCATGCGCCCGGCACTGGCGGACACGCTGAAGGCCGGGGAGGCGGCCGGCGCGCTCGCCGGTATCGTCTCCGGCTCCGGCCCGACCTGCGTCTTCCTCGCCTCCGATGCGGCAAACGCGGAACGGATCGCCGCCGATCTGGCCGCCGCCGGCGTGTGCCGACTGGCGCGGGTCGCGCACGGCCCGGTCGCCGGCGCCCGCGTCGGCTGACGTCTCCCGCCCGGCGGACGGCCGCCCCGCGGCGGTCAGCCACCGCAGTTCGCCGGTCGCCTGCGGCGGGTCGACCCGGCGGTCCATCGGTCGCGGGCGCGCGGCAAGGCTCTCGCGGACGTCCGCGTACCCTTGGGACAGGCGTCCAGGTGCCCGCCGGCACCGGGGCGCCTTGATCATGAAGGGTGGAACGTGGCGAACATCGTCAATCTGGACCGGGTGTCCAAGGGGTACGGCGCCGCCGGGCGGCTGCTCACGGACGTCTCACTCGGCCTGGACGACGCCGACCGGATCGGCGTGGTCGGCCTCAACGGCGCCGGCAAGTCCACCCTGCTGCGGCTGCTCACCAAGCAGGAGGACCCCGACGACGGCCGGGTGACCCACCGTCGCGACCTGCGCGTGCTCTGGCTGCCGCAGCAACTCACCCTCGCCCCCGACTCCACGGTGCGGGACGTCGTGCTCGGCACCGCCTGGCTCGACGAGGGCATGGGCGCCGAGCACGAGTGGGCCGGCGACGCCGGGGTGCGCGCCATCCTCGACGGCCTCGGCATGCCACACCTCGGCCTCGACCAGCCCGTCGGCCCGATGTCCGGTGGCGAACGTCGCCGGGTGGCGCTCGCCGCGCTGCTCGTCCGCGACTCCGACCTGCTGATCCTCGACGAGCCCACCAACCACCTCGACGTCGCAGGTGTCGACTGGCTGGCCCGGCACCTGGTCGGCCGCAAGGGCTCCCTCGTGGTGGTCACCCACGACCGGTGGTTCCTGGACGCGGTCTGCACCAACACCTGGGAGGTCGCCGACCAGACCGTCCGGGCGTACGAGGGTGGGTTCGCCGCCTGGATCCTGGCCCGCGCCGAGCGTGAACGCGTCGCCGCCGCCACCGAGGCCCGCCGACAGAACCTGCTCCGCAAGGAGATCGCCTGGCTGCGCCGTGGCCCGCCCGCCCGCACCTCGAAGCCGCAGTTCCGCATCGACGCCGCAAACGCGCTGATCGCCGACGTGCCGCCGGCCCGCGACACCATGTCGTTGCAGCGCATGGCCACCTCCCGGCTCGGCAAGCAGGTGTACGACCTGGAGAACGTCGAGCTGCGCGCCGGCCCCAAGGAGATCCTGCGCGACGTCACGTGGCAGGTCGGCCCCGGCGACCGGATCGCCATCCTCGGTGCCAACGGCGCCGGCAAGACCACGCTGCTGCGGCTGCTCGCCGGCATCACCAGACCCGACGGTGGCCGCCTCAACACCGGCTCCACTGTCAAGCCCGCGTTCCTGTCCCAGGAGCTCGCCGAACTGCCCGGGCACCTGCGCGTCCTCGAAGCCGTCGAGGAGGTCGCCCGCCGGGTCCAGCTCGGCGACCGGGAGGTCTCCGCAGCCCAGCTCGCCGAGGTCTTCGGCTTCGACGACCGCCGCCTCTGGACGCCCGTCAGCGACCTGTCCGGCGGTGAGCGCCGCCGGTTGCAGATGCTGCGGCTGCTCGCGGGTGAGCCCAACGTGCTGCTCTTCGACGAGCCCACGAACGACCTGGACACCGACACGCTTGCCGCGCTTGAGGACCTGCTCGACTCGTGGCCCGGCACGATCGTCGTGGCCAGCCACGACCGCTACCTCATCGAACGCGTCACCGAGACCGCGTTCGGGATGTTCGGCGACGGCCGGCTCGTGCACCTGCCGGGCGGCATCGACGAGTACCTTGCCCGGACCGCCGAGCGGGCCGGCGCACCCCGGGCGGCTGCCACCTCGACGACCGCGCCCGCCGGCCCTTCCGCCGGTGGCATGTCCGCAGCCGAGGTACGCCAGGCGCGTAAGGAGCTGACCCGGCTGGAACGGCAGCTCGGCAAGCTCGACCAGCGCGAGTCCACCCTGCTCGACCAACTCGCCGCCGACGCCACCGACTACGCCAAGGTCGCCGAACTGGACACCCAGCTCAAGGACCTGCGCGCCGAACGGGAGCGGATCGAGGAGACCTGGATGACCCTCGCCGAGGATCTGCCCGAGAGCTGACCGGGGTGGAGACGCCGGCCCGGGGGCCGTGTGCGGCGTCACACCACCACATGCGGGACAATCGTCGGCGACACCTCACCCACGGCGTTGGAGATCAGACATGGCCCACACCCCCGTCAACCACCCCGCGCGGCCGATCTACCGGGCGATCGGCGGGCTGACCGGTCTGTACCTGGTGGTCTTCGGTGTGCTCGGCATCATCGCGACCGCCGGCGACGAACTCTTCGCGCAGGACGACACCCACGTTCTCGGCCAGGGCACGAACTTCGGGTTCTCGCTGCTCAGCATCCTTCTGGGGATCGTCGTGCTGGTCGGCACCGTCCTTGGCCGCAACATCGACGTGGCGATCAACCAGTGGCTCGCGTACGCCCTCATGGCGATCGGCCTGGGCAGCCTGGCGTTCATCCGGACCGATGCCAACATCTTCAACTTCAGCGTCTTCACCGTGATCGTCATGCTGACGGTCTCGATGGTGCTGCTCATGGCCGGCATGTACGGCAAGGTCGGTTCGGAGGAGGAGGCGGAGGCGTTCCAGAAGGCTCGCCTCGTGCTCTGAGTTCCTTTGGTCGCTTCTCTTGGTTGCGGCCGTGGGTTTTCGCCGGAGCCCGAGCTGCTCCGGGCGGTCAGGCTTGATCCCTGCGCAGCTCGGGCTCCGGCGAAAACCTGACGTGGCCCGGCCTTTCGGCGGACCGGCCGCCTTTCGTGGTTACCCGGACATGCTGGGTCATCTCAGGTGACAATCCTCCTGAAACGGTTGATTCAGGGGGCTCGAGGTATGCCGCATTTTCCGGTTAACCATCCGGCACGGCCGCTCTACCGGGTCCTCGCCGGTCTGATCGGCCTCTACATCCTGGTCTTCGGCGTGTGGGGTGTCGCCGAGACACTCGGTGACCCGCTCTTCGACAGAGGCAGCCACTGGGCGCTCGGCCTGCGCACCAACCTGGCCTTCTCGCTCGCCTCGGTGATCTTCGGAGTGGTCCTGATCATCGGGGCGTCCCGGCGAACCAACCTCGGCCACTACATGAACCTCACCGCCGGGGCGGTGTTCCTGGTGACCAGCATCCTCATGATGTCCGTGCTGCAGACCGATGCGAACTTCCTCAACTTCTCCATGTCGACAGTGGTCGTGTCGATGGTGTTCGGCCTGATCCTGCTCGGCACCGGCCTCTACGACAAGGTGGGGTCCGAGGAGCACGCCGAGACGGAACGCCGCAGGCGCAGCCACCCGGTGGCCGAGGTGCACCGCCGCTGACCTCTCGGGTCAGCGGCGGTCGCCGGCCCGGTCAGCGACGTCGGGAGGTGATCAGGCCCGGCTTCGCCTCCAGGTGCGACAACCCGTTCCAGGCCAGGTTGACCAGGTGCGCCGCCACCATCTCCTTGCGGGGCTTGCGCACCTCCATCCACCAGCGGCCGGTCAGGGCGACCATGCCCACAAGCGCCTGGGAGTACAGCTCGGCCAACTTCGGGTCGTACCCGCGGCTCTTGAACTCGGCGCCCAGTATGTGCTCGACCTGGTGGGCCACGTCGTTCATCACGCTGCTGAAGTTGGCGGTGCCGGACATCAGCGGCGACTCGCGGACCAGCACCCGGAACCCGCTTGTCTCTTCCTCGATGTAGCCCAGGAGGGCCATCGCCGCCTGCTCCAGCAACTCGCGTGGATGCCCTGCGGTCAGCGCCGTGGTGATCCGGTCCAGCAGGGCCCGGACCTCCCGGTCCACCACCACCGCGTAGAGCCCTTCCTTGCCGCCGAAGTGCTCGTAAACGACAGGCTTCGAGACCTTGGCGCGGGCCGCCACCTCCTCGATGGAGGTGGCGTCGAAACCGCGTTCGGCGAACAGTTGACGGCCCGTGGCGATCAACTGTTCCCGCCGTTGGGCCGCCGACATGCGTACCCGGGAGGCGGGTTTGGGTTTGGGCGCGGGAGCCGGAGCCGCGCGCCGGCCCCCGGCATCGTCGCTTACCTCAGGCATGTCGCCACCTCGCTGGCGCTCGGTGACGCCCTGCCGTGGGATGGAGCCTCCGTTGTGCCCGTTCACATCGTCGCCTCACTGGCGGGCGGCTTCGCCGCCCGCCGTGCCGTGCGACCGCACCCGGAGCGGGCCCGGCCCTGTCCGCCGAGCCGTCCGGTCCCCCCGCTTGGCTCGGTCACCCGGCCATCCTGCCAGGCGCCTCCCCGGAGTACCGCCCGCTTTACTGCGGTGGGACAGGCTTCACGAGCTTCGCCGCGATGCGTTCCGGCTTCGGCCAGCGGACCTGCGATGCCGCTCCGGTCTTCTCGAACAGCCAGATGACGCGTGCGGAGATGTCCACCTGACCGCGCAGGACGCCGTGCCGCGCGCTTGTGGGGTCGGCGTGGTGCAGGTTGTGCCAGCTCTCGCCGAACGACAGGATCGCCAGCGGCCAGAAGTTCGACGCCCGGTCGCCCTGACGCATGGCGAACGGACGCTCGCCGTAGACGTGGCAGACCGAGTTGATCGCCCAGGTGACGTGGTGCAGCAGGCCGATGCGGACCAGCCCGGCCCAGAAGAACGCGGTGAGCGCGCCCTGCCACGACCAGGTCACCAGGCCGCCGATCACTGCCGGGCCGAGCAGCGACACCATCACCAGCACCGGGAACAGCCGGTCCACCCGGCTGATGTCACGGTCGGCGATCAGGTCGGGCGCGAACCGCGCCCGGTTGGACAGCTCCCGGCGGAACAACCAGCCGACGTGGGCGTGGAACAGTCCCCGGGTCAGTGCCCAGAAGCTGGTGCCGAAGCGCCACGGGGAGTGCGGGTCACCTTCCAGATCCGAGAAGGCGTGGTGCCGCCGGTGGTCGGCCACCCACTGGATGATCTCGCCCTGCACCGCGAGCGAACCCGCTACCGCGAGGGAGACGCGCAGCCACCGCTTGGCCTTGAACGAGCCGTGCGTGAAGTAGCGGTGGAAGCCGACGGTGATGCCGAGCCCGCTGACCACGTAGAAGACCAAGCCGATGATCACGTCGGTCCAGCCCAGCCAGCCACCCCAGGCCATCGGGACGGCGACGAGCAGGGCCACGAAGGGGATCACCACGAAGGCATAGAGGGCGGCCAGGATTCCGGGGGACTGGCTGCCGTCGGTGAGCGGTTTCGGGCCGGGACCGGCAGTGTTCGGTTCAAGCAGAGCGGTCGACATTGCACCTCGCAGAGGGGGACGAAAAGATCACTAAGCTACGCCTACGTCACCGTAACTTACGGCACCGTAGATCGCACGAGGAAGTTTCGGAAAGCCAGGTCAAAGGTGTCGCCGCAGGGCATCGCGCCGCCGCGCGGGGTTGGGCTCAGGGTCGCTGAAGGCGGGGCCGGGGACTGCGGATGCGGCACCGACGCCCGATCGGCGATGGCGCTGGGCGACAGGGACGCTAAGGTGTAGCGGCGGGATGCGATGCGCTCGCGTCGATGATCGGCCGTGGTGTAATTGGCAACACCCGGGTCTTTGGTACCCGTATTTCAGGTTCGAACCCTGGCGGCCGAGCTGCCCCCTTTGGCCCGTTCTGGGGTCGGCTGGGGGTAAGAGGGAACATGGCCGGACCCCGCGGTTAGCATGACCGCGAGAGTGTCCGCCGTCCCGACGGGAGCCACGTCGTGCCCCAGCCCCACCTTCGAACCGTCGTCGTGCTCGCCGCCGGTGAGGGCAAGCGGATGAAGTCGACACTGCCAAAGGTGCTGCACCCCCTGCTCGGCCGTACGCTGCTGGGCCACGTTCTGAACGCGGCCGCGCCGCTGGCCGCCGACCGCACAGTCGTCGTGGTCGGGCACGGCGCCGACCAGGTCCGCGCCCACCTCACCGACGTCGCCCCGGACGCCACTCCCGTGCTCCAGGCCGAACAACTCGGCACCGGGCACGCCGTCCGCATCGCGCTGGAGGCCGTACCGGACGGGGCCGGCACCGTCGTGGTGATCAACGGGGACGTGCCGCTGCTGCGCCCGGAGACCGTTGGCGCGTTTGTCACAGCGCACGAGCAGGCCGGCGCCGCGGCCACAGTGCTGGCCGCCGAGGTGCCGGACCCGACAGGGCTCGGCCGGATCGTCAGGGACGCCGACGGGCACCTGGAGCAGATCGTCGAGGAGCGCGACGCCGACGCGACACAGCGCGCGATCCGGGAGATCAACGCCGGCATCTACGTGTTCGACGCGGTGCGGCTGCGCGACGCGCTGGGCAAGCTCTCCACCGACAACGACCAGGGTGAGGAATACCTGACCGACGTGTTCGGGCTGCTCCGCTCGACCGGCGAGCCGGTCGCCGTGCACGTCGCCGACGACCACGTGGAAACCTTGGGCTGCAACGACCGGGTGGAGTTGGCGACGCTGCGCCGGCTGCTGCGCGACCGGGTCAACGAGGCGTGGATGCGCACCGGCGTCAGCCTGCTCGACCCCGCCACCACCTGGATCGACGTGACGGTGGCGCTGGACCGCGACGCGGTCGTCGACCAGAACACGCAGCTGCGCGGCAGCACAGTGGTCGGCGCGGGCGCGCTCATCGGGCCGGACGTCACGCTCGTCGACACGATCGTCGGCCCGGCCGCCTCGGTGGTACGCAGCCACGCGGTGGGCGCCGAGGTGGGTGCGGGCGCCAGCGTGGGCCCGTACGCCTACCTGCGGCCGGCTGCTCGACTCGCCGACAAGGCGAAGGTCGGCACGTTCGTCGAGGTGAAGAACTCGGAGATCGGTGCCGGCTCCAAGGTGCCGCACCTGACGTACGTGGGTGACGCGACGATCGGCGAGCAGAGCAACATCGGGGCGGCGTCGGTATTCGTCAACTACGACGGGGTCAACAAGCACCGCACGGTGATCGGCAGCCACGCCCGGACCGGCGCGGACAACATGTTCGTGGCGCCGGTCGAGGTGGGCGATGGCGCGTACACGGCGGCGGGTTCGGTCATCGTGGAGGACGTACCGGCCGGCGCGATGGGTGTCGCCCGTGCCCGCCAGCGCAACATCGAAGGTTGGGTGGTGAAACGGCGGGCCGGTACCGCCGCGGCCCAGGCGGCCGAGCGGGCGGGCACGGTGCAGGGTGCGCCCAACGGTGCCGGCGCCGCAAGTGACAGTGAGGCAATGCACGGGCCGGGCGAGACGGTGGGCGGGCCGTCCGGCACGGGAGATACTGCAACCGAATAGTCTCCGACCCACCACCACCGGGCCGGGTATCGCCGACAAACGGGAGCAGACGGGCCCATGGGCAGCATCGTCGCCGAAAACCGCAAAAGCCTGATGCTCTTTTCCGGACGAGGGTTTCCGGAGTTGGCCAAGGAGATCGGCGAGGTGCTCGGCGTGGCGCCGACGCCCGCCGACGCGTACGAGTTCGCCAACGGCGAGATCTTCGTACGATTCAAGGACTCGGTACGTGGTTCGGACGCCTTCGTGGTGCAGTCCGTGACGCACGGGGTGAACACCTGGGTCATGGAGACCCTGATCATGGTGGACGCGCTGAAGCGGGGTTCCGCCAAGCGGATCACCGTCGTGTTGCCGTTCTACCCGTACGCGCGGCAGGACAAGAAGCACCGGGGCCGTGAGCCGATCTCGGCGCGGCTGGTGGCGGACCTGCTGAAGACCGCAGGCGCGAACCGGATCCTCACCGTCGACCTGCACACCGCGCAGATCCAGGGCTTCTTCGACGGCCCGGTGGACCACCTCTTCGCGATGGACATCCTCGCCGAGTACGTGGAGCACAAGTACGCGGGCCGGCCGATGACAGTGGTGGCACCGGACTCGGGCCGGGTACGGGTTGCCGAGCGGTGGACCGACCGGCTGGGCGGCTGCCCGTTGGCGTTCATCCACAAGACCCGCGACCCGATGAAGCCGAACCAGGTCGTGGCGAACCGGGTCGTCGGTGAGGTGGAGGGCCGGGTCTGTCTGATCGTCGACGACATGATCGACACCGGCGGCACGATCACCAAGGCCGCCGACATCCTCAAGGAGTCGGGCGCGGCGGAGATCGTGGTGGCGTCCACCCACGCGCTGCTGTCGGACCCGGCCACCGAGCGGCTGAAGAACAGCTCGATCAGCGAGATCGTGGTCACCAACACGCTGCCGCTGCCGCCGGAGAAGCAGTTGGACAAGCTGACGGTGCTGTCGATCGCGCCGCTGCTGGCGCGGGCGATCCGGGAGGTCTTCGACGACGGTTCGGTGACCACCCTCTTCGGCGGGCTGAGCTGAGCGTGCTCCGGAACTGAGCGAGCCCTGTTTCGTCATTCGCCGCGCCGTGGGTCCGAAACTGGCAAGCTGATGCGAAACAGGGCTGGCGCGCCGACGGGAGAGCCGTCGGTGGGCCGGCTCGCGGCGGTGACCGGGGACTGCCGCGAACCGCGGAATCACCTCGGGTAGACTGGTGCGGTTGCCACGGCGAGGGTGCCCGGCGGGCCGCTGAAAGAGCGCCGCACGGAGGCACCGTCATCGACGCGGTGCTCCGGGCAGTCGTTCATGACGCATGAGCCCCAGCGAGCCCCTCGCCCAGCACCGCCAGACGACAAGCCGCCGCAGCGAAAGTATCAGGAGTTTCCCCGTGTCCGAGGTAAAGATCAGCGCCGAGCCCCGCACCGAGTTCGGCAAGGGTGGTGCCCGCCGTACCCGCCGGGCCGGCAAGGTGCCAGCCGTGCTGTACGGCCACGGCGAGAAGCCCAAGCACATCGCGCTGCCGTCGCGGGAGTTCGCCGCGGCCATCCGTAAGGGCGGCGCCAACCAGCTCTTCGCGATCGACATCACCGACGGCACCCAGGTGCTGGCGCTGCCGAAGGCGATCCAGCGCGACCCGATCCGGGACAGCTTCGAGCACGTGGACCTCATCCTGGTCCGCCGGGGCGAGAAGGTCACCGTTGAGGTCCCGGTCCAGCTGACCGGTGAGGCCGCCCGGGACACCCTGATCGTGCACGACCACGACACCCTCTCGGTGACCGCCGACGCCACGAAGGTGCCGGACCACCTCGAGGCCTCCATCGAGGGACTGGAGGCCGGTTCCCAGGTGACCGCCGGCGACGTCGAGCTGCCCGGCGGTGTCGAGCTGGCTGTCGACCCGTCGCTGCCGGTCGCCGCCGTGACCGCCGCCCCGACCGCCGAGCAGCTCGAGGCGACGCTGCCCGACGTCGAGGAGGCCACCGAGGAGGCTGACGCCGAGGTCGGCGAGGTCACCGAGGGCTCCGAGGACGCGGACGCCGCTCCGGCCGCCGAGGGCGCCGAGAACACCGAGGCGCGCACCGAGGCCTGATCGGTTCGTACGATGCGGCAGGCGTCCCCGAGGATTCGGGGGCGCCTGCTGGCGTGTCGGGGTCGGTCGGGCGGAACTGCGAAGGGGATCAGGTCGTGACGGACGAGGCGGGGCCGTGGCTTGTGGTCGGCCTGGGCAACCCCGGTCGGGAGTACGCCGGGAACCGGCACAACGTCGGGTTCATGGTGGCCGACCTGCTGGCCGGGCGGGTGGGCGCGCGGTTCGGCCGCCACAAGCGGGCTGTGGCTGAGGTCGCCGAGGGGCGGCTGGGGTTCGGCGGGCCGAAGTTGGTGCTTGCCAAGCCGCTGACGTACATGAACCTTTCGGGTGGGCCGGTCGCGGCGTTGTCGCAGTTCTACAAGGTGCCTCCGGCGCAGGTGATCGCTGTGCACGACGAGCTGGACATCGGTTTCGGTCAGGTGCGGATCAAGTGCGGCGGCGGCGAGGGCGGGCACAACGGCCTGCGGTCGATGTCCAAGTCGTTGGGCACGAAGGACTACGTCCGGGTGCGGTTCGGAGTCGGCCGCCCGCCGGGTCGGCAGGATCCTGCGGATTATGTGCTGTCGGATTTCGGCGCGGCGGAGCGCAAGGAGTTGGATTTCCTGGTGGACAGGGCTGCCGACGTGGTGGAGTCGGTGATCCTCAAGGGCGTGGAGCCCACCCAGAACCTCTACCACGGCGGTTGAGCAGGGCGGGCCGTACCTGATCGGAAATGGTGGGCCGGTAGTCTGCGCCTTCGGGGTGCCGCGACAAGCGAAGCGGGTCGTGGCCAATCGGTCCGTGCGGCGCGGGACGCGGGCGAGGCGAAGGGTGCGTCAGATGGGCAGTCCTCCGATGATCGACGGCGCGTTCGCGAGGTGGTTGGCTTCCCGGGCTGGCCAGGCGCTGCTCGCCCTGCGCGAGGAGTTGGGTTTCGCGGACGCCGGCGCGCTGAAGTCGGCCGGTGACAAGGTGTCGCACGACCTGATCCGCACGGAGCTGGCGAAGTGGCGGCCTGGGGACGCGGTGCTGTCCGAGGAGGACGAGGGCTCGCGGCTGGCCTGGGCGGCCGAGGTGAACGCCGAGGCGGTGTCCCGGCTGGCCGCCGACCGGGTGTGGATCATCGACCCGTTGGACGGTACCCGGGAGTTCTCCGAGGAGGGCCGCTCGGACTGGGCGGTGCACATCGCCCTCTGGGCACGCAACGCGCCGAGCGGGCACGGGCTGGTCGCCGGGGCGGTGGGGCTGCCGGCGCAGCACCGGGTGCTGGGCACCGACTACCCGCCGGCGTACCCGCCGATGACTGTGGAGGCGGCGACGGCCGGCGAGCGGAAGATCCGCCTGGCGGCGAGTCGGAGCCGCCCGCCGGTGTTCCTCACCGACCTGGCCGACGACGTGGGCGCGCACCTGGTGCCGATGGGTTCGGCCGGCGCGAAGATCGCCGCTGTGGTGACCGGCGAGGTGGACGCGTACATCCACGCCGGCGGGCAGTACGAGTGGGACTCGGCTGCTCCGGTCGCTGTGGCGACGGCCACCGGCCTGCACGCTTCCCGGATCGACGGTTCTGCGCTTCGATACAACGAGGCGGATCCGCGCCTTCCGGACCTGCTGGTCTGTCGCAAAGATCTCGCCAGTCGGTTGCTTGCAGCGTTGCAGAGGCATTCCGGGTAGCCTGAGCGGACTTCTTGACATGCCCGACCGGAAAGGTCTGGAAATCGGATGAGCAAGCGAATCGAGCCGCGGTCATGAGCGCCCCCGCCGCCTACCGGGTCTCCCACCTGGACGCCCTTGAGGCGGAGAGCATCTTCGTGATGCGCGAGGTGGTCGCCGAGATGGAACGCCCGGTGCTGCTCTTCTCCGGCGGCAAGGACTCGATCGTCATGCTGCGGCTGGCGCAGAAGGCGTTCGCCCCGGCCAACATCCCCTTTCCCGTGATGCACGTCGACACCGGGCACAACTTCCCCGAGGTGCTCGAATACCGCGACCAGCGGGTCGCCGAGCTGGGGTTGCAGCTCGTTGTGGCGAGCGTGCCGGAGGCTCTGGCCAGTGGGCTGGTCCGGGAGTCCGGCGACGGGATGCGCAACCGGATCCAGACGCCGGTGCTGCTGGAGGCGGTGGAGAAGCACCGCTTCGACGCGCTGTTCGGTGGCGCCCGCCGGGACGAGGAGAAGGCGCGGGCCAAGGAGCGGGTGTTCAGCTTCCGCGACGAGTTCGGCCAGTGGGACCCGAAGAACCAGCGGCCGGAGCTGTGGTCGCTCTACAACGGCCGGCACCACCCGGGTGAGTCGATCCGGGTCTTCCCGCTGTCCAACTGGACCGAGCTGGACGTCTGGCACTACATCGCCCGGGAACGGATTCCCCTGCCGTCGATCTACTACGCGCACGAGCGTGAGGTGATCGAGCGCGACGGCATGGTCTACGCGGTCAACGAGTTCTTCCGCCCTCGCGCGGGCGAGGAGCGGTTCAAGGCGCAGGTGCGCTACCGCACCGTCGGTGATGCCTCCTGCACCGCCGCCGTCCGGTCGGACGCGGACACCGTGGAGAAGGTCATCGAGGAGGTGGCCGCCACCCGGATCACCGAGCGTGGCGCGACCCGTGGTGACGACCGGGTCAGCGAGGCCGCCATGGAGGACCGCAAGCGGGAGGGGTACTTCTGATGACCACCGAGATCGTGGCCCCGGCCGCCGCCGAGGCCACATCGGAGGCGCGGCCGATGGACCTGCTGCGGTTCGCCACCGCAGGCAGCGTGGACGACGGCAAGTCGACACTCATCGGGCGGCTGCTCTACGACACCAAGTCGCTCTTCACCGACCAGCTCGCCGCCGTGGAGGCGGTGAGCGCGGCCCGTGGCGACGAGTACACCAACCTGGCGTTGCTCACCGACGGTCTGCGGGCCGAGCGGGAACAGGGCATCACGATCGACGTGGCGTACCGGTACTTCGCCACGCCACGGCGCAAGTTCATCATCGCCGACACCCCGGGGCACATCCAGTACACCCGCAACATGGTCACCGGGGCGTCGACGGCCGACCTGGCGTTGATCCTGGTGGACGCGCGTAAGGGCCTTGTCGAGCAGTCCCGCCGGCACGCGTTCCTCTGCTCGCTGCTGCGGGTGCCGCACCTGGTGCTGTGTGTCAACAAGATGGACCTGGTGGACTGGTCGCAGGAGGTCTTCGAGCGGATCGCCGACGAGTTCACGGCGTTCGCCGCGAAGCTCGACGTGCCGGACCTGACGGTGGTGCCGGTCTCCGCGCTGCGCGGCGACAACATCGTGTCCCGGTCGGAGAACATGCAGTGGTACGAGGGCCCGTCGCTGCTGCACCACCTGGAACGGGTGCACATCGCCAGCGACCGCAACCTGGTCGACGTGCGGTTCCCCGTGCAGTACGTGATCCGGCCGCAGTCCACCACTGTCACCGACTACCGCGGCTACGCCGGCCAGGTCGCCTCGGGTGTGCTCAAGCCCGGTGACGAGGTGATGGTGCTGCCGTCCGGCTTCACCAGCCGGATCGCCGCCGTGGAGACCGCCGACGGGCCCGTCGCGGAGGCGTTCCCGCCGATGTCGGTGACGGTACGACTGGCCGACGAGATCGACATCTCCCGGGGCGACATGATCTGCCGGCCGAACAACGCGCCAGCGGTCGCCCAGGACATCGAGGCGATGGTCTGCTGGATGGACGAGACCCGTCCGTTGCGGGTCGGCGGCCGGTACGCGATCAAGCACACCACGCGCTCGGCGCGGGCGATCGTGCGCGGGCTGCACTACCGGCTGGACATCAACTCGCTGCACCGTGACGAGTCGGCCGACGAGCTGCGTCTCAACGAGATCGGTCGGGTACGACTGCGCACCACGGTGCCGCTGCTGGCCGACGAGTACCGCCGCAACCGCACCACCGGAGGCTTCGTCATCATCGACGAGGCAACCAACCGCACAGTGGGCGCGGCAATGATCGTCGAAGCGGCCTAACCCCGCCCCCGCCTACCGCCCCCCGCGATCTTGCAGTTTCGGTCGCCGTTCTGCCCTCTTGTAGGGGAATTGTCGCGGCAGAAACTGCAAGATCGCGGGGGTGCAGGGATGCAGGGGTGCAGGGGTGCGGCAGGTCGGGGGTTAGTCGAGGCGGGTTGCGCCGGGGGCGGGGAGGACCGTCAGGGTGTCGGGGGTGGTGAAGCCGCGCTCGGCGTAGGCCGTCCTGACGGCGGTCGCCACCGCTTCGGCGCGGCCGGCGTCGACCAGGGCGAGGACGCAGCCACCGAAGCCGCCGCCGGTCATCCGGGCGCCGAGCGCGCCGGCCGCCAGCGCAGCCTCGACTGCCGTGTCGATCTCCGGAACGGTGATCTCGAAGTCGTCGCGCATCGAGACGTGCGAGGCGGTGAGCAGCGGGCCGATGTCCCGTACCCGGCCCGCGCGGAGCAGCGCGACAGTGTCGAGCACACGCTGGTCCTCGGTGACCACGTGCCGGACCCGCCGCCGGGTCACCTCGTCGTCGAGGCGGGCCAGCGCGGCGTCGAGCTGGTCGACGGTCACGTCGCGCAGCGCGGGAACACCGAGCGCCCTGGCCGCCGTCTCGCAGGACCGGCGGCGGTCGGCGTACTCGCCGTCGGCGTGCCGGTGCGGCGCCCGGCTGTCGATGACGAGCACCGCCAGCCCGGCGGCGTCGAGGTCGAACGGGATGTGCTCGACGGACTCGTCGCGGCAGTCGAGAAAGAGCGCGTGCCCGGCCCGGCACCGGATCACCGCGGACTGGTCCATGATGCCTGTCGGCGCACCGACGTAGACGTTCTCCGCCCGCTGCGCCAGCCGTGGCTGCCGTTCGGCGGGCAACTCCAACCCGCCGAGGTCGAGCAGCGCGGCGAGCACCGCCGCCTCCAGCGCCGCCGACGAGGAGAGCCCCGAGCCCAGCGGCACGTCGGAGGCGATCGCCAGCCGGGCGCCGGGCACCGGGTGGCCGGCGTCGCGCAAGGCCCACACGACCCCCGCGACGTACGCGCCCCAGCCTGTCACCCGGCCCGGCTCGGCCACGTCGTCCGCGCCGAAGGTGATGGTCTCGCCGGAGAGCTCGGACCAGACCGTCCAGCTTTCGTCGGCCTGCCGGTCGGCGGCGACGACGGTACGCAGCGGCAGCGCGAAGGGAAGCACGAACCCGTCGTTGTAGTCGGTGTGCTCGCCGATCAGGTTGACCCGACCCGGTGCTGCCCAACGGCCGGTCGGCTCGACGCCGTACAGCTCGGTGAAGCCTGCGGCGGCCCGCTCGGCCACGTCACCGGTCACGGGCGCTGCTCCAGGACGTGCGTGCGGTAGAACGCCCAGGCGTCACCGACCATGTCGTGCAGGGTCGGCTTCTGCGGCTCCCAACCCAACTCGTCGCGGGCCAGCGCGGAGGAGGCGACAAGCTCGGCGGGGTCGCCCTCGCGGCGCGGCGCGACCTCGACCGGTACCGGATGGCCGGTGACCTCGCGGACCACGTCGACGACCTGCCGGTTGGTGAAGCCGTTGCCGTTGCCCAGGTTGTAGACACGGTGCTGACCACCGGTGGCGGCGTCAAGCGCCAGCAGGTGGGCGCGGGCCAGGTCGGCGACGTGGATGTAGTCGCGGACGCAGGTGCCGTCCACGGTGGGGTAGTCGTCGCCAAAGAGTTGGAGCTTCTCCCGCCGGCCGGCGGCGACTTCCAACGCGATGGGGATCAGGTGCGTCTCCGGGTCGTGCCGCTCGCCCAGCGCGACATCGCCGACGAGGTGCGCGCCCGCGACGTTGAAATAGCGCAGCGAGACGGCGGCCAGCCCGTGCGCGATGGCCTCGGAGGTGAGTGCCATGTCGACGGCGAGCTTCGTGGCGCCGTACGTGTTCGTGGGCGCCTTGACGGCGGTCTCCGTGATGGGGAGTTCGGTGGGGTTGCCGTACACGGCGGCGGTGGAGGAGAAGACCATCCGGGGCACCCCGGCGGCCCGGACCGCGTCGATCAGGGCGAGCGTGCCGACTGTGTTGTTCTGCCAGTACAGCTCCGGCTTGACCATCGACTCGCCGGCGGCGATCAGGGCGGCGAAGTGCAGCACCCCGTCGAACCCGGCGTCGGGAGTGACGACCTGGGCGGCGTCGTGAATGGACGTCTCGACGTGGGTGGCGTCCGGAGCGAGTGCCTCGCGGTGGCCGGTGCGCAGGTCGTCCAGGACGACGACTTGGTGCCCGGCGTCGAGCAGCATTCGGGTGACGACGCTGCCGATGAAGCCGGCGCCCCCGGTGACGAGCAGTTTCACGTCGTTGCCTCCTGCCTGGCCCGCCGGGACGCGGTCCTTGATGATCACCCTACGGCTGTGCGGGGCACCTCGACCGGTCGCGCCGCCAACCCATTCCATCATAATCTCTCACGTCTAAACAGAGCCGAACATGGCGGCTCTCCGTGATCCCACGTGCGACGGGCCAACGGTGTCTACCATCTCTGTCATGCGGGATGTGGCCCGTGCCGGGCTCCGGCGACGCGCGCGGGGGCGACCCCGCCGCGATCCCGGCCCGCTCGCCCGGGCTGTTGCCCGGGTACTGGTCCGCGCCGCCGACGGCGCCAGCCGTCTCGTCACCGACCTGCTCGGAGCCGGCCCGGCGGCCGGCCGGGAGCGCATCTCCGAGGCCGACCTGCGCGACCTGGTCGCGGCGAACACGGTGCTCGACCCGGACGAGCGGCGGATCATCGACGAGGTCCTGGCGGCCGGCGCCAGCCTGGTCCGCGAGGTGATGATGCCCCGCACCGAGGTGGTCTTCCTGCCGGCCCGGCTGACCATCGCCGAGGCGGCCCGGCTGGTCCGCGCCGAGACGCACACCCGCTACCCGGTCACCGACGGCACCCACGACGACGTGGTCGGTTTCGTGCACCTGCGCGACGTGCTGCTGCGTCCGGACACCGACCCCTGCGCCACCGTCGGCGAGCTGACCCGCGAGGTCAAGCGGCTGCCCGGGAGCAAACGGGTGCTGGCCGCGCTCACCGAGATGCGCCGGGAGCGTCACCACCTGGCGGTGGTGATCGACGAGTACGGCGGCACCGCCGGGATCGTCACGCTGGAGGACCTGATCGAGGAACTCGTCGGGGAGATCCACGACGAGTACGACACCGCGCCCGACCCGGTGCACGGCGGCCTTCCGGCGGTGGTGGACGGTCGGCTCAACCTCGCCGACTTCGCCGAGCGGACAGGTGTGGTGCTGCCCGCCGGGCCGTACGAGACGGTCGGCGGGTACGTGATGGCAGCGCTGGGCCGGCTGCCGCTGACCGGCGACGAGGCGACGGTGCCCGCCGGGCCGGCCGATGACGGCGGGCTCGATCCGGGGGACCCACCCGGCGGTTGGCTGCTGCGCGTGCTGGCACTGGACGGGCGTCGGGTCGCCCGGCTCGCGGTCTCGGCCGTGCGCATGCCGGACCAGCGGCGCGAGGCCGCCGCCCCGCGGGCGGTCGGCGGTGTCGATGAAGGGCCGGCCCGCGACGGTGGGACGGCGCCGCCTCGGGAGAGCTACGCCGCGCGGCAGGGCGGGCCCGCAGCCGCGGCGACACGACGTTTCGGGGCGGGGGAGCCGGGCGAGGTCAGCGCCCCGGCATCGGCGGGCCGTGGCCGACCCGCCGGCCCGTCATGACGCACCCGGTCGCTTGCTGACAGAATTGTCGCCATGCCCGACGTCTCCGCCCGCCCGCGCGTCTTCTCCGGCATCCAGCCGACGGCCGACTCGTTCCACCTCGGCAACTACCTGGGGGCCGTGCGGCACTGGGTGGCGTTGCAGGAGACGCACGACGCGTTCTACTGCGTCGTGGACCTGCACGCCATCACCGCGGGCCACGATCCGGCGGTGCTGCGCCAGCGGACCAGGGTGGCGGCCGCCCAGCTCTTCGCGGTCGGTCTCGACCCGGACCGCAGCACCCTGTTCGTGCAGTCGCAGGTGCCCGAGCACCCGCAGCTGGCCTGGGTGCTGGGCTGCATCACCGGCTTCGGCGAGGCCAGCCGGATGACCCAGTTCAAGGACAAGTCGCAGAAGCAGGGCAACGAGCGGGCAAGCGTCGGCCTGTTCACCTACCCGGTCCTGCAGGCCGCCGACATCCTGCTCTACCAGGCCAACGCGGTGCCGGTCGGCGAGGACCAGCGGCAGCACCTGGAGCTGTCCCGGGACCTGGCTCAGCGGTTCAACTCTCTGTTCGGCGCGACGTTCACCGTCCCCGCGCCGCACATCGTCAAGGACACTGCGAAGATCACCGACTTGCAGGACCCGACAGCGAAGATGTCCAAGTCGTCGTCCTCGCCGGCCGGCATCATCGACCTCCTGGAGGACCCGGCCCGGTCGGCCAAGAAGATCCGCTCCGCGGTGACCGACACCGGCCGGGAGATCGTCTTCGACGCCGAGACCAAGCCCGGCGTGTCCAACCTGCTGACCATCCACTCAGCGCTCAGCGGGCGCAGCATCGACGAGTTGGTCGCCGCGTACGCCGGTCGTGGTTACGGCGATCTGAAGAAGGACCTGGCCGAGGTGGTGGCCGACTTCGTCCGCCCGATCCAGGAGCGCACCCGCACCTACCTCGACGACCCGGCACAGCTGGACAAGCTGCTCGCCGCCGGCGCGGAGAAGGCCCGGTCGGTGGCCGGGGCGACGCTGCGGTCCGCGTACGAGCGGGTCGGGTTCTTCCCGCCGGTGCGCGGCGAATAGCGCCGCGGGACAGGTGGGCGGGTCGGTGGCGCAAGAGGCGGCGCGGAGCGTGGATCGCAGTGGCGGGGTGATGCCGTCCGGCGACACCATCCAGATCGGCATCGCGGTGGACATCCCCGAGCCATGGGGGAGTCAGCTCACCCGGCGGCGTGTCGAGGCCGGTGACGCCCTCGCGGTGCCGGCGCACGTGACGCTGCTCGGTCCGACCGAGATCCCGACCGCCAGCCTGCCGGCTGTCGAACGGCACCTCGGCGAGGTTGCCGCCACGCATCCGCCGTTCGCGCTGCACCTGCGGGGCACCGGAACGTTCCGCCCGGTGACCCAGGTGGTGTTCGTGGCGGTCGCCGCAGGGATCAGCGAGTGCGAGTTGCTTGCCGCCGCCATCGCCGCCGCGCCGAACGTGCACCGCGAGCTGCGCTTCCCCTACCATCCGCACGTCACTGTGGCGCAGGACGTGTCGCCGGAGGCACTGGACAAGGTGTACGAGGATCTGGCCGACTTCTCCGCGATGTTCCAGGTCGACGCGTTCACCCTCTTTTCGCACAGCGGGCAGGCCCGGTGGCAGCCCCGCCGGGACTTCCGCCTCGGCAACTGACCGTCGGCGACGCGCCGGCCGGCGAGCATTCGGAGCCGGTTGCCGCGGCGGCGTTGGGAGATCGGCGAGGATGACCCGCGTGAACGTGTTCGGAGCCATCGAGGCGGGCATCGACCGCTGGGTGACCGCCGCGCGCAGCCGGTCAGGGCTGTTCGATCACGTGTGGCGTGCCGGAACGCTCTACGCCGAGGTGCTGGCCGGGCGACTGGCCGCGGCGATCGCCTACTACGGGTTCTTCGCGGTCTTCGCCCTCGCGCTTGTCGCGTACTCCATCTTCGGCGCGATCCTTGAGGACAACGACGAGGTCAGCGAGGCGGCGGCCGGGTTCCTGAAGGAGAACCTGCCGTTCCTGGACGCGCAGCAGATCGCCAACTCCAGCGGCACGGTCGGTGTGGTCGGCCTGGTCATCCTGGTGTTCACAGGGATCGGGTGGGTCGAGGCGATCCGTTCCTCCCAGCGGCTGATGTACGCGCTCAACCAGCAGCCGGGCAACCTCGTGGTGCGGCGGCTCGTCGACCTCGGCGTGATGATCGGCGTGTTCGTGCTGCTCGGTGTGTCGGTGGCGGCGGTGGACGCGTTGGAGTCGCTGCTGCGTTTCCTGCTGCGCAGCACCGGCTCGGTCGGCCTGACCACGATCAGTGCGGTGCTCAGCGTTCTGGTCAACGCGGTGCTCGCCGCCGCGCTGCTTGTCGCGGTGCCCCGGCTGCGGATGAGCCGGTCCCGACTCCGCCCGGTGGTGCTGGTCGTCGCGATCGGCATCACGCTGCTCAACACGGTCGGGCGGTACTACGTGGTGCGCACCGAGCGGAACCCGGCGTACACGGTGGTGGCCGGCGCGGTCGGGCTGCTGCTCTACCTTTACCTGCTCAACCAGCTGGTGCTGTTCGGAGCGGCGCTCCTCGCCACAAGCCCGAGAGGGCGGGTGATGGACCTGGCGGAGGGGCCGCGGACGACGAATCTCGAAGAGGACACCGATCCGGGTACGCCGGGTGGTGCGGGCTGAACGACGTGGAAGGTGCGCAGGTGCTGATCTCGGTCGACCAGGACTCCCCGGTGCCACCGTACGAGCAGGTGCGCGGGCAGCTCGCCGAGCTGATCGGCGACGGCAGGCTGCCGGTGGGCAGCCGACTGCCGACCGTCCGGCAGCTCGCCGCCGACCTACGGCTGGCCGCGAACACCGTGGCCCGGGCATACCGGGAGTTGGAAGCGGCGGGGCTGTTGGAGACCCGGGGGCGCAACGGCACGTTCGTCGCCCCCGGCCGGGATGACGCCCTGGACCGGCTGCACCAGGCCGCCGCCGGGTACGCGGCCGAGGCGCGGCGGCTCGGCGTCCCGCCGGACCGTGCCCTCGCCCTGGTCCGCGCCGCCCTCGACGCCATCCGCCACGACTGAGCGGGACGGGACGGGCCTTCGCTCCACCTCGCCGCAACTGCGCCGACGCATCGAGCAGGTCCCGACGGGGCCGTCGGCGTGACGGGTGATGACTGTGACGTCGTGGCCCGCGGCGTCGCTGGCACCCTGAAACGCCTGATGACTCTCAGGCATATTGATACCTCAGAGTCATCACGCTCGAATGGCCGACCGTCCCCACTGAGGGCGCGTCGGCGTGGCCATCAGTGCCGCCGGCGAACCACGTCGGTCCAGGTCGGCCACCCCGCCCACGTCGGCCCACGTCCGACGTACGTTAAGGCGAATGACGCCCACCTTCCCGGCGGGAGCGGCAATGATGAGCCGGTGGGCGCACTCATGACACTTGACCTGCCGTCCGACTCGCCGATGCTCGGCCTGCCGTGGATCATCACCTTCGGTCCGCTCGGTGACCTCGACGAGTGGGAGCCGGTGGTCTGCGGGCCGTACGAGCGGCCGCACGCGCTGGCGCTTGCCGAGGCGGTGGTGGCCGACGAGCAGCTGATGGCAGTGGTGGAGCCGCTGCTGCCGGCGCTGTCGCCCGACGAGATCCGCAGCGAGATCGCCGCCGCCCAGGTCGCCGCCGAGGACGAGGCCCGGCAGGCCGAGGGGGCCGATCTGTACGGCGACTTCGAGGACGTGATCGACGAGGAGTTGGACGCCGAGGTCGACGAGGCGGGCCACGGAGAGCCCACCGAACCGCCGGACGAGGCCGAGGTCCGCGCCGGCTTCACCCGGATCGCGGCGTTGCTCACCGCCAAGTGACAGACAGCAAAGCCTCAGCGGGCCGGTTCGGAGTGCAGTACGCAGAACTCGTTACCCTCCGGGTCGGCAAGCACCGTGAACCCTTCGGCCCCGGTCTGCCCGACGTCCACGGGTCGTGCCCCGAGGCCCACCAACCGCCGTACCTCGGTCTGCGGGTCGGAGTCGGCGACAAGGTCGAGGTGCAGCCGGTTCTTGCCCCGTTTGGCAGTGCCCGAGCCCTGCAACCAGACGGTGGGCGCGGCACCGGGCGGCTGCCCCGACGGCCAGAGTTTGGCGCTGCCGTCGTCGCCCTGTAATACCTCGTAGCCGAGCGCTGCCGACCAGAACGCGACCATCACGTCCAGGTCCTCGACGTCGACCGTGTACTGCGCGATCCGTACCACCATGAGGTCACCTCCGTCACGACGGACACCGGCGCCACGCGGACGAAATCCGCGTGGCGCCGGTGCACCTCACCCCCCACCACAAGGGGCCGGTACCCCAGTCGCCCGCCGGCGCGGGGCACGGCGGACGACCAGGTCCAGATCGGTTACCCGCTCAGCGCCGTTCCAACCAGGCGGTTGCGTCGACGGGCAGCAGTTGGCCGGAGCCCTGCCCGGTGAGCGGCTCGCTGGCGAGGATCGGCTCGCCGTACCCGTCGATCAGGACCGGCGCGCCGCTGAGGTTCACCACGCAGGTCAGCACTGTCGAGCCGGCCGTGCGGGAGAAGGCCAGCACGCCCGGCTCGCCCTCCAGCCAGGCGACCCCGCCGGCGTCCACGGCCAACGCTGGGTGCTCGCGGCGGATCCGCAGGGCGGCCCGGTACAGCTCCAGCGTCGAGCCGGGTACGCCGGTCTGCGCGGTGACCGACAGGGCACGCCAGGTCGCCGGGGCGGGCAGCCAGCTCACCTCGCTGCCGGCCGGTCCGAAGCCGTACGGCGGCAGGTCGCCGCTCCACGGGATCGGCACCCGGCAGCCGTCGCGGCTCTCGCCGGTACGTAGGAACGCAGGATCCTGCCGTAGCTCGTCGGGGAGGTCGAGGACCTCGGGCAGGCCCAGCTCTTCGCCCTGGTAGAGGTAGGCGGAGCCGGGCAGGGCGAGCATCAGCAGGCTGGCGGCCCGTGCCCGACGCAGCCCTTCGGCGCCGTCGCCGTAGCGGGTGACGTGCCGCTGCTTGTCGTGGTTGGACAGCACCCAGGTGGTGGGCGCGCCGACCACCTGCGATTCGGCAAGCGCGGTGTCGATCACCTTGCGGAACGAGTCGGCCGACCAGGTGGCGTCGAGGAAGTCGAAGCTGAACGCCTGGTGCAGCTCGTCCGGGCCGATGTAGCGGGCCAGCCGCTCGGGGGTCTCGGCCCACGCTTCGGCGACCGCCATCCGACCGCCCGGGTAGCTGTCCAGGACGGGCCGCCACGTGCGGTAGATCTCGTGCACCTCGTCCTGGTCGAAGTACGGCAGTCGGCCCTTGCCGAGCAGTTCGACCTGGCGCTGGCCGGTCGTCATCGTGCTGAAGCCGACGTCCGGCAGCCCTTCGGCCTTGATCATTCCGTGTGCCACGTCGATCCGGAAGCCGTCCACGCCCCGGTCCAGCCAGAACCGCAGCACGTCGAGGAACTCGGCACGGACCTCCGGGTGCCGCCAGTTCAGGTCCGGCTGGGTCGGGTCGAACAGGTGCAGGTACCACTGGCCGTCCGCGACCCGGGTCCAGGCGGGGCCGCCGAAGATGCTCTCCCAGTCGTTTGGCGGCAACTCGCCGTGCGTGCCCTGACCGTCGGCGAAGAGGTAGCGGGCCCGCTCGGGCGAGCCGGGGCCGGCGGCGAGGGCGGCGGTGAACCACTGGTGCGCGCTGGAGGTGTGGTTGGGCACCAGGTCGACGATGATGCGCAGGTCGAGGGCGTGCGCGTCGGTGATCATCGCGTCGAAGTCGGCGAGAGTGCCGAACATCGGGTCGACGTCCCGGTAGTCGGCGACGTCGTACCCGCCGTCGACCATGGGGGAGGTGTAGAAGGGGGTCAACCAGAGCGCGTCGACGCCCAGGTCGCGCAGGTATGGCAGGCGCTGCCGGATGCCCTGGAGGTCACCGACGCCGTCGCCGTCGCTGTCGGCGAAGCTGCGCACGTAGACCTGGTAGACGACAGCGGAGCGCCACCAGTCGTCGTCGGTGTGGGGCAGGGGGGCAGTCCTGATCATTCGAGCAATATGCCGCTCCGCTGCTGCAAGAGTCAAGCAGATCTTGCGTAAGAGAGTTGCGCGGCAGCCGGCGCGACAGCTGTCGAGCCGCGCACCACGAGCTCCGGGCGGAACAGGTATTCCGAGTTCGGGGCACCATGCCCGTTGATCTCGTCCACCAGGGCGCGGACCGCTGCCACCGCCATCGCGGCGACCGGCTGGCGCATCGTGGTCAATGGCGGGTCGGTGAAGGCCATCAGCGGCGAGTCGTCGTAGCCGACCACCGAGAGGTCGCCGGGAACGGTCATGCCGCGCTGCCGCGCCGCCCGGACCGCGCCGAGCGCCATCAGGTCGGAACCGCAGACCACGCCTGTGACGCCCCGATCCAGCAGACGACCGGCAGCCGCCTCGCCACCCTCCACACCGAACAGTGACAACTCGGCAAAGGATCCCAGGTCGGCCTCGGCGACGCCGGCCAACCGGGTCATCGCCGCTCGCCAGCCGGCCACCTTGCGCTGCACCGGCACGAACCGGTCCGGACCGGTGATCAGGCCGATCCGCCGGTGCCCGAGCACCACGAGGTGGGCCACGGCCAGTTCGGCGGCCTCCCGGTCGTCGCAGGAGACGAACGGTGCGCCGATGCCGGGGACGTACCCATTGATCATGACGACGGGCAGCGGCCGGGCGAGCAGCGCCCGGTAGCGGTCATGGTTGGCGGCGGTGTCGGCGTGCAGGCCGGAGACGAAGACGATCCCGGAGACCTGCCGATCCAGCAGCATCTCCACGTACTCGTCCTCGGTGACGCCGCCGGCGGTCTGCGTGCAGAGCACCGGCGTGAACCCGCTCTGCGCCAGGGTGGACTCGATGACCTGCGCAAACGCGGGGAAGATAGGGTTGTCCAGCTCCGGCACCACGAGGCCGACCAGCCCGGCGCTGCGCTTGCGCAGGCGGGCCGGGCGCTCGTAGCCGAGCACGTCCAGAGCTGTGAGAACTGCCTGCCGGGTCTCCGGAGCCACGCCGGGGCGGTCGTTGAGCACCCGCGACACCGTGGCCTCGCTGACTTCAGCCTGCTGGGCGATGTCGGACAGTCGAGCGCGCATGGCGGCACTTTAGCCCACCGGCAAGTTCTTGCGCGGCCCTCTGCAAGAGCTTCCATAATCTGCAACCTCTTGCTAACGTCCCCGCAACATGAGAGAGCTGCGGCGCAGCATCGCTGTGCCGGTTGGCAAGAACTTCCAGAGTTCCCACTGGCGGAGCCGCCCTTCCCCCGGCGGACCCGCCATGACGACAGGAGTACCGATGCGCATCCGTACCGCGGGTGTGGTCGCCCTCTTCGCCCTGGCGCTCGCCGCCTCCGGGTGTGGCGGCGACAGCGACGAGCCGGCCGCCAACGAATCCCCCAAGGCCGCCGGCGGCAAGCTGGTGATCTGGGCCGACGACAAGCGGACCGCCGCCCTCAAGCCGTTCGCCGAGGAGTTCGGCAAGGACAACGGCGTGACCGTCGAGGTCCAGGCCGTCAGCAAGGACCTGCAGACCAACTTCGTCACCGCCTCCCAGCAGGGCAGCGGACCGGACGTCGTGGTCGGCGCGCACGACTGGATCGGCAACCTGGTCCAGAACGGCGCCATCGACCCGGTGCAGCTCCCGGCCGAGCAGAAGAGCGCCTTCAACGAGACAGCGGTCAAGGCGGTCACCTTCAACGGCCAGCTCTACGGCGTGCCCTACGCCACCGAGAACGTGGCGCTGATCCGCAACACCGAGCTGGCCCCCGAGGCGCCGAAGACCATCGAGGACCTGGTCGCCGCAGGCAAGAAGCTCAAGGCCGAGAAGAAGGCCAGCGAGATCCTGTGCCTCCAGTCCGGCCAGAACGGCGACTCGTACCATATCTACCCGCTCTACACCTCGGGCGGCGGCTACCTGTTCGGCACGGCGGCCAACGGCGACTACGACCCGAAGGACCTGGGCGTGGGCAAGCCGGAGTCGATCACGGCCTTCCAGAAGATCGCCAAGCTCGGTGAGAAGGGCGACGGGGCGCTGAAGCGTTCCATCACCCCGGAGAACGCGATCTCCACGTTCACCAGCAAGAAGTGCGCCTACCTGGTGTCCGGCCCGTGGGCCGTCGCCGACGCCAAGAAGGCGAACATCTCCTACGACATCTCCCCGGTCCCCGGCTTCGCCGACGGCAAGGAAGCCCAGCCGTTCGTGGGCGTCCAGGCGTTCTACGTCGCCGCCAAGGGCAAGAACAAGGCGCTGGCCCAGGAGTTCGTCACCAACTACGTGACCAAGCCCGAGCTGGCCGTCGCGCTGTACAAGGCCGAGCCGCGCCCGCCGGCGCTGACCGCCGCCTTCGACCAGGTGAAGGGCGAGGACCCGGACCTGGCGAAGTTCTCCGAGGCCGGCAAGAACGGCCACGTGCTCCCGGCGATCCCGGCCATGGCCGCGATCTGGGACCCGTTCGGTAAGGCGGAGGCCGCCATCATCGGCGGCGCCGACCCGGCCACGACGATCACCGCCGCAGGCAAGACGATCCAGGGTCAGATCAAGTAATGAGCGCGCCGCTGTCCGGCCCGGGGTCCACGAGGACCCCGGGCCGGGAGCCCGTTCGCCCTGGGCTGTCCCGTACCGCGCGGCATCACGCGCCGATCACCGCGACCGGCCTCGTCGGCAAGGTGATCCTGCTCGGCCTGGTGGCCGGGATCGCGATCTGGGCGGCGTTCCCGCTCATCGAGGCCGAACACTGGATCGGGCTGGGCATCCTGGCGGTCACCACCGCCGGCCTGTACTACCTCTACCTGAGCCGTCGGCACATCCCGGCGAAGTATCTGGTGCCCGGCACGCTGTTCCTTATCGCCTTCCAGGTCGTCCCGGTGCTCTACACGGCGAGCACCGCGTTCACGAACTTCGGCGACGGCCATCGCGGCAGCAAGGACGACGCGATCGTCGCGATCCAGACCGCCTCGGTGAAGCAGGTCCCGGGCTCGACCGAGTACGCCCTCACCATCGCCACCAAGGGCGACCCGGCGACCGGCGCGCTTGTCTTCCTGCTCAGCGACCCGAAGACCAAGGACATCTTCGCGGGAGACGCGGACGGACTGCGCAAGCTCGACGCCGGCGACGTCACGGTCAGCAGCCTCAGCGGCAAGATCACCGCCGCGGACGGCTACACGGTGCTGAACATCGGGCAGGCCAGCGGGCGCAGCGACGCCGTCACCGCGCTCATCGTGCCCACCGACGACGGCGCGATCCGCTCCAACGGCCTCAGCCGTGCCTACGAGGGCAAGGCCGCCCGGGCGTACGACGACGCGTGCGACTGCGTCAGAGACAGTGAAACCGGCAGGACCTGGACCGCCGACGAGCAGTCCGGCTCCTTCGTCGCCGCCGACGGTGAGCGGCTCGCCCAGGGCTGGAAGGTCGACGTCGGGCTGAAGAACTTCAGCTCAGTGCTCACCGACCCGAACATCTCCGGGCCGTTCTTCGGCACGCTGGCCTGGAACTTCGCCTTCGCGATCGGCTCCACAGGCCTCACGTTCCTGCTCGGCATGGCCATCGCGCTGGCGCTGCACTCGCCCCGGATGAAGGGCACCAACTTCTACCGGGTGCTGCTGATCCTGCCGTACGCGATGCCGTCGTTCGCGATGCTGCTGATCTGGCGGGACATGTTCAACACCGACTTCGGCCTGCTCAACAACCTGTTCGGACTGAACGTGGACTGGTTCGGCGGCACCTGGTCGGCCCGGATCGCCGTGGTGCTGGTGCAGCTCTGGCTCGGCTACCCGTACATGTTCCTTGTCGCCACCGGAGCGTTGCAGGCCATCCCGCGGGAGCTGACCGAGGCGACATCGGTCGACGGCGCCTCGCCCTGGCAGTCGTTCCGGGCGGTCACCCTTCCGCTGCTGCTGGTGGCGCTCTCGCCGCTGCTCATCGCGTCGTTCGCGTTCAACTTCAACAACGTCAACGCGATCCTGTTCACCACCGAGGGCGGGCCGTTCGCGCCGGACAACCCCACAAACGGCGCCACCGACCTGCTGATCACGTACACCTACCGGCTGGCGTTCGGCGCCCAGGGTGCCGAGTTCGGCCTGGCCGCCACTGTCTCGATCTTCATCTTCGCGATCGTGGCGACGGTGTCGGCGATCAGCTTCCGGCGGACCCGCAAGCAGGAGGAGGTGTACTCGTGACGAGCATTGTGGACACTCCCACGGCGAACCGTGACCAGGCTGGTCGTCGGCCGGTTCGTCAGCCGCGCAGCCGCTGGTTCGCCCAGGTGGGCTGGCGGCACCTGGTCGGGGTGCTGGCTGTGGCGTTCAGCCTCTTCCCGATCCTGTTCGTGATCTCGGCGGCGTTCAACCCGCTCGGCACGCTCTCCTCCACCGAACTGCTGCCCACCGGGGCGTCACTTGAGAACTTCGTCAACCTGTTCGACCGGACCGCCTTCGGCCACTGGTTCCTCAACTCGCTGCTGCTGGCGGGGGTGGCCAGCTTCGCGTCGATCTTCCTGTCGTCGCTCGCCGCGTACGCGTTCTCCCGGATGCGTTTCTCCGGACGCCGGGTCGGCCTGCTCGCGCTGCTGCTGATCCAGATGTTCCCGCAGTTCCTGGCGATCGTGGCGATCTTCCTGATCTTCACCACGCTCACCGACCTGTACCCGTCGATCGGCTTCAACACCCCGTGGGGCCTGTTCCTGCTCTACATGGGTGGCGCGCTGGGTGCGAACACCTGGCTGATGAAGGGCTTCTTCGACACCCTGCCGAAGGAGCTGGACGAGTCGGCGACCATGGACGGCGCGTCGCACGTGCAGATCTTCTTCCGGATCATGCTGCCGCTGGTGGCCCCGATCCTGGCTGTGACCGGCCTGCTCGCGTTCATCGGGTCGATCAACGAGTTCATCATCGCCAACGTGTTCCTCACCGAACCCGAGTCGAAGACCCTCGCGGTCGGCATGTACGGCCTGGTGGCCGGCGAGCGCAACAACAACTTCGGGATGTTCGCGGCGGGCACGCTGCTCACCGCGATCCCCACGGTGCTGGTGTTCCAACTGCTCCAGCGCTACATCGTCTCCGGGCTCACCTCCGGAGCGGTGAAGGGCTGAGCCTCCTCGGCTCACGCTGCGGCAAGGGCGTCGTGTCGACGTACACCGGAGCGGTTCGGAGGGCGGGCCGCCGCGGTCGGGTGAACCGGCCGCGGCGGGTGACCGCCCCCCTTCCTGTCCGTACGACGCGAAAGGCAGCACCATGCCCCTCCAGCCGCACCACGACGGCTCCGCCACCTACGTCCCCGAGCAGGAACCCGCGCTCGGGCAGACCGTGCCGGTCTTCGTCCGGGTACCGGCCGGCGCCGGCGTCCGCCAGGTGCACGTGCGCACCACAGGCGACGGCGAGCCGCGCTTCGCCGAGGCCGAGATCGACCGCACCGAGGACGGTGACGTGTGGTGGCGGGCCGATGTCGAGGTCCGCAACCCGGTGAGCAACTACCGTTTCCTGCTCGACGGCGACCACGGCACCCGCTGGCTGAACGCCGCAGGCCTGGCCGACCACGACGTGCCCGACAACGGCGACTTCAAGCTTGTCAGCTACGCCCCGCCGCCGGCCTGGGCGCGGGACGCGGTGATCTACCAGATCTTCCCGGACCGGTTCGCCCGCTCCGCCGCCGCCGACGGCCGCACCCTGCCGGACTGGGCCATCGACTGCGACTGGGACACCCCGGTCATCGGCAGGGGTCCGGAGACGCCCCGCCAGCTCTACGGCGGCGACCTCGACGGCGTCACCGAACACCTTGACCACCTGGACCGGCTCGGGGTCAACACCGTCTACCTCACGCCGGTCTTCCCGGCCCGCTCCAACCACAGGTACGACGCGGCGAGCTTCGACACCGTCGACCCGCTGCTGGGCGGGGACGCGGCACTTGCCCGCCTCGCCGACGCGGTGCACGCCCGGGGGTGGCGGCTGCTCGGCGACATCACCAGCAACCACACCGGCGACGCCCACGCGTGGTTCACCGCCGCCGTCCCCGACGTGAACGCCCCGGAACGCGACCTGTACTACTTCGACCTGCCCGGCGGGGATTTCGAGTCCTGGAACGGCGTCAAGTCGCTGCCGAAGCTCAACTGGGGCAGCACGGAGCTGCGCCGCCGCTTCGCCACCGCCGAGGACTCGCTGCTGCGCCGCTGGCTGCGCCCGCCGTACGGGCTGGACGGCTGGCGGGTCGACGTGGCGAACATGACCGGTCGGCGGGGCGCGGACGCGTACACCCACGAGGTGGCGCGGCTGCTGCGCGAGGTCGTGGCGCAGACCCGCCCCGACGCGCTGCTGCTCGCCGAGCACGGCCACGACCACACCGGTGACCTGGACGCCGACGGCTGGCACGGGACCATGAACTACGTCGGCTTCACCGACCCGGTGTGGTCCTGGCTGCGCCACGGCGACGACCCGGTGCCGAACTTCCTCGGCACCCCGGGCGGGGTACGGCGGCGTGACGCGGGCGCGGTGCTCGCCACGATGAACGCCTACCGGTCGCTGGTGTCCTGGCGGTCGTACACCCACTCGTGGCAGCTGCTCGGCTCGCACGACTCGGCCCGGATCCGCACGGTGGTCGGCGACGCCGCCCGGCAGGAGGTGGCCGGCGGACTGCTCGCCACGATGCCCGGCACGCCCGTGGTGTTCGCCGGGGACGAGCTGGGCCTCACCGGCACGAACGGGGAGGGCTCGCGTACCCCGATGCCGTGGCACCGGCCGGAGAGCTGGGACCGGCGCACGTTCGACGCGTACCGGTCGTTGTTGACGCTGCGCCGCGACGAGCCGGCGTTGCGGCACGGCGGCCTGCGGTGGGTGCACGCGGACGCGGAGACGCTCGTCTTCCTGCGCGAGGCGCCGACCGCGACGGTGCTGGTGATGGCCCGGCGTGCGCCAGGTGCCCCGGTCCGGCTGTCGGGCCTGAAGCCCGGCGACAACATCTACGGCGGTGCGGAGCCGCTGCGCCCCGACACCGAGGGCACTGTGACTCTCCCCGCCGACGGCCCCACCTTCCAGGTCTGGCGCCTGCCCTGACTGCGCCCGCTCGCAGCCCCCGCGATCTTGCGGTTTCGGTCGGCTCTTCGTGGCTTTTGTCGCGCATGTCGAGGCAGCAACCGCAAGATCGCGAGGGGGATGGGGTCACGGTATGGCGGCGGCACGGCGGGGCCGCTACTACGAAGCGTCGTTGTTGAGGGACAATAGGCCGCGTGGAAGCTCTTCGACTGATCCTTCTCTACGTCCATCTGATCGGCTTCGCGCTGCTGCTCGGCGGCGGGATCGCTCAATACATCACCGGCCGGCTGCGGATCAACGCCGCCATGCTCTGGGGGTCGGTGATCCAACTTGTCACGGGCATCGGACTGTCCGCGCCGCTGCGCGACGGCGACGAGCCGGCCCCCGCAAAGCTTGTTACCAAGTTGGTGCTCGCACTGCTGATCTTTGTCATGGTCTTCTTCTCCCGTAAGCGGGAGAGCGTGAACCGTGGCCACTTCCTCGCGATCGTCGGGTTGACCCTGGTCAACGCGGCAGTAGCGGTGTTCTGGCGTTAGTTCGCCAGGCATTGGGGAAGCACGGAGAAACGGACGTTCGCGACACCCGCGTGGTCGCCGATCTGCACGAGAAGTGATTTGCCGCACCCCAGGGTTACGCCGGGGTAACGGACGTTCAACAGTCGTGCACGATTGGCGGCCGGTGGGTGGGCGCGGGCGTACGCTCCCGTCCGTAACGTGGGACGCCGGCGGCACACGCAGGCCGGCGCAAGGGCTGCCCATCGCGCATGACGCGGTGGGCAATGGGAAGGAGACGTCTTGCGCTCTGTGCGTGGGATGCGGATCGCCTCCGCCTTCGTGGCGGGTGGCCTCGTGCTGGGCGCTGCCGCTTGTGGTGAGGCACCCGATGACGACAACAACGCCGGCAGTGGCGCCAAGAAGTTCAGCGCCTGCATGGTGACCGACGTCGGCGGCATCGACGACAAGTCGTTCAACACGTCGGCCTGGAAGGGTCTGCAGGAGGCCAAGGCCGCCAACGACAACATCGACATCAAGTACGTGGCGTCGAAGGCTGAGGCCGACTACGAGCCCAACCTGACGCAGTACGTCAACCAGAAGTGCGACTTCATCCTGGCCGTCGGTGGCCTGATGGAGACCGCCACCAAGAAGATCGCCGAGGCGAACCCGAACCAGCACTTCGGCATCGTCGACGGCAACCCGCGCGTGGACAACGTCTACCCGATGCAGTTCGACACTGCCCAGGCCGCGTTCCAGGCGGGCTACCTGGCCGCCGGGATGAGCAAGTCCGGCAAGGTGGGCACCTACGGTGGTCTGCCGATCCCGCCGGTGACGATCTTCATGGACGGCTTCGTCGACGGTGTGGCGTACTACAACACCACGAAGAAGAAGGACGTCCAGGCGCTCGGCTGGAACAAGGAGACCCAGAAGGGTTCCTTCTCCAACGCCTTCGACAAGCAGGACGAGGGCAAGAAGGTCTCCGACGCGCTTGTCGCCCAGGGTGCGGACATCATCATGCCGGTCGCCGGTGGCGCCGGTCTCGGCACCACGAGCGCGGCCAAGGCCTCGGGTGGCAAGTACAGCACCATCTGGGTGGACGTCGACGGCTGCGAGAGCACCCCGGACTGCTCCGCGATCATCACGACGGTCGTCAAGAACATCCCGGGCGCCGTCAAGGAGGCCGTGCTCAAGGCCGCCGGTGGCGACAAGCTGCCGGCCACGCCGGGCTTCGTCGGCACCCTTGCCAACGACGGTGTCTCGATCGCCCCGTACCACGACTTCGACAGCAAGGTTCCGGCCGAGCTGAAGGCCGAGGTCGACAAGATCAAGGCGGACATCGCCGCCGGGACGATCACCGTCAGCTCGAAGGCCCAGCCGGCCAAGTGACAACCGGCCGGTCCCTGCGGTGAGATCATCGCAGGAGCGGCGGGACAGGTACTACCGATCCGGCCGCTCCGGCACCGCGGGTGACCACCCGCGGTGCCGGAGCGGCCGATCGTGCGCCACGGTGACCGTGTCGGTCCGACCCGGTCGACCGGCAGCTACGCTGCACCATCGCTCGCACTCCAGGAGGTTGCGCTGAGACTCGAACTGCGCGGCATCACCAAGCGGTTCGGTGATCTGGTCGCCAACGACCACATCGATCTGACGGTGGAGCCTGGAGAGATTCACGCCCTGCTCGGCGAGAACGGCGCGGGCAAGTCGACACTGATGAACGTCCTCTACGGGCTCTACCAGCCCGACGAGGGCGAGATCCTTGTCGACGGCAAGCCGTTGAAGCTGCGGGGCCCGTCCGACGCGATCGCCGCCGGGATCGGCATGGTGCACCAGCACTTCATGCTGGTGCCGGTCTTCACGGTGGCGGAGAACGTCATGCTCGGCGCCGAGCAGGTAAGGGGCGGCATCGGCGGCTTCCTGGATCGGCGGCGGGCCCGGCGCGAGGTCACCGAGGTGTCCGAGCGCTACAACCTGCGGGTCGACCCGGACGCGGTGATCGAGGACCTGCCGGTCGGCATCCAGCAGCGCGTCGAGATCGTCAAGGCGCTCACCCGCGACGTCGACCTACTCATCCTGGACGAGCCCACAGCGGTGCTCACCCCCCAGGAGACCGAGGAGCTGCTGACGGTCATGCGGGCGCTCAAGGCCGCCGGCAAGTCGATCGTCTTCATCACCCACAAGCTCGGCGAGGTCAAGGCGATCGCCGACCGGATCACAGTGATCCGGCGCGGCAAGACCGTCGGCACCGCCTCCCCGGAGGCCAGCCGGGACGAACTGGCCGCGCTGATGGTCGGCCGCAGTGTGCGCCTCACCGTCGACAAGTCGCCTGCCACACCGGGCGAGCCGGTGCTTGAGGTGGCCGGGCTGGTCGTTGACGACGACCGGCAGATCCGGGCCGTCGACGGCGTCGACCTGACCGTACGCGCGGGCGAGGTGCTCGGCGTGGCGGGCGTGCAGGGCAACGGCCAGACCGAGTTGATCGAAGCGATCATGGGCCTGCGCCCGGTACTCGCCGGCACTGTGAGCCTGAGTGGCGACCGGATCGACGGCTGGACGACGAAGAAGGTGCTCCGCGCCGGCGTCGGCTACGTCCCCGAGGACCGCAGCGTGGACGGCCTGGTCAAGGAGTTCAGCGTCGCGGAGAACCTGGTGCTGGACATCTACGACCGGCCACCGTTCGGCTCCGGGTTCGCTCTCCGGCCGGACGCGATCGCGTCCTCGGCGAAGGAGCGGATCGAGCAGTTCGACGTCCGTACCTCGTCGGCCGAAGCGTCGGTGGGCACCCTGTCCGGCGGCAACCAGCAGAAGGTGATCGTGGCCAGGGAGTTGTCCCGGCCGCTGAAGCTCTTCATCGCCGCCCAGCCGACCCGTGGCGTCGACGTCGGTTCGATCGAGTTCATCCACAGCCGGATCATCCGCGAGCGGGACGTCGGTACCGCCGTCCTGGTGGTCTCCAGCGAACTCGACGAGGTGGTCGCGTTGGCCGACCGGATCGCCGTGATGTACCGCGGCCGGATCATCGGCGTCGTCGCCCCGGACACCCCGCGCGAGGAGATCGGCCTGTTGATGGCCGGCATCAGCCCGGACGCCGCCGCCGAGTCCGGCGCGGCACCCACCGCCGACGATCCCGGCACGGCAGGCAGGGGTCCGGCGAGCGCCGACGGCCCCGCGAGCGAGGACGAGGCATGAGCGACGTGAACCCGCAGTCGGGCTCACCGGACAAGGAACCGGCGAGCGAGGCGCAGGCGGCGCAGATTGCGCTCGGCAACACCGAGCAGGCCAGTACGGCCAACACACCGAAGGTGTCCGAGCCGGAGCCGAAGCCGTCCCTTGGCCGCCTGTTCCTGGACAACCTGTGGGCGGCCAACACCTTCACGGTGACGCTCCTGTCGCTGGTGCTGGCGATCGTGGTCGGCGCGATCCTGATGATCATTTCTGATCCGGACGTGCTCTCCACCTACTCGTACATCACCTCCCGTCCGTCCGACGCGATCAATTCCAGTTGGACGCTTGTCAGCGAGGCGTACGCGAACCTGTTCAAGGGCGCGGTCTTCGACCCGGAGGCGTTCTCCGCCTGGGTCAACGGCGACGGCAGCTGGCCGGCAGTGCTCGCGCCGATCTCCGAGACGCTCACCTACACCGCGCCGCTGGTCTTCACCGGCCTGTCGGTGGCGCTTGCCTTCCGGGGCGGCCTGTTCAACATCGGCGCCCAGGGCCAGGCCATGATCGGTGTGATCCTCGCGGCGGTGGCCGGCTTCCTGCTGCCGCTGCCGCCCGTTCTGCACCTGCTGGTGGCGGTGCTTGCCGGTGCCCTGGGTGGGGCGATCTGGGGTTTCATCCCCGGCATCCTCAAGGCCCGTGCCGGCGCGCACGAGGTGATCAACACGATCATGCTGAACTACGTGGCCACGTACTTCCTGGCCTGGATCATCGTGCAGAACGGTGTGCAGGACCCGGCCCGTTCGGACGCGATCAGCAGGGCTGTGGAAAGCTCCGCCCAGCTGCCCCGACTGTTCGGCGACAACCTGCGCGTGCACGCAGGCATCCTGCTCGCCGTGCTCGCCACCTGGGCCGTCGCCTGGCTGCTCAACCGCTCCACGCTCGGCTTCGAGCTGCGTGCGGTGGGCGCCAACCCGGACGCCGCCCGGACCGCCGGCATCAGCGTCACCAAGACGTACATCCTGATCATGGTCTTTGCCGGCATCCTTGCCGGCCTGGGCGGCGCGAACATGGTCCTGGGCTCCACCGCGAGCGCGTTGACCCCGCTGGTGGTCGCGCAGATCGGCTTCGACGGCATCCTGGTGGCGCTGCTCGGCCGGGTGAAGCCCTGGGGGGTGCTGCTCGCCGCGCTGCTGTTCGGTGCGCTCCAGGCCGGCGGCAACCGGATGCAGTCGTACTCCGGCATCTCGCTGGAGCTGGTGACAGTGCTTCAGGCGCTGATCGTCATCTTCATCGCCGCCCCCGCCCTGGTGAAGGCGATCTTCCAGCTCCGAGCGGCGCGGGCCGCCCGGTTGCAGACGAGCCTGGCGAAGGGCTGGTAACGCATGTCCACCATGGCTGTCCCCGACGTCGCGGTAGCCGCGGTCGACGAGGGCTTCTGGACCCGCAACCGCAAGGTCGGCGCCGTGCTGCTGGCGCTCGGGCTGCTCTCGACAGTGCTCTTCGGCGCGCTCGCCACCGACCAGCAGGCCCGTTTCACGCTCAGCGACGACGCGGCCGGTGCCGCGTTGGAGATCAACGGGACGATCGGCGCGATCCTGTTCGGGATCATCACGATCGCCGCCGGGGCGGCCCTGCTCGCCGGCAGACTCCCGAAACGCTGGTTCCTGCCTGTGCTCGGCGTCGGACTGCTCGGCTTCGTGCTGTCCTTCCTCTGCTGGCAGGTCTCGGCCGCGCCGGCCGGGCAGAACTTCATGCCGCTTGTCAACATCATCAGGGGCACCTTCATCCTGGCGCTCCCGCTGATCTTCGGCGCGCTCGCCGGGGTGCTGTGCGAGCGTTCCGGTGTCGTCAACGTGGCCATCGAAGGTCAGCTGCTGATGGGCGCGTTCAGCGGCGCGCTGTTCGGCAGCATCTCCGGCAGCGTGTGGGTGGGCCTCGTGGCCGCCGCGATCGGTGGCGCGTTCATCTCGCTGCTGCTTGCCGTCTTCGCCATCCGCTACCTGGTCGACCAGGTCGTCATCGGCATCGTGCTGAACCTGTTCGCGGTCGGCGTGACCGGCTTCCTCTACGAGCGGCTGATGCAGACCGACGCGGAGAGGTACAACAGCGCACCGCGCTTCAGCAACTGGGAGATCCCGTTGCTGAAGGACATCCCGGTGCTCGGGCCGGCGCTGTTCCGCGGCAACATCTTCCTCTACCTCGGCCTGCTCCTGGTCCTGGTGATCCACATCGCGTTGTTCCGGACCCGTTGGGGGCTGCGCACCCGGTCGGTCGGCGAACACCCGATCGCCGCCGACACCCTCGGCGTCAAGGTGCTGCGGGTGCGCTACCGCAACGTCCTGCTGGCCGGCGTGGTCGCGGGCATCGGCGGTGCGTCCTACACGCTTGCCCTCTACTCGTTCACAAAGAACATGATCGGCGGTAAGGGCTTCATCGCGCTCGCCGCGCTGATCTTCGGCCGGTGGAACCCGACAGGTGCGCTGCTCGCCGCGCTCTTCTTCGGCTTCGCCGACCAGCTCGCCACCTATCTCGGCGCGATCAACAGCGCGATCCCCAGCCAGTTCCTGGCCATGCTGCCCTACCTGGCGACGATCCTCGCGGTCGCCGGGCTGGTCGGCAAGGTCCGCGCGCCCGCCGCCGACGGCAAGCCGTACATCAAGGGTTGAGCCTCGGGGCTGCGGCCCTGCCGGCTGTCAGCCTGGGCTACTTCGGCAGAATGGTGACATGACCGACATTGACTGGGCGCGACTGCGTGCCGCCGCCACGGAGGCGATGCGGCACGCCTACGCGCCGTACTCGTCGTTCCCGGTCGGGGCTGCCGCCCTTGTCGACGACGGCCGCGTGGTGGTCGGCTGCAACGTGGAGAACGCCGGGTACGGGGTGACGCTCTGCGCCGAGTGCGGTGTCGTGTCCAGCCTGCACGCCACAGGTGGCGGTCGACTCGTCGCGCTCTCCTGCGTCGACGCCACTGGCGAGCCGTTGATGCCGTGCGGTCGGTGCCGGCAACTGCTGTGGGAACACGGCGGCCCGGAATGCCTCGTCGAGGCGAAGGGCGGCCCACTGCGGATGGCCGAGCTGCTTCCGCACGCCTTCGGCGTGGAGGACCTGGAGGCGGTCACCGGCGAGACGCCGGTGCCGGTGGTCCCCGAGCGGCTGGCCGCCTGGCGTGGACGCGGCACCGTCTTCGTACACGCCGACATGTCCGCCGGCCAGCAGGTCTGGACGGCGTACTGGGAGCGGTCGGCAGGCGACGACGCGGGCGCCGAGACCGGTGTGCTGGAGGAGGCGCCCAGCTGGGACGACCCGGCGGAGGCCATCGCCTGGGGTACGGCCCGCACCCCCCGGGTCGTGGTGGTGGACGCCACCGGCACGATCTTCTGGGCCGGCGAGGGTGAGCCGCCGCTGGAGATCCCGGAGCGCTGGTCTGCTGGCTGAGCTTTGGGGATCGGGCCGACAGCGCCCGGCTCCGGGCGGTCAGGCTTGATCCCTCCGCCGGGCACTGTCGGCCCAATCCCTCGTGCTCGCGGTCTGTGGGTCGGGATCCGCCATTCGACTAGGGGAGACCTTCATGAGTTTTGCTGCTGTTGACGTCATCCGGGTTAAGCGGGACGGAGGTGTGCTGTCGGACGCCCAGATCGACTGGGTGGTCGACGCGTACACCCGGGGGGTGGTCGCCGACGAGCAGATGTCCGCGCTGGCAATGGCGATCCTGCTCAACGGCATGACCGGGCCGGAGATCGCCAGGTGGACCGCCGCGATGATCGCCAGCGGTGAGCGGCTCGACCTGTCGGCGGTACGCCGGCCGACAGTCGACAAGCACTCCACCGGCGGCGTCGGCGACAAGATCACCCTGCCGCTCACGCCGTTGGTGGCGGCGTGCGGCGCCGCCGTGCCGCAGCTCAGCGGCCGGGGCCTCGGGCACACCGGCGGCACGCTGGACAAGCTGGAGTCGATCCCCGGCTGGCGGGCCGCGTTGAGCAACGACGAGTTCATCACCCAGCTCGGCGACGTGGGCGCGGTGATCTGCGCGGCCGGTGCCGGGCTCGCCCCCGCCGACCGCAAGCTGTACGCGCTGCGCGACGTGACGGGCACAGTGGAGGCGATCCCGCTGATCGCCAGCTCGATCATGAGCAAGAAGATCGCCGAGGGCACCGGTGCGCTGGTCCTGGACGTCAAGGTCGGCTCGGGCGCGTTCATGAAGTCCGTCGACCAGGCCCGCGAGCTTGCCCGCACGATGGTCGAGCTGGGCGGCGCGCACGGCGTACGGACTGTCGCCCTGCTCACCGACATGTCCACCCCGCTCGGCCTGGCGATCGGCAACGCCGTCGAGGTGACCGAGTCGGTCGAGGTGCTTGCCGGCGGGGGACCGGCCGACGTGGTGGAGCTGACGCTGGCCCTGGCCCGGGAGATGCTCGACGCCGCCGGTCTGCCGGACGCCGACCCGGCCGCCGCGCTGCGGGACGGCCGCGCCATGGACACCTGGCGGGCGATGATCCGCGCGCAGGGCGGCGACCCGGACGCCCCGATGCCGACCGCGCCGGAGGTCGAGGTGGTCCGCGCCGAGCAGGACGGGTACGTGGCGGCCGTCGACGCGTACGCCATGGGGGTTGCGGCCTGGCGTCTGGGCGCCGGCCGCGCCCGCAAGGAGGACCCGGTCAGCGTACCGGCCGGGGTGGTGCTGCACAGGCGGCCGGGCGACGCGGTGCGGGCCGGCGACCCCCTCTACGAGTTGCGCGCCGACGACGCCACGCGGATCCCGGCGGCGCTTGCGGAGGCCGCCCGCGCGGTGCGGATCGCCCTCGACGCGCCTGCCGCGACGCCGTTGGTCATCGAGCGGATCGGCTGACCCAGACGGCCGGGCCGGCATGGTGCCGGTCACCTGGGAGCGCTATTGTCGCAGGCCAAGGGGGGACGAGCGGCCCTGAGCCGTCGCGAGCAGACAGGATGATCCGCCGTGACCGTACCTGCCCCCGACCCACGTGAGGTGCGCGAGGCGAGCCTGGACGAGCTGTCCCGGCTCGGCCTGCCGTTGCCGCCGGCACAGTTCCCGCTCGTCTGGGAGCCGGGTGACGAGATCGAGCTACGCCCGACGGTGGAGATCGAGGCGCGGATCGCCGTGCTGCACCTGATCCTGGCCCGCTGCTTCGGGATGCCCCCGCAGGCGGCGATGAGTTGGCTACTCGGTTCGCACCTGGTGGAGATGGTCACCCCGCCCGAGTGGCAGTTCGTCATGGGCGGCAAGGGCGACCACCGCTCGTTCGTGCTGCACCACGACGCGCTGTTCGCGTTGGCCTGGGTGCTGGGGCTGAGCAAGCAGCTCGACCCGACCCTGGCCGTGGACGAGCGGCTTGTCGAGCGGCTGCCGCACCTCGCCGACGGTGAGACGTTCTCCCACTGGCGGACGAGGATCCTTGCCGCCCCGCAGCATCCGGCCGACGCGGCAGCCCTGCTCGACCTGCACTACTGCCTGGACTGGGCGTACCTGGAGACCGAGCGGAGTGGCCAGCGGGCGCCGGGGCTCGTCGACGCGAACGCGATCGGGCAGCGGCGCTGGGCGTTGGAATGGGCGGTGATCCTGCGCGGGCCGTACCACGACGAGCCGCCCGGCTGGGAAGAAGTGGACCTCTCCACCTGAGGTCAGCGGGGCCGGTGGGCGTCGAGGTGGACCGCCACCGTCACCCGGACCGGCTCGGGAAGCGCGGCCAGTCGGGCGGCCAACGCGCCCGGGTCGGTGTGCCAGGCGCTCGGCCCCATCCCGACCAGGGTGGCCACCTCGGTGCGGGTGAGCGTCAGCTCGGCACGGTGCACCGTCGAGCTGACCGGAGTGAAGTGCCCGCCCAGGCTGGCGGCCACCCGGTCGGCCTTGTCCGGATCCACCCGCAGCAGGTCGAGGGCGTCCACCAGTTCGGTGAGGTGGTCGGCGGCGGGGGTGACCACCAGCAGCGTGCCGGCCGGGTCGAGCACCCTGTGAAACTCCGGCCCGTTGCGGGGCGCGAACACGTTGAGCAGCACGGCCGCCGAGGCGTCGGCGAGGGGCAGCCGCTGCCAGGTGTCGGCGAGCGCGGCGGCCGCCCGGGGGTGCGCGCGGGCCGCGCGGCGCAGCGCCGGCTTGGAGACGTCGAGGGCCAGACCCACGGCGTCCGGCAGCGCCGCCAGCACCGCGCCGAGATACCGGCCCGTGCCGGCGCCGGCATCCACCACCAGGGGGTACGCCCCGACGTCGGCCGCCGACGCTTCGACCCGTACCCCTGCCGTTGTGTCCTTTGCTCTGCTTACCTCCGCGCAACAGTTCTGCCCGGAAACCGGTGCGTGGGTTGAAGCAGAGCAAAGGGCGGACGGCGGGGTAGGCGCCGGCGGCGGCGTGGCCGTCGCACGGAGCCGGACCACGGCCTCAGTCGCGGCAGCGGCGAGTGCGGCGGAAATGACGTCGTAGTGCCCGGCGGCCTGGAAGTCGGCCCGGGAAGCGACCATCTCGGCGGTGTCCCCGACGTGCGGGGCGCGACCGGCGAGCAGGTTCACGTAACCCTGACGGGCGATGTCGAAGCTGTGCCGGCGCGGGCAGCGTAACGCCCGGGCGGTGCCTGCGATCACCTCGGTCAGGGGATCCCCGCACACCGGGCAGCGCAGCCGTTCGAGGATGCGGAGGTCCACGTCAGGCCGCCGAGCTGTATCCACGAATCGAGTCTAGGCCGGTCCCGTCCCGACCCAGGAGGGTCGCTGACTAGGGTCTGAGCATGGTCGCAACTATCCGGTACGAGGACATCGTCAAGGCTCCGAAGGCACTGCTGCACGACCACCTCGACGGTGGGCTGCGGCCGGCGACGATCGTCGAGCTGGCGGCGGAGGTCGGCCACGAGCTGCCCACCACCGACCCGGAAGCGCTCGGGCGCTGGTTCGTCGAGGCCGCCGACTCCGGCTCGCTGGAGCGCTACCTGGAGACGTTCGCGCACACAGTGGCGGTCATGCAGACCGCGCCGGCGCTGCGCCGGGTGGCCCGCGAGTGCGCGCTGGACCTGGCCGCCGACGGGGTGGTCTACGCCGAGGTGCGTTTCGCCCCGGAGCAGCACCTGGAGCAGGACCTGAGCCTCGACGAGGTGGTCGAGGCGGTCCTCGCCGGGTTCGCCGAGGGGACCGCGCTGGCGGTCGAGGCGGGCCTGACCATCCGGGTCGGCACCCTGCTCACCGCGATGCGGCACGCCGCCCGTTCCCAGGAGATCGCCGAGCTGGCGGTGCGGCACCGCGACGCCGGGGTGGTCGGCTTCGACATCGCCGGCGCCGAGGCAGGCTTCCCGCCCACCCGCCACCTGGACGCCTTCGAGTATCTCCAGCGGGAGAACTTCCACTTCACCATCCACGCTGGTGAGGCGTTCGGCCTGCCGTCCATCTGGCAGGCGATCCAGTGGTGCGGCGCGGACCGGCTCGGTCACGGCGTCCGGATCGTCGACGACATCACCCCCGGCGGTGCCCCGGTGCTGGGCCGGCTGGCCGCGTACGTCCGCGACAAGCGGATCCCCCTGGAGCTGTGCCCCTCGTCCAACGTGCAGACCGGCGCTGTGGACTCGATCGCTGACCACCCGATCGGCCTCCTGCGGGACCTGCGGTTCCGGGTCACCGTCAACACCGACAACCGGCTCATGAGCGGCACCTCCATGTCGCGGGAGATGTTCCTGCTCGTGGAGACGTTCGGCTACGGCTGGCGAGAGATGCAGTGGTTCACCATCAACGCGATGAAGAGCGCCTTCATCCCGTTCGACGAACGACTCCGGATCATCGACGAGGTGATCAAGCCGGCGTACGCGAAGCTGCTGGCCTGAACCGTTCAGCTGTGCGGGTGGCTGGCGAGCAGGCCGGCCACCCGGTGCAGCACCTCACGGGCGCGGGCCGCCTCCGCGCCCAGCCCGGTCTGCCGGCGCAGCACCGCGGGCTCCGCCCGCAGCAGGGCCACTCCGCGCCGGAGCAGCACCCGGGGCGCCTTGCGCTGTTCGGCCAGATCCCTGGCGAGCCGGCGGAGGAATGTCGCCCCGCGCGGCCGGCGCAGCGCGTACGCGCCGGCGAGCACCCCTCGCCGACGGCACTCCTCGACGATCTCGGCGGCGAAAATCCCTTCGGCCACGAAAAGTGGCGATCCGTCGACTTCAAATGCCCGAGTGGCCACCCGACGATCAGCGCCGATCGCATAAACCGGCACATCGGCTCGACCTTCGCGGGCGAGTCGCGCAATCGTATCGACGGCCGTCCGGGCGTCCCAGGACTGCGGCGAATCCCAATCCACCTGCCCGTTTCGACGCGGCAACGTAGGGTCATCGCCGTTCTTGTAAAAGTCGTCCAGACTCAGCACCGGAAGGCCGGTTTGCCGTGCTATGTACGACTTTCCGGAGCCAGAAGGGCCGGCGAGCAAGATAACGCGGTACTGATGTTCCATTACCTTCAGTTACTCCGACCAGACGGACTGCGATCAAATCGTATCAACATCTCATCACACCTCCCGCAGGTGACAACCTGGGCTTTCTTCTTGCCGGGCGTCGTGATGGAATCTCGGGGGTCCGACCCGCCGGGTCGGACGCTGGGCGTTGCCCGGGGCAACGCGTTGAAGCTGTAATCGCGAGGGCGGTGACGTGAGCAAACGGCCAAAGACGGCGGGCTCCTTCCTGTCGCGGCTAAGCCGGCCGGCCAGCCGGCTCCGGGACATGCCGATCTGGTCCAAGCTCGGTCTCATCATGATCGTGCCGACCATCGCCACGGTCGTGGTCGGCACCAGTGGTCTCGTCGACCACCTGGAGACGCTCAACAACGCCAACCGAGCCGGCGACCTGGCCAGCCTGTCGAGCTACTCCGGGAGTCTGGTCGACACACTCCAGGACGAGCGGACCACCGCCGTGCTGCTGTTGCAGGCGACCGGCACCCAGCCGAAGGCGCAGTACCAAGAGGCGTACAACCGGGTGAACATCCGGGTCGACCAGACGACCGGCCCCTACCGCCAGCAGCGTGGCCAGCTCGAGGACCTGCCGAGCAGCCTCGACGGCCTGCTCAACGGCATCGACCAGAGCCTGAAAGACCTGCCGGGCGTCCGCAGCCAGGTCTTCAACGGCAAACTGAAGCTCGCCGAGGCCGTCCAGGCGTACGAGGGTCTGATCAACGACCTTCTCTCCATCCGTGACTCGGCCACCCAGCTCGCCGGAAACAACGACCTGAGCGACCGGATGCGGGCCGTCGCGGCCGTCGCCCGGGAGAAGGAGTTCCTCGCCGTCCGCCGGGTCGTCGTGCACCGCGCACTTGGCGTCCAGGGCGGGCAACGGTTGACCCCGGCCCTGCGCACCGACTACATCGCCAGCGGCACCGGCCAGCAGCAGGCGCTACAGAGCTTCAAGGCTGTCGCCAGCCCCGACGAGGCAAAGTTCCACGACCAGACCGTCGCCGGCGGTGACCGCCGCGAGGCACAGAACTACATCGGCTGGATCGACGGCAACACCACAGGCGACATGCGCGGTGCGCCGTTCGGCCCGGACCAGTGGGACTCGGCCATGACGGCCAACGCCAAGCTGATCCGCAACGTCGAGTCGCAACTCGACCGTGACGTGGTCACGAAGGCCAACGAACTGCGGTCGGACGTCCAGCGCCAGGTCTTCCTGGAGACCGGCCTGCTGCTCAGCATGCTGCTGCTGGCCATCCTCTTCGCGTACCTCGTCGCCCGCTCGATGGCCCGATCCCTGCGTGAGCTGCGCCAGGGTGCCCTCTCGGTCGCCCAGTACGGTCTGCCGCAGGCGGTCGCCCGACTCCGAGACCCGCAGGTCGTCGGGCAGCTCTCCCCGGTGCAGTTGGCCAACCAGATCGCCGAGCCGCTGCCGGTCCGCAGCAAGGACGAGTTCGGCCAGGTGACCGAGGCGTTCAACGCCGTCCACCTGGAAGCCGTCCGGACGGCCGCCGAGCAGGCGACACTGCGCGCCTCCGTCGCGACGATGTTCGTCAACCTGGCCCGCCGTTCGCAGATCCTGGTCGACCGCCTCATCGGGCACCTCGACCGGTTGGAGCGCGGCGAGGAGGACCCGGACCGGCTGGCCGAGCTGTTCCAGCTCGACCACCTGGCCACCCGGATGCGCCGCAACGACGAGAACCTGCTCGTGCTCGCCGGCGCCGACTCCACACGCGTGCAGCGCGAGCCCGCCGCGCTCATCGACGTGTTGCGCGCCGCCCAGTCCGAGGTCGAGCACTACACCCGTATCGAGTTCGGCGTCATCGACCGCGACATCGAGGTCGCCGCCCACGCGGTGAACGACCTCGTGCACCTCGTGGCCGAACTGTTCGACAACGCCACAGCGTTCTCCCCGCCGGACTCGCAGGTGATGGTCGAGGCCCGCCGGGTCGGCGACCGCGCCTCGCTCTACGTCGAGGACCGCGGCATCGGCATCAGCCGCGAGCAGTTGAACGACCTCAACGAGCGGCTCGCGACGCCCCCGCAGGTGGACGTCGCCGTGTCCCGGATGATGGGCCTGGTCGTGGTCGCCCGGCTGGCATCGCGGCACGGGGTCCGCGTCGAGCTGCGCCCCGGCAACGACCGCGGCACGGTCGCCGAGGTGACCCTGCCGACCTCCGTGCTGGTGCCCCGGGCGCTGTCCGGCCGGCCGCAGCAGCCGCCGGCCCTGCCGGCTGCCGGCCAGCAGTACGGTGGGCCCCCGCCCGGTCTCGGCGCCCTGCCCGCGCTTGGCAACGGCCCCCGTCCCGGCGAGTCTGGCAACCAGGTCACCCTGGGCGGCCGACCGTTCGAGCCGGCCTCGCGCAACGGCGCCGGCACGCCCGCAAACGCCGGCGCGTACGGGTCGATGCCGGCCTGGTCCGACCTGACCGGTGCCAGCGCGACGAACAGCGTCAACGGCGGCGACGGGTTCATGCCCCGGTCGGCGAACGGCCAGCAGATCGACCCGCTGCCGCAGCGCCGCGCCGGTGACGAGCCCACGACCACCGGCCAGCAGCCGGGGATTCCGCGGCAGTTGCCCAGCAGCCCGGAAGCGCGCCCGTACTCCGCGCCGCCGGTCTCCGCTCAGCCGTACTCCTCCTCGCCGGTTTCTTCCTCGCCGGCCTCCGGCCAGCCGTACTCCGGGCACCCCTACTCGGGTGCGCCGTACAGCAGCCCGCCGGTGTCCGCCGCGCCGGCCTCCGGCCAGCCCTACGGTGGCCACCCGGTGTCCGCGTCGCCGGTCTCGGCGTCGCCCGCCTCCGGTCAGCCGTACTCCGGTCAGCCGTACTCCGGTCAGCCGTACTCGACGCCGCCGGCGTCAGGACAGCCCTACTCGGCACCTCCCGCCTCCAGCCAGTCGTTCAGCGGCTTCACGCCCCGGTCCGCTCCGCCTGCTGACCCCGCGCCCAACACGCCCGCGCCTCCGGCGTGGCCGCCGGTGCCCGGCGCGGAGCGGGATGCGCAGACCCCGGCGGTTCCCGAGCGGCTCGCCGCCGCCCTGGACATGACGACGGAACTGCCCCGGATGCCGCGCGCCGAGCAGCAGGCCGCCACCGCGCAGCCGCAGGCATCGGCGGCCCCGGTCACGCCCGCGCCGGCCCAGAACCGTCCGGCACCTCAGCAGCCGCAAGCCCAGAACCGGCAGCGGTACGCGGACGAGACCATGGAGTTGCCGATCTTCCGGGAGCTCGAGTCGGCCTGGTTCCGTACCCGCCGTCCGGGTCCCGAGGAGGCGGCAGCCGCGGCCAAGCCGGCGGCGAGCGGCGGCGACGCGACCCAGCAGTTCGCCACCGTCGAGGCCAACGCTCGGACAGTCCACAAGACAGCACCCGGGACGACAGGTAACACGCCGATGGCAGACACTCCGAGCACCGGAGGAGCGCCGCGGGACAACGGGTCGACAGCGAACGGGGGCGCACGCCCCGGTCTCGCCGAGAGCCTGCCGAACCGCCGGCCCCAGCCGCAGACAAACGGCTGGCAGACCGCCGCCGACGACGGCTGGCGTGCCGCCTCGGCAGCGGCCAGCGCGGTCCCGGTGAACGAGACCACCACGACCGGTCTGCCGAAGCGCAAGCCGATGGCACAGTTGGTGCCGGGCGCGGTGGAGAAGCCCGCCACCTCGGTCCAGCGGCGTTCCCCGGAGGCGGTCCGTGGCCTGCTCTCCGCCTACCACCGGGGCGTGCAGCGAGGGCGTAGCACCTCGGACAACCCGACCAGCCCGGAGGCGACTCCGGGAGGGAAGCAATCCTCGCAGTCTGGCTCAGGCTCAGCGGCCGGGAGCGGGCAGAAGGAGCAAGAAGGATGACAACTACGCAGGATCTTGGTTGGCTGCTTGCCAACTTCGCCGACCGGGTGCCCGGTGTCGCGCATGCGGTCGCCGTCTCGGCGGACGGCCTGCTTCTCGCGTCGTCACGGGATCTGCCGCGGGACCGGGCCGACCAGCTCGCCGCGATCGCATCCGGTCTGGTCAGCCTCACCCAGGGAGCAGCCCGCTGCTTCGAGGGCGGGGCCGTACTCCAGACGGTCGTGGAGATGGACAATGGCTTCCTGTTCCTGATGTCCATCTCGGACGGCTCGTCCTTCGCGGTGCTGGCCGCCCGCAGCTCCGACGTGGGGCAGGTCGGCTACGAGATGGCGCTACTGGTCGACCGGGTGGGCGACGCCCTGACCCCGCAGCCGCGTGCGGCTGCGGGCATGCTGGGCTGACGTCCCACCGACTTGAGGTCGGCGCAACTGCAACGACAACAACGACGAGTTCCACCGGTGGGAGCCGGTATCGGGTGCGAAGGAGGTGAGCGGCGACATGGCCGATCGTGACGAACCGACCGGAGCGTTGGTCCGTCCATACGCCGTGACCCGTGGTCGTACCCGCCCCCGGCTCGATATCGCGCTGGAGGCGCTCGTCGAAACGACGGTGCGTGGTCGGGCCGCTGCCCATGGCAACGGCGGTCAGGGCCGCGAACACCAGTACATCGCCGCGCTGTGTGACGGACGCGTGCAGTCGCTCGCTGAGATCGCGGCGCGGATGCAGCTCCCGCTCGGTGTGGCCCGGGTGCTCATCGCCGACATGGCGACGGACGGCCTGGTCGCGGTCCACGAGCCGACCATCCTGGACGACTCCGACGACGCGGTGGGCACTGAACTGCTGGAGAGGGTGCTGAGTGGACTTCGCAGGCTCTGACATGTCGCACCGCCCGCCGAACCCGAGCGGGCGCGTGACGTCGGCGAAGATCGTTATTGCCGGTGGGTTCGGCGTCGGTAAGACGACGCTGGTCGGCTCGGTCTCGGAGATCACGCCGCTGACCACTGAGGCCATCATGACCTCCGCTGGCGTGGGCGTCGACGACACCCGGCAGGTGCCGGGTAAGACGACGACCACGGTGGCCATGGACTTCGGCCGGATCTCGATCGACCGTGACCTGATCCTGTACCTGTTCGGTACGCCGGGTCAGACCCGATTCTGGTTCATGTGGGATGAACTGGTCCGGGGCGCGATCGGCGCGGTCGTGCTGGTGGACACCCGCCGGCTGGCCGACTGCTTCGCGGCTATCGACTTCTTCGAGCACCGGCGGCTGCCGTACCTGGTGGCCATCAACTGCTTCGACGGGATGCAGTACCACGACCCGCAGGACGTCCGGGACGCCTTGGCGATCTCGAGCGACGTGCCGGTGGTGGCCTGCGACGCCCGTAACCGGGAGTCGACGAAGCACGTACTGATCTCGCTTGTCGAGTACGTGCTCACAATGCGCCGTACGCGCGCCGTCGCTCCGGCCTGACCGGGACGATCCCGCGCCCGGTGGTGGCCCTGGCCGCCACCGGGCGCTTAGTGCTGCCCGGCCCCGGCCATCCGGGGTCTACGCAACGCAAAAGAGATCTTGGAAGGAAGTCGCCCCCTCAGGGGCCACCTCTTTCCAAGATCTCTTTTGCGTGTGGTGGGGGTGAACCCGGTCAGGACTGGTAGCCCGCGGAGCGGTACTCGTACTCGTGGTCGTCGTCGCGGTCACCGTGATCGCGGCTGAAGTCCCAGCCGCCGGCGGCCTCGCGACCCGGTCGACCGCCCACCGCGAACCCGCCGATCTCCTGCCCGCGACGCCAGCCCCGGAAGTAGCCGGTGGTGTTCTCCGCGAGGCTCGCGGCGTCACGCACTATCCGCAGTGGACGCTCCTCGCGCAGCGGGGAACCCGGGACGAGGTTGGCCTGCGGCACCCGCTTCGGCAGCCCGGCGTTGGTCTCGGCGCCGACCGACGGCCGGGCGGCCTGCTCGGCGGCCTGCCAGCCCGTGTCGGCAGTTGTCGACCAGTCCAGATCGGACTCCTCGGCGTGCCCGACGAACCAGGCGGACTTGGCCTGCGCGAAGATTAGCAGGTCACCGTCACCTTCGTCAGCGACCGGCGGCGGCCGATGCTCGACAGGGGGCGCCGGACGGTGCTCGGGGGCGCGGTCGGCGCGCGGCGACGGACGGCCGTTGCGGGCGGCCTGCTCCCGGTCGACGAGCCGCAGCGGCGGCGTCTCCAGGCGCGGGTCGGTCGACGGGTTGAGCCCGTCCCGCAGCGCCCGGTCGGCCAGTGGCGGCGGCTCGACAAGCCGCAACATGGGCGGCTCCTGCGGCAGGTCGTCGGCCAGCCACGGCGGGGTGACCCGACCGTCGGCCCGACCCGGATCGGTCGGGGATTCGATGCCCCGACCGCCACCGTACGAGTAGGCGGCCGGATTGTTCGGCGAGCTGTCGGCCGGGTCCTCCGGGTTGTTGACCAGAGGCCAGTTGGCCCGGGAGCCCGGAGGCGCCTGCTGCTCCTGGCCCGGCCGGGGGGCGGGCACCGGGATGCTGAGGTCGGTGGCGCTGAACCCGCCGGTTGGCGGCTCCTCGATGGGCCGCTGGTGGCTGGGCTCGATGGGCCGCTGGTGGCTCGGTCGCTCGCCGTTGGTCTTGGGACGGGGCGGGATGACAGTCCGCTGCCGCTCGGCCCGCGCGTTGTTGATCGCGGCGGTGGTGAGGGTCGGCCGGAATGGCTCGCCCGCCTCGGCCGGCGGCACGGCGCCGCGCTGCGCCGGAGCGATCGGGGTGATCCCGGGCGGCGGAGGCGGCGGCGCGGAGACCGGCCGGTTGGTTGGGCCGTCGATCCGGCTCGGGAGCGGCTCGGCCCGCCCGGGAGGCGCCGACACCGGCGGGCCGGCCATCGCAGCCGGGGCCATGGGTGCGGGTGCGACAGGAGGCGGCGTGACCGGAGCAGGGGCGACGGGCGGCGGCCCGAGTGGGCGCGGCGACGCCAACGGGGCGCTGCCCGGGGCCGGCTCGGGACGGCTGCGCCGGCCGACGACTGGCGTCGGCTCGGGGGTCGGGGTCGGTCGGACGGCACGCAGGCCGTTGCCCGTGTCGGTCAGGCCGATCAGCTCGTCGGCAGAGTCGTCATGACGGGCTGCGGCACGGCGGCCCGGCGTCGGGGCCGACGTCCGCACCCGTGCGCCGAGGGCGCTCACCAGCGCCTCGCAGCCGGCGTCGCAGGCCCGCACGGAGGCGACGGCCTGCCGGACCGTCTCGGCCACGGCGGAGGTGAGTGCCCGGTTGACGGTGGCGCGTCGCGGTGTCTCCGAGATGGCGACCCGCAGCGCGGTGACCGCCTCGTTGATCTCTTCGGCGTCGGCCACCCCGTCCGATGCGAGGTGCGCGGCGATGGCGTCCGCGGCGACGGACACCTCGCGGCCGCGGGCGACGGTGCCGCCGAGCATGCCCGGCTCGGGCAGGGCGTCCAGCACCGCCAGTGAGACCGGCTCGGCCGGGTCCGGGTATGCGCGCAGCGCCGCCGGGTAGAGCTCCCGCAGCACCTCACGCAGCGCCACGGCGGCGGAGTGCCGGCCGCTGGCCAGAGCGGCGTGCGCGGCGAGCACCTGCTTGTAGCCGGCGAGGTCCCGGGGTGCCGGCAGTGTGACGGCGGAGAGTGCGCCGGCCTGCAACGCGCGGGCCAGGCCGACGGCACGACGCTCGGCCGGCGGCGACTGCATCTCCTCAAGCGAGTCGTCGTCGGCGAACCGCTCGGCGAAGTCGTCCACCAGGTCGTCGTCAGCGATCGCCAGGGGACGACCCGCCGCGCTCAACAGCGAGGTGACAGTGTTGTCGTCGCTGTCGGCGGCGATAGCCGCACCGCTCGGCCCGCCCGACCGCTCCACGAGCAGCGCGACGAGCTGGGCGTAGCCAGCCGCGTCGTCACCGATCTCGCTGACATGCAGCAGACGGCCTGCGTCATCGACCACCGCGGACGTCAGCGTCGACCTGGCCGGGGCCGGTCGGTCAGCCGAATCCGCCGAGGCCAGACCGCAGTACACGCGCACGAGCGCCAAGGCGTCGTCCTCCTCCCGGGACAGGTCTTCCTACTGCCAGCAACTGATGCTCCCCGGTACGGGTCAGTCGCGCCAGTCCACGACCGCAGAGATCTTGCCGACAATCGTGCGCCAACCCAGACTTGCGGTTTGTGCCCCGATTTTTTTCAACCGTCGCCGGCCCATGAAACCGCCGATGCCGCCGTTGACGGTCGCCCGCAGGGCCTCGTCCAGGTTGTCGAGGCTGGAGCCGGCGGAGAGCATGTCCAGGACCGCGGGCAGCTGCAACGCGTACGACAGGTCGCGGGCGACCTCGCCGGCCTCGATGAGCAGGGTCGAATCCCACGCGTCGTGCCCGCCGCGCAGGTTCTCCACAACGAGGTCGAGTTCGTAGGTGTCCTCGTCGAGCGGCACGATGTCGGCCGGCTCGACCCGTTCGGACAATTCATTCCAGCTGTCCAGTTGGGACAGATCATTCGGTGCGCCGGAACGGATGAAGCTGACCAACGACTCGGGGGTCTTGAACAGCAGCAGCTTGCCCCGGTGGCTGAGGAAGACCGGCACCTCCTCGTCGTCCGCCTCGTCGGTGTCGTCCTCGTCCTCGTCGTCTTCGTCGGCGGTCGCGTCGGCGTCGGTGGTGCCGCTCCGGCGACGGCGCGACGGCTCGGTCTCGTCGTCGTCGGCGAACTCCTCGGCCAGGTCCTCGTCGAGGATGACGACGGTCTCGTCGTCCTCCTCCTCCTCGATGACCTGACGGCGGGCGAGGAACGGGTCGTCCTGGTCGCGTTCGGTCACGTCGGTCGGGGTCAGCGACCCTGCCGGCCGGTACGCCCGCAGCGTGAAGCCGGTGCCGGCGGGCAGGGCGATCTCCACCGGGTCGATCCGCAGCTCTTCCCACAGCGCCCGGTCGACCGCGGCGCGGGGGGTGTCGTCGGCCTCGTCGGCCTCGTCGGGCTCGGCCGGGCCGGTGGTGTCGTCGAGCTCGGGCTCGTCGGCGTCGGGCCGTTGGGGCGACTGGCGGGCCACGCTGACCTCCGTGTGCTTCGGGTTGCTGACCCGCCGGCGTCTCGGACCGACGAGTGACTCTGGGCACATACCCTAGTCGGCGGCTCGGGAAGCTTGGAGCCCGCACCCCGTCGGCCGGTCGACGAACGGCTCGGGCCTGCGTGTGTGCGGCGGTGGCGCACAGGGCGCGCGACAAGTAGCGTTGCTACGCATGAAGGCCCAGTCGCTGCACGGTCACCTCGACGCCCTTCTCCTCGCCGTTCTCGAACAGGGCGCTCTGCACGGCTACGCGATCATTGAGTCGTTGCGCGCCCGCAGCGACGGCAGCCTCGACCTGCCCACCGGCACCATCTATCCGGCGTTGCGCCGGCTGGAGCGCGCCGGGCACGTGGCGAGCACCTGGAGCACTGTCAACGGGCGGGAGCGACGCACGTACCAGCTCACCGACTCCGGCCGCCGGGCGCTGGCCGGTGAGCGGGCCGGGTGGCAGGAGTTCCGCGTGACGGTCGGCAGGTTCCTCGACCCCGGCGCAGCCCCCACCACCTCGGCCTGAACGCACCGGGCCACAGGTCAGCGGGCGGCGGTGGCGCGCAGCCAACCGCGTGCCGCGCGGCTCAGCGAGAAGTACGCCCCGCCGGCCAGCACCAGACCGATGATCATCGGCGGCCAGGTCAGCGCCGCGTCCCACATGCCGAGCGACCAGCCGAAGAGCGCCCCACCGGTGAGCACGCCGAGCACCAGCACGCCCGTCAGACCGGTGCCCACCGCACGTTGCGCGACCGCCACGCCCGGTCGGGTCGACCGGGCGCTCACCGCCACCACCAGCAGACCCGCCACCGCGAGCAGCAGCGCGCTCACCCAGATCCAGTCGACGGACTCGGCAAGCAGCCGGTAGGCGAACGGCGGAGGCCCGCCGGCACTCCAGCTCGACCCGTGCCAGGTCAGGTCACCGGCCGCCACCGCCACGCCGGCCACGGCAAGCATCCGCAGGGAGAGCCCGCGCAGGGCCGCCACCGCCAACTCGGCCTGCCAGGAGGGCAACAGCTGCGTTGCCGAGCCGAACTCGGCCACCGCCCGGCGCTGCGCCTCCGTGGGCGGCACCCCGACCTCGCGGTACGCGTCGACGACGTCCAGCAGATCGTGCCGCGCCTCGGTCAGCAGGTCGGACTTCAGCCGCGCCGGCCCGTGCAGCCGGGAGGCCAACTCTCGCAGGTGTTCCTCCACCAGGACGTCCTCGGCGCGTGGCATGGCACCACCCTGCCACGGCGCCGATGCCCCGACGTCAGGGAGAACCCTGGTCCGTCCCCGAAACGGGTCAGGGGGCGAGTGCCAGGTACCCGCGCTCGGCCGCCGCCTGGAGCAGCCACTGGTCCCGGTACCAGCCCGGCGCGGCGACCAGCTCGGCGTGCCGGCCGCGTTGGATCACCCGGCCACCGTCCAGGACGACGATCTCGTCCAGCTCGGCCAGCCCGCTGAGCCGGTGACTGATCAGCAGCACCGAGTGCCCGGCGGGGGTGGCGGCGAGTGCGGAGGCGAGCACCGCGTCCGCGGCGACCGGGTCCAGCCCTTCGGTGGGCTCGTCGAGCACCAGCACCGGGGGCGCGGCCAGCAGGGCCCGGGCCAGCGCGAGGCGCTGCCGCTGGCCGCCGGAGAGTTGACCGCCCTCCTCGCCGACCAGGGTGTCCCAGCCGGCCGGCTGGGCGCGTACCCAGTCGAGCAGGCCGGCGGCTTCGGTCGCGGCGGCCAGTTCGTCGTCGCTCGCGGCGGCCCGGCCGAGCAGCAGGTTCTCCCGCACCGTGGCGTGGAAGACGTACGCCTCGGCGAGCAGTCCACCGACGATGCGGGGCAGCTCCTCCTCGGCGTACGTGGACAGGTCCCGCCCGGCCAGGGTGACCCGGCCGGTGGTGGGGCGGACCGCGCCGGTCAGCACGGCGGCCAGGGTGCTCTTGCCGGCGCCGCTCGGGCCGACGACAGCGATCCGCCGGCCGGCCGGCAGGTCCAGATTCAGCCGGTCCAGTGCGGGTGCGGCACCGGCCCGGTACCGCACGGTCAGGTCGGTGAAGCGCAACTCGTGCGGGACGTCAGGAGCGGCATCACCCTCCGCGCCAGCCGTCACGGCGTCGACGGGTCGGGAGGTCGGCGCTTCGGCGTCGAGCAGGGTGGCCACCCGGGCCAGGCCGGGCCGCAGTTGAGTCCACTGTCGGGCGGCCGCGACCAAGGCCAGAGCCACCTCGACGGCGGCCAGTGAGCCGACGGCCAGCACCCCGACCAGCACCCCTCGCACGTCGGCGGCCAGCGCGACGAGCACCACGGCGGCGGCTGTCGAGCCGGCGACAAGCACCCCGACCGCGTCGACAGCGAACCCGGTGGCGGCCAGCCGGCGTTCCAGCCGGGCGAGCCGGCCGGCGCGGTCCGCGGCGGCGCGCAGCGCGGTGTCGGTCGCGCCGAACGCGGCCAGGTCGGCGGCACCGTGGGTGAGGTCGACGGCGTCGGTGGCGAGCGCGCCCCGCAGCGGGGCGACCTCTGCCGCGCTGCGCCGGGTGACCGCTGTGGCCAGCGCGGGCAGCGCCACCCCGGCGACGAGCAGGCCGACGGCGAGCACGGCGGCGGTCGCTGGCGAGATGAGCGCCGCTCCGCCCACCGCCAGTACGCCGACCAGAGCCGCCGCCGAGGCCGGCACCAGCACCCGTAGCAGCAGGTCCTGGACCGCCTCGACGTCGGAGACCAGTCGACTGAGGACGTCCCCGGAGCGGTGTCCGGTGGCGCGGCGGGCGGCGAGTGTGGCGAACACCCGGGCCCGGACGTCGGTGATCATGCGGAGCACCGCGTCGTGCCCGGCGAGCCGTTCGGTGTAGCGGAACACGCCCCGACTGATCGCCAGCGCACGTACGGCGACGATCGCCACTGTGAGCCGGTCCAGCGGAGGCTGGCCGGCGGCGCTCATCAGCAGCCAGGTGGCCGTGGCCATCAGGGCGAGACCGGCGAACTCGGTGGCTGCGGCGAGCAGTCCCGCGCCGACCAGCCGGCCCAGGTACGGGCGGGCGAGCCTCAGCACCGCCTGCTCGGCGGCCACCCGGCCGGCGGAGGGCGCGTCGCCGGCGTCGATCGTGCCGCTCGCCGGTGCCGTGCTCATCGGGCCACCTTCGGCATCGGTTCGGGCGTCAGTTCGGTGACCCGGCCGTCCTCGACGCGCAGGATCCGGTCGGCGTCGGCTAGCAGCGCCGGCCGGTGCGCGACAAGCAGCGCGGTACGTCCAGCGACAAGCCGGCGGGTGGCGTCCAGCACCACAGCCTCGGCGGCCGTGTCCAGCCGTGCTGTGGGTTCGTCGAGCAGCACCACCGGGGCGTCCCGCAGGAACGCCCGAGCCAGTGCGACACGTTGCCGCTGGCCGCTGGAGAGGCCGTGCCCGCGCTCGCCGAGCAGCGTGTCCAGCCCGTCCGGCAGACCGGCCACCACATCGTCGAGCGCGGCGTCGCGTACCGCTGCGGAGAGCGCCTCCGGCGGGGTGTCCGGAGCGCCGAGCCGGATGTTGTCGGCAAGCGTGGCGGCGAAGAGGTGCGCCCGCTGCGGCACCCAGGCGACCTGTCGACGCCAGGCGTCCGGGTCGGCGGTGGCGAGGTCGACGCCGTCCACGGTGATCCGGCCGCTTGTCGGTGTCACGAAGCCGAGCAGCAGGCCGAGCAGGGTGCTCTTGCCGGCGCCGCTGGGCCCGATGACGGCGATCCGCTCGCCGGGCCGGATGGTAAGTGTCACGTCGCGCAGCGCTGTGGTCCGCTCGTACGCCACTGTCACGGCCTCGAACCGGATCTCGCCTCGCCCGTGCGGGGTGGCAGCGCCCTCGCTGGCACGGGGGGCCGCCGGGGCGGCCGAGACGGTGAGCGCCTCGTCCAGCGCGGTGAGCCCCTCCATGCTGGCGTGGAAGCGGCTGCCGGCGGCCCGCAGCGGCAGGTACGCCTCCGGGGTGAGCAGCAGGATCAGCAGCGCGGTCTGGAGGGCCAGCCCGCCGCCGAGCAGCCGGATGCCCACCGGCACGGCCACCAGTGCCACCGACAGGGTGGCGACAAGCTCCAGCACCAGCGCGGAGAGGAACGCGATCCGCAGCGTCTTCATCGTGGCGATCCGGTGCCCGTCGGCCATCCGGCGGACCACCTCGGTCTGCGCCCGCGCCCGACCGAACGCCCGCAACGTGGGCAGCCCGGCGACCATGTCCAGGAAGTGCCCGCCCAGCAGGGAGAGCCGGCGCCACTGCCGCTCGGTCGCGGCCTGCGCCTGCCAGCCGAGCAGCGCGCCGAAGATCGGGATGAGCGGCAACGTACACGCGATGATCACCGCCGAGCCCCAGTCGGCGAAGACGACCCGGGCCAGCACGGCCACTGGCACCGTCACGCTGAGCACCAGCTGCGGCAGATACCCGGTGAAGTACGCGTCCAGCGCGTCCAGCCCTCGACCGGACAGGGTGGCGAGCTGACCGGCCCGCTGGCCGGCCACCCAGGCCGGCCCGTGCCGGCCCACCGCCTGGAACAGATCGGCCCGCAGCGTGGCCTTGACGGTGGCCGCGACCCGCGCGGAGACCGTGCCCTGTGCCCAGACCAGCGCCGACCGGGCGGCGACCGCGACCACGAAACCCGCCAGTGCCCGGCTGTTCAGCTCTCCTTCGAAGGCCGTGGCCAGCGCCGACGCCAGCGCGGTGGCCTGCGCGACGATCAGCCCGGCGGCGAGCACGCCCAAGAGCGCGAGCACGGCAAGGTCGCGCCGGGCCGCAGGGACCCGGCGCAGCAGACGCGGGTCGAAGGGACGGCGGTTCACCAGTACACCGGTGCCCTGCCGTCGGTCCGTCCCCGGAAAACCCACCAGCACATCGCCTGGAAGCCTAGTAGGGCCGGCAGCAGCGGTAACGCCACCCAGGTAAGCAGCCTCAACGTGGGTGTGCTGGCGGCGGCGTCGGCCACCGTCAGCGAGGCGGCCGGGTCGGTCGTGGACACCAGCACGTAGGGCCAGAGCGCCGCACCGACAAGCGCCACGGGCAGCGCCAGGGCGGTGCCGGTGGCGACCAGAGCCCACCCCGGTCGCCGCCGCGCCAGCGCCGCACGGGCCGCCAGCAACGCGCCCACGAGCAACACCGGCAGGAGTACGCCGAGCGTCGGCCGCTGGACGGCGTCGCGTACCCGAGCGGAGAGCAGGCCCACGACGGTGGCCAGGGCGACCGCGGACAGCGCCACCGGGACCAGCCGGCGGGCTGTGCGGCCGACCGCTGCGGCGTCGGCTGCCGGCAGCCGCAGCGTGAGGAAGGTCGCCCCGTGCACCGCGACGAGGGCGAGCATGGCCAGCCCGGCGGCGGCCGCGAAGGGCGTGGCCAGGTGGGACACCCCTGCCACGTGCCCGTCAGCCTGGCGGGGTACGCCCTGGAGCAGCGCGGCCAGCAGTACACCCCAGCCCAGCGCGGCGAGCATGCTGCCGACGATCACGACCCGGTCCCAGCGGGCACGGATGCGCTCGTCGGCCGACCGGCTGCGCAGCTGCACCCCGGCGGTGACCAGTACGACACCGACAAGCGCGCCGGCGACGGCCGGATAGCAGCCGGCGAGCAACTCACCCTCCAGCAGCGGGAACGCGCCGAACAGGATGCCGACGGCGGCGACCAGCCACACCTCGTTGCCGAGGAAGAACGGGCCGAGGGCGTTGAGTGCGCCGCGCCGACCGGCGGGCCCGATGCCGCGGGCCAGCAGCAGCCCCACGCCGTAGTCGTAGCCGGCGAGCACCAGGTAGGTGGCGAAGAAGAGGCCGAGCAGGGCGTACCAGGCGAGGTCCACGATGATCTCCTCAGAAGAGGGCGGGTTCGGGGCGGGCCGGCTCGCTGGACGGTGCCGGTGGGCGGCCGAGAGCCGGGTCGGCCGCGCCGCGTGCCGCATGCCGGGCCAGCAGCACCCAGTTGGTGACGGCGAGGGTGCCCAGCAGCAGGCTGAATCCGATGAACGAGGTGAGCATCACGGGCGCGCCGACCTGGGAGACCGCCTGCTCGGTGGGCAGCAGCCCGTACGCCACCCAGGGTTGGCGGCCGACCTCCCTGGCGATCCAGCCGAGGATGACCGCGACGAACGGCAGCGGCAGGGAGAGCACTATCAGCCAGAGCGGGAAGCGCAGCCGGATGATCCAGTCCCGGAAGAGCAGGGGGAGCAGGAACCAGACGCAGCCGAGGGCGAAGCCGATCAGGATCATGAAGTCCAGCCCGACGTTGGCAAGCACCGGCGGGGTGTAGTCGCCCGGGCCGAACCGGGCGGTCCACTCGGCGATGAGCGCCTGCGCCTCCGGGCCCTGCCCGAACTTTGTGGGCTGCACGGCCCCGACAGCCCCGAACTGGGCGAACCCGAAGCCCTGCACCATCGTGATGGCAAATGCCGCGGTGACCAGGCCGATCCGCAGCGAGGTGCGGAAGAGCAGGAAATCGGGGGTACGCCGGATCAGGTGCCAGGCGCTGACGGCTGCCATGAGCATCCCGCCGACCAGCAGCGCGGCGGACACCACGTGCCCGAACGCCATGCCGAGGCTGGGGTTGGTGAGCAGCGCGCCGAAGTCGGTGAGGTGGGCGATCCCGTCGCGGACCTCGTAGCCGACAGGGTTCTGGAGCCAGGAGTTGGCCACCATGATCCAGAACGCTGAGGCGTACGCGGTGAGCGCCACACCCCACAGCAGCGCGAGGTGGACGCCCTTGCGGAGCCGGTGCCAACCGAAGATCCACATTCCGAGGAACGTGGACTCCAGGAAGAACGCCACGAGTGTCTCGATGGCCAGTGGCGCGCCGAAGACGTTGCCGACGTAGCGGGACAGGCCGCTCCAGTTCAGCCCGAACTGGAACTCCATCACGATGCCGGTGGCGATACCGAGCACGTAGTTGATGACGTAGAGCTGGCCCCAGTAGCGGGTGAGCCGCTCCCACTTCGGGTTGTCGGTGAGCACCCAGGAGGTCTGCATCCCGACCAGCAGGGTGACCAGCCCGAGCGTGACGACCACGAACAGGAAGTGGATCGAGGTGGTGGTGGCGAACTGCAGACGGGCGAGGAGCAGCGTGTCCATGGCCGGCTCTCCGTAAGGTGTTGGCTCCCTTGTCGTAGGAACTCTACACGTAGCGTCGCTACCTATAAGGCCACGACTACTACAAGAAGTCGTACGGCGGTGGGTTCCGAGCCTTCGAGCCTTCGGGCAAGATCGTGCTCGATCCTGGATGAAGTGGCCTCGCGCGCCCGGAATGCCACTCGATCCTGGATCGAGCACGATCATGCGCGCGGTCTCGCAGCGCGGCGCAGCGCAAGCGCGGCAGCGCAGCGCGCGGCAGGGCAGGGCGCGGCGCAGCGCGCCAGGGCGCTGCGCGGGTCAGCTCAGGAAGAGGCTTATCGGCAGGGCCACCAGGGTGGCGGCGACGGCCAGGGCGGTGCCGCCCAGGATCCGGGGCGGGCTGTCGCTGATCAGGAGGCGCTGCACGCGTACGTCAAGGTCTCGATCGCCCATGCCCAGCGCGCCCGCCGGGGTGATGCGGTGGCCGGCGGCGGCGAACCTGCGTAGCGCGCCCGCCAGTGGCGCTTCGGCGTGCAGTTCGCGTGCCTTGTCGTCGGCGCGCATCTCGACAAGCAGGGCGACCCTCTCGTGCGCGTCGCGTACCCATCCGAACCACGGCAACGCCCGGCAGAGCGCGGTGAACGGCAGCAGCACCAGATCGTGCCGCTCGTTTGCGTGCGCGCGCTCGTGGCTGAGTACGGCGGCCAACTCGGCCCGGTCCAGCAGGCTGAGCGTGCCCGCGCTGACCACCACCTGCGGCCGGACGCCGGGTAGGCAGTACGCGGCGGCACTGGGGTGGTCCAGTACGAGTGCGCCGGGCGCGGCGGGGTCGTTGCGGGCCACAAGTGTGAGCAGGTCCCGGTGCCGGCGCTGGGCGAGGACGGCGCCGTGGATGCTGCGCGCGGTAGTGGCGACGAGCATCGCCCAGATGCCGATGCCCACACCGACTCCGGCCAGGTGGAACGCGGTCTCGCCGGCCGGCAGGGTGCCGTGGACGAGATCGCTGGCCAGGGCGAGCAGTGCGCTCCCGGTCGGCAGGTCGTACGCGGACAGGCCGAGCGCCATCGGCAGGCCGATCGCGGAGAGGCCCAACGCCAACCCGACGGCCTGCCAGCAGATGATCGCCACCCGAGGGCTGCGCCACGTCCAGGTGGAACGGGCCAGCACCTGAGCGGTCAGATAGCAGGCCAGCATGGTGGCGGCGAAATGCGCGGCGTACGCCATGGCGCGCCTACCGCTCCGCTGCCTCGCCGGCCGGTCGCCGGCCGGTCGGCCCTTCCACCCGGTCCGTCAACTCCGTGGCCGTCCCGCCCTGGTCGCCGCCGGTGGAGCCCGAGCCGGCCTCGGTCTCCAGAGCTGCCCGTAGCACCTCGGCTTCGGTGCCGGTCACCGAGCGGGCGAAGCGCACCAGCGCCGCGTCCCGACTGCCACCCAGGTCGAGGGCATCGAGCATGAGCTGGGCGATGTGCGCCTCACGGCTGGCCGCGGGTCGGTAGCGCCAGGCCCTGCCCTCCCGCTCCCGCTGCACCATGCCCTTGCCGGCCAGTCGATCAAGCACTGTCATCACAGTGGTGTAGGCCAGTTCGCGGCCGTCGAGCGCGTCGGCAACCTCGCGCACGGTCACACCGTCCGACGTGCCGGGGACCACGTCCCACAGCACGTCCATCACCGCACGCTCAAGATCACCCAGCCGAGTCACGCCGCCAATCCTACCCTCGGTAGTAGACCCCCACCCACCCCGCACGACCAAGATCCGCACAAGAGCAGTGAAGTAGTGGCCTCGACGTGCTCGAAGGCCACTACTTCAAGGAAACAGCGATCTGGACGCGCCAAGATCGAACCTCGAAACGGACCCGGCCCAGGTCAGGTTTTCCGAGGGAGCCCGCCCACGCAGGGATCAAGCCTGACCGCCCGGAGTGGGCGGGCTCCCCGGAAACCAGAAGGCCGAGACCGCATCACACCCCCTTGGGGTGCCAGACCGTCTTCGTCTCCAGCAGGGCGGTCATCCGGGTCACGCCTGGATCGGCGGACCAGTCGTGGTCGGCCGGGGCCGGCCGGAGCACCCGCTTGAGGTTCTCCGCGGCCTTGACCTCCAGATCGGCCGCCAGGTCGGCGTCGGTCACCCCGGTCAGGTCGATCGCGTTGACGTCCATGTGGGCCGCCAGCGTCGGCGCGGTTTCGGTGATCGCGCCGGTGAGGATGTTGACCACCCCACCGGGCAGGTCGGAGGTGGCAAGCACCTCGGCGAGGGTCACCGCCGCGAGGGGTTCGGTCGCGGAGGCCGCCACCACCACGGTGTTGCCTGTGACGATCGCGGGAGCGATCACACTGACCAGGCCGAGCAGCGCCGGGCGTTCCGGTGCCACCACCGCGACCACGCCCGTCGGCTCGGGAGCGGACAGGTTGAAGTACGGGCCGGCGACCGGGTTGGCGCCGCCGTACACCTGGGGGAGCTTGTCGGACCAGCCGGCGTACCAGACCCAGCGGTCCACAGCGGCGTCCACCTCGTCGCCGGGCACGCCCAGGGCCACGAACTGCTCGCGGCGACCCTCAAGCATCTCGGCGACCCGGTAGAGGATCTGACCCCTGTTGTACGCGGTCGCGCCGGCCCAGCCCTTCACGGCGGCGCGGGCGGCGACCACCGCGTCCCGGGCGTCCTTGCGGGAGGCCAGTGACACATTCGAGGACTGCACGAGATACGACCGTCCCGACTCGCTGCGCGGGAACTTCCCGCCGATGAAGAGCTTGTACGTCTTGCGTACCGCGACCCGCTCAGACATTGAGGTAGCCCTCCAGCCCGTGCCGGCCGCCCTCGCGACCGTAGCCCGACTCCTTGTAACCACCGAACGGCGAGGTGGGGTCGAACTTGTTGAACGTGTTGGCCCAGACGACTCCGGCGCGCAGCCGGTCGGCCATCCACAGGATCCGGGAGCCCTTGTCGGTCCAGATCCCGGCCGACAGCCCGTACGGCGTGTTGTTCGCCTTCTCGACGGCCTCGGCCGGCGTGCGGAAGGTGAGCACCGACAGCACCGGCCCGAAGATCTCCTCACGGGCGATGCGGTGCGCCTGGGTGACCCCGGTGAAGATGGTGGGCGCGAACCAGAAGCCCCGGTCGGGCAGCTCGCACGGCGGCGACCAGCGCTCGGCGCCCTCGGCGGCGCCGGCGTCGGACAGCTCGCGGATCCGCTCCAGTTGGGCGGCCGAGTTGATGGCGCCGACGTCGGTGTTCTTGTCCAGAGGGTCGCCGACGCGCAGGTGGGCCATCCGGCGCTTCAGCGACTCCAGCACGCGGTCGGCGACGTTCTCCTGGACCAGCAGCCGCGAGCCGGCGCAGCAGACGTGCCCCTGATTGAAGAAGATGCCGTTGACGATGCCCTCGACCGCCTGGTCGATTGGCGCGTCGTCGAAGACGATGTTCGCGGCCTTGCCACCCAGCTCAAGGGTGAGCTTCTTGCGGGTGCCCGCGACGGACCGGGCGATGGCCCGGCCGACCTCGGTGGAGCCGGTGAAGGCGACCTTGTCGACGCCGGGGTGCTCGACGAGCGCACGGCCGGTGTCGCCGGCGCCGGTGACGATGTTGACCACACCGGCCGGCAGGTCGGCCTGCTGGCAGATCTCGGCGAACAGCAGCGCGGTCAGCGGGGTGGTCTCGGCCGGCTTCAGCACCACTGTGTTGCCCGCCGCGAGCGCCGGGGCGATCTTCCAGGCCAGCATGAGCAGCGGAAAGTTCCACGGGATGACCTGCGCGGCGACCCCGACCGGCTGCGGGTTCGCGCCGAACCCCGCGTACGGAAGCTTGTCGGCCCAGCCCGCGTAGTAGAAGAAGTGCGCGGCGACAAGCGGCAGGTCGACGTCGCGGGACTCCCGGATCGGCTTGCCGTTGTCCAGTGACTCCAACACGGCCAGCTCGCGGGAGCGTTCCTGGATGAGCCGGGCGATCCGGTACAGGTACTTGGCCCGGTCCCGGCCCGGCATGGGACCCCAGACCTTGTCGTACGCCGTGCGCGCGGCGCGTACCGCACGGTCCACGTCCTGTGCGCCGGCCTCGGCGATCTCGGCAAGCACCTCCTCGGAGGCGGGGTTGATCGACTTGAAGCTGCCGCCGTCGGTCGGGTCGACGAACTCCCCACCGATATACAGCCCATAGGCGTTTTTGAGGTCCACCACCGAGCGGGACTCGGGGGCGGGTGCGTATTCGAACATCGGCTCTCAGTCCAGGGTGAAGTAGTCGGGACCGGAGTAGGTGCCGGTCGTCAGCTTGGTGCGCTGCATCAGCAGGTCGTTGAGCAGGCTGGAGGCGCCGAAGCGGAACCAGTCGGGGTCGAGCCAGTCCGCGCCGACGGTCTCGTTGACCATCACCAGGTACTTGATCGCGTCCTTGGTGGTCTTGATGCCGCCGGCCGGCTTCACGCCGACCTGCCGCCCGGTGGCCGCGCGGAAGTCGCGGACGGCCTCAAGCATCACAAGGGTCACCGGCAGCGTCGCAGCGACCGGGACCTTCCCGGTCGACGTCTTGATGAAGTCGCCGCCGGCCAGCATGGCCAGCCAGGACGCGCGGCGCACATTGTCGTAGGTGGCAAGCTCGCCGGTCTCCAGGATCACCTTGAGGTGGGCGTCCCCGCAGGCTCCCTTGGTGGCCACGATCTCGTCGTAGACCTCCTTGTAGCGCCCGGCCAGGAACGCGCCCCTGTTGATCACCATGTCGATCTCGTCGGCGCCGGCCGCGACGGCGGCCCTGGTGTCGGCGAGCTTGACCTCCAGCGGCGCCTGGCCCGACGGGAAGGCGGTCGCCACGCTGGCCAGGTGGACACCTGAGCCGCGCAGCACCTCGGCGACGTACGGGACCATTGCCGGGTAGACGCAGACGGCGCCGACGTGCGGGCAGGACGGGTCGGCCGGGTCGGGGCGAAGTGCCTTCGCGGCCAGCGCGCGGACCTTGCCGGGGGTGTCCGCCCCTTCCAGGGTGGTCAGGTCGACCATGCGGATCGCCAGGTCGATGGCCTGCGCCTTGGCGGTGGTCTTGATGGAGCGGGTGCCGAGCTGCGCCGCCCGCTGCTCCGCGCCGACCTGATCCACGCCGGGGAGGCCGTGCAGGAAGGTCCGCAGAGCGGTCTCGGATCGTCCCAGCTCGGAGAGGTCCGACCGGGCCGACGTCGTTGTCGCCGTCATGTCTCGGAGTCTACGCACGGAACGAGCCTGTGATCTTGCTCACGCAAGTCGCCTGGGTGGCCCGGGTGAGCGGCGTCGCTGGTCCGACAGCACCCGCACCACCGCCGCGGCCCGCCCGGTAGGTTGAGCGATCGTGGACGTACACGTCATTGACCACCCGCTGGCCCAGTCCCGGCTGACCGCCATGCGGGACGCGCGCACCGATTCCTCGACGTTCCGGGCGGCGCTGCACGAACTGACCACCATGCTGGTGTACGAGGCGGCGCGCTCCTTCCCCGTCGAGCAGTACCCGGTGCAGACGCCGGTCACCGGCACCGTCGGCACCCGGCTGGCGAACCCGCCGCTGCTGGTGCCGGTGCTGCGCGCCGGCCTGGGCATGGCGGACGCCGCGCTCGGCCTGCTGCCGGAGTCGTCGATGGGCTTCGTCGGCCTGGCCCGCGACGAGGAAACCTACGAGCCGCGCGCCTACATGGAGTCGCTGCCCCGGGAGCTGGCCGGCCTGCCGGTGCTGGTGCTCGACCCGATGCTCGCCACCGGCGGCTCGCTGGAGCACTGCTGCCGGCTGCTGGCCGACCGCGGGTGCACGGACATCACAGTGCTCTGCGTGCTCGCCGCGCCGCTCGGTATCGAGCGGCTGGAACGCTCCGGCCTGCCGTTGCGCCTGGTCACGGCCTCGATCGACGAGGGGCTCAACGACAGCATGTTCATCGTCCCCGGGCTCGGCGACGCCGGTGACCGCCAGTTCGGCGGCATGCCCCGGTTCTGACGCGCCACCCGGTCGGTGGTGGGTGCCGGCGGGTTCGCGCGCGGTGGTGCGCGAACCCGCTAGCGTGTGCGGCCATGACAGGTGTTGCGCTCGCCGAGGAGTTGCTGCTACTCGCCTACGACGACACGACTGGCAAGGCGACGATGCCGCGGATCAGCCTGGACCTGGGCATGGCCGCTGCGGTTCTCATCGAGTTGGCCCTGGCGGGCCGGCTCGCGTACGCCGACGGGGCGCTCACGGTGATCAACCCGACGCCTACCGGCGAGCCGGTCGCCGACGAGGTGCTGGGCCGGATCGCCGCCGACACCCCGCACACCCCGGCCTCCTGGGTGCAGCGTCTGCGGCACGGCCTGCGCGACAAGATCCTCGGTGACCTGTGCCGGCAGGGCGTGGTGCGGGACGTCGACGAGACCGAGCTGGGTTTCATCCACGTGCACCGCTACCCCGTGGTGGACGCCTCCGTCGAGGCCGACACCCGGCATCGGCTGACCGAGGCGCTTACCGGCTCGGTGGCACCGGACGAGCGGACCGCCGCACTTGCCACCTTGGTCGTGGTGCTGCGGATGGAGTCGGCGCTCGGCATGAGCGGCGACGACGCCGCCGACGCCCGCCGGCGGCTGGAGGAGATCGCCACGGGCGCCGGCTTCTCCGGCGAGGTGAGCATCGACGACTCGGTGGTCCGCCCGTCGGTGGGCCTGGTCGTGGCCGCCCTGGGGAGGGCCGTCGACCAGGCGCTCGGCCCGCGCCGCTGACGCGCGTTAGGAAGGGCCCCTTTTTATGCACCAGGCGTTAATAAGGGGCCCTTCCTTGCGCGCTAGAGGCCGAGGGCGGCTGCGACCTCGGCGCGAAGTTGCGCGATCGCCGCGCCGGCGCGGGCACGTGCGGCGGCGACGTCGCCGTCCGCGACCGGCTCCACCACCTCCAGGTACGCCTTGAGCTTCGGCTCGGTCCCGGAGGGGCGGATCACCACCCGCGCGGTCCCGGTGCGCAGGATCACCACGTCCGACTCCGGAAGCAGGTCCCGGACGCTGTCGATCTGCTGCCCGAGCAGAACGGTGGGGGTGGCTGCCCGAATCCGGGCCATCGCGTCGGCGATCACCCGCAGGTCGTCCACCCGGACGGAGAGCTGGTCGGTGTGGTGCACGCCGAACTCGGCGGCCAACTCGTCCAGCCGGTCGGCAAGCGTACGACCCTGCGCCTTGAGGCCGGCGGCCAGCTCGGCGACCGTCAGTGCGGCGGTGATGCCGTCCTTGTCCCGGACGTGCTCGGGGGCGACGCAGTAGCCCAGCGCCTCCTCGTAGCCGAAGACAAGTGGCGCGCTTCCGCCGCCGGCCCGGACGATCCACTTGAAACCGGTAAGGGTCTCGTCGTAGGGCAGGCCACGGGCCGCGCACATCGCCCGCAGCAGCGACGACGACACGATCGTGGTGGCGTAGAGCCCTGTCACGCCGCGTCGCATCAGGTGGTCGGCGAGCAGCACGCCCACCTCGTCGCCGCGCAGCATCCGCCAGCCCTGCCCGCCGTCACGGATCACCACAGCGCAGCGGTCCGCGTCCGGGTCGTTGGCGATGGCGAGGTCCGCGCCTGTCGAGTCGGCAAGCGCGATCAGCCGGTCCACCGCACCCGGCTCCTCCGGGTTGGGAAACGACACTGTGGGGAACTCCGGGTCGGGTTCGGCCTGGTCGGGCACCACACCGGGGACCGGGAAACCGGCCCTGACGAACGCCGCAGTGAGCACCGCGGCACCCACACCGTGCAGAGGGGTGTACGCCACCGACAGGTCCCGTGGCCCGTCCGGGTCGATGACCGCTGTGGCGCTCTCGACGTACGAGGCGACCAGGTCGTCGCCGAGGACCTCGCCGGCCCGGCCCAGCGGCACCTCGATGAGGGGGCCGACAGCTCGGATGGCGGCCTCGATGCCGGCGTCTGCCGGCGGCACGATCTGCGCTCCGGCACCCAGCTCACCACCCAGCTCCGCGCCCAGGTAGACCTTGTAGCCGTTGTCCTGCGGCGGGTTGTGGCTGGCGGTGACCATCACGCCGGCCACCGCGCCGAGCTGGCGCACCGCGTACGCGAGCACGGGGGTGGGCAGCGGTCGGGGCAGCAGCAGCGCCGGCCGGCCGGCGCCGGTGGCCACCTGCGCGGTGCGCTCGGCGAACTGCCGGGAACCGTGCCGGGCGTCGTACCCGATCACCAGGGGGCCGGTGCCGCCCTGGGCGGCGAGCCAGCCGACCAGCCCGGCGGCGGCCTGGGTGACCACTGCGAGGTTCATGCCGTTCGGGCCGGCCCGGAGCGGGCCGCGCAGACCCGCGGTGCCGAAGGTCAGCGGGCCGGCGAACCGGTCGGCCAACTCGGGGGCGCTCGTCGGCAGCCTGTCGATCACCGCCGTCAGCTCGTCCCGGGTGGCCGGGTCGGGGTCGTCGGCCAGCCAGCGCCGAGCTTGCTCGCGAATGTCGTCGATGTCAGGGGTGTCCGCCGCCATGCCCCTTGATAGCACGGCGGCGGATCAACGCTGTCGGTTCCCTCGGCTCAGCCGTCGCCGGTGAGCTGGAACGTCCGCACCATCTCGTCGAAGATCGGCTTGCTCTCGGCGAACTTGGTGTCGGTCGAGGTGAGGTAGAACGAGTACGCCTTGCCGTCCTGTGCGACGCCTCGCCAGATGCCGTGCCGCATGGCGTCGCCCTCACCGCAGGTGTATTCGAACTCGGCGGCCGGCTTGCTTGCCAGCTCGGTCTCGGTGGAGGCGATCTGGTTGTACGGCTTGACGCAGGAGGTGCTCCTGGTCTTGAGGCCGTTCTCGGCCGTCTCGGCCCACCGGGTCGAGCTGCTGGACCACTTCTCGGTGATGATCCGCACCTTGCGGCCGCTGTCCTCCGGGTCGATGTAGTCGGTGTACGAGCCGCCGGTGGCCTTCTTCCAGCCCTTGGGCACCATGACCTGGATGCCCCGCGCGACGTGCTCCTGCATCTCGAGGCCGGGCCCGGCCGCCGCCGACGGGCTGGGCTGCGCCTGCGGGGTGGTCGGTGCGGGGTCGTCGCCACCGGAGAACACCAGCACGCTGAGCAGCAGCGCCAGTGCCAACCCGCCGGCCGCGGCGAGCTGCACCTTGCGCGGCCAGCCCTTGACGGTGCCGACCAGTTGACCTCCGGTGGCGCGGACCTTGTCGAGAGCGCCGCCGCCCGGCGCGGTGGACGGCGTCGTCCACGGCTGACCGGTGCCGGGCACCGACCACTGGTTGCCGCCGCCGTAGGTGCCACCGACGCGCTGGGTGGCCTCCGACCCGCCGTACGGGACCTGCTGGGTGGCATCGGCTCGGCTGCCGTAGGTGACCCGCTGGGTGGCGTCCGGGTGTGCTCCCGCGTCCACCCGCTGGGTGGCGTCGGCGTTGCCGCCGTAGGTGCGTCCAACTGCGGGACGGCCCGTGGAGGGCATCGCGCCGGTGGGTGTGTGCAGTGGGCCGGCGAGCGCGTCGGCGCTCGTCTCGTCGAGCCCGGCGGCGGCGGAGGCAGGGGCCCCCTGGGGGCGTTCGCCCTTGCGCAGCGAGGCCAGCCGGTCGGTAAGCGACTCGTTCGGGGCGAGCATGGCCCGGCCACCGATCTGGTTGTCCGGCTTCGACTCCTGCGCGGCGGGCAGTGCGATCGGCGCGGGGCGCTGCTGCACCGGAACGACCGCGTACGGGTCGGTGACCGAGTGCACGGCGGTGGCGGTGCTGCCCAGCGGGCCGGCGAGCAGCTCGCGCAGCATCGCCCGGGAGGTGTGCACGTCCAGCCGCCGGGCCGGGTCCTTCTCCAGGAGACCCATCAGCACCCGGGTCAGCGGGCCGCTGCGCTGCGGCGGAGCCGGCGGGTCCTCGACAACTGCGTGCATGGTCTCGATCGGGTCGCCCTTGTCGAACGGGGGACGCCCCTCGACGGCGGTGTAGAGCGTCACGCCCAGCGAGAACAGGTCGCTCGGCGGGCCGAACTCCTGACCCATGGCCCGCTCTGGCGAGATGAAGTGCGGCGAGCCGAGCACCATGCCGGGGGTGGTGAGCTGCACGTCGGTGGGCATCCGGGCCACACCGAAGTCGGTGAGCACACAGCGCCCGTCGGTGCAGATCAGCACGTTGGCGGGCTTGACGTCGCGGTGCAGCACACCGATGGCGTGTGCGACCTCCAACGCGCCGAGCAGCGCGATGCCGATCTTGGCGACCGCGCGGGGTGCAACCGGCCCGTCCTCGATGACCATGTCGGCGAGGCTGCGGGCGTCCAGCAGCTCCATCACGATCCACGGGCGACCGGCCTCGGTGACCACGTCGTACACCTGCACCACGGCGGGGTGCTGGATGGCGGCGGCGGCGCGGGCCTCGCGCAGGGTGCGTTCGTACATGGCGTCGCGGTCGCTGGGGGCAAGGCCCGGGGGAAGGACCACCTCCTTCACCGCCACATCGCGGCGCAGCAGGGTGTCTGTGGCGCGCCACACCGTGCCCATGCCGCCGTTGCCCACCGCGGACCGCAGCGAGTACCGGTCACCGATGGTGGTGCCGGGCGCCGCTCGTCCGCTGGCGGGACTTACCTGTCCGCCGCTCCACGTCGGGATCTGAGTCACAGAAAAGCCACCGGGGGAAATCGAGGGGGGCTGGGACACAACCCCCCTATCTTGCTGGTTCCGACGCCCGATGCGAAAGCCGACGCGGCGGACGTTTGGTGAAGTCGACAGATCGTGCCCGCCCGTTCACCTCCCGTCGACAGGTGAAGACGCACTGTGCGGTATCCCTCACCCGGTGGGACGCCGACGCGCCATACCATCCGGAGATGAGCGAATGGCGGCCAAGCGAGTCCGGGTTTCCGATCAACGCCGTCTACACGGCGGCCGACCTCCCGGAGGACCTGGACTCCCGGCTGGGAGGCCCGGGCGAGTTCCCGTACACACGGGGGGTCTACCCCACGATGTACACCTCCCGTCCGTGGACCATGCGCCAGTATGCCGGCTTCGGCACCGCCACCGAGTCCAACGCGCGCTACCACCAACTGTTGCGGGCCGGCACGATGGGCCTCTCCGTCGCCTTCGACCTGCCCACGCAGATGGGCTACGACTCGGACGACCCCATCGCGCACGGCGAGGTCGGCAAGGTCGGCGTGGCAATCGACTCCATCGAGGACATGCGGCTGCTCTTCGCCGACATCCCGCTGGACAAGGTCTCCACCTCGATGACCATCAACGCGCCCGGCTCGGTGCTGCTGCTGCTCTACCAGCTCGTCGCCGAGGAGAACGGGGTGCCGGGCACCGCCCTCAACGGCACCATCCAGAACGACATCCTCAAGGAGTACATCGCCCGGGGGACGTACATCTTCCCGCCGAAGCCGTCGCTGCGCCTGGTGGCCGACACGTTCGCGTACTGCCGCAAGGAGGTGCCGAAGTGGAACACGATCTCCATCTCCGGCTACCACATGGCCGAAGCCGGTGCCACTCCCGCGCAGGAGATCGCCTTCACCCTTGCCAACGGCGTGGAGTACGTGCGGGCGGCGCTGGCCGCGGGGCTCGCCGTCGACGATTTCGCGCCCCGGCTGTCGTTCTTCTTCGTGGCCCGTACGACGCTGCTGGAGGAGGTGGCGAAGTTCCGCGCCGCCCGCCGGATCTGGGCCCGGCTGATGCGTGACGACTTCGGCGCCAAGGATCCGAAGTCGATGATGCTGCGCTTCCACACGCAGACCGCGGGCGTGCAGCTCACCGCCCAGCAGCCGGAGGTGAACCTGGTCCGGGTGGCGGTGCAGGGGTTGGCCGCGGTGCTCGGCGGCACCCAGTCGCTGCACACGAACAGCTTCGACGAGGCCATCGCGCTGCCCACCGAGAAGGCCGCCCGGCTCGCGCTGCGCACTCAGCAGGTGCTGGCGTACGAGACGGACCTGACGGCAACCGTCGACCCGTTCGCCGGCTCGTACGTGGTGGAGGCGATGACTGCCGAGATCGAGGCCGCCGCCGTCGAGTTGATGGAGCGGGTCGCCGACCACGGCTCGGCAGTGGACGCCATCGAGGCCGGGTTCCAGAAACGGGAGATCGAGCAGTCCGCGTACCGGATCGCCCAGGAGATCGATTCCGGCGAGCGCGTGGTGGTGGGGCTCAACCGGTTCACGGTGGACGAGGAGGAGCCGTACGAGCCGCTGCGGGTCGACCCGGCGATCGAGGCGGCGCAGGCCGACCGGCTGGCCCGGTTGCGCGCCGAGCGGGACGCCGACGCGGTGACGCGTGCCCTCGCCGAGCTGCGGGCCGCCGCCGAGGGGTCCGACAACGTGCTCTACCCGATGAAGGAGGCGCTGCGGGCCCGGGCCACGGTGGGCGAGGTCTGCGGAACGCTGCGCGAGGTGTGGGGGCTGTACCGGCCCAGCGACAGGTTCTGACCGACTCCGATCGCCCTCGGGGTGTGCCGCAGCGGCTTCGGGGGTACGCCGACCGGGTGCACCGTGACGCACATGGTGTGCGGTCACGGTTTGCCAACGCATGTGAGCGTCCTTATTCGGTCGTTGCGGAGTGTGGTCGGTTAATTGTCGGAGTGTCAGTTCATCACCCCGACTAATGCGACAATTCGCGGCAAGGGCGTGCGAGTGGGATCCCCTCTCGGCGTCGCCGGTTTTGATTACGCGTTGTAGGAGGTGAGGGGGGCGGATGACAGCGTTCGACAGTGATCTACCTGCTGTCTCGCACATCTCCGAGCGTTCTCAGCAGGGCATACGTGACGCTGCGCGCTCTGATCATTACCGTAACGAGGTTGCGCAGCGTCACCGTCGGAGGTCTAGGCTGTCTGCTGTCCCCGATGATCCATCCATCTCCAGTAATCGAGAATTCGACGTGACGAGTGCGTTGACGCTGCCCACAGGTGGCCAGCTGGCGTCGTCCTGGACGGACGCGCCGCCCGGTTCCCAGCCGCTGCCCCGCGACCTGGACCACCTCCTCGCGCTCCGGGTACCCGGGCTGATCGCTACGCGCCGTCACATCCACTCGCACCCCGAGCTCTCCGGCACGGAGTTCGAGACGGCCGCCCTGATCGCGCGGGAGCTGTCCCTGGCCGGCCTGCAACCTCGGCTGCTGCCCAAGGGCAACGGGGTGATCTGCGACATCAACGGCCGCCCGGACGGGCCGGTCGTCGCGCTGCGCGCCGACATCGACGCCCTGCCGCTCGACGACACCAAGGACGTGCCCTACCGCTCCACCGTGGAGGGCGTCTGCCACGCCTGCGGCCACGACGTCCACACCACGATCATGCTCGGCGTCGGCATGCTGCTGGCCCAACTCGCCGACCTCGGCGAGCTGGACGGCCGGGTCCGGCTCATCTTCCAGCCCGCGGAGGAGATCCTGCCGTGCGGCTCCCTCGAGGTCATCGAGGCCGACGGTCTGGACGACGTCGTGCAGATCTTCGCGCTGCACTGCGACCCGAACCTGCCGGTGGGCCAGATCGGCCTGCGCGTCGGCCCGATCACCGCAGCGGCCGACAACGTCACCGTCCGGCTCACCGGGCCTGGAGGGCACACCGCCCGCCCGCACCTGACCGTCGACCTGGTCGACGCGCTCGGCCGCCTGATCACCGAGGTGCCCGCCCTGGTCAGTCGCCGGGTGCCGGCAAACAGCGGGCTGCTGTTGGTCTTCGGCCACGCGTCGGCCGGCACCCGTTACAACGTCATCCCCTCCGAGGCGTCCGCCTCGGGCACCCTGCGGGTGATGGACCGGGACACCTGGGAGCAGGCGCCCAAGATAGTGGCTCAGGTGGTGCGGGACGTGATCGCCCCGACCGGCGCCACTGTCGACCTGGAATACCTGCGCGGTCGGCCGCCGGTGAGCAACGACTCCCGGGCCATCCAGGTGCTTACCGCCGCCACCACCGCCGCGCTCGGCCCGGACGGCGTCGCCGAAACCCCGCAGAGCATGGGCGGCGAGGACTTCTCCTGGTATCTGGAGTACGTCCCCGGCGCCCTCGCCCGCCTCGGCGTGGGCCGTTCCGGCCCCAACGTCGACCTGCACCGCGCGTCCTTCGACGTGGACGAGCGGGCCATCCCGGCCGGCGTACGCGTCATGGTGCAGACCGCGCTGCGGGCACTGGCGGCGGCCCGCTGACCGGTGCGGTGAGCGCCGGGGTCTTCCGCCGCCTACGCAGCACCAGCAGCAACACCATCACCGGTACGCCGAACGCCACCAGCCACGGCAGCAACGCCCCCAGCACGGTGACCAGGACTGTCATCGAGGCGACGAACGCCTTCCAGCCGCCCCTCAGCCCGACCACGAAGCCCGTTTCGTTCTCCTCGTCGCTGGTCTTCGCCGCCGGCCCGGCAAGCGAGACGGTGATCGTGGAGAGGGCCGTCAGGTCGGCCAGCCGCCGCTTCTTGGCCTCCAGCGAGGCCAGGTCCGCCTCCCGGCGGCCCAACTCGTTCTCCAGCGACACCAGGTCGGTGATCGAGGTGGCCCGGGCGAGCAGCCGGCGTGCGCTGTCCACACGCGCCCGCTGACTGATGATCCGGGCCTCCAGGTCGACCGTCTCCTCGGTGACGTCCTGGGTGTTGATGTCCCGGCTCTGCTGCCGGCCGAGCTTCGCAATCTCCTCCACCACACCGGAGAACTTCGCCGCAGGCACCCGTAGCTGCAGCTCCGCCTCGGCGTCCGCGTCGGCGCTGCGCCGTACGTCCCCGCCGATGAAGCCGCCGGCACGGCTGACGACGGCGTTGACCTCGCGGGCCGCCGCGTCCACATCGGTCACCTGCACCCGCATCGCTCCGGTGTAGACGATCGCCCGCTGGTCGACACGTAGGTCCGGAGCACCGGCCCCGGCAGCCCCCTGCGCGTCGGCGCCGCCGTTCTTGTCCGCCGCGCCGCCCTCCGTGACGGCCCGCTCGGGCGCCGAGGCGGCCGAGTCCCGCGCGCCGCTGTCGCCGGCACCGCATCCCACCATCGCCAGTGTCGCCGTGAGTGCTGTCGCCGCCAGTAGTGCGCCGCGACGCCGTCCTGCCCGTCCGTCCATCCCCGCTCCCATCGTTGTCAGCCGGTGTGGCGATACCTCGGACGTGGCGCGCCCGCCGGCTGGTTCCGGCAGACTGCGCTGAGGACATCACGATTCGATAGTCGAGGAGTCACGATGCGGCTCACCAAATACGCGCACTCCTGCCTCCGGGTGGAACACGACGGGGGAGTGCTCGTTGTGGACCCTGGGATGTTCAGCGACCCCCAGGCGTTGGACGGTGCGGACGCGGTGCTGATCACCCACGAACACCCGGACCATCTCGACCTTGCGGCACTGCGTCCGCACCTCGACAGGCGGCCGGTGACGATCCACGGGCCTGCCTCTCTCGCCGGCACTCTTGGCGACGCCGCCGAGGCGCTGAGCGCTGTCGCTCCCGGTGAATCGTTCACCGCCGCCGGGGTCCCGATCCGCGCGTACGGCGGGCGGCACGCGGTGATCCATCCGGACATCCCGGTGATCGACAACATCGGCTACCTGATCAACGACGTCGTCTACCACCCCGGCGACTCCCTCGTGGTGCCGGAGGAGACACCTGTCGACACGCTGTTCGCGCCGATCCACGCCCCCTGGTCGAAGTTCTCCGAGGTCGTCGACTTCATCCGGGCGGTCGCCCCGCGCCGCGCGTACGCCCTGCACGACGCCCTGCTCAACGACAACGGGCTGACTGTGCTCGACCGGCAGTACACGGCCCTTTCCGGCACCGAGTACCAGCGTCTGGAGCCCGGTAGCCGGGTGGACGTCTGACACGATGCCCGGCCCGCCCTCGGAGCTGGTGCAGCAGCTCTACCGCACCCCACCGGACCGGTTCGTGGCCGCCCGGGACGCCGCCGTGGCCGAGGCGCGGCAGGCCGGCGACCCGGGCACAGCCCGCCAACTGGCCCGGCTCCGCCGCCCCACAGTCGCCGCGTGGCTGGTGAACCTGCTCGCCATCCACCGTCCCGAACTTGTCGCCGACCTGGTCCAGCTCGCCGACTCGTTGCGGGTAGCGCAGCGGGAGCTGCGCGGGCCCCGGCTGCGGGAGCTGTCGGCCCAGCGCCGGGCGGTCGTCGGCGCGCTTGTCGCCGAGGTTCGCAAGCTCGCCGCGGCCGAGCCGGAGGCGCCGCCGGCCAGCCGGCTGCCGCTGGGCGAGGTGGAGGCGACACTGAACGCGGCGCTCTCCGACAGCGAGGTCGCCGAGCAGGTCCGGGCCGGGCGGCTGCTCCGGTCGGCTCACTACGCAGGCTTCGGCGAGGTGCCCCGACCGCAGCTGCGGCTGGTCACCGGCGACGACGACGAGCCGGAGCCGGAAACTCGCCCCGCCGCTCAGCGCACACGCGCCGCGGGCCCTCGCGCCGACCCGGCCCGGGAACGTGCCGCGCAGGCCGAACGCGCGGCGCAGCGGGCGGCCCAGGCCGAGCGGGCACGCCGACGTCGCGCACTGGACCGGGAGCTGGACCGCGCCCACGCCGACCAGCAGCAGGCCGAGGCCGAGCTGGCCGAGGCGACCGGGCAGGAGCAGGACGGCGTCGCCGTCCTCGACGGGATCGAGACCGAGTTGGCCGAGCTGGAGCGGCGGCGGGCCGTCGCGGAGCAGGATCTCAGCAGGGCCCGGCTGGCTCGGCGGGCGGCTGAGCGGGCCGTGACAGTGGCCCGCCGACGCGCGGGTGAGGTCGAGGCCGCCGTCGAGGCGCTGGTGGCCGAAGAGGGGGATGCGGACGCGGGCGGTGGCGCGGCAGACTGAGCATCGATGGACGACGAGGAACGGGGCCGTCACGCTCCGGCCGGGGCCGCCGTGGGCGTGCCGAGCCGCCTCCGGGGGGTGCCCGGATGACGCCGGAGCAGCTCGCCGCCGCCAGCAAACCCGTCGTTCTCGATCTCGGTGACGCGTTCAGCAGATGCCCGAGCACGCTGCGCCGGGCCCGACTGCTCGGCATCTCCGGCTGGGCGTTCTACATCAGCGGCCGGGCCGGAGCGCTCGGCGACGTACGCGCGGAGACAGCGGCCGCGGCCATCGGCTTCGTCGCCCCGGACGCGGTCGCCGACGGGTGGGACGCCGCAGCCCGGGTCCTCCCGCCGGCCGACGTGGCCGCCGCCAGCCTCGCCGAGTGCTGCCGGTGGGGGGCGGAGCGGCTGGGCGCGCTGCCGGGGGCCGAGCGGCTGGCCGGGCTCGTCGAGCAGGCGGTCGTTGCCGCGAACGCCAGCGGAATGCCGCTCTTCGCCGCCTGGCGGGCCATGCCGCTGCCGGACCTCTCCCCGGGAGCCCGGAGCGCGGCCGGGCTGCGAGTGCTCCGCGAACACTTCACCGGCGCGTACCTGCTGGCGGTGCGCGCGGCCGGCATGACGCCGCTGGAGGCGGTGCTGGCCGGGCCGGAGGGGGAGGCCGGCGCGGTGGCGTGCGGCTGGCCACCGCCGTACCCGCCGATCGGGCCGCTTGTGCGTCGACGCCTCTGGGCGGAGGCGGTGACGAACCGGTTGGCAGCGCATGCGTTCGAGGCACTCGGCCCCCGCGACGGCGCAGAATTTGTGGAGTTGCTGCACCACACCCGCTCCACCCTCGCCTGAGCGGGCCGAGCCGCAGGCAGCTCAATGAACTACGCGCATCCGGGCGGAGCGGACTAGACTAGGGTCTTAGCTAACCGAGGAGAGGAAGTCATGTCGAGCGAGGCCGTGCACTACAACATGCATGAGGCCAAGACCCATCTGTCGCGCATCATCGAACGGGTGGAACGCGGCGAGGAGATCATCATCGACCGGGCGGGCACCCCGGTGGCGAAGGTCGTGCCGCTGGTGCGGCGGGTCAACCGCACGGCAGTCGGCTCCCTCGCCGGGCAACTCGACCTCACGGGCGACTGGGATTCCGACGAGACGAACGCCGAGATCGCTGCGGACTTCGGCATCGGCGCATGACCCTGCTGCTGGACACCCACGTGGCGCTCTGGGCCATCACCGGCGATCCGACCCTCGGCGCCGAGTTCCTCGACCGGCTGCGCCACGACCCGGACATCGTCCTCTCCCCGGTCAGCCTGTGGGAGATCACCATCAAGCAGCGCGCGGGAAAGCTTGCGGGGCCCTCGGATCTCGCCGAGCGGGTAAGGGACCTGGGTTTCCGTGAACTGCCGGTGACCCATGCCCACGCCATCGTCGCCGGTCGCCTGCCACCGCACCACCGCGATCCCTTCGACCGCATGCTCGTGGCGCAGGCGATCACCGAGAATCTGACCCTGGCCACCCGCGACGCATCGATACCGTTGTACGACGTGGACGTACTCAAGATCTGATCGGGAGCCCTCGCCTGAAAGGGCCCGGCGCGCGCGACAGCGCGAAAAATGGGCGGCACCGTCGACGATCGGCTGTCAGGATGTGCTGCCGTGACGCTTCCCGCTGGCTGGACCATGCGCCGGCCCATCCTCGACGACGTACCGGCGATCCTCACGGTCGTGCACGCGGCCGACACCTTCGCCATCGGCCACCCCGACTTCGACGCCGAGGATGTGGAGGCGTCGCTGACCGCCCCCTACGTCGACCCGGCCCGCGACTCCTGGCTGGCGGTGGATCCGGACGGCACAGTGGTCGGCTGGGCGACGGTGGACAATCCGACAGGGGTCGGCCGGGAATTCGTGGAGGTCTACGTCGACCCGGCCCAGGCGGGCATCGTCCGCGCGCCGCTGCTGGCCCGGCAACTCGACCGGGTCGCCGAGCGCGCCGCCGAGCGGGGGCTGCCGGCGCTCACCGTCCGGTGCGCGGTCTTCGCACCCGAACGCGACTGGGAACGGATTCTGCGCGAGAGCGGTTTCACCCTCGCCAAACGGTACGTCCGGATGAACCGCCCATTGGCCGACCTGCCGGCCGAGCCGCCCCCGCCGGCCGGGGTGACAGTGCGCCCGGTCCGACCCGACGACGAGGCCGAACTGCGGGAGTTCCACAGGGTCCACGACACCTCCTTCGGCGACACCCCGGATCACGAGTCACTGTCGTACGAGCGGTGGCGGGCCCGCATCGGCGACGTGACCGCCTGGGACGAGTGGTTCGTCGCGGAGGTGGACGGGGTGCTCGCCGGCGCGCTGCAGTCCTCCGACCAGGGGCTGGAGCAGCAGGAGGGCTTCGTGAAGACCCTGTCGGTGCTGCCCGCGTACCGTCGGCGTGGGGTGGGTGCGGCGTTGCTGCGCCGCGCCTTCGCCCGCTACGCCGAGAAGGGCCGGGTCTCCGCCGGCCTGGGTGTGGACCTCACCAACCCGACCGCCCCGGTGTCGCTCTACCGCTCTGTCGGCCTGCGGGAGACCTGGTGGAGCGACATGTACGAGCGGGTCGTCCCGGCCGCCGGTGTGTGATTGACGACGCTCGACCGGCCCGCCGACCAGCCCGGCCGGCGACGGTTGCAGACTGTTCGGGTGCGAAAGGCGCTCAGAGGCTGCGGGGGGACCCGGTCAGGCCGAGGCGGTGCCGGTGGGACGGGAGCGAAGCTCGGTGACGTAGTCGTCGGGCGCACCCGCCTTCTCGGCGGCGTTCGCGATCTCGGAGAGGTACCAGGCGGTCGGCAGCCCGCCCTCGTAACCGTCGAACACGTAGATCCACGCGGTGACGTCACCGTCGAGGGTGGAGATCCGGACGTGCAGCTTGCGGTACGTGCCGGCCGTCACCCCTTCCAGCTCGTCGAGCTGGGCCGCGTCATACGGGTGGATGTCGTAGATCGCCACGAACACCCGGTCACCGGGGGACTCGACGACGGTGCTCACCGCGCCCTCCCAGCCGATGACGTCCTCCCCGGCGAAGGTCAGCCGCCACCCCTCCAGCCAGCCGGTGCCCACCATGGGCGAGTGCGGGCAGTAGGCCCGCATCCGGGCCGGGTCGAGGTTTGAGCCGTAGGCGGCGTGATGACGCACGGCGATGACGATAGCCCGGCGGACGGGTGGGGGAGAATACGACTGTGCGTGTCGGGTGCGTTCGGGAGAAGAAAGTCACTGTGAGCATCAACGAAGGGCTAACGCTGTGAGCCGGATCGTGATCATCGGCGGTGGGCCGGCCGGGTACGAGGCGGCGCTCGTCGCCGCCCAACTGGACGCCGATGTCACCGTGGTGGAGGCCGACGGCGCGGGCGGGGCCTGCGTGCTGTCCGACTGCGTGCCGTCGAAGACGTTCATCGCCAGCTCGCAGGTGGTCACCGGCTACCGGGACACCGAGGAGTTCGGGGTGCACTCGGACGGCCTGGAGGCGGTCACCGTCGACGCGCGGGCCGTGCACGAGCGGGTCAAGCGCCTGGCGCTGGCGCAGTCCGCCGACATCCACGCCAAGCTGCTCAAGGCGGGGGTCACCTTCGTGGCCGGCACCGCCCGGCTGGGCGATGACGCCCTCGGGCACACCCACATGGTCATCATCACCCCGGCCGACGGAGGCGAGGAATACTCGATCGCCGCGTCCACCGTGCTGGTGGCCACCGGCTCGACGCCCCGCCAGCTGCCGACCGCCGTGCCGGACGGCGAGCGCATCCTGACCTGGCGCCAGGTGTACGACCTGCCGGAGCTGCCCGAGCACCTGATCGTGGTCGGCTCCGGCGTGACCGGCGCCGAGTTCGCAAGCGCGTACCTGGCGATGGGGGTCCAGGTCACGCTGGTGTCCAGCCGGGACCGGGTGATGCCGCACGAGGACGCCGACGCGGCGTCCGCCATCGAGCGGGTGTTCCGCAACCGGGGTATGACAATCCTCAACAACTCGCGCGCCGACGCGGTCCGGCGTACCGCCGACGGGGTGGAGGTGGAACTGTCCGACGGCCGCAAGGTCACCGGTTCGCACGCGTTGATCGCTGTGGGCTCGATCCCGAACACCGCCGACCTGGGCCTGGCCGAGTACGGCGTGGAGCTGGGCCGGGGTGGCTACGTCACCGTCGACAGGGTTTCCCGGACGAACGTTCCCGGCATCTACGCCGCCGGTGACTGCACCGGTGTGCTGCTGCTGGCAAGCGTCGCCGCCATGCAGGGCCGGATCGCGATGTGGCACGCCCTGGGCGAGGCGGTGCGGCCGCTGCGGCTGCGGACGGTCTCGGCGAACGTCTTCACCGACCCGGAGTTGGCCACCGTGGGTGTCTCGCAGGACGAGGTCGACGCGGGCAAGATCCCGGCCCGGCCGGTGATGCTGCCGTTGTCGGGCAACGCGCGGGCCAAGATGGACGACCTGTCCGACGGCTTCGTGAAGCTGTTCTGCCGGCCGGCGAGCGGGCAGGTGATCGGCGGTGTGGTCGTCGCGCCGAAGGCCAGCGAGCTGATCCTGCCGATCACCCTGGCCGTGGAGAACAACCTGACAGTGAACGAGCTGGCCCAGACAATAACGATCTACCCAAGCCTGTCGGGCTCGATCACCGAAGCGGCCCGCCAGCTGATGCTCCACGAGCTGGAGTAACCCCAGCTCTCGTCGATCATGGAGTTGTGGTGGCCGGTTTACGCGGGCGCACCCCTTTTGCGGGGCACCACAACTCCATGATCGACCAGGGGACGGGTTTGGAGCACCGCCAGGGTCGCTAACACAGCTACTTCGGTCAGGATCAGCAGGCGCTCGATCAGGCCCAGTAGGACTCGGTCGCCGGGGTAGGCGGACCAGATCATCGCTGCGGCCAGGGCCAGGCTGAGCATGACCAGGGCGCGCACGATCCCTGCGGCAGGTGCCACGTCGGGCCGGCGGGCGAGCAGCCAACCGGCGGCCGGCAGCGCCAGGAAGGCGACCACCGAGGCGTACCGGTGCAGGTAGGCGGCGGTGGTCATGGGAGTGCCCGGGTCGTTTGTCGGCACCACCGCCGCCAGCAGCAGTCCGGCCACCCACGCGACGAGCAGCAAGTCGGTGGCCCGGCCGGCCCGTGTGCGCGGGCGGGGCGGGCCGGTGCGGCGCAGCCCGTACAGCAGCGCGGCGCTGGCGAGCGCGAGCACCACCATTGCGACGTCGATGACCCCACCCCGGTCGGAGACGGCGAAGTCGCTGATCGTCAACGTCCATGGGTCGAGGTGGTCGACCTCAAGATGACCGATCACTGTGAGCAGGGCCGCGAGGGCGATCCCGCCGAGGGCCAGCAGTCCGGTGTACCGGGTTCCAGGCATGACCCAGCCTGTCGCCGCGAGCACCCGAGCCGGATCCGGGACAGCCACCGACATGGCCCCCAGAAACCACCCCTAGAGGCAACCTCGCCGATCTTGCACCTTAGGTCGCCGTTCTGCGCGCTTCACACCATTCGTCGGGGCGCAAAGTGCAAGATCGCGGGGGATTGCGGCGGCTGCGGCGGCGGTGCGGGCGTGACGGGCGTTTATGAGCGTCATCGCCCATCCTGCCGCAGCGAAGCCGACCGCTGCTGCGGCGGCGATGATGGCCAGGCGCCACGCCGACTGGGTGAGTGCCGTGCCGCCCAGGTGCCCCACCATCGCGCCGTAGGTGGCCCAGGCCAGCGCGGCCACGCCCTCGTAGAGCAGGAACAGCCGGTACGGGTACCGGCTGCGGCCTGCCGAGAAGCACGCCGCCATGCGTCCCCCGGGCACGAACCGGCAGAGCAGGAAGACCATCGGCCCGGGCTGCCGCAGACCCTGCGTGACCCGGCTGGCCACCCGGCGGGCGCGGCTCAGCTCGGTGTGCCGGGGTGCCCGTCGATCCGGCGCGCTTCGACCGAGCAGGTAGCAGGCCAGGTCCCCGACGAACACGCCGAGCGCGCCGACGGCGATGATTGCCGGCAGGCTGAGGCCGCCGTACACGGTGAGCGCACCGCTGGTGATCATGATGAGCTGGGTGGGGATCACCGGAACGAAGGCGTCGGCGATCAGCAATCCGAGCAGCACCAGGTACGCCCACGTCGGTGACGCGACGTCAGTCAGTAGTTCGGGCACGCCTGCCACCTCGCCGGATGCGGCCGATTGTGTGTGTCGAGCCTGACGTCGTGCCCGGCGTCACCGTGCACGGCCCCGTCCCGTCGTGACCGTCGACACCACAGGCCACCCAGATACAACGAGTTGAACCATCTTTAGGTGACGACTCCCGGGTTGACGCACGGCGTCCGAGGCGGTCGGCGGATCGGCCCTCGTCGGCGTACCGTTGTCGGCGCGGCCGAGCCCGTCGGGTCCCCCGTTCCTGACGACTCGGGCTGCCCCGGGCCGCCGGCGGGTCCCGCGCCGGCGGCCCACCCCCTCTCCGGCTGCCGCAAAACCGGGTGCGTCCTTCTCCGCCCGGCCGGTAGCGTCGCCGCATGCGCAGCGCGGTGAGAGTGACCACGACGCCGGGTGTCCCCGGCGTGCCGCTCTGACGTAACCACAGTCGACAAGGCCCCGGGGCGATCCGCCCCCGAGGGCCGCGCGGCGTTCGGAGTCCAGGTCGCCCTCGGGTCGTACCCGATCCAGGAGCGCGACATGATCGACCACCGAAGGCTCGGACGTGAGCTGGACCTCTTCGTCTCCGATCCGCTTGCCGGTGCCGGCCTGCCGATCTGGTTGCCGGCCGGTGCCGCAGCCCGGCACGCCGTCGAGGAGTACGTCCGTGAGTTGGAGCGCCGGTCCGGCCACCAGCACGTCTACTCGCCGCCGCTTGGCAAACGCGAACTGTTCGAACTCTCCGGGCACCTCGGCTACTTCGCCGACGACATGTTCCCCCCGATGCGACTGAGCGCCGACGACGAGGTCGTGCTGCGGCCCGCGCTCTGCCCGCACCACGCGCTTGTCTTCCGCGCCCGGGGTCGCTCCTACCGGGAGCTGCCGCTGCGGATCGCCGAGCTGGGCGGCATGTACCGCTCGGAGCGCTCGGGTGTGCTCGGCGGGCTGTCCCGGGTCCGCGCCATCTCGCTCAACGACGCGCACACCTTCTGCGCGCCGGACCAGGTCGGCGCGGAGGTCGTCGAGATCCTCCGGCTGATCCGCGCCGCGCACGCCGCGCTCGGCGTCCGTCCGGCCGGCTTCCGGCTGTCGGTGCGCGGACCGGCCGGCAGGTACGTCGGCGACGACGCGCAGTGGGCCCACGCCGAGGACCTGCTCCGGGGCGCGCTCGCCGGTGTGGAGTACGTCGAGGCGCCGGGCGAGGCAGCCTTCTACGGTCCGAAGATCGACATCCAGATCGTCGACGCTGCCGGCCGGGAGTCGACCATCTCCACCATCCAACTCGACTTCGACAAGCCGGAGCGGTTCGACCTGTCGTACACCGATTCCGACGGCAGCCGGCGTCGCCCGGTGATGGTGCACCGCAGCCTCGTGGGCAGCATGGAGCGGCTGTTCGCGTACCTCATCGAGGTGCACGAGGGCGCCTTCCCGGCCTGGTACGCGCCGGTCCAGCTGGTGCTGCTGCCGGTGGGCGACGGGCAGGCCGGCGCGGCGACCGAGCTGGCGCGGCGGGCACTCGACGCCGGGCTGCGGGTCGAGGTCGACGCGGCCGGCTCGCTGGGCGGCCGGGTACGGGACGCGGCTCGCCGCCGTATCCCGTACCTCGGGGTGTTGGGCTCTCGGGAGGTGGCCGACGGGCGGTTGGCGCTGCGCTTGCGCGGCGGCCGTGCCCTGGATCCGATGCCCGTCGCCGACGTGCTCGCCCTGATCAACGGGCAGGTCGCCGCCCGCGCGGCCGACCTGCTGCCGCCGGGCTGACCGGCTCGTGGGCCCGGGGCGGACCGTCGACATGGCGGTCCGCCCTACACCGACGCCGGCTGGGCGGCCGGTTCCTCGTCGACCACCGCTCCGGTGAACTGTGATCGGTAGAGCCGGTGGTACGCGCCCTTGGCGGCGAGCAGTTGCTCGTGGGTGCCCTGCTCGACGATGCGACCGTTCTCCATCATGAGGATCAGGTCGGCGTCGCGGATGGTGGAGAGCCGGTGCGCGATGACGAAGCTTGTCCGGTCTGAGCGCAGCGCCGCCATCGCCCTCTGGAGCAGCACCTCGGTGCGGGTGTCCACCGAGCTTGTCGCCTCGTCCAGGATCAGCAGGGACGGTTCGGCGAGGAAAGCCCGCGCGATGGTGATGAGCTGCTTCTCGCCAGCGCTGACGTTGCTGCCCTCCTCGTCGATGACCGTGTCGTAGCCGTCGGGAAGGCTCCGCACGAACCGGTCCACGAAGGTGGCCCGCGCCGCGGCGAGGATCTCCTCCTCGGTGGCGTCCGGCCGGCCGTAGGCGATGTTGTCCCGGATGGTGCCGCCGAAGAGCCAGGTGTCCTGGAGCACCATGCCGATCCGGCCGCGCAGGTCGTCGCGGCGCATCGTGGTGATGTCCACCCCGTCCAGGGTGATCCGGCCAGCGTCCAGCTCGTAGAAGCGCATGATCAGGTTGACAAGCGTCGTCTTTCCGGCACCGGTGGGGCCGACGATTGCCACTGTGTGCCCCGGCTCCGCGACAAGCGACAGGTCGTCGATCAGCGGCTTGTCCGGCTCGTACCGGAAGGAGACGTGCTCGAACTCGACCCGACCGTGCGGGTCGACGACCCGGGCCGGTTCGACCGGGTCGGGGCTCTGCTCGTCGGCGTCGAGCACCGCGAAGACCCGCTCGGCCGAGGCCACCCCGGACTGGAGCAGGTTGGCCATCGAGGCGAGCTGCGTGAGTGGCTGGGTGAACTGCCGGGAGTACTGGATGAACGCCTGCACGTCGCCGAGGCTCATCGTGCCGGAGGCCACCCGCAGCCCACCGACCACGGCGATCGCCACGTAGCTCAGGTTTCCGATGAACATCATCGACGGCATGATGATCCCGGAGATGAACTGGGCGCCGAAGCTTGCCCGGAACAGCTCCTCGTTCTTGGCGTGGAACGCGGCCTCCACCTCGCGCTGCCGGCCGAAGACCTTCACCAGCTCGTGACCGGTGTACGCCTCCTCGATCTGGCCGTTCAGCTCGCCGGTGTGCGTCCACTGCGCGATGAACTGCTTCTGCGAGCGCTTCGCGATGCGCTGGGTGACAAGCACCGACAGTGGCACCGCGACCAGGGCCACCAGCGCCAGCAGCGGCGAGATCCAGAACATCACACCGAGTACGCCGACGACTGTCAGCAGCGAGGTGAGCAGCTGGCTGAGGGTCTGCTGGAGGCTTGTGGAGATGTTGTCGATGTCGTTCGTGACGCGGCTCAGCAGCTCGCCGCGCGGCTGCCTGTCGAAGTAGGGCAGCGGCAGCCGGTTGAGCTTCTCCTCCACCTCGGCGCGCAGCCGCAGCACTGTGCGCTGCACGACCCCGTTGAGCAGCCAGCCCTGCCACCACGACAGCGCGCTCGCTGCCAGGTAGAGCCCGAGCGCCAGCAGCAGCACCCGACCCAGAGCGTTGAAGTCGATCCCGACCCCGGGCACGACGTTCATCCGGGCCAGCATGTCGGCGAAGCTGTCGTTGCCGCTGGCGCGGGCCGCCGCGACGGCCTGCTCGGTGGTGGTGCCCGCCTCCAGGTTGCGACCGATCACCCCGTTGAAGATCAGGTCGGTGGCGTGGCCGAGGATCTTCGGCCCGGCCACACTGAACCCGACACTCACCACAGCGAGCGTGATGATCGCGGTCAAATGCAGCCGGTGCGGGCGTAGCCGGCCGAGCAGCCGCCGCGCGGACGGCCCGAAGTTCATCGACTTCTCGGCGGGCATCCCGGCGCTAGCCCAGTGTGGGCCGCCGGCCGGGCGGCCCGGCGGCAGCCGCTTCGGCGCAGCCGCATCGCCGCCGGGTCGCGTCGCGCCGGCTGCCGGCGTCCGTTCGTCGCCGGCCGGCTTCTGCGTGGGTACGGCCGAGGTCCGCGGCTCGTCGCGCTCGCTCATGCCGGCACCTCCGCCGTCTGCTGGGAGGCCACGATCTCGGCGTACGTCGGGCAGGTCTGCACCAACTCCGCATGTCGTCCCACTCCGACGACTCCTCCGTCCTCAAGAACGATGATCTGGTCGGCGTCGACGATCGTGGAGACCCGCTGGGCCACGATCACCACTGCGGACTGTGCGGTGACCGGGCGCAGGGCTGCCCGCAGACGCGCGTCGGTGCCGAGGTCGAGCGCGGAGAACGAGTCGTCGAAGAGGTAGATCTCCGGCTGGCGGACCAGCGCCCGGGCGATGGCCAGGCGTTGCCGCTGCCCACCGGAGACGGTGCTGCCGCCCTGGGCGATCGGGGCGTCCAGGCCGCCGGGCATCTGGGCCACGAACTCGCTGGCCTGGGCGATCTCCAGAGCCGCCCACAGCTCCTCGTCGGTGGCGTCTGGGTTGCCGTAGCGCAGGTTGCTGGCGACAGTGCCGGTGAACAGGTACGGCCGCTGTGGCACCAGGCCGATCCGTCGCCACAGCTCCTCGGGTGCCATCTCCCGTACGTCCACGCCGTCGACAAGTACCGCGCCGCCGGTGACGTCGACCAGGCGGGGGATGAGCGACAGCAGAGTCGTCTTGCCGGCGCCGGTGCTGCCGATGATCGCCGTGGTGGTGCCCGGGGTGGCCCGGAAGGAGATGTTCCGCAGCACCGGATCGACGGCGCCCGGGTACTGGAAGCGCACGTCGCGCAGCTCCAGTTCGGCCCGGGTGGGTAGTTCGGTGACCGGCTCGGCGGCGGGGACCACCGACGAGTCGGTGTCCAGCACCTCGATGATCCGCTCGGCGCAGACCGCCGCGCGGGGCACCATCATCATCATGAACGTGGCCATCATGACGGCCATCAGGATCTGCATCAGGTATTGCAGGAAGGCGGTGAGCGCGCCGACCTGGATGGCGTTGGCGTCCACCCGCTGCGCGCCGAACCACAGCACGGCCACGCTGGAGACGTTGAGCACCAGCATGACCACCGGGAAGATCATCGCCATCAGCCGGCCGGTACGCAGCGCGGTGGCTGTCAGATCGGCGTTCGCCACTGCGAAGCGATCCGTCTCGTACGGCTCACGGACGAACGCGCGAACCACCCGGATGCCGGTGATCTGCTCGCGCAGCACCCGGTTCACGGTGTCGATCCGGGTCTGCATGAGCCGGAAGCCCGGCACCATCCGGCGGATGATCGCGCTCAGCACGATTGCCAGGACCGGCACGCTTACCAGCATCAGCCAGGAGAGCCCGATGTCCTCGCGCAGCGCCATCACCACGCCGCCGACGCTCATGATCGGAGCGGCCACCAGCATTGTGCAGCTCATCAGCACGAGCATCTGCACCTGCTGCACGTCGTTGGTGTTGCGGGTGATCAGCGACGGCGCGCCGAACCGGGCCACCTCGCGGGCGGAGAAGCGGTTGACGTGGCCGAAGAGCCTGGCGCGGACGTCCCGGCCGAAGCCCATGGCGATCCGTGCGCCCAGGTAGACGGCGGCGATCGAGCAGACGATCTGGATCAGGCTGACCAACAGCATCCAGCCGCCGGTGCGCACGATGTAGTCGGTGTCGCCCCGGGCCACACCCTGGTCGATGATGTCCGCGTTGAGGCTGGGCAGGTAGAGCGAGGCCATGGTGCCCACGAACTGGAGCAGCACCACCGCCAGCAACGGTCGTCGGTAGGTGCCCAGTTGATCGCGTAGGAGTCGGATCAGCACGCCGGGTCCCCCGATCCGGTGATGTGCGCGGTCATCTGCGGATCGTCCGCGTTGGCGATGACCTCGATGAGAAACTCGCGGATCACCTGGGCCTTCGCCGGGTCGGCGTCGATGGAGGTGAGAGGACGTCCGGAGTGCATCAACGCGCTGAGCGCGGCCACCCGTTCCCGCCCGGCGGGGGTGATGGCGAGTCGGACGCTGCGCCTGTCGCTGTCGTCACGTTGCCGCTCGACCAGACCGTCGCGGGCAAGCGTGTCCACGATGCCGGTCAGGGTGGCCGGGCGGACGAAACACCGCTCGGCCACCTGCCGGTGCGGTAGCTCGCCATGTCGGGCGAGCGTCATCAGCGTCACCATGCCGGCCTGGGTGAGGCCGTGGTCCTCGGCGAGGTAGCGGTTCCACCGTTGCCCGACGAGGTGCCCGGCGACCACGAGCAGTCGGCCGAGCGGAGCGTCCTGGAGGGTCACGAGTTTCACCCAAGCAGGTTAGCTCCCTGATAGTCAGGGCCCAAACGAAATAGCCACACTGGTTCTCCGGTGCCGAGCCTCGCGTTCTCCGCTGCCGAGCCTCGCGACGCGGCCCGCGTGGTGCTGCGCCGCCTGTTCGACTGACCGCCCGAGCGTTTCGGGTCAGGGCTGCGGGCTGCCCGCCGGCTTGTCGACGGGGGCCGTGGCGACGTACTCCTGCATGACCTCGGTGACCGCACGCAGGAACTCGGTGGTTGCCGCCGCCTGCTCCGGGGTCAGCTTGCCCACGACCTGGTCCACCCCGACGAGCATCGGTCGCAGCGCCGCAAGCACCTCGCCGTAGGCGTGCTCGGTTACCTCCAGTGCGATGCGCCGCCTGTCGTGGGGGTGTGGCGCGCGGCGTACGTGCCCGGCCTGCACCAGACGGTCGACCACTGTGGTGGCCGATGCCGAGCGGATGCCCAATCGGTTGCCCAGTTCGACCGGACCGAGCGCCTCGGTGCTGGAAATCAGGTGGTCGATGGCCGCCGCGTCGGTGGTGCCGATCCCCAGTCTGCGGGCCAGCGCACCCCGGGTGTCGCTGGCTGCGCGGAGCAACTCGTGCAGCGCACGGGCCGTCTCGCTTGTCGGGGTTGACGGAGGCCGCGCCATGGGTAAAAGCTAGCAGCTCGGGTAGCTAGAAAATCTAGCTATTAGAAGGAGCGGGAAATGGCTGTGAACGGGCGCGGACGCTGGTGGGGGCTGTTCGCGATCAGCCTGGGCGTCGCGATGATCATCGTGGACGCGACGATCGTGAACGTCGCCGTCCCGCAGATCATCCGGGACCTCGACATCACCTCCACGGACGCGCAATGGGTCCAGGAGGCGTACACCCTGGTCTTCGCGGCTCTTCTGCTCGTCGCCGGTCGCTTCGCCGACCGGTCCGGACGCCGCCGGATGTTCGTGACCGGGGTTGTTGTCTTCGTGGTGGCAAGCGTGCTGGCCGCCCTGGCCGGCTCCGGCGAAACCTTGATCGCCTCCCGGGTGCTCCAGGGCGTCGGTGGCGCGATGATGCTGCCCACCTCGCTCTCCCTCTTGAACGCCAACTTCACCGGACGCGACAGGGGCATCGCCTTCGCCGTCTGGGGCTCCACCATCGGCGGCGCGGCAGCCCTCGGCCCGCTGCTGGGCGGCTGGCTGACCACCGAGTACTCGTGGCGCTGGGCGTTCGGCATCAACGTCCCGGTCGGCCTGGCCGTCGTCGTTGCGACCCTCGCACTGGTCGCCGAGTCCCGCGACGACCGCGCCGAACGGGGCGTCGACATCGTCGGCGCCCTGCTCTCCGTGATCGGCATGACCGGCGTCGTCTTCGCCCTCATCGAGGGCCGCACCTACGGCTGGTGGCAGCGGGAGAAGCCGTTCAGCCTCTTCGGGCTGGACTGGACCTTCGCAATCTCGCCCGTCCCCGTGGCCGGTCTGCTCGGCCTCGCGGCGCTCGCCGTCTTCCTCGGCCACCAGTTCCGCCGCAACCGCGCCGGCCGGCCCGCCCTGCTCGACCTGTCGCTGTTCGGCATCGGGTCGTTCCGCAACGGCGTGCTCGCCGCCGCCATCGTCAGCCTCGGCGAGTTCGGGCTGCTCTTCGCGCTGCCGCTGTGGTACCAGAACGTGCTCGGCTACAGCGCCTTCGCCACCGGCCTGGCGCTCCTGCCGCTCGCCGTCGGCAGCTTCCTCGCCAGCGGCATCGGCGCCCGACTCACCCAGCGACTCGGCGCCGCCCGGGTCGTCCAGCTCGGCGTCGCCGCCGAACTGGTAGGGGTCGCCGGCCTGGGGCTCGTCGTCGCGCCCGACACCCGCTGGTGGGCGCCGCTGGGCTTCCTCTTCGTCTACGGCATCGGCGTCGGCATGGCCACCGCGCAACTGACCGGAGTGTCGCTGTCCGAGGTGCCGTTGCAGCGCAGCGGGCAAGGCTCCGGCGTCCAGAGCACCGCCCGGCAGGTCGGCTCGGCGCTCGGCATCGCAGTGCTGGGCACCGTCCTGTTCGCCAGCCTCGGCAGCATCCTCGGCGACCGGCTTGCCGACCAGCCGGGGCTCGACGCCGCGCAGCGGGACCAGGTGGTCACTGCGGTGAAGGAGAGCGCCGGGGCCGCCATCGGGGGCCTTGCCGACGACCCGCGTACCGCACCGATCGCCGAGGAGGCGCGGATCGCCTTCTCCGACGCCACCCGGTACGCGGCCTTCGCCGCCGTAGGCTTCCTCCTGATCGGCCTGGTGGCCTGCGCCCGGCTGCCCCGTACCCGTCCCGACGAGGAGCCTCGCAACCGGCCTGAGGAGGCGGCCACCCCGGCACCCTGGCCGCAGCGCTACCAGCTCGTGGGCAGCGGCATTCCCTCGGTGAAGCCGGCGGCGCTCTGCACGCCGACGATCGCCCGCTCGTGGAACTGGGTCAGGTCCCGCGCGCCCGCATAGGTGAAGGCGCTGCGCACCCCGGCGATGATCTCGTCGATCAGGTCCTCGACGCCGGGCCGGGCCGGATCCAGATACATGCGGGCCGAGGAGATGCCCTCCTCGAACACAGCCTTGCGGGCCCGGTCGTACGCGCTGTCGTCGGCGGTACGGGCGCTTACCGCACGCGCCGAGGCCATCCCGAAGCTCTCCTTGTACCGCCGGCCGTCGGCCTCGGTGTACAGGTCACCGGGCGACTCGCAGGTGCCGGCGAACCACGAGCCGATCATCACGTTCGACGCGCCGGCCGCGAGTGCCAGCGCCACGTCGCGCGGGTGCCGTACGCCGCCGTCGGCCCAGACGTGCCGACCCAGCTCCCGGGCCGCCGCCGAGCAGTCGAGCACTGCGGAGAACTGCGGGCGCCCCACACCGGTCATCATCCGGGTCGTACACATGGCACCCGGCCCGACGCCGACCTTGATGATGTCGGCACCCGCCTCGACCAGGTCGCGTACCCCCTCGGCGGTGACCACGTTGCCGGCCGCCACCGGGACGCCCGGGTCCAGCTTCCGGACCGCCCGCAGCGCCGAGATCATCCGCTCCTGGTGGCCGTGCGCGGTGTCCACGACAAGCGTGTCCACCCCGGCCTCCAGCAGGGCGCGGGCCTTGCCGGTGACGTCCCCGTTGATCCCGACCGCCGCGGCGATGCGCAGCCGGCCCTTGGCGTCCACCGCAGGCGTGTAGAGGGTGGCGCGCAGCGCTCCCTGCCTGGTGAGCACCCCGACCAGGCGGCCGTCGGCGTCCACCACGGGGGCGAGGCGGCGACGGCCGGCGGAGAGCAGGTCGAAGCCGGTACGCGGGTCCGCGTCCGCCGGGACGGTGTGCAGCGCTGTGGACATCACGTGCCGCAGTTGGGCGAACCGGTCCACGCCCACGGTGTCCGCCTCGGTGACCACACCCAGCGGCCGTCCCGCTTCGTCGACAACGATCACCGCGCCGTGCGCACGCTTAGGCAGCAGGTGGATGGCGTCTCCGACGGTCTCGGTCGGGCCGAGGGTGATTGGCGTGTCGTAGACCAGGTGGCGCTGCTTGACCCACGCGACGACGTTCGCGACCACCTCGATCGGGATGTCCTGCGGGATCACGGTGATCGCGCCCCGCCGGGCCACCGTCTCGGCCATCCGCCGCCCGGCGACCGCCGTCATGTTCGACACCACGAGCGGAATGGTGGTGCCGGTGCCGTCGCCGGTGGACAGGTCGACGTCGAGCCGGGATCCGAGGTCGGAGCGGGCCGGCGCCATGAAGACGTCGGTGTAGGTCAGGTCGTGCGCGGGGGCCGCGCCGTGAAGGAAACGCACCCGGCCATCATTCCCGCCCCCGGCCACCCGCGCCCACGTCGGTGCCGCAAACCACTCCCGCGACGCGCTCCTCGCGGCTGGCCAAGCGTTAGGAAGGGCCCCTTCTTATGCACCAGGCGTTAATAAGGTGCCCTTCCTTCAGGCGATTGTGCAGATGGGTGCACCGGCGGTGATTACCGCGCCGACATCCGCGCTGAGCCCGCTGACAGTGCCCGCCTTGTGGGCGTGCAACGGCTGCTCCATCTTCATCGCCTCCAGCACCACGACCAGGTCACCCTCGGCCACGGTGTCGCCGTCCGCGACCGCGATCTTGACGATGGTGCCCTGCATGGGCGAGGTGAGCGCGTCGCCGCCGACCGCCGCGCCACCCTTGGCACCACCGCCACGCCGGGTCGGCTTGCGGGCTGCGGGCGCGGCTGCGGGCGTGCCCCCGCCGAAGCCTGCGGGGAGGCTCACCTCGAGGCGCTTGCCGCCCACCTCGACCACGACGGTCTCGCGTTCGGCCGGCGCCTCGGCGGCGCCGACGGCGGCGGCGAACGGCGGCACGGTGTTGTCGAACTCGGTCTCGATCCACCGGGTGTGCACGCTGAACGGCTCGGCGGTGAACGCCTCGTCGCGCACCACGAGCCGGTGGAACGGCAGAGCGGTGGCCATCCCGTCGAGCACCATCTCGTCAAGCGCGCGGCGGGCACGCTCCAGCGCCTCGGTCCGCGTCTCACCGGTGATGATCACCTTGGCGAGCAGCGAGTCGAAGTTGCCGCCGATCACGTCGCCGGCCGAGATGCCGGTGTCGACACGCACCCCTGGGCCGCTGGGCAGGCGCAGCGCGGTGACAGTGCCCGGGGCGGGCAGGAAGTTGCGGCCCGGGTCCTCGCCGTTGATCCGGAACTCGATCGAGTGCCCGCGCGGCGCCGGGTCCTCGGTGATCCGCAGCTTCTCGCCATCGGCGATGCGGAACTGCTCACGGACCAGGTCGATGCCTGCGGTCTCCTCGGTGACCGGGTGCTCGACCTGGAGCCGGGTGTTGACCTCCAGGAAGGAGATCGTGCCGTCCACGCCGACCAGGTATTCCACGGTGCCGGCACCGTGGTAGCCGGCCTCGCGGCAGATCGACTTGGCGCTGTCGTGGATCTGCGCCCGCTGGGCGTCGGTGAGGAACGGCGCGGGCGCCTCCTCGACGAGCTTCTGGTGGCGTCGCTGCAACGAGCAGTCCCGGGTGCCCACCACGATCACGTTGCCGTGCTGGTCCGCGAGGACCTGTGCCTCGACGTGCCGCGGCTTGTCCAGGTACCGCTCGACGAAGCACTCGCCCCGGCCGAACGCCGCGACCGCCTCCCGGGTGGCCGACTCGAAGAGCTGCGGGATCTCCTCCATGGTGCGGGCCACCTTGAGCCCGCGCCCGCCACCACCGAAGGCGGCCTTGATGGCGACCGGCAGGCCATGGTCGACGGCGAACGCCATCACCTCGTCGGGGCTGGCCACCGGGTCCGGCGTGCCAGGCACCAACGGAGCGCCCGCCCGCTGCGCGATGTGCCGCGCGGTGACCTTGTCGCCCAGGTCGCGGATCGCCTGCGGGGTGGGGCCGATCCAGGTGAGCCCGGCGTCGATGACCGCCTGGGCGAAGTCGGCGTTCTCACTGAGAAACCCATAACCCGGGTGTACGGCGTCAGCGCCGGCCCGTGCGGCGACGTCGAGCAGCTTGTCGATGCGCAGGTACGTGTCGGCGGCGCTGTCTCCGCCGAGGGCGTACGCCTCGTCGGCCAGAGTGGCGTGCAGGGCGTCGCGGTCGGAGTCCGCGTACACCGCGACACTGCTCAGGCCGGCGTCACGGCAGGCGCGGACAACCCGGACAGCGATCTCTCCGCGGTTGGCAATCAGTACCTTGCGCACCTTTGTGACTCCTCCCGGCAGGTTACTGACCGGGAGTTTAGCGGTCACGCAGGCAACCCTAACGGGCGCTCAGTGTGGGATGCCGCACTGTTGACCTAGGGCAGTAGTCAAACTTGTCTATTACGCTTATCGAGTGTCTGCGACTCGGATGATGATTCTCGGTCTGGTGCGGTGGATGCAGCCCGTGCACGGCTACGACGTGCGCCGTGAGCTGCTCAGCTGGAGCGCGGACAAGTGGGCCAACGTGCAGCCTGGGTCGATCTACCACGCACTGCGCAAACTCACCGAGGAGGGTCTGCTCAAGGCCGTCGCGACCGAGCAGGTCGGCGCTCGTCCGGCGCGGACCACATACGAGGTGACCCCCAAGGGGGACGATGAGTTCGAGACGTTGCTGCGCAACCTCTGGTGGAACCTCAGCGAGCCGCCCGACCCCTTCACGGCGGCGTTCTCCTTCCTGCCGGCGATGCCCCGTTCCGAGGCGGCCGCGGCCCTGCGGAACCGGGCCAACCTCCTCCGCGCCAACGTCGCCTCGATGCGTGCCTCGCTCGACTCGGACTGGATTCGCAGCGCCAAGCCGGTGCACGTCACTTGGATGATGGAACTCTGGTCCGCCCGCGCGGAGGCGGAGATCGCCTGGTGCGAGCGGATCGCGGAACGTGTCGAGTCCGGAGTGTCGTACCTGCCTGCTGAGCTGGAGAACGCGGATGGTTGGCCGGGGTGGCGGGACGGCGAGGAGAGGCCCGCACCTAACGCGTAATAATCAACGTTGACTACAAAAGTTATATCGCGTTAACCTGCTGACGGCACAGCGGGGGAGTGCGCCGTCCGGCGTGGTCCCACTCGGCAGCCGGCTGACCGGCCCGAACGACCAGGAGCAGAAATGATCGAGACCAGGGGGCTGCGGAAGTCGTTCCGCTCCCGCGCGGGTCGAGAGACGAAGACGGTGGACGCCGTACGCGGTGTCGACCTCAAGGTCGCCGAGGGCGAGATCTTCGGCTTCCTCGGCCCCAACGGCGCCGGCAAGACCACCACCCTGCGGATGCTCGCCACGCTCATCGAGCCCGACGGCGGCGACGCCACAATCGCCGGCGCCGACCTGCGCAAATCTCCCGCCGAGGTGCGCCGCCGGATCGGCTACGTCCCGCAGGGCGGCAGCACCTGGGACGAGTCCACAGCCCGCGAGGAGCTGGTGCTGCACGCCCGGATGTACGGCATCAGCAAGGCCGACGCGCAGCAGCGCGCCGCCCGCGCCCTTGCCGCCTTCCAACTGACCGAGTACGCCGACCGCAAGTGCAAGACCTACTCCGGCGGCCAGCGACGGCGTGTGGAGATCGCGCTCGGCATCATCCACGAGCCGAAGATCGTCTTCCTGGACGAGCCGACCACCGGCCTCGATCCGCAGAGCCGCGCGCACATGTGGGACGAGATCCGGCGGCTGCGCGCCGACGGGATGACCGTCTTCATCACCACGCACTACCTCGACGAAGCCGACGCGCTCTGCGACCGCATCGCGATCATGGACAACGGCGAGGTCGTCGCCGAGGGCACCCCCGCCGAGCTCAAGCGCGAGATCTCCGGCGACGTGGTCCTTGTCGGTCTCGACCTGGCCGCCACACCGCAGGCCGCTCAGGCGCTCGACGGCGAGCCGTACGTCAACAAGCTGGAAACCGCCGACGAAGGCGGCCTGCGTCTCTACGTCGACGAGGGCGCCACCGTCATCCCGCAGGTGCTGCGCCGACTCGACCACGCCGGGTTGGAGCTGCGCTCGATCGAGCTGCACCGACCCAGCCTGGACGACGTCTTCCTGACCAAGACCGGCCGCTCGCTGCGCGAGTCCTGACCACCGGAGAGACGACTCATGAAACTCGCCCGTGACACGTGGCTGATCTTCGAGCGGCAGACCCAACTCCTGCTGCGCAACCCGGTCTGGGTCTTCGTCGGCGTGTTCCAGCCGGTGATGTACCTGCTGCTCTTCGCCCCGCTGCTCAAGCCGGCACTCAACGCGCCAACCCAGGCCGCCGCCTACAAGATCTTCGTACCGGGCCTGCTGGTGCTGCTTGCCATCTTCGGCGGCCTGTTCCAGGGCTTCGGCCTGATCGCCGAGCTGCGCGCCGGCATCATCGAACGCTCCCGGGTCACCCCGATCAGCCGGCTCGCCCTGCTGCTCGGTCGTTCGCTGCGCGACGTGGTCTCGCTCCTCGTGCAGGCAGTCATCATCACCCTGCTGGCGCTCCTGTTCGACCTGCGGGTGTTCATCGGTGACCTGCTGCTGGCGTACCTGATGCTCGCCCTGATCGCCCTCATGACCTCGGCCGTCTCGTACGGCGTCGCGCTCAAGGTCAAGAGCGAGGATGCCCTTGCTCCGCTGATGAACACGGTGGCACAGCCCGTGCTGCTGCTCTCCGGCATCCTGCTGCCGCTGACCTTCGCACCCGGCTGGTTGCAGGGCATCGCCGACTGGAACCCGTTCTCCTGGGCGGTCGACGGCACCCGGGCGCTGTTCGCCGGTGACCTGGGCAGCGACAAGGTCTGGCAGGGCCTTGCCATCACCGCCGTACTCGCCGCCCTTGGTGTTTTCTGGGCGGCCCGCCAGTTCGCCCGCAGCGTCCGCTGACGCTCAGGTTCTCGGGGTGCCCTGTCGTTCGTTCGGGGCACCCCGATTGCCGCGTGGTGGTGGCCTTCCTCAGTGCACCCGGGCGAGGGTCAGGCCGTCTGCGATCGGAAGCATCACCGGGTCCACCCGTACGTCGGCGAGGACCTCGTCGTTGAACGCGGCGATGGCCCGGTCGCTCTCGTCCTGCGGGGCGATCACCCGGCCGCCGCGCAGCACATTGTCCACAGCGATCACCCCGCCGGGGCGCATCCGCGGCACCAACTCCGCCCAGTAGACCGGGTACCCCGTCTTGTCCGCGTCGATGAACGCAAAGTCCAGGTGCCGTTCATGCGGCAACTCCCGCAGCCGGTCTGCGGCCGGGCCGATCCGCAGGTCGATCCGGTCCTGCACGCCGGCCCGAGCCCAGTAACGCCGGGCAATGCCGGTGAACTCCTCGGAGATGTCGAAGCAGGTCAACCGGCCACCGTCGGGCAGACCCCGGGCGATCGCGAGGGACGACAGCCCTGTGAACGTGCCGACCTCGACCGCCTGCCGTACGTCGAGCAGCCTGGTCAGGAAGGTCAGGAACGCGGCCTGCTCCGGCGCTACCTGCATTGTCGCTTGGTCCGGCAGCACCGACCGGGTCTCCTCGGCCAGATCCCGGATGATCTCGTCGGGTGGGGCGCCGTGCGCGACCAGGTACGTGTGCAGCTCGTCGGTGAGCGGGATCGACTTGGTGGTCATGCCCGGACGTTACCGAGCGGCTCGACCGATTGACCGCCCGGCGCGACCTTTGTCCACAAGTCGGTGATCTGTAGGCCCAACTCGGCGAGAAGGCGACGCAGCAGCGGCATCGACAGGCCGACGACCGTTCCCGGATCACCCTCGATCCGCTCCACGAACGGCCCACCCAACCCGTCGATGGTGAACGCGCCGGCCACCGCCAGCGGCTCCCCACTGGCGACGTACGCGGCGATTTCGTCGTCGCTGATGTCCGCGAAGTGGACAGTCGTCGAAGCGACGGCCTCCGCGCGTCGCCCAGCCGCCACGTCGATCAGACAGTGCCCGCTGTGCAGTACACCGCTGCGCCCTCGCATCCGCTGCCAGCGTCGGGTGGCGTCCGCCGGATCCGCAGGCTTACCGAGGATCTCCCCGTCGAACGCGAGCACCGAGTCACAACCGATCACCAGTGTCCGTTGATCGGTGCCGGTGCCGGTGCCGGTGCCGGGGCTGGCGCTGAGGCCGGGGTCGGTACCAGGGCTCGGGCTGGTGGGCGGGGTGGCCGGGCTCAGCCTGGTCAACACCGCCTGCGCCTTGAGGCGTGCCAGCTCCAGGCACAGGTCCTCAGCCCGGTCGGTCACCACCAGTGACTCGTCAACCCCGCTGACCAGCACATCCGGCTCAATACCGGCGGCCTGGAGTAACTTTCGGCGGGCAGGGCTAGCCGAAGCGAGCACAAGGCGGAGCGGCAGAGAATCAGACACCCGCCCGACGTTACCGCCTCCCCCCGCGCCGCCCGCACAGCCGACACGGTGCCAACCGCCGGCGCCAGCCCGCGAAACCCCTTGATCCACTCGGGCTCCTTGATATCGCGGTGTCTGGGGCTGTGGGATAGCCCGATTTCAAGGAACCCGAGTCGATCACCACGTCAGCGACTGATCCTCGGCGGCGGATCGTCGCCACGACGCCTGCGGCGCAGCACCAGCGCCCATCCGACACCGGCGGCCACGATCACGCCGAGAGTGACGAGCCCACGTACGGTCGCCGGGCCGTCATCACCCGGCTGGGCAACGGCCGTCGTACTCGCGCCGCCCCCGGCTGGAGCGCTCACCGATTCAAACCCCAGCGGGGGTACGTCTGCCGTCAGCGCTGCCACGAGGTCGATAACCCCGTACCCGTACTCGTCGTCCCGTCCGGGCGGACCCTTATCGATGGCGGTAGCGGTGAGCCGGTGCGCTACCTCCTGCGCGGGCAGGTGGGGATACTTCGACCTGATCAACGCCGCCGCCCCCGCGACAATCGCCGTCGCACTCGAGGTGCCGGTGCCTTTCGAATACTTCCCGTTGTAGCTGGTGCTGTAGATGTCGACCGCCGGTGCGACGAGGTCGACTTCCGGGCCGGTTACAGAGATAGCAGCGTGCCGCCCATCACGGTCGACACCGCCAACGGCGATAACACCCTCTTCGCTCGCTGGGTAGCACACGGCGACATCTGGGGGCGAGTTGCCAGCTGCGGCTACCAGGACAATGTCGGCATCTTGTGCCGCTCTTAGCGCTTGCTGAAGCCGGACAGTTGCTCCGGCAGTAGCCGAGATGCTTATGACGTCTGCGCCGCTTTCGATCGCGAACTCGATACCGGCGGCTAAGGCGTCGGGGTCGCCGGTTCCGCCGGGCGGAGTGTCGCGGATTGGAAGGATCTTTGCCCTCGGTGCAATTCCAAGTGCGCCACGGTTGTTCGGTCTCCCATGCGCAGCTATGAGGCCAGCCATCGATGTTCCATGGCTGTCTCGATCTTCGTGGCCGTCGCCATCTCCTCCTGTGACTAAATCGATTCCTCGAAGGAGGTTCTCGCGTAGGTCGGGGTGAGGGTCGACCCCGGTATCCGGCACCGCCACCACTACGCCGGATCCTTGGCTAACTAAATGCGCTGCGGAGGCCTGCAAAGAAAGGAGATGCCACTGATCCCCGCGAATTCTATCCGCAGCTAGCGGCAGGTGTGCATGCCCTCCGGGAATTAATATCGCGACTAGAGCGAGCGGCAAAACGCTCTGCCCGATTCGGATCACCTCTGGAAGCCGATAGCTGGGCCGGGGTCTATCGGTCCGTCCTCTTTCGGTGGGAACACTACCGGGGCCACCCCTGAATCTAACTCCCAAGGATGATCCGGATCCCACCGGCGTGGCTGCTCTTTGGCATCTGAGTAGGCACTCGGTCGACTGGTGCCCCCGTTCAACCCCGGTGCCCCGCCGATTGGAGGATTAGGGTAGCCACTAATGGCGCGGGCTCCACCTGGTCGGGACCCCGCTGCGCCACTCGGGGCAGTGCCGGCGCCGCCACCAATGACCCCTCCGATGGGATTAACCCGTCGAGCCGGAGTGGAGTTGTTGATGGGCTGACCGTGCGTCAATCCAGGAATTCCCCCGATGATGCCTCCAGGAGGAAGCGCTGATCGAGCCGGCGGTGTGGGGCGGGGAGGGTTCGCGCTGTTCGACCACCCAGGCGACCCGGGCGGGGTCGGCCTGATCTTTGCGGAGGCTGGCGGGCCTCCGGGCGCTAGAGCTGAATCGGGCAAGGCTCCAGGCCCGATTGAGGTGGAGGATCCAACCACTCCCGACGTCTGAATGCTGGGTAAGGCTGCGATGCCGGAGGGTGAACCCGGGCCAGCGGCAGCTCCGCCTAGTACGGGGCCAATGGCTGATACTGAAGGAACTGCAGGTGGAAGGGGCCCTCCTTTGTGCGTCTTCCCCGAGCTGGACGTGATGTTGGGCAGAGGTACTGGCGTGATTGGAGGAATGGCCGGGACGGCATGTTCGCCGTATACATCAGGGTCCCCTTGCTGCCTTGAACTCTTCGGTGGCGCTGGAGGTTTTTGGAGAGTGGCTTGGGCTTGTTGGAGTTCGCCGCTCAAGCTGAACATCATCGCCCGCGCCCGCACATTCAGCCGCTCCAGCTCCGCATCGGTCACCGGTGACTCGGTTGCCCGGTTGCCCATTACCGCTTTGGGGTCGGCGGCGATGGTCTCGAACGCCTGCTTCCGCTGGAGTTTGGCGGCGTACTCCTCGTGGACCTTGCGGAGCGCGGCGCGGGTGGTGCCGATGGCCTGGGTGGCGGCGGACAGCGCGGTGTAGTTGGCTGCCGCTGCGTCGTGGGTGTGCCGCACCTTGTCGATGAGTTCGTCGAGTTGGGCGAGGTACGTGCTGGAGGCGGCGCTGGTTTCGGGTGGCCAGGCTTCGGCGAGACCGCGGCGGTATTCCTGGAGCCGGCCGAGGTGGATCTGGGCGAGGTCGCAGACCTTGCGCCAGCCGGCGACCTGCTTCCAGTGGTTTGTGGTGTCGTGGTCCTGGAGGCACGCCCACATGCTGTTGACGTCCATCAGTTGCCAGTCGGTGAGGCCGGAGGTGCGGCCGCTGCCCCGTTCGATCACGGTAGGATCACCGGCTTCTGGCTGTCGGGGCCTGTGGGGTCGCTCAGTGTCGGTGTTCGGCTGCCGTGCAGGGCGGTGCTCGGGTCGGCGAGGGCTCGCTGGACGTCCGAGGCGCGTGCTGCGGAGAAGGCGTCGGAGTCGGCGTACTGCGTGGCGACCCGGTCGGCGACGGCGGCGAGGTGGCCGGTGGCGCCCCGGACGGCGTACACCATGTCGGTGGTGGCCTGCTGCGTCTCGTGGTGGGCTTGCAGGAAGGTGACCAGTTCGACGAAGGCGTCGCAGGGGTTCGGCACTTTCGCGGACATGTCGTCGGCGATGTACGACAGGTGGGGCGCGTAGTTGCGGTGGACCTCAGCGGCGAGCCGGTCGGCGAAGTCCCGGAGCTGTCGGATGTCGGCCTCGATGCCGCCGTAGTTGCGCAGCCAGGGCGCTGGCGCGTCTTCTTCGGGGATCATCGATCCTCCCTACCGTCACGGCACCGTTTCCCTGAGTGAGATTAACGGCTCCGCTCGCCCCTGGCAGCCCCGCCAGGCGACCGTGTCAGCGGGGGAGGCCGGCGGTGCGCCACGTGGTGCGGGCGGCCGGGCGTCCGCTGTGTGCCCAGGCGGACGTGGCCACCGGCGGAGGGGTGGCGGACGGGCGGGAGCGGACGATGATCGCCCCCACCAGGGCGGCCAGTTCCTCGGCGGTGGGCACGCCGCGGACGACCCGGAACAGTGGCTGGTCGGCAGACATGCCGCCAGGGTACGCGGCCCGAAGTCACCTGATGCGCACAGTGGCGTGCCGGCGGTGTGAGCGTCGGCGGGTCCGGGTACCGTCACACCGATGTCGAACGCGCTTCCCCAACTCGTCGCTGACCGATACCGGCTTCTATCGCCGCTCGGCCAGGGCGGCATGGGCCGGGTGTGGAAGGCGCGCGACGAGGTGTTGCACCGGGACGTCGCGATCAAGGAGTTGGTGCCGCCGCCGGGCCTCACCGACGAGGAACGCCGCGAGATGCGGGAGCGTTCGTTGCGCGAGGCGCGGGCGATCGCCCGGCTCAACCACGCCAACGTGGTGCGCATTTTCGACGTGCTGCGCACGGATGGCGATCCGTGGATCGTCATGGAGTATGTGGCGTCGAAGTCGTTGCAGGACACTCTCGCCGAGGACGGCCCTGTCACGCCGGCCCGCGCGGTCGAGATCGGGCTCGGCGTCCTGGGTGCGCTCAACGCGGCCCACAAGGCGGGCGTCATGCACCGCGACGTCAAGCCCGGCAACGTGCTGCTCGGTGACGACGGGCGGGTCGTGTTGACCGATTTCGGTCTCGCCACCATCCCGGGCGACCCCAACGTCACCCGCACCGGAATGGTGCTCGGTTCACCTGCGTACATCTCTCCGGAACGCGCCCGGGAGGGCACCGCCGGGCCGGAGGCCGACCTGTGGTCGTTGGGCGCGACGCTGTATGCGGCGGTGGAGGGCAAGTCGCCGTACGCGCGGCCGTCGGCAATCGCCACGCTGGCCGCGCTGGCCACCGAGCCGATGCCGCCGCCGAAGAACGCCGGCCCGCTCAAGCCGGTGCTCAACGGGCTGCTGCGCAAGGACCCGAACGAGCGGATCACCGCCGAGGTCGCGGAGCGGATGCTGCGCCGCGCCGGCGGCAGGCGGTCGCGCGGGATCTCACTGCTTGATGGCGTACGCCGGCCGGGGCCGAACGGTCCGCGCGAGCCGCGCCCGCCGCACGTGCCGGTGCCCCGGCCCGCCGAGGCCACCGCGGACAGGTCGGTTCCGCCGCCGGTCGCCGCCGCCACGTCCGTCGCCGCGGCCCCCGCCGAGGCCGCGCCGACTGCGACCGTGTCGTCCGGTGCGGATGCCGAGCCGACCGCGCTGGTGCCGGCCGAGCCGACTGCGAAGATCGACGGCACGGCTACGTCCGACGCGGACCCGACCGCGAAGGTCGCGGCCGCGAGCGACAACACCGGTGACGGTACGACGAAGGGCGACGACGAGCCGACGGCCGTCGACGGCGCGGCGGTGGCGCCGGAGCAGCGTAAGCCGCCGTCCACGCCGACGTCGGTCATGCCCTCGGCCAGCCCGGCGGGGCGGGCCACGGTGCCGCCGTCGACAGGTGCGAAGCCGAACAACACCCGACGCAACGTGCTGATCGGGGCCGTGGTGGCCCTCCTGCTGATCGGTCTCGCGGTGATCGTGCCGAGACTGGGCGGGGGCGACGACCCGGACACCCCGCAGGCCGGCCAGACCGGCGATGCCGCGACGACCGCTCCGGCGCCGACGTCCGCTCCCGCCGTACCCCCGCCGACCACCGGCGCGCCCAGTCCGACGGCGTCGGCCACGCCCTCGGCCGACCCGAACGCCCTGCCGGCGGGCTGGAAGCTGCACAGGGGGCCGACCTTCTCCATCCCGCTTCCGCCCGGCTGGAGCGGCCGTCAGACCAGCTCGGACACGGTCGTCTTCAACCAGTCCGGCGGGCCTGGCAAGATGCTGGTCCAGTGGACCCCCAGCCCGAAGAAGGACGCGGTCGTCGACTGGAGGGGCCAGGAACCGTACCGTCGGAATCTGGTCAGCAACTACCAGTTGGTGGGCAGCATCAAGGCCTGCGACTGGTATCGGACCTGCGCCGACTGGGAGTGGTTGGAGACCCGGGACAACACCCGTATCCACGTGCGCAACCGGGGCTTCGTAACCGCCAGCAACCGGGGCTACGCCATCCGGTGGGAGATCGCGGAGAAGGACTGGCAGGCCAACCTCGCCAACTTCGACCAGATCGTCAAGGGCTTCGAGCCCGACCGGGTCAACTGACCCCCGTTCCGCACCTGCGCGAACCTCTCTCGCATGTTCTTGCGTCGTTCGGGGTATCTGACCTTCGACGACGGAAGGAGGCGCGACATGGGTCACCGACGGAGGGACGCCCGGCCCCGGCTGGCACTGTGGATGCTCGTCGCGCTCGGCGACGCGGTTCTGCTGCTGGTCAGCGTGGGAATGCCGGTCCTCGTCGCGCTGCTCGGCGTCGTGACAGTGGCCGCATGTGGGGTGGCTGCGTGGCGGCTCAGCCGCCGGGCCGCCCTGGCCCGTGAGGACGCACCTGTGGTGCCGGCGATGAGCCGGCGGCGAGCCTGACCTGATACTGGCGAAAAAGGCGGCAGCGGGACCGACTGTCAACCGTGTGGTGACAGCCGATCCCGCTGCCGCCAACCGCCTCCCCAGGCGAGTTCAGGCGGATCAGGCGAACTGACCCGGTCAGGCCGTGTTGTTGGCCAGCGCGATCAGTCGGCTCCGGTCACCGTTCCAGTAGTTGCGGTCCACGTTGCCGCTGATCCCGGAGACGGCGCCGGTGCTGGTGTACTGCCAGAAGCTCCACACTGGAGCGCCGGCCGGCAGTGTTCCCGGCGCGCTCGCCCAGCGGGCCAGCCACAGCGGGTGGTTGCCCCACGGGCCGGACCAACTGCCTGTGCACTGGTTCCACCAGCTCGTGGTGGTGTAGATGACCGCGTACCGGCCGGTGCGGGCGCGGTAGGTGTTCAGGAAGTCCTGCACCCAGTTGCGCATCGCCGTGGTGCTGAGGCCGTAGCAGTAGCCGCCGCTGTACGGGTTGCCCTCGATGTCCAGCGCGGCCGGCAGGGTGCGGCTGTCCGCCGACCACGCGCCGCCGTTGGAAGCCAGGTAGTTGGCCTGGGTCGAGCCGGCGGAGATGTTCGGGCGGGCGAAGTGGTACGCCCCGCGGATCACCCCCGCGTTGTACGCGTTGACGTAGTTCGCGTTGAAGTTCGGGTCCTTGTAGCTCGTACCCTCGGTCGCCTTGATGAACGCGAACTGGATGCCGGCGTTGCGGACGCTTGTCCAGTTGATGGAGCCCTGGTAGCGGGACACGTCGATGCCGGGCGTGGTTGCCGCGGCCGCCGGTCCGGCGGTCGCGACCAGAGCCGTCGCCGCGGTGGCGAGGACGGTGAGGCTGGCCGCGAGCACGCGGCGCAGCGGTGATCTGGTACGGGCCATGAGTGCCTCCAATGGACGCAGCTATTGATGCCCATCTTTGGAGCTAAGTGCCCTAGATCGCAAGACCCGTAGAAGAAACTTTCATCGACGGCGCAGTGCGCCCCGTTGACGGCAGCCCTGCACCGTACGAGCCGGTGGCCGGGAATCGACACCGGAACGCCGCCGGTAGGCTCGCGCCCCATGATGTCGATCGACGGACTGGGCGAGAAGTGGGACACGCTGTTCGGCGCGCAGCCGGACCCGCCCCCACTGCTGGTGCTGATCACCGCCGCCGTCGCGCTGGTGGTGGTGTCGACGCGGCTGCCGTGGCGGATCGCCCGTAACGCCATCACCATCGCGCACGAGGGCGGGCACGCGCTCGTCGCCCTGCTCACCGGCCGGAAGCTGCACGGCATCCGGCTGCACTCGGACACCTCCGGGCTGACGCTGTCCGCCGGCCGTCCCACCGGACCAGGAATGATCCTCACCCTGCTCGCCGGTTACGTCGCCCCGCCGCTTGTCGGGCTGGCTGGCGCCTGGCTGCTCGGCGGCAACCGGATCACACTGCTGCTCTGGGTCGCGGTGGTGCTGCTGCTCGCCATGCTTGTCATGATCCGCAACGCTTTCGGCGTGGTGTCGCTGCTGGTCACCGGCGCAGTGGTGTTCGCCGTCTCCTGGTACGCCACTCCGCAGGTGCAGGCCGCGTTCGCGTACGCCGGGGTGTGGTTCCTGCTGCTCGGCGGCGTTCGGCCGGTGGTGGAGCTGCAGCGGCTGCGGTCGCGCGGCCGGATGCCCGCCTCGGACGCCGACCAGCTCGCCGGACTGACCCCGTTTCCGGCCCTCTTCTGGGTCGGCGTCTTCGCACTCGTCAACCTCGCCGCCCTGGTAGCCGGGGCCCTGCTGCTCGCCGGCCCGATCCTCACCGACGCAGGTCTGACCATCTGACCCGTTTCCCGGGAAAGAGTGGCCGGGGCAGATGGTCGGCTGGCCAGGGCAACCGATCGACCTCCCCGACGCGTGTTCCCTGCGACCGACACGGGGAGGTAGCGGGGTGCCGGACGTCGACGGGTTCGACGAGTTCTACCGCGGAAGCCGGCAACGGCTGCTCGGTTTCGTCTACGCGCTGACCGGGGACCGGGTCGAGGCGCAGGACGCCGTGCAGGAGGCGTACATCCGTGCCTGGCAGCGCTGGTCGACCGTCGGCAGGTATGACGACCCCGAAGCGTGGGTACGTGTGGTGGCCAGCCGGGTCGCGGTCAGCCGGTGGCGCAGCCTGCGCAGCCGCGCCCGCGCGTACCTGCGGCACGGGGCCGTCGAAGCCGTCCCCGGGCCGGGCACCGACACCGTCGAGGTGGTCGCCGCCCTGCGCCGGCTGCCCGAGGAGCAACGCACCGCCATCGCGCTGTACTACCTGGTCGGCATGCCCGTCGCCGACGTGGCCCGGGAAACCGAGGCCCCGGTGGGCACCGTCAAGGCCCGACTCTCCCGGGGGCGCGCCGCGCTCGCCGGCCTGCTCGCCGTCTCTGACCTGGAGGAGGCAACCGATGCGTGACGACATGACATTCGTCGAACGGGTCCACCGGGACCTGAACGACGTGCGGTGGGCGGAGCCGCAGGAGATCCGTGCCCGGGCCCGGCGGCGCAGCCGGCGTACGGCCGCGCTGGCGGCGGTCGCGGTGCTCGCGGCGGTGACCGGCCCGGCGTACGCACTGACGGTCCGGACGACGACACCGGCCGAGACGGCGGTGCCGATACCCTCCGGAACCATTGCCAGCGCGGGGGACATCCCACAGGAGTCGCTGCTGACGCCGAGCGAGGTTCCCGTCGTCACCGGTGTGCAGCTCGGCGACGCAGGCCTCGGCGAGGTCGTCCGGCTGGACCCGATGCTGCAACGGTGCGGCGACGACCGCGGCGTGCCGGAGGTGCGCGCGTACTCCCGCTACTCGCGGTCGCAGACCCTGCTGTCACCGAGCACCGACGGCGGCGGGCCGGTGCGAGCGGAGCTGAGCCAGGACGTCTACCGGCTCGACCCGGCCGAAAGCGGCCAGCTCTTCGTCCAGCTGAGGGCACTGCTCGACGCCTGCCGCAAGTGGCACTACGCCGGGTCCATAATGGTCGACGGCGAGACGATGCCGGCCGAGATCGCCCACTCCTGGGAGACGGCGGCGAGTAACTTCGCCGGCGACGAGTCGATCCTGATGCGGCACGTGCCATCCGCCCCGCTCGGCCCGCCCGCCGGAAGGAAGCTGCGGCCCGGCGGACGGGTCGACACCACCCTCGTGCTCCGGGTGGGCGACCTGGTCACGGTGCTGGTGCCCGGCATCAACCTGAGCCTGAGCGACACGGATCTCAAGGCACTCGGCCGGGCCGCCGCCAAGCGGATGTGCGGCGCCGCAGTCCCCTCCTGCTGACCGGGGCCGCCCCTGACCACGGCCAGGGGCGGCTCGACGGGTCAGAGGGGGATGTTTCCGTGCTTCTTCGGCGGAAGGGTCTCGCGCTTGGTACGCAGGACGCGCAGCGCCCGGACGATCTGCGTACGCGTCTCGTGCGGCGGGATCACCGCGTCGATGTAGCCACGCTCGGCGGCCACGTACGGGTTGGCAAGGGTGTCCTCGTACTCCGCGATCTTCTCGGCCCGGACCGCCGCCGGGTCCTCGGCACCGGCCAGGTCCGACCGGTAGAGGATGTTCACCGCGCCCTGCGCTCCCATCACCGCGATCTGCGCGGTCGGCCAGGCGAAGTTCAGGTCCGCGCCCAGGTGCTTGGAACCCATCACGTCGTACGCGCCGCCGTACGCCTTGCGGGTGATCACGGTGACCTTGGGAACTGTCGCCTCGGCGTACGCGTAGATGAGTTTCGCGCCGCGGCGGATGATGCCGTCCCACTCCTGGCCGGTGCCCGGCAGGAAGCCGGGAACGTCCACGAAGGTAAGCACCGGGATGTTGAACGCGTCGCAGGTGCGGACGAACCGGGCGGCCTTCTCCGAGGCGGCGATGTCCAAGGTGCCGGCGAAGTGCATCGGCTGGTTGGCAACCACGCCGACCGGGCGCCCCTCGACGCGGCCGTAGCCGACAACGATGTTCTGCGCGTAGAGCGGCTGGACCTCCAGGAACTCCCCGTCGTCGAGGACGTGCTCGATGACCTTCTGGATGTCGTAGGGCTGGTTTGCCGAGTCCGGGATCAGCGTGTCCAGTTCCCGGTCCTCGTCGCTGATCTCCAGCGAGGCGGGGGCCTCGACAACCACCGGCTCGTCGAGGTTGTTCGACGGCAGGTACGACAGCAGCGCCTTGACGTAGTCGATCGCGTCGTCCTCGTCGGAGGCGAGGTAGTGCGCGTTGCCGCTGCGCGAGTTGTGCGTGCGCGCCCCGCCCAACTCCTCCATGCCGACGTCCTCGCCGGTCACCGTCTTGATCACGTCCGGGCCGGTGATGAACATGTGCGAGGTCTGATCGACCATCACAGTGAAGTCGGTGACAGCGGGGGAGTAGACGGCGCCGCCGGCGCAGGGCCCCATCACCAGCGAGATCTGCGGGATGACGCCGGAGGCCCGGACGTTGCGGAAGAAGATCTCGCCGTACAGGCCGAGCGAGACCACGCCCTCCTGGATGCGCGCCCCGCCGGAGTCGTTGATGCCGACCACCGGGCAGCCGATCTTCATGGCGAGGTCCATCACCTTGACGATCTTCTCGCCGAAGACTTCACCGAGCGAGCCACCGAAGACAGTGAAGTCCTGGGCGAAGACGCACACCTGCCGGCCGTCGACGGTGCCGTAGCCGGTGACCACACCGTCGCCGTACGGCCGGCTCTTGTCCAGCCCGAAGGCGGTGGAGCGGTGGCGGGCCAGCTCGTCAAGCTCGACGAAGGAGCCCTCGTCGAGCAGCATCTCGATCCGCTCGCGGGCGGTCTTCTTGCCCCGCGCGTGCTGCTTCTCGACCGCGCGAGCCGACCCGGCGTGCACCGCCTCGTCGACCCGGCGCTCCAGGTCCGCCAGCTTGCCCGCCGTGCTGTGGATGTTGGTCCCGGTCTCGGTAGTCACCCTGGGAATATAACGATGGTTAAGGGCAATGCGGCTGTGCAGTACGCCTCACTGTCGGCGCTGCCAGCGCCGTAGGCTGGCGGGATGCCCGGCTCCCCGTACACCGATCTGGACCGCCCGCCGCTGTCGGCGGCCCGGCTGCGGCGCGCGCTTGTCGCGCCGCACGGCCCGTGGGCCAGGCTGGAACTGCGCACCGAGACGGGCTCCACGAACGCCGACGTGGCCGAGGCGGCGGCGGCCGGCGAGCCGGAGGGTCTGGTCGTGGTCGCCGAGCGGCAGACCGCCGGGCGCGGTCGCCGCGGCCGGGTGTGGCAGTCGCCGGCGCGAGCGGGGATCGCCACGAGCGTGCTGCTGCGGCCCGGGGATGCCGTGCCGGACCGCGGTTGGCCTGCGGTGCCGACCACGGGGTACGGGTGGCTGCCGCTGCTGGCCGGCGTCGCGCTTGTCGAGGCGGTGGCCCGACTGGCCGAGCTGGAGGCCGCTCTGAAGTGGCCGAACGACCTGCTGATCGGCGACTCGAAGTGCGCAGGGGTGCTTGCCGAGGCGGTGCCGGGAGGTGCGCCCGCCCAGCCGCCGGCAATCGTGCTCGGCATGGGCCTCAACGTGACGTTGCGCGCCGACGAGTTGCCGGTGAACCCGACCGGGCTGCCCGCGACCTCGCTGCAACTGTCCGGCGCGGCGGCCACCGACCGGGACCCGTTGCTGAGGGCACTGCTGCGGGCGCTCGCCGACTGGTACGCCCGTTGGCGTTCCGCTGGCGGAGACGCCGTGGCCAGCGGGTTGCGCGACGCCTACCTGGCGTCCTGCGCCACAGTCGGCCGCGAGGTGCGCGTGCTGCTCCCCAACGGCGACGAGCTGACCGGCACCGCAACAGGAGTGGACCCAGGAGGCCAGCTCCTGCTGACCACCCCCGCCGGCCTCCGAGCAATAGCCGCAGGAGACGTCCTTCACGTGCGCTAGCTCCCCTTCGCCGCGATCTTGCAGTTGCTGTCGGGCGGAACGGGCGAAGGCCGCGAAACGGCGACCGAAAGTGCAAGATCGCGCAGACTTCGGGTGGGCCGCGTGGCGGATGTTGTCGGAGGCCCTGGGGGGTTTACCGTCTGCGCGGCAGAAAAACGGCGATGGAGGTTTCCGTGGCGTTTCCCGAAGACGTGCTCACCGAAGACGAGCACGTCGTGCTGCACCTGCACCCGCACTGGAAGGCGTTGATCCGGCCGATCGCGGTGCTGGTGCTGGCCATCGCTGCGGTGGTGGTCGGTGTGCTCATGCTGCCCCAGAGCGGTGGTGGTTCGATCACGCTGGCCGTGATCGGTGCGATCGCGCTGGTCGCGGTGCTGTGGTTCGGGCTGTGGCCGTTCCTGGTCTGGCGCACCACGCACTACCTGTTCACAAACGAACGGGTGCTGCTGCAACACGGTGTCTTTTCCCGCGACCGGCGGGACCTCCCGCTCACCCGGGTCAACGACCACTCGATGAGCCAGCGCTTCATCGAGCGCCTTGTCGGTTGCGGCACGCTCACCATCGAGTCCGCCGGTGAGCGCGGCCAGTCGGTGCTCGTCGACGTGCCCGGGGTCAGCCGGGTGCAGACCACCCTGTACGAGTTGATCGAGGCGCAACACGACAAGCACTCGCTTGGTGACGGCGAGATGCGCGACATCCTCGCCGACATGCGGGAGGGCAAGCCACTGCGCGATACCACCAGCTGATCCCGGCAGTCCGCGACCGCCCCGGCCGACGTGCCGGGGCGGACCGGTCCTGGGGGCGCTTTACGCCTTGGCCGGTCAGTGGGGCGTTTTCGTCCCAGGGCGGTCGCTGTCCGGCCGCGGGGCCGGTACGCCTTCGGACCGTCCGGCCTGGGCCGAGCCGCCTGCGGACTGGCTGGTCTCCGCCGTGCCGCGCTCGGACGGGCCAGGTTCAGGCCAGCTGATCGCCACCGCGCCGCCCTCGCGCTGGTCGGTCCCCGCCGGGCTGCCTCCGGGCTGACTGGCGTCCGTCGGGCTGCCTCCGCTTCGACCGGCTTCCGTCGGGCTGCCTTCGGGCGTCGGCTCCGTCGGGCGCAGCGCGAACCAGCCACGGAAGCGGGTCCGCATGACCTCCTGCTCCGGCCGGTTGTCCGGGCCGAGCCTGAGCATCGTTCCCGTGAGGCTGACGGTGCCGAGCCCCGGACGGGCCGTCGACGGTCGAGCGCCCATCACGTCCACGCGGACGGCGAGGCGGTCTCCGGCGCGTACCGGGGCGAGCCACCGCAATTCCTCCAGACCGGGGGAGGCGTCGGCCGCCGCGCGGGACAGCAGGCGATCGACGTACGCCCGCATGAACAGGCTCACCGTGTAGAAGCCGCTGGCGATCACGCCGCCGTGCCGGCTCGCTGCAGCCAGGGCGCTGTCGACGTGGTACCACTGCGGGTCGAAGCGGCGGGCGAACGCCAGCATCTCGTCACCGTCCACGGTCACCGTGCCGAGGTCGACGGTGAGCCCCGGAACGAGGTCCTCGAAGAACAGCTCGGCGGGCGCCCCGGTGCCGGAGCGGGTGTCAGGAGTCGTCACCGGCGGGGCGCGCGACGGGTGCCGGCGTGCAGCTCCGCGGCGAGTTCCGCGGACAGGTCCGCGGGGATGCCGGGGGTCAGCGGTGTGTGTCGTCCCTGGGCTGGAGCGCCGCCGGCCGGGCCGGGAGTGGCCTCTGGGCGGTCACTGGACTGTGCCTCTTCCAGTTCGGAGACGGATTCGGCCAGCTCGGCGACCGGGTCCATCTCAGCCATCGTGTCCCATTCGTCGCGCGGGATGCTGTGCCAGGTGGATTCGGGCTTGACGTCGGGTTCGACAGGTGCGATGGGCTGGAAGACGAAGGTCCGGTACGACCAGAAGCGGAACAGCGTGGCCAGCAGGACGCCGACGGTCTTTGCCACGTTCAGTGCCAACAGGCTGTTCATGCCGAGGCCGTACTTGGCGGCTGCCAGGACGCCCAACTCGATGAGCAGACCCGTCGCGTTGAACAGGAAGAATAGGACGTACTCGCGCCGAAGTGCAGATTTCGGGCGATCTCGGTACGTCCAATGGCGATTCATCAGATACGACGTGATCGTCGCCACGATCGTCGCGATGACAGTCGCCTTCAACTGACCGTCGGCAAAGACGGTAAGTGCAAGAGCGTTGAACACCGCGTAATTGATGACAGTGTTGATGCCACCGACGATGCCGAATTTGAGCGCCTCGTTGATGAACTTCTGCCAGCGCTCAGGCAGCAGACGGACAAGACGCATGCGAAACACCTTAAGGCAGTCGATGAAGCCGGCGGTCACCGGCCGGACGGGGTGGGCGGCAGGTCACGCCCCGTAGTCGCGGTCGTGCTCCCCCTGCGGAACGGGCTGACTTCCCGCTTCGACGAAGACGAACCGCCGGTAGGACCAGAACCGGAACAACGTGCCGAGGCCCGTACCGACCACGAAGCTCGCGATGTTGTCGGCCAGCTGCGTCTGGAACACGGCCGGCCAGATGCTGCCGAGCCCGTAGCGGCTGACCGCCAGGCAGGCGACCGCGATTCCGAGGCCGACGGCGTTGAAGAAGAAGAAAAGCGCGTACTCGCGCGCCGGGTTGTTGCGCTGGCGATGCCGCCAGGTCCAGAACCGGTTGCCGAGGAAGGCGAACGTGGCGGCGATCACCGTGGAGATCGTCTTCGCCGTCACCTGCTCGACCCCGCGCACTGTCGTCAGGTAGTTGAACAGGGCGAAGTCGATGAGGAAAGCGATCCCGCCGACCGTGGCGAACTTGCTCAGCTCGCGGACGAGGTGACCGAAACGGTCGCGCAGTGCGCGGACCAGACCAGGTCTGGTCTGCCGGGGACCCGGTTGCTCCCCGGTCATCGTGGCGGCCACAGGCCCGAGCCTACCGGCTGCCGACCAGTCAGAGGGGGAGCAACGCGAGCCGACGCCCCCGCGCGGGTGGCCCTGTCGCCGGGTGTGTGACGTTGAACGCAGCGTAACCAATTCGCAGGACTGAGGCGGCTCGGAACGGGAATCCGCGAACCGGTCGGCGAGGCGGGTTCACGGCCCGACCGCAACGCACGTCGGCCGGGGCGCACGACAAGATTTGCGTGAAACTGCGCAGGAAAGCGGGTATCAGCTCGTGATACCGCAGCTAAGCCGTACCTTGTGCAGTTCTTCACAACCAGTCCCACTGACTCGGAAGGCTGCCCGGTTTACGCTGAGGCCAATCCCAGGTTTCCACGAAGGCGACGCATCGGCGCCGCTGAGACTCGTGCACCCCATAGATCGGTCAGCGTCGACCACAAGGAGATGTGTCATGGTTGCTCCGGCTGTTGTGCGGGGTATCGATCAGGCCCCGACATCCCATCCGAAACTGCTCGCCTGGGTTCGTGAGGTGGCGGAACTGACCACCCCTGACCGGGTGGTCTGGGTCGACGGATCCGACGAGGAATGGCGTCGCCTCACAGATGAGCTGGTCGATGCCGGCACGCTCGTCCGACTGAACCCCGAAAAGAAGCCGAACTCGTTCTACGCGCGTACCGACCCGACGGACGTCGCCCGGGTCGAAGAACGCACCTACATCTGTTCCGTCGACGAGGCGGACGCCGGCCCCACCAACAACTGGATGGCGCCGGCCGAAATGAAGCGGACGATGACCGATCTGTACCGCGGCTCGATGCGCGGTCGGACCATGTACGTCATCCCGTTCGTCATGGGCCCGGTCGAGGCCGAGAAGCCCATGTTCGGTGTCGAGATCACCGACAGCCCGTACGTGGTCGCGTCGATGCGCATCATGACCCGAATGGGCGCCAAGGTCCTCGAGGCCATGGGGGACGACGCGGACTTCGTGCACGCGTTGCACTCGATCGGCGCCCCGCTTGCCCCGGGCGAGCAGGACGTGGCGTGGCCGTGCAACGAGACGAAGTACATCTCGCACTTCCCGGAGACGCGGGAGATCTGGTCGTACGGCTCCGGCTACGGCGGCAACTCGCTGCTGGGCAAGAAGTGCTACTCGCTGCGGATCGCCAGCGTGATGGGGCGCGACGAGGGCTGGCTCGCCGAGCACATGCTCATCCTCAAGATCACCTCTCCGGAGGGCAAGGTCTACCACATCGCCGGCGCCTTCCCGTCGGCCTGCGGTAAGACCAACCTGGCCATGGTGGAGCCGACCATCCCGGGCTGGAAGGTCGAGACCATCGGCGACGACATCGCCTGGATGCGGTTCGGCGCGGACGGCCGGCTCTACGCGGTCAACCCGGAGTACGGCCTGTTCGGCGTCGCGCCCGGCACCGACTGGAAGACGAACGCCAACGCCATGCGCACGTTGGACCGCGGCAACTCGGTCTTCACCAACGTGGGCCTCACCGACGACGGGGACGTCTGGTGGGAGGGCATGGGCGAGCCGCCGGCGCACCTGATCGACTGGAAGGGCAACGACTGGACGCCGGAGAGCGACAGCCTCTCCTCGCACGCCAACAGCCGGTTCTGCACGCCGATCACCCAGTGCCCGATCCTCGCCGACGAGTACTTCGACCCCAACGGCGTGCCGATCGACGCCATCCTCTTCGGTGGTCGTCGTAAGGACACCATCCCGCTGGTGACCGAGGCCCGCGACTGGGTGCACGGCGTCTACATGGGTGCCACGCTGTCCTCGGAGACCACCGCCGCCGCGTCCGGCGCGGTCGGCGTGGTCCGCCGCGACCCGATGGCGATGCTGCCGTTCATCGGCTACAACGCCGGTGACTACTTCCGCCACTGGATCGAGATGGGCAAGGGCGCCGACGGCGACGAGTCCAAGCTGCCGAAGATCTACTACGTCAACTGGTTCCGCAAGGACCCGGACGGCTCGTTCCTCTGGCCCGGCTTCGGGGAGAACTCCCGGGTGCTCAAGTGGGTCGTCGAGCGGATCGAGGGCACGGCCGACGCGGTCGAGACCCCCGTGGGCATGGTGCCGGCACCCGACGCGCTCGACGTCGAGGGCCTGGACATGACCCCGGAGGACGTCCGGATCGCGCTCAAGGTCGACCCGGACGAGTGGCGCAACGAGCTGCCGCTGATCACCGAGTGGTTCGAGAAGTTCGGTGACAAGCTGCCCGGCGTGCTCTGGGCCGAACTGGACGCCCTGCGGGCCCGGTTGGACGCCGCGCAGCCCCAACGGTAGGTGTGAAAACCGCCCGCCACGGGCATCATCGGATTCCATGAGGACGGCCGCCGAGACCGAGGTCCGGCGGCCGTCCGCCGTCCGGGCGCTCACCATCCTGCTGGCGACCACGGCGGCGGCCACCGTCGTGGTCGAGCTGATCAATTGGTGGTACGCCCCGGAGCAGGGCTTCGGTCTGGCCGTACGCACCGGCTGGGCGATGCTGCGCTCGTTCGGCTTCCTGCTGCTGATCGGGCATGTGCGCAGGGGCCGGACGCTGGCCCGCCCGTTCGGCCTGATCCTCGCCGTCACCACAGTCTTCGCCGTCGGCCGGCTGATAGTGCCCCGGCAGGGGGTGCCGCCGCTGCCCGGGCTGCTCGGCTTCGCCGTACTCACCGGGCTCTGTGTGTCGGTGGTCTGGCTGCTCTACCGCTCGTCGGCGCTGGCCGGGCATCTCGTCCGGTACCGGCAACGGCTGGTCATCGACAGAGCCGGGATCTCCTGGCGGGAAACCCCACCGCGCCGCCCCGAGGCCAGCGGCTGGCTGTTGACCAGTCGGGCGGCAGCGTTCACCTACAGCCCGCTGATGCTGGTGCCGGCACTGGTCGCCGGCGGGTCCATCCTGGACGGCCGGCTGTCCGCCGTACCCGCCGTGCTCTTCTGGTTCTGCGCTGGCATCACGGTCAGCTACGCGGTGCTGTTCTGCACGGCGTTCCTGATGCGCGGCAAGCAGTGGGCGGGTCGCCTGCTGGTCATCGTCACGGTTGCCGTCCTCGCCGTGGACCTGCCGCTGTGCTGGTGGCTGCTCGGCGTGGACGGCCTGGTCCGCGACGGCGCCCCGCTACTCGCCGCAGCCACCCTGACCCTGTACGGCCTCCACCGAGCATCCCGCGCCCCGGAAGCACCCCCAACCTGAATCCACCCGCACCCCCGCACCCCCGCACCCCCGCACCCCCGCACCCCCGCACCCCCGCACCCCCGCACCCCCGCGCGGCCCACCTCCCGCCTTCGCCTTCGCCTTCGCCCGCGATCTTGCACTTCCTGCCGGTGCGTAAGGCAATGAAAGGCGCAAATCGGCGACCCAAAGTGCAAGATCGCGCGGGAGCGAGTCCGTCCGTGCCTCAGCCATGCCCTAGCGCCCCGCCCTCGCTCGGGGCGACCCGGTCCCGCCGTGCTGGATACGACCCCGCTCGGCCGTCCGGCCCTCGCTCGGCCGTCCGGCCCTCGCTCGGCCGTCTAGCCCGCCTCGCCGCGTCGATCATGGAGTTGTGGTGGGGGATGAAAGTGGCTAACCGGGATACGACAGGCACCACAACTCCATGATCGACGTGTGGGGCGGGGTTGGGGTGGCCGGGCGGATGTGGGTGGGCGAGCGCGGTGGGACGGCGAGGGGTGGGCGAGCGGGGTGGGCAGGTGGGCCAGCGAGGTGGACGGGCGAGCTAGGTGTGTGGGCCAGCGGGGTGGGTGGGCCAGCGGGGTGGGTGGGCGGGGGTGGAGGGCGAGGGGCGGGTGGCCTTTGGAGCGGTTGGTTTTCGGTGGGCTGGTGCAGGATGGCTGTGGTGTCGGTCACGGGGGATCGGCTTTGAATTGGGGTGGGTGGGTGGCGGCGTGCAGCCCAGCAGTGGTGATCGGGGCGGGGGCCGGGTGACAGTGCCGTGTGAGCGGGAGGGGGCGCGTGGTGGGTGACGAGTTCGATGTGGTGGTGGTGGGGGCAGGGCCAGCCGGTGCGGCCGCCGCGTTGACGGCACGCCGGGCCGGTGCCAGCGTGCTGCTGCTGGACCGGTCTGACTTCCCCCGCGACAAGGCGTGCGGTGACGGGATTGCCGCGCACTCCGTCGACGTGCTTGTCGAGCTGGGGGTCACCGAAGCGGTGGCCGGCTACGCGCCGCTGCCCGCACTACGCATGGTCGCCCCGGGCGGCGGATCGGTTGCCCGGGCGCTGCCCCGGCCGGCGTACACAGTGCCCCGGGAGGTTTTCGACGCGCGGCTGGTCGCCGCGGCGGTGGCCGCCGGCGCGCAGTTGCGTCGGCACACGGTCCGCCAGGTCGAGGCGCGTGCCGACCGGGTGGTGCTCGACGGGGAGATCTCCGGCCGGGTGGTGGTGGGCGCGGACGGCGCCGGGTCGGTGGTGCGCCGGGCTCTCGGCCATCCGGTCAACCCGGATCGACACCTGGCGCTGGCTATCCGGGGGTACGCGCCGGCGCTGCCCGGCCCGCCCGAGCAGCTCATCGTGACCTCGAAGGCGCGCTGGCCGGCGTACGCCTGGTCGTTTCCGATCGGCGACGGGCGGGCGAACGTCGGGTACGGGGAGGTGCTGCGTGGCGAGCCGTTGAGTCGCGGCTACCTCCTGGATCGGCTGGTCGCGTTGCTGCCCGGTACCGACCTGTCGACGGTGACCGCGCTGCGGGCACACCATCTGCCGCTGTCCACGCATCGGCCGGCGCCTGGGCGGGGCCGCACCCTGCTGGCCGGGGACGCGCTGTCGTTGATCAACCCGTTCACCGGCGAGGGCATCTTCTACGCGCTGCTCTCCGGGGCGTTGGCCGGTGCCGCGGCGGCCGGTGAGCCCGAGAACGCCGCCCGCCGCTACGCCCACGGGCTTCGCCGTCGTCTCGGCATCCACCTGCGGCACAGTTCGGTTGCGGCCTGGCTGGCCCGGCGTCGACGGGTGGTCGACGCGGCGGTCCGGGCGGCCCGCCGGGATGACCAGGTCTTCGACGATGTGGTGGAGTTGGGGCTCGGCGACGGTCGGCTCACTGCCCGTACGCTGGGCTTGATCGGCATGGAATTGCCGGCCGGGGATCGGCCTCCGAGGCGGTGAGCTGACCGGCGGGTCGCTACGCTGCTAGGTGATGACGCTGCGGAACCTTATCTACTCCGTCTACGAGCGCCGGCTCACGGCGAAGCTCGCGGGCAAACCGGTGCCACGGCACGTCGGGGTGATGTGCGACGGCAACCGCCGCTGGGCGCGGGAGATGGGGTTCGTCGACCCGAACGACGGGCACCGCGTCGGCGCCGCGAAGATCAAACACGTTCTGGGCTGGTGTGACCAGGCCGGTATCGGGCACGTCACCCTCTATCTGCTGGCCACCGACAACCTCCGTCGTCCGGCAAGCGAGCTGGACCCGCTGCTCCAGATCATCGAAGACCTGGTGGTGGAGTTGGCGGAGGAGGGCAATCCGTGGCGGCTGCGCATCGTCGGTGCCCTGGACCTGCTGCCCGCCCAGACGGCTGTGGCGCTCAAGGGCGCGGAGGAACGCACCCGGGACCGCAGTGATGGCGCCGTGGTCAACATCGCGGTGGGCTACGGCGGGCGACGGGAGATCACCGACGCGGTCCGTTCGCTGCTGCTGGAGCACGCCGCGTCCGGTGGCACCCTCGAAGAGCTGGCCGAGGTGCTGGACGTCGAGCACATCTCCGAGCACCTCTACACCCGCGGCCAGCCCGACCCCGACCTGGTCATCCGCACCAGCGGCGAGCAGCGGCTGTCCGGTTTCATGCTCTGGCAGTCGGCGCATTCGGAGTTCTACTTCTGCGAACTCAACTGGCCGGATTTCCGGCACATCGACTTCCTGCGGGCGCTGCGCTCGTACGCCAACCGTCAGCGTCGCTACGGCGTCTGAGCGGGCGCGCCCGCGCCGGCTCAGGGTAGGTGGGTGAGCGCCCGGGTGAGGAAGTCGCCAAGCGCGGCCGGAGACTCGATTGTCAGGTCGGCAGCGTTCGCCACCTCCTGACCGGTTTCGGAGTTGGCGACTGCCACGCACACACCGAAGAAGTCCGGGTCCGCCTCGCCGCGGGCCCGCAGCGCTGCGAACGCCTTGATGTCGGAGACGTCGTCGCCGAAGTACCAGGCGCCGGTGGCTTCCTGGACGACCTCGCCGATCACCATGCCCTTGTCCCGGTCGACGGGCGGCTTGAGCTCCAGCACCATCCGCCCGGCCTGCACCCGCAGCCCCAGCCGGTCGGCCTGCGCCTGCCCCCACTCCTGCACTGTCGCGCCAAGCTGCGGCGCGGTACGCCAGTGCAGAGCGACGGAGAGCCGCTTGTATTCGACGAGCGTGCCGGGGGGTAGCTCCGCTCGGGCCAGGTCGGCCAGTTCCTCCATCGTCGGCACCCACGGCAGGGCGGCCGGCTCGGTGACCGTCTCGCCGCCGGAGTGGCTGTGCTCCAGGCCGTAGAGGCCGTAGAGGTCGACGCCGCTGAGCTCGCCGAGGCGCTCGCGGAGGAAGTCGACGGGTCGCGCGGAGACGATGGCGATCCGCCGGACCACCGGGGCCAACGCCTCGATAGCGGCCAACGCCTTGGGGGCGGGCCGCACAGCGGTCGGGTCATCGTCGACGGGCGCGAGTGTCCCGTCGAAGTCGAAGAAGAGCACCGTTCCGGCGGCCCGGCCTGCGGTGATCTGCCAGGCCTGGTCGGCGTTCAACGGGGTCTTCGGCTGCTGGTTGCCCAGATTCAACGGCGGCACGCGCGTCAGCGTACCCCGGCGATGTGGGCCTATTCCTGGCCGAGCGCACCCGGCCTGGCTGGGTGCCGTCAGCGTTCGGCGGCTCCTCGTCCGCGCCGGCCGAACGGCACCACCGTCGCGTCCTGGCCGTGGCTCAACAGGTAGCCCTCCACGAACCCGGTGTTGCGATCTCCGGTGCGGGTCTCGATCTCGTTGAGCCGCGCCACCAGGAACTCGGTGAGGGCGCTGAGCCGGTTGTTGAGGCGCTCGTGCAGCTCCGCGATGACGGCCAGGATGACGGCCGTGCCGGCGCTGATGAGCGCGAGGAGGTTGACGAGCAGCGGAAGCTGCCCGCCGCTGACCACGAGGGTCACCACGTTGCCGGTCGCCCACAGTGTCATCGACACCGTGGCGACCACGACTGCCAACCACTTCAGGGTCATGGACAGACCCCTCCTTCTGTCCCGCAGGGCTGGGTTCGGCCTTGTCCCGTCCCCCCGCCGACGACGAGCCCAAGCAGTACGACTAGGGACGCTAGCGTGCCCGTTCCGGCCCCGGAGCGAAACGAATGAACCTGACCAGGCGTTCTTTCGCCATCTGAGGAACTAGCCTGCTTGATTCCCTCTATTTCGGACATCGACCGGCAACGTCGGGCGATACGCGAGGTATCTGATGGTTTCGCGGATGTGGAACTTCTCCGCGTCCGACACGTCGGGGTCGATCAGCCGGCGCAACAGAGCCTCCACGTCCGGGTCCATCGGAGGGGCAGGCTGGTTGGCCCGTGGACCGCTCGCGGTGCGGTCCCAACCGAGCGCGGCGAAGGCGGCTGCGGGGTTCAACCCGAGGCCCTCGCAGAAGGCCACCACCCGTTCGGCCTCGGGGTCGCTGGCCCAGTCGCCACGGACCCACCTGTTGATGGTCTGCCGGGAGACGCCGGTACGTCGGGACACCTCGGTGCCGCTCCAGGCCCGGGTGGCTCGCGCCTCGTCGAGGGCGCGCCGGACGAAGGTGGCGAAGGCGATCTTTCGCGCATTGGCCGTCTCGGTCACCCCGTGACGGTACGGCCAAGCGGGAACCGGCGTGCGACCAGGCACGCTGTTGTCACGCAGACGTGACGGGCTCCTCGGATCTCCGGTAAACGATCCAGGGCCACTCTTGAGGGGTGTCACCCGGGCAGAATAGATGCCCGTAGTGGCGAAGGTAAACAGACGAAAAGCTGATACTGTCACGCCCATGGGACAATCTACGGTGTGTCACGTGCATGAGACGATTGGTGCTCGCATGCGTCACGCCCCCGGTGCCAGGGGGGTGTGGTGACCGAGCTCGCCACCCGAGCCCAGGCCTTCGGGCTGATCGCCGACGGGGTGGCCGCAGGGCTGAGCGCCCCGTGGCGCCTCTACCTCGCCCGAGGCTGCCGATACCTGTCGCTGAGCGTCAGCGACCGCACCGAGTGGAACGCCTGGCGTACCCACCTCGGCTGCCCGGAGCTGAGCGTCCGGGTCTACGACGCCGGCGGGGAGATCCGCCGTTCCTCTGTGGCCGAGGTCGTGCTGGACGGCTGCCGGATCAGCGTCGAGCTGGTCGAGGAGGTCAGTACTGACGACCTGGACCGGCTCCTCGTCGTGGACCCGACCGCGGTCGAGCCGGAGGAACGATGAAACGGCGTACGGGCCGCGCCGGGGCCGCCCGATGAGCCCCTTCCTCGCGGTCTTCCTCGTCCTGGTGCTCGCCGCCACCAGCTATGCGGCTGGTCGACTGCACGGGCAGCTGAGCTATCGCATCGGCTACCGCTTCGGTTACCGGCAGGGCTACTTCGACGGCGACAGGGGTGCCTGGAACCGACGGCGGCGTGACGCCCAGGCGGCGATCGCCTCCGCCCTGTCGGTCTCCTCGGCGGGCGCCGTCCGCTCCGCCGGCACCGTGGCACGCTCCGGCACCGTGGCCCGCCCCGGCACCACCTACACCGGCTCGTCGTTCACCGCGCCGGCCGCCCCGATCACCGGGCGGCACCCGACCGGCACGCTCGTTCGACGCACCGGTTGAGCCTGTCGGCGGACCGCTTCGGGGGGAGCGGTCCGCCGACCGGCGCCACGAACGCGGTGCGTCGTCCGCGGCGGACACGCACCGTCGGGGGTCACGTCAGACCGGTGACGGTGGCCCCGCCGGCCGGGATGCGCGCAGGGGGCATGCATCCCGGCCGGCTCGCCGCGCCCCGCCGCCGGCACGTGGTGTCGACCCGGCGGCGCAGTCGTTCACACGGCTGTCTCCGGAGATCCACGATCACGGCACTAGCCGGGACGGGCCGCCGCCGCTAGCGTCTAGGCATGGCGCGGGGTTCTCCCGGGCCAGCCGGTCCGCCCGGATCTGCGACCTCGCACACGGGGTTCCGCATCCGACCCCGTGTCCCCGGGCACCGGACGAGGCGGAACGCGGGTGGCGGGTGCCCATCCGTCGGAGCAGGCCTGTGACGACTCGCCGTATCACCGCCGGTGCCGACCAGACCCCGGCCGCGACTGCCACGACCCGCCGCGCCACCCGGAGCCGCCGTGCGCCGGCCGTCGCGCCGGTCGAGCCCGAGGAGCCGCGACCAGCCGGGCAGGCGTTCGTTCTGGACACGTCCGTGCTGCTGTCCGATCCCGCGGCGTTCCACCGGTTCGCCGAGCACGAGGTGGTGCTGCCGCTGGTGGTCATCACCGAGTTGGAGGGCAAGCGGCACCATCCGGAGCTGGGCTGGTTCGCCAGGCAGTCGCTGCGGATGCTCGACGAGCTGCGGATCCGGCACGGCCGGCTGGACACGCCGGTGCCCGCCAACGACGCCGGCGGCACGCTGCGGGTGGAGCTGAACCACACCGACGACGGGGTGCTGCCGCCGGGCTTCCGTACCGAGAGCAACGACGCCCGCATCCTCTCCGTGGCGCTCAACCTCGCCGCCGAGGGCCGGGACGTCACGCTCGTCAGCAAGGACATGCCGCTGCGGGTCAAGGCCGCCTCGGTGGGCCTGCGGGCCGACGAGTACCGGCACGGCCAGGCCAGCGACCCGACCTGGACCGGCATGTCCGAGCTGGACCTGAGTGAGGAGCAGATCTCCTCGCTGTACGCCGGGGAGACGCTCGACGTCGACGAGGCCGCCGGACTGCCCTGCCACACCGGCCTGGTGCTGCACTCGACGCGCGGCTCCGCGCTCGGCCGGGTGCTGCCGGACAAGTCTGTCCGGCTGGTGCGGGGCGACCGGGAGGCGTTCGGTCTGCACGGCCGCTCGGCAGAGCAGCGCGTCGCTCTCGACCTGCTGCTCGACGAGGCGATCGGGATCGTCTCGCTCGGCGGTCGGGCCGGCACCGGCAAGTCGGCGTTGGCGCTCTGCGCCGGGCTGGAGGCGGTCATGGAGCGCCGCCGGCACAAGAAGGTGATCGTGTTCCGTCCGCTGTACGCCGTGGGTGGCCAGGAGTTGGGCTACCTGCCGGGGTCGGAGTCGGAGAAGATGTCGCCGTGGGCGCAGGCGGTCTTCGACACGCTCGGCGCTGTGGTGCACGAGAACGTGCTGGAGGAGGTCACCTCGCGCGGCATTCTCGAGGTGCTGCCGCTGACCCACATCCGGGGGCGCAGCCTGCACGACGCCTTCGTGATCGTCGACGAGGCCCAGTCGCTTGAGCGCGGGGTGCTGCTGACAGTGCTGTCCCGGATCGGGCAGGGCTCGCGGGTGGTGCTCACCCACGACGTGGCGCAGCGGGACAATCTGCGGGTCGGCCGTCACGACGGTGTGACTGCCGTCATCGAGGCGCTGAAGGGCCATCCCCTCTTCGCCCATGTCACGCTCAGCCGTTCGGAGCGCTCGCCGATTGCCGCGATGGTGACGGATCTTCTGGAGGACATCCCGCTTTGATGGGTGGTTTGTAGGGCTTCGTCCATATTTTATTTGTGGCGCAGATCACAAAGCGGCTTGTTGGTTTCCCATCAGCCTCACTGTGCGCGATGGTGTCCAACGAGCGCCCACGCACCACTGGGATCGCTGGTGATCGTTGTCCAGGGATGGGCAACGTCGGTGACGATCGGTGCGTCGGCGCGACCGGCACACCGGTCGGGGCGCTCGCGGCACGGCTGACGGCCCCTGTGGCCCGGCGTCGCGCCGTGTCCTTGCCCCCGACGAAGGGACCACTTCGTGAGTCGGCTGTGGAGCCGGTTGGGCGCCCGTACGGCTGCTGTCGCGCTGCTCTCCGTGGGCGTTGCCGGTGGCTTCTACCTGGGCGAAGACCGGGAAACTCAGCAACAGGGCCTGACCGCTCAGGTCGGCCTTGAGGTAGACCGGGCGGACCTCGCCTACCAGCGTGAACGGCAGGCCACCCACCAGGTCGCGTTCGCCAAGCAGCGGGCCGCCGAATACCAGGCCAAGCTGCGGGCCGAGCAGGCCGCCAAGGAGGCCGCCGAGCGGGCCCGCAAGGCCGAGGCAGCCGCAGCCGCCCGCAAGGCCGAGCGGAAGGCCGCCGAGAAGGCTGCCACGCAGGCCGCCAAGCCGTACGACGGGCCGATCCCGGCATCCTGCGCCGAGTACAGCGGCAACCGCAAGATCGGCTGCGCGATGATGATCGACGCGGGCTTCGGCATCTCCGAGTTCCCCTGCCTGGAGAAGCTCTGGACCAAGGAGAGCGGCTGGAACCACAAGGCCCGCAACTCCTCGTCCGGCGCGTACGGCATCCCCCAGGCGTACCCGGGCAGCAAGATGGGCTCCGCCGGCGCCGACTGGCAGACAAACCCCGCCACGCAGATCAAGTGGGGGCTTGGCTACATCAAGGGCAGGTACAAGACGCCCTGCGGTGCCTGGACGTACTTCCAGAACAACAACACGTACTGACGATCTCCACGGCGGGGCGGGTGGGCGACCATCCGCCCCGCCGTCGTCGTACACCTGACTGCTCGGACGGGACGTGAGTGGCGGTCGGCCCTTTTTGCTGATAGCAGTTGGGGGGTGACCCTGCACCCGTCAAGCGGCGACCCGTTCCGATTCGGCACCGAGGCGTTCTACGCTGCGCTCGGTCGGGCCTTCGTCGCGATGTGCGCGGTGGTCCCGTTCCTCTTCTTCATCGAGGCCGTCGACCAGGGCCTCGACTTCGGCCTGGATGCCACGGCCGGCATCATCCCGCAGCGTATCGACGGGCTCGACGGGGTCTTCTTCTCGCCGTTTCTGCACCACGGCTTCGACCACCTCTACAGCAACAGCATCCCGCTGATCCTGCTCGGCACCTTCGTGCTGGCCGCCGGGGCCCGCCGGTTCCTCTGGTCGACTCTGATCATCATCCTGGTGAGCGGGCTCGGCGTGTGGTTCACCGGCTCGCCCAATTCGGTGGTGGTCGGCGCCAGCGGGGTGATCTTCGGCTACCTGGGCATCCTGCTCACCCGGGGCATCGTCGAGCGCAGCTGGTGGAACTTCGCCGTCTTCCTGCTTGTCGGCCTGCTCTACGGGTGGCAGTTGGTCGGCATCCTCCCCACCGACGAGCGGATCTCCTGGCAGGGGCACCTGTTCGGGCTGCTCGGTGGCGTCGTGGCGGCGATCCTGTTCCGCCGCCGCCGTCCGACAGTGGACGGGCCGGACTATTCGGGGTCCACCCTCAGCCTGCCCTGACCTGCTCGTCGGCGCGCCTCTGGGACGTGCTTGCCCGACCGCTGCCACCCGCTTACCGTCGTGATCAGCACGCGTTGATCCGTGAGCGGAAAGCGACGGTACGCCATGCACGAGGTCGATGTTGCCGTGATCGGGGCCGGCCCGTCCGGGCTCTTCGCCGCGTACTACGCCGGTTTCCGTGGTTTGTCGGTGGCGGTGATCGACGCGCTGCCGGAGCCGGGCGGCCAGGTCAGCGCCATGTACCCGGAGAAGCTGATCCTCGACGTGGCCGGGTTTCCCTCAATCAAGGGCCGCGACCTGGTGTCCAATCTGGTCGCCCAGGCGGCCCCGTTCGGCCCGCGGTACCTGCTCGGCACCCGGGCCGAGAAGCTCTCCTACGCCGACGGCCGGCCGGTGCTCGGCCTCGCCGGCGGCGACCAGCTCGCCTGCGGTGCGGTCGTGATCACCGGCGGGCTGGGCAGCTTCAGCCCACGACCGTTGCCCTGCGCCGACGGCGCGCCCGGCACCGGGATCGTCTACTTCGTGACCGACCCGACCGAGCTGACCGACCGGGACGTGCTGATCGTCGGCGGCGGGGACTCCGCCTTCGACTGGGCGTTGGCACTGCAACCGCTTGCCCGCTCGGTGACGCTCGTGCACAGGCGGGAGAAGTTCCGGGCGCACGCCTCGACTGTCGCCCGGGTGCTGTCGCTGCCGGTACGGGTGGTGGTCAACGCCGAGGTCACCCGGCTGCTCGGCGAGGGCACCGTGACCGGTGCGGAGGTGACAGTGCGCGGTGGCGCCGCCGAGACGCTGCCGGTGGACACCGTGGTCGCCGCCCTCGGTTTCACGGCCGACCTGGGCCCGCTCGCCGAGTGGGGCCTGCGCCTGGACCGCCGGCACATCCTTGTCGACAGCGCGATGGCGACGAACCTGCCCCGGGTCTTCGCGGCCGGTGACATCACCGAATATCCGGGCAAGGTCCGGCTCATCGCCACCGGGTTCGGCGAGGCCGCCACGGCCGTGAACAACGCGGCGGTGGCAATCGATCCCAGCGCACACCTGTTCCCCGGGCACTCCTCCGACGCCGGCTGACCGTCGGTACCGGACCCTGACCGGTCCGTGTGCGGATCGAGACGGGTCGACCGGACCCTGAGGGGATGACGGGGACCGATACACCGCGCGATGGCGCACCGACGACACTGGCGTGGCTCTGCCACCCCAGCACCCTGCTAGCCCTGCTCGTCCTGGTCGTCAACGACCATGTGCTGAAGCAGGCCTTTCCGGGCCTGCTGACCGGCAAGTTGAGCGACGTCGCCGGCCTGGTGCTCGCACCACCGCTGGTCGCGGTGCTGCTGACCGTCGTGGTGCCGCGGTTGCCGGCCCGGATCGCCGCGCTGGTCGGCCTGGTCGCGGTCGGTGCCGGGTTCGCGGTCGTCAAATCCAGCGGGTACGCCGCCGAGCTGGCCTCGTCGGCTTGGACCGTGCTTGCCGGACCCTCGCTGGTCCGCGCCGACCCGACCGACCTGCTCGCCCTGCCGGCGCTCGGGCTGGCCGGGTGGAGCTGGAAGCGGTCCCTTCGCCGGCCGGTGCGTCAACGGACCGCCCGGCTGGTCCGGCTGCTGGTGGTGCTGCCGCCGGCGGTGTTGGCGGTGGCGGCGACGAGCGCTGTCCACTACCCGTACGCGATCAGCACGGCACTTGTCGACGGCCACCCGGCGGTCTCGGTCGGCTCCGGTACCGATCTCACCCCGTGGCCGACGAGCGCGACGGACGGCCGTTGGTCGGTCAGCGACGACCTAGGTGCCACCTGGCGAGAAGTCGACCTCGACGAGCAACGGCGACTGTCCAGCCAGAGCGCCGGCCAGCGGCAGGCGTGCGTGCCGGCCGACCCCCGACGGTGCTACCGGGCGGTCGCCGGGCACCTTCGGGTGGAGCAAAGCGACGACGGCGGCACGACCTGGCATGTGGCCTGGGAGGTGTCGGACGCCCAACGGGAGGACTTGGCCCGGCGGTCCTGGAGTCCGGGCGACGTGGAAAGGCACTTCGCCTCCCGCGACCTGATCGTCTACCCCGCGGGCAGCGGTGGTCATGAGGTGCTCGTCGCCAACGGCCGGGACGGCTTCGTACATCGCTGGTCGGACGGCGGGTGGCGGCGTGTCGGCTTCCTCGGCGACGCGTACATCGGTGCGCGGGGCGCTCCCCCCGCGTTGGGGAGCGGCGGACCCGCTCAACGTCAGCTGGACCTGCTGCTCGCCGTCGCGCTCGCGCTGACCCTCGGCTCCATGGTCACCGTGCTCGCCGGCCACCTGGCGATCCGCCGCGGCCGGGGTCCCGGCTGGTGGGGGTTCACCGGCGGCCTGTCGGTGCTGCTCGCGGGGACCTTGCTGACGGTGGTCTGGGGCCGCGACGACGACACCGACACGTTCATGGCGCTGCTGTTCATCATCGTGCCCCTGGGCTTCCTGGCCACGACAGCCCTGCTCGTGCGACCCCGCTACCAGGGCGCAACGCCCCGATGGACCAGGAGGACGCTGAGCACTTTCCTGCTCACCGTGCTGCTCGCCGGGCTGCCGCTGATCGGCTGGCTGTACGGCACGCCGGCGCGGACCCGGGCCGCTGTGACGCTTGCCCTGCTGGCCGCGGTGCCGGGCCTGTGGCTGGCCGTCCGGAACGCCCGCCTGGTCGACGCGACCCGCGCGTACGAGCGTCGGCACCCGGTGCGCCCGCCGACGGTGCCTGACCCGCCCTACCCGGCGGGGCTGCCACCCCGCTGAGCGCTCGGCGCGCGGACCGGGTCAGCGGCGGGCCTGCGGCGCGAGCGCGGCGACAAGCACGGCCACCAGGGTCAGCGCGGCTCCCAACAGGGTGGTCACGCCTGCGTGCGACGCCGTGGTGGGCAGCACCAGGTCCAGCAGGAGCGCGCTGACGACCTGGCCGGCGATGGTGGCCAGGCCGAGCAGCAGCACACCCGTGAACCGCACGACGGCGGCGGCGATCGCGATGAACACGACGCCGATCGGGCCGCCCAGGTAGAGCCACGGCTCGCTCGGCAGGTGGCCGGCCGGCCGGCCGCGTCCGGCCAGGTCGATCGAGAACGCGACGAGCAGTGCGACAGTGCCGACTGTGAAATTGACGAGCGTGGCGGTCAACGCGTTGCCGGTCGCCGCCCGGACCCGGCCGTTGGCTGCCTGCTGCCAGGCGACGCCCACCCCGGCCAGCATGGGCAGCAGCGCCAGTGCCAGCGAGCCCGGATCGTTCAGACGGTCGCCGACCGCCAGGACCACCGCGAGCACTGTCAGCACCGCGCCAGCCAGCCGCTGCCGGGTGACCGGCTGGCGACCCATCGGCCCGATCCCCGCCCGGTCCACGGCGAGGCTGCTGCCGGACTGGCCGGCGACCACCGCCACGGTGAAGACCGCCACACCCAACCTGCCGATGGTGAGCCCCTGGGTGGCAACCAGGAAAGCCCCGCACGTGCCGCCGAGGCACTGCCACGGCCGCAGCACACCGGTCCGCAGGGCGGACCGCAGCGCGACAAGCCCTCGCCGCCCGGCCGGGGTGGCGGGCACCAGCACAAGCAGCACCAGCAGACCCAGCCCGAACGAGACCAGCGCGGCGGCGAACCCGTCGGCCAGGCGTACGCCCAACTCGCCGTTGATCTTGGACTGCGCCGCCACCGCGACCCCGGAGACCGACGCCAGCGCGACGCCGGTGATCCGGCGGGTGGCGGACAGGGCCTGCGGCGTCGCCGTGGCGGTAACTGTCACTCCTGTTCGGCGAGCGGACGACCGTCGAAGTCGACAGCGGAGTACAGGGCCAGCTTCTCCAGACGGTGGTACGAGTCGATCACCCGGATCGTGCCGCTCTTCGACCGCATCACTATCGACTGGGTGTACGCGCCGCCAGCCCGGTAGCGCACCCCGCGCAGCAGGTCGCCGGAGGTGACACCGGTCGCCACGAAGAAGCAGTTGTCGCCGGTGACCAGGTCGTCGGTGCCCAGCACCCGGTCCAGGTCGTGCCCGGCGGCGAGCGCCTTCTCGCGCTCCTCGTCGTCGCGCGGCCACAGCTTGGCCTGCATGGCGCCACCCATGCACTTCAGTGCGCAGGCCGAGATGATGCCCTCCGGGGTGCCGCCGATGCCCATCAGCACGTCGACGTCCGACTCGCCCCGGGCCGCCGCGATGGAGCCGGCGATGTCGCCGTCGGAGATGAACCGGATGCCGGCCCCGGCCCGGCGGATCTGCGTGACCAGGTCGTCGTGGCGGCTACGGTCCAGCACGCAGACCGTCACCTCCGACACGTCGGTGCCCTTGACCTTGGCGATCCGGCGCAGGTTCTCGGCCACCCCGGCGTTGATGTCCACCACATCGGCGTACGCGGGGCCGACGGCGAGCTTCTCCATGTAGAAGACGGCACTCGGGTCGAACATCGCACCCCGCTCGGACACGGCGAGCACCGCCACCGCGTTCGGCATGCCCTTGCTCATGAGGGTGGTGCCGTCGACAGGGTCGACCGCGACGTCCACCTCCGGGCCGGTGCCGTCGCCGACGTGTTCACCGTTGAAGAGCATCGGGGCGTTGTCCTTCTCGCCCTCGCCGATCACCACGACGCCACGCATCTGGATGGAGTTGATCAGCTTGCGCATGGCGTCGACGGCGGCTCCGTCGCCGCCCTCCTTGTCGCCCCGGCCGACCCAACGGCCAGCGGCCATCGCCGCTGCCTCAGTGACCCTTACCAGGTCGAGGGCAAGGTTGCGGTCGAGATCCTGTGGGATCCGCGTCCTGGTGTTCGTCATGACGGGTGCTCCTCCTCGCGACGGTGCGGGGACAGCCGACGAAAGGGCGGCCCCACCGTCGGCTTTGTCGCTGATCCTCACACGATGGCCGACCCGCGGTCGGCGCGGGGCGGTGATGGGCCGGATACCGCCGGTCGAGCGGCTGCGATGATGGGGAGGTGGAACCCGCACAGCCAGCCGATCGCGTACCCGCTGACCGCACGCCGCCCGACGGCCAGCCGCCGGCCGGCCCCCCTGCCGGTACGGTGCCCGGCGCGACTGGGCCGGCGACGCCGGCCGCCGGGGAGCCTGCCCTGGTCGCCTCGGAGACGGCGGAGCAACCTCCGGTGGACCGGCCGACCCCGCCCGGAGCCGGCGGCGGTGCTGGCGCGGGCGGGCGGCCCACGCCGCCACCGAGGGCGACGGCCGCGAAGTCCGAGCGGTCGCCGAAGGACATGGCGATCTCACTGCTTGTGCTGCTGATCCCGATCGCGCTGCTGCTGGCGTTCTACAGGGGCTTCCTCGGTGGCGACCAGGCCACCGAGATCGACCCCGCCCCGGCGATCGAGCAGGCCCAGTCGGCGAACACCTTCCCGGTGAGCCAGCCGCAGGGGCTCGGCTCGGACTGGCGGACGGTGAGCGCCCGCTACCAGACCGTCGAGGGCGGCGCGAACCTGCGACTCGGCTACCTGACGCCGGAGGGGCGGGGCGTGCAGCTGTTGCAGAGCAGCCTGCCGGCGGAACAGCTGCTTCCCGCCGAACTGACCGCCGAGAGCCAGCCACAGGGCCAGACGGAGCTGGCCGGGCGCACCTGGCAGCGCTACACCGCCAGGGGAAACCAGCAGGCGCTGGTCTTGCTGGAGCCGACCCGAACGGTGCTCATCGTCGGCGATGCCCGGGACAACGAGCTGCGCGAACTGGCCGGAGCGCTGCGCTGATCGGGCCGACATCGATACACCCCGTAGAAGGGTGATTGTCCGACCCATCGGCAGGGAACAAAGAGGGAGTGACCCGGGCGCGATGCTCGGCCCGGGTCGCGCGGCGCGGCCGACGGTGCTGCCGCGTCGCCCGGTTTCCGGCGCCGACCAGGTCGTCGGGTGACCCCCTTGGGAGACACACATGACTGTTCGACGACTCAGTGCCGGCCTGGTAGCCGCCGCTCTGTTCACGCCCGCCCTGGCCGCCTGCGCCGGCGGAACGACAGGCACCGCCGGATCGACAGCCACCCCGACGGTGAGCGCGTCCGGCACGCCCAGCGCGTCCGGCGCCCCCGTGGCCGGCGACGCCAAACAGGCACTGCTCGACTCCACCAAGGAGATCAGCAACGGCAACTTCCGGTTCACCCTCTCCGGCGCCGGCTCCACGGCCGAGGGGCAGGTGCACCAGCCGAGCCAGAGCGCGGCGTTGAAGTTCGCCATCGGCGGCCCGTCTTCTGACCTGGCCATGAAGCTCGACGTGATCCACGCCAAGCCGGACAGCTGGGTCAAGCTGGAGCTGACCGGCCCCGCCGCCGACAGCCTGCCCGCCATCAAGCAGCTCAACCTCGGCAAGTACCAGCACCTGGACCAAGCCCGCATCAAGGGCAACAAGAACCTCGGCTTCGACTTCGACAAGGTCGACCCGGCCGGCAGCGCGGTGCTGACCCAGGGCATCACCGAGGTACGCAGCACCGGCACCGGCACGTACGCCGGCACCATCGACATCACAAAGGCGGCCGAGGCCGGCTCGCTCAACGCCGCCACGATCGCCGCGCTTGGCACCCAGGCGAAGACCGTCCCGTTCACCGCGAAGGTGGACCCGCAGGGCCGGCTCAGCGAGCTGGTGCTGCAACTCCCGGCCGCCGGTCAGACCGCCGCCCAGGAGATCAAGATGACGTACTCGGACTACGGTGCCGCCACGGCCGCGCAGAAGCCGCCGGCGGACCAGGTCGTCGAGGCGCCGGCCGAGCTCTACAGCCTGTTCAACTGACGTACGCGGGTGGGGCGGCTCCGGTCGCCCCACCGGCGGATCCTGGCGCGTTCAGGAGCGCTCTCAGGAGGCGGGTTCCTGGCGTGCGGCCTCGATGCGCGCCCGGGCGCCGTCCAGCCAGCGCTGGCAGATCACCGCCAGCGCCTCGCCGCGCTCCCAGAGCGCCAGCGACTCCTCCAGGGACGTGCCGCCGGCCTCCAGCCGCTCGACCACGGAGGCCAGCTCGGCCCGCGCCTGCTCGTAGCTGAGCCGCTCGTCCGGCCCGGCCTTCGTGTCGTCAGTCATCGCGTCCATCTCAGCACACCTCTCCCGCGGTCAGCGTGTCGCCACCGCCGCCCTGTCGCTGCTTTCGCGCAGTCGTCGGTCAGCCGTCCACTGTCGCGGCCAGCTCGCCGTCGGCAAGGCGTACCCGCAGGGGGTCGCCCTTGCCGACCTCGGTCGCCGCGCGGACCACGTGGCCGTCGGCGCGCTGCACTATCGCGTACCCCCGGTCGAGGGTGGCGGCGGGGGAGAGCGCGCGGAGGCGGGCCAGTGTGTGCCGCAGCTCGGCTTCGGCGCCGGTGAGCCGGTGGTCGAGGCAGCGGCCGGCCCGTTGGCGCAGCGCGGCCAGCTCGGTCGCGCGGTGCTCCACCATCACCTGCGGCCGGGCCAGCACCGGCCGGGAGCGCAGGCTGTCCAGGCGGTGGGTCTCGCGGTCGACCAGGTTGCGGACCGCCCGTTGGAGGCGGTGCCGTGCCTGGCCGATGAGGCGTACCTCCTCGGTGAGGTCGGGGACCACCCGCTTGGCCGCGTCGGTGGGGGTGGAGGCCCGCAGGTCGGCGACGTAGTCGATGAGCGGCGCGTCCGTCTCGTGGCCGATCGCGCTGACCACCGGGGTACGGCAGCCGAACACCGCGCGGCAGAGCGCCTCGTCGGAGAACGGCAGCAGGTCCTCGATGCCGCCACCACCCCGGGCGATGATGATGACGTCGATGCTCGGGTCGGCGTCCAGCACCTTTAGCGCGTCGATGATCTGCGGAACCGCGGACGGGCCCTGCACCGCCACGTTCACCGTCCGGAACTCCACGGCCGGCCAGCGTCGCCGGGCGTTCGTCAGCACGTCCCGTTCGGCGGCCGAGGCGCGGCCGGTGATCAGCCCGATGCGGCCGGGCAGGAACGGCAGCCGGCGCTTGCGGGCCCTGTCGAACAGCCCTTCGGCGGCGAGCAGTTTCTTGAGCTTCTCCAGCCGGGCCAGCAGCTCGCCGAGGCCCACCTGCCGGATCTCGTCGGCCCGCAGGCTCAACGTGCCCCGGGCGGCGTAGAACTCCGGTTTGGCATGCAGCACCACGCGGGCGCCCTCGCGCAGCTCGGGTGCGCCGGCGTCCAGTACGTCCCGATTGGTGGTGACGGTGAGGCTCAGGTCGGCCGACGGGTCCCGCAGGGTGAGGAAGACCGTGGTGGCGCCCGGCCGGCGGCTGATCTGTGCCACCTGCCCGTCCACCCAGACCCAGCCGAGCTTGGCGATCCACGCCCCGACCTTCTGGCTGACCACCCGAACCGGCCACGGCTCCTCGGCGGTGCTGGCCCCCACCCGCGCGGAATCACTCACAGGCCCACCCTAAGGCCCACCCCCGTCAGCCCTCGGCGCGTGCCCGCTCGGCCTGTCGCAGCAGCAACGTCATGATCAACGCGCGTCAGGTGAGGCGGGAGTGGTGGTGGGTAGGATGAGTGGGTGACTCAGGCTGAAGCGACTTCCCGGACCGGCAAGCGCGTGCTCCTGGCCAAGCCCCGCGGCTACTGCGCGGGCGTCGACCGCGCGGTGCAGACAGTCGAGGAGGCGCTGAAGCTCTACGGCGCCCCGATCTACGTCCGCAAGCAGATCGTGCACAACAAGCATGTCGTTCAGACCCTGGAGGCCCAGGGTGCGATCTTCGTGGAGGAGAACGAGGAGGTGCCCGAGGGCGCCACAGTCATCTTCTCCGCGCACGGTGTGGCCCCCGAGGTCTACGAGCAGGCCAGGGCGCGCTCGCTGAAGGCGATCGACGCGACCTGCCCGCTTGTCACGAAGGTGCACCACGAGGCGAAGCGGTTCGCCGCCGAGGACTACGACATCCTCCTGATCGGCCACGAGGGCCACGAGGAGGTCATCGGCACCGCCGGTGAGGCTCCCGCCCACATCCAACTGGTGGACGGCCCCGACGACGCCGACAAGATCACCGTGCGCGATCCGGCGAAGGTCGTCTGGCTCTCCCAGACCACGCTCTCGGTGGACGAGACGCTGGAGACCGTCGCCCGGCTCAAGCAGCGGCTGCCGCTGTTGCAGTCCCCGCCCAGCGACGACATCTGCTACGCCACCAGCAACCGGCAGCACGTCGTCAAGGAGATCGCCCCCGAGTGCGACGTGGTGATCGTCGTCGGCTCGACGAACTCCTCCAACTCCGTCCGGCTGGTCGAGGTGGCCCTGGACGCCGGTGCCCGCGCCGGTCACCTTGTGGACTTCGCCCACGAGATCGACGACGCCTGGCTTGTCGACGCCCGCACCGTGGGCGTGACCTCCGGCGCGAGCGTTCCGGACGATCTGGTCCAGGACGTGCTCGCGTACCTTGCCGAGCGTGGGTTCGCCGACGTCGAGGAGATCACCACCGCAAACGAGCGGCTTACCTTCTCGCTGCCGCAGGAGTTGAAGCGGGACATGAAGGCCGCCGCAGCCGCGCGCGGCTGAGCGTCGTTTCGGCGATCACTGTGGGAACGCCGGGGCGTCCCGGTGCGTCGAAGTCGGCATGAGGATCCTTCGGCTCATCGTCCCCGCCCTGGTCGTCTGCGCGGCGCTGACTGCCTGCGGTGCGCCGACCGACGAACCCGCCGGTCCCGGTGCACCCACGACGGCGACCGAGCAGCCCACCGCGCTGCCGCCTACCGGACCTGACCCGTCGACTGCGACGGAGACGCCCAAGCCACCTGGTGGCCCCAGCCTCCCACCGCCGGTCGGCGCCACCGAACTCACCGGCACCGTCACCGCCGGGGTGGAGCCGAACTGCCTGTTGCTCGACGGGTACCTGCTGATCGGCGGCCCCCGGGACGTGCTGGCCGCAGGGTCGCGGGTCACTGTCACCGGCCGGGTGGAGGCGGGCATGATGACCACCTGCCAGCAGGGCACCCCGTTCGTCGTGGAGGGCGCCCGCAAGGGGTGACCGGCAGCGGCGCCGGATCAGCGGTCGCGCTCGACGCCGTCGAGCAGTTCGGGCGCCTGCGGCTGGCGGGGCGTCAGCTCGACCTGCGCCGGGGCAGCCAGCTCCTCGTCCGAGACGCCAAGCTCGGCGAGCTTGCGGGCGCTGACCAGCACCCGGGCCTCCAGCGAGCCGACAGCCCTGTTGTACGCCGTCACCGCCCCGGCAAGCGACGACCCGAGCTTGCCCACGTGATCGCCGAGGGTGGAGAGCCTGCCGTACAGCTCCCGGGCGAGGGTGTGCACCGCCAGCGCGTTGCGGGCCAGCGCCTCCTGCCGCCATGAGTAGGCCACGGTGCGGAGCAGCGCGACAAGGGTCGCCGGCGTGGCGAGTACGACGTTGCGGGCGAAGGCGTGCTCCAGCAGCGTCGGGTCACGTTGGAGTGCGACGTCGAGGAACGGGTCGGCGGGCACGAACAGCACCACGAACTCGGGGGAGCTGTCGAATGCCGACCAGTACGACTTGGCGGCCAGCGCGTCGACGTGCCCCCGCAGGTGCCGTGCGTGCGCGTCGAGGTGGGTGTCCCGGCCGCGCTCGTCACGGGCTTCCATAGCCGTGAGGTACGCGTCGAACGGCGCCTTGGCGTCCACCACCACGGACCGGCCGCCGTGCAGCCGTACCACCAGATCCGGGCGGACGACGTGGTCGTCGGTGGCGGCGGTGACCTGCTCGGAGAAGTCGCAGTGCTCAAGCATGCCGGCGGCCTCGACGATCCGGCGCAACTGGTGCTCGCCCCAGCGGCCCCGCACCTGCGGCGCACGCAGCGCGGCAACCAGCTGCTTGGTCTCGGTGCGCAGCTCACCGGAGACGGCGGTCATCGATCGCACCTGCTCGCGCAGCTCGGCGTACGCGTCGACCCTGTCGTGTTCCAGCTCGGCGACCCGCTGCTCGTAGCGGCGCAGGGTCTCGTGCAGCGGCGCGACGGCACGGGCCACCGCCTCCTGCGACTGCGCGGTGGCCTCGTAGCTCAACGCCCGCATGGACTGCTCAAGCCGCCCCTCGCCGTCGCGGGTCGCGGTGAGGGTGGCATCCAGCCGGGCGATGTCGGCAGCAGAGCGGGACCGGGCCGCGAGCCAGCCCACCGCGCCGCCGGTGCCGAGGCACACGATCACCACGAGCAGCGTCGAGACGTCCATCACCGGAGCTTGCCAGACGTCTACGACGTGACACTCGGGGGTACGTTCGATGACATGGAACTTGTGTTGTGCCTCGCCATCGTGCTGATCGGGGGGCTGGGCGCCGTGGCGCTCGGTCGCGCCCAGTCCACCGCCCGTCGGCGTACCGAGCTGGGCGATGCCCGCGCGGAGGCGCAACGCTGGTACGAGCGCCTCGGTGGTCAGCTGTTGACCCTCCAGGGCGACGAGCCGGCGGTCCGTCAGGCGCTCTCCGACGCGGGTGAGCGGTACAACGCGGCGGGTTCGCAGCTGGAGCAGGCGCGTACGCCGCACCAGTTCGCGCTGGCCCGGGAGACGGCGCTGGAAGGGCTCGCCTACATCCGGGCGGCGCGGACCGCGCTGGGGATCGACCCCGGCCCGGAGCTGCCGGCGCTGGCCGCAGCCCGGGGCGTCGGGCAGCTCACCAAGGAGCGTGAGGTGCAGGTGCAGGGCCAGACGTTCCGGGCCGGCCCGCAGCCCGGCCGGGGCACGCCCTACTACTACCCCGGCGGCCGTTACCAGGGCCGGCCGGTGCCGGCTGGCTGGTACTCGACGCCGTGGTGGAAGACCGCGCTGGGTGCAGGCGCGGGTGTGCTCGGCGGCATCCTGATCGCCGACGCGTTGTTCTCGCCGGCCTTCGCCGACCCGGGGTACGGCGCCGACGCGGCCGGTGCCGACCAGGGCATGGACGGCGGCGACCAGGACTTCGGCGGCGGCGACCAGGGCGGCGACTTCGGCGGCGGCGACCAGGGCGGTGACTTCGGCGGCGGCGACCAGGGCGGTGACTTCGGCGGCGGCGACCAGGGCGGTGACTTCGGCGGCGGCGACTACGCAGGCGGTGACTTCGGCGGCGGCGATTTCGGCGGCGGCGGCTTCGGTGACTTCGGCGGCGGCGATTTCGGCGGCGGAGACTGGTGAGCCCGGACGGCAGCGTCGATCATGGAGTTGTGGTGGCCGGTCAGCACCCGCAAGGGGCTTTTGTGCGGCACCACAACTCCATGATCGACTGAGTCGGTTGGGGCGGGGCGAGGGGCCGGGTCAGCCTGTGTTGCGCATGCCGGCCGCGATGCCGTTTACCGTTGTGAGTAGTGCCCGCTCCAGGGCTGTGCCGTCGCTTGGCGCGCGCCGGCCGCCCGGTGCGGTGGCCACCGCCCGTCCGGCCGCACCGGAATCGCGGTACTGCCGCAGCAGTGCCACCTGAAGGTGGTGCAGCGGCTCCAGGTAGGTGTCCCGAACGGCCAGGGTGCGCTGCAACACCGGCGAGTTGTCAAGCAGGGCCGGTGCGGCGGTCACGGCGAGGACCTCCCGCTTTGTCAGCTCGTACTCCTGCTCGATCTGTTCGAAGATCGGGTGCAGCTTCTTCGGCACCAGCGTCTCGACGTACCGGCGGGCGATGCTCAGGTCGGTCTTGGTCAGCATCATCTCGACGTTCGACAGGAACGTCCGGAAGAAGTGCCAGTTGCGGTGCATCTCGGCCAGTACGTCCGCCAGCCCGGCCTCGCGCGCGGCGGCCAGTCCCGAGCCGACGCCGAACCAGCCCGGCACGATCTGCCGGGTCTGCGTCCAGCCGAACACCCACGGGATGGCCCGCAATCCGGACAGCCCGGCGCCGGTGTTGGGGCGCTTGGCCGGCCGGGAGCCGATGTTCAGCGCGCCGAGCAGCTCCGTGGGGGTGGACGCCCAGAAGTACGCGGGCAGGTCCGGGTCTTCGACGAGCGACCGGTAGGACCGGTAGGCCGACTCGGAGACCACGTCCATCGTGGCGTCCCAGCGCTCAAGCATCTCGGCCGGCTGTCGGGGAGCGGTGTGCAGCAGCGTCGCCTGGAGCACCGCAGCGAGGGTGAGTTCCAGGTTCTCCCGGGCCAGTGAGGGCAGGCTGTACTTGTCGGAGATGACCTCGCCCTGCTCGGTCACCTTGATCGCGCCGTCCAGCGTGCCGTACGGCTGGGCGAGGATCGCCTCGTGCGTCGGCCCGCCGCCGCGCCCCACAGTGCCGCCACGGCCGTGGAACAGTCGCAGGTGCACCCCGTGCCGGGCAGCCACGTCGCGCAGCGCGCGCTGCGCCCGGTGGATCGACCACTGGCTGGTGGTGATCCCGGCTTCCTTGTTGGAGTCGGAGTAGCCGAGCATTACCTCCTGCACGTCGTCCCGGGCCGCGACAAGCGCCCGGTACGCAGGCAGGGACAGCAGTTGGTCGAGCAGTTCACCGCCGGCGTTCAGTTCGGTCGGGGTCTCCAGCAGCGGCACGAACCCGATCCGTGCCCGCCCGCTGTGCACGTCCACAAGCCCGGCCTCGCGGGCCAGCACGACAGCCGCCAGCACGTCGTCCACGCCCATCGTCATCGAGATGATGTACGACTCGATCACCTCGCCGCCGAAGCGGTCCTGCGCTTCACGGATGGTGCTGAACACGTCGAACGTCTTGCGGGCCGACTCGGAGAGCGGGGTGTCGACCGTGGACAGGGGCCGGCGGCCGGTCAGCTCGTCGGCGAGCAGCTTGGTGCGCTCCAGCCGGCTCAGGGCCGGATAGTCGGTGACCTCGCCGATGGCCTCGTACAGCTGGGCGAGCACCGCGTGGTGCGCCTCGGCGTGCTCACGGACGTCCATCGTCGCGAGGTGCAGGCCGAACGCGGAAACCGTACGGATGGTGGAGGCGAGCCGGCCGACGGCAGTGAGCTGCCCGGAGTTGCGGGCCAGTGAGGCGCGCAGCAGGTCCAGGTCGGCGATCAACTCGGCGGAGCCCCGGTAGTCCCGGCCCGGCACGTGCGCGGTGCCCTGACGCAGCCGCTGCCGGGTGTTGGCGAGCTTCGCCTTCACGCAGCGCGCCTTGAGCCGGTACGGCTCCTCGGCGTTGACCCTGCGGAAGCGGGGTGCCACCTCGGGCAGCGCGTCCAGGTCGGCGGCGAGGCTCGCGGAGAGGTCCAGTGACACCCCGCGCAGCCGGCGGGAGACCGAGACCTCGTTGATGAGGTGGTCCATCGCCTTCTCGGTGGCCGCGATGCCGTGCTCGTGCTGGATGGTCAGCACCTCGCGGGTGACCGCCGGGGTGACGAACGGGTTGCCGTCCCGGTCGCCGCCGATCCACGTGCCGAAGCTCAGCGGGCGGGCCGTCGGCGACGTCTCCACACCGAGTGTGCGCAGCGTGTCGGCCAGGTCGTCGAGCACCTGCGGGGCGGCCTCGGCGTACAGGTCACGCAGGTAGTAGATGGCGTTGCGGGCCTCGTCGGTCGGGTCGGGGCGGTCCAGCCGCAGCTCGTCGGTCTGCCACATCAGGTCCAGCAGTTCGGCGAGCCGGCGGTTGGCGGGGCCCTCGTCGCTGGCGCCGTACAGGATGGCGTTTGCGGTCTCCGTGTCCAGCTCGTCGGCGATGGCGCGCAGCTTGGACAGGATCGAGCGGCGGGCCGCCTCGGTCGGGTGGGCGGTGAATACCGGCCGGACCGCAAGCCGGCGGGCCGCGGCGGCGATCTCCTCGGCCGGCACCCCCCGCTCGGCGATCATCTTGGCCGCCTGGTCCAGCCAGCCGCCCTGCACGGCGCGACGACGCCGCAGGTCCCGGCCACGGTGCACCTGCTCGGTGATGTTGGCCAGATGGAAGTAGGTGGAGAAGGCGCGGGCCAGCTTGGTGCCGGTGGTCACGTCCAGCCCGCCGAGCCGCTGGGCGGCCGCTGGCGCGTCGGTGCGTACCTGGGCGCGGATCTCCTCGACGAGGTCGAGCAGCGGGCGGCCCTCCTGGCGTGCCAGGGTCTGCCCGAGCAGGGTGCCGAGCCTGCGGATGTCGGCGCGCAGCGCGGCGTCCGGGCCGTCGTGGTCGTGCTGGTCGGTCACGATGCGCTCCTTACGTTGGTACGAAGGACAGCGCTGTCCGACTTCCTGGATGGTATCCGCGTCCCCCGGCGGTAAGGAGAGTGCCCTTCCCGACACGTTCGACACGTGCACGGGCACCACCGGGCATTTCTGCCGGCAGGACGCGTTTCCGCGCTGGTGGGGGTGGACTCCAGGTGGTGGGCGGAACGGAACAACGTGGCGCTGACCACACCCGGCACGCCGTGCGGAGTCCAGATGGTGGGCGTGGCGACGGTCCGGCCGCCCCGTCCCCGACGAGATGGCGGGCGTTGGGCCACCGAACGGAGCGTGACGGCCTGTCACGCGGCTCCCGGTGCACGCCGTCAGCCTAGGGCGGCCCCGTGTCCGTGTCGGTCGTTTCCCGGTGCCCGGTGTCGTGCCCTGTTGATCAGGTGATCGGGCAGCGGCCCGCGCTGTAGTGGACGATCGCCCCCATGATCTCGGCCTCCTGCCGGTCCGCGAAGTTGAGCGTGGCGGCCAGGCCCGAGCCGTAGAAGGTGTTCAATGCGGCGCTGTCCAATCGCGTGAAGATCCCGACGTTCTGGAGCGCCCGGGAGTCACGGGGCGTGACCACCACCATCTTTTCCAGGCTCCACCGGCGGCGGGAGATCTGCGCGACGCCCTCCCAGGGCAGCCAGATCGCCTGGCCCCTGGTGGGCCGGGTACGGATCCAGAGCCCGGCCGGGTTGAGTGCCAGCACCGGTCCGCCTGAGCCGATCAGCCACAGCTGGATCCCCAGCGGCAGGGCGATCAGGGCCAGCAGGCACACAAGCACGCCGAGGATGCCGAGGACGGCCGCGGAGCGCACCTCCGGGTCCGCCGAGCTCAGGATGCCGAGGCCGGCGAGGAAGGCGACCGGGAGGACCAGGATGAGCACGATCCCCGCGGCCAGCAGGCCCCGCTTCGCGACGTTGGGGCGTACGACGAAGGGCTCGTTCTCCGGGATGCGCTTGGCCACCGGCGCGGAAGGTGCCGGGTATCCGCCGTGCGGGTGGTGGAACGGCGGGCCAGCGTAGAAGGGCTGGGAGGGATGTCCGGTCGGGGTGGTCACGGGCGCTCCGCTTCTCGATCCACTTCGGCGGCGCTCAGCCTATAAGGCGTACACCAGCGCACAAGTCGAGCCGGTTTGCGGGCCAACCTCGGCCGTGCGCTCAGTCGCCGAAACCCGTTCGACGGCCCGGCTAGCTTCTGTTCATGGTGCTGCCGAGCTACCCCCCGAAGCCGCGACCGGGCGACCGGGTCGCGGTCGTCTCACCCTCCGCCGGTCTGCCGGCCCTCTTCCCGCACGTGTACGAGTTGGGGCTGCGCCGGCTGCGCGAGGAGTTCCACCTGGAGCCGGTGGAGTATCCGACCACCCGGGCGAGCGGGGCCGAGCCGCGCGAGCGGGCCCGCGACCTGACCGCCGCCTTCGCCGACCCGACAATCACCGCTGTGCTCGCCACCGTCGGCGGGGACGACCTGATCACGGTCACCCCGTACCTAGACGACGACGTGCTGCGGGCCAATCCGAAGCCCTACTTCGGGTACTCCGACAACACGAACGTGCTCAACCACCTGTATCGGCTGGGCATCGTCGCGTACCACGGCGGGTCGGTCCTGGTGCACCTCGGCCGGCCCGGTTCGCCGCACCCACTGACCTTCGACTCGCTGCGGGCCGCCCTGTTCACCTCCGGCTGGTACGAGTTGTCGCCCGCGCCCGAGTGGGGTGACCGGCCCAACCCGTGGACCGACCCCGGCTCGTTGGCGTACGAGCCGGAGATGCTCGCCGGCGAGGGCTGGCGCTGGCAGGGCCCGCAGCGGGAGGTGCGCGGGCGTACCTGGGGCGGCTGTCTGGAGACTCTGCACTGGCTGATGGCCGCCGACCGGGTGCCGACCGCCGACGAGCTGGCCGGTTCCGTGCTGGTCGTCGAGACCTCCAACGAGCTGCCCACCGCGCAGGAGGTGTTCCGGATCGTACGGAACATGGGGGAGCGCGGGCTGCTCGCCAGCTTCCCGGCGGTCGTTGTCGGTCGGCCCAAGGCGTGGGATTTCGACAAACCGCTGTCGGTGCCGGAACGGGTGGCGTGGGGCGAGGCCCAGCGGGAGGCGATCACCCGCGCGCTCGCGCCGTACAACCCGGAGGCGGTGGTGGTCTTCGACGTCGACCTCGGTCACACCGACCCACAGTTGATCGTCCCGTACGGCGGAGAGATCCGCGTCGACGCGCGGGCCCGCCGCATCGCGGTGCGTTACTGACCCGCCCCGCCCGCGCTCACCCGTCGTGGGGAGGCCGTCCGAGACGAGCAAATTTCTTCAAGACGCTGGGAACGCCCACGGCGAGGATTGTTCGCGTGGGTCCGGGAGTTGCCAACCAGTGCAGCACCGGAGCGGGGCATGCGGACCTTTTCGGGGAGGCCCGACGCCCCACCGGGCCCCGTGGCGCCCCCCTGGCGCTCGAGGAGGTGCCGCGCGCTCCCCGTGCGGCACCTCCATCGCCGTGGGGGCGGCAGCGGTCAGGCCGCGTCCGACGCGGTGAGCAGCCGGCGCAGCCGGGCCGGTGGGTGACCCACCTGCTCCCGGACCACCCGGGTCAGGTGCGCTTGGTCGGCGAAGCCGTACTCGGCGGCGAGCGCGCCGAGTGGACGGCCGTCGGACTCGGCGAGGGTGTCCAGCAGTTCCCGCACCCGCAGCCGGTTGCGGTAGGCCGTCAGGCTGCTGCCCGTCATCCGCTGGAACACCCGGCTGAGGTGGTGTGGAGAGCTGCCGACCTCCCGGGCGACCTCGTCCAGGCCGAGCGTGAAGCCGGAGTTCGCCAGTACCTCCCGGGCGCGGTCGGCCAGCCGGCGGTGCGCGGCGAGCGTCGCCGGCCTCCGGCGTACGGCCCGATCGACATCGCCGCCCACGTCGCCGGTGTCGAGCGGGCTGTAGTTCAGCAGGCGAGCCAGGAACCGGTGCAACCGCTCGGCCATCTCGAAGCCGTCCAGCCCGCGCCGGAACTCGGCCACCAACAGCCGGTGCGCCAGGTCCAGCGGGGCGTCCGACGTCCCGGCCCAGCCGCTGCGGTCCATCCAGTGCTCCGCGTCCGGCCGGTCCGCGAGCGCCGCCGGATCGATCTCCAAGCAGGTGTACGAGTCGCCGCAGCCGAACGGGTGCGCCACCGCCATCTCGTCGCCCGGTCGGGTGAGGATCACGGAGGTGGCGTCGGAGAGCCCGACCCGGCCGTTGAGCCGGCGACGGTACGCCCCGGAGCGGCCCAGGAGGATCTTGTGGCGGTCCTCCACGGCGGGCTTCGTCCATCCGTGGTTCTCCACGATGCACCGCACCTGGTAGATCAATATCCCGTCCGGGTGCCCCAGCACGCGCCACCGTGCGGGCGTGGTGCGCCGACGCGGATCACTGCCGACTCCCTCGGCGGGCATCGTTCCTCCTTGCTCGCGACGTGCTCGTCAGCGGCCATTCGTACCGATGGTCGTCGACTCGTAGATCCCCCGTCCACCCCGCTACGCGCCGGGCGTCGGTCGGCACTGCTCAGGCCGACCGACCGGGGTACGGGCGACGTCAGGCGTCGACGGCGGCGAAGGCGCGGACCGGAAAGGTGCCCATGCCGCGCACCATCGGTGGGGCCGCTGTGAACCGGAACCCGCTCGGCGGCAGCGCGTCCAGGCCGGTCAGGTGCTCCACGATCGGGATGCCGGCGGCGAGCAGTGTGCTGTGCGCGGGACGTACGCCCCCGGCCTGCGGGCTCATGTCGTCGATGTTGATCGAATCGATGCCGACCAGGGCGGCGCCGGCGTCGGCAAGCGCCTGCGCGGCGTCCCCGGTCAGGTAGGGCGCCTCCGGCGCGCTGTACCGCTCGGTGCCGAAGTGCTCACCCCACCCGGTGTGCAGCAGTACCGCGCGCCCGGTCACCTCGTACGGCGCCAGCATCAGCCGGTCCACCGCACGGGTCCCCGCCGGCACCCGGACGACCACGCCGGGCAGGTCGGCGAGCCGGTCCAGCGAGACCCCGGTCAGGTCGTCGCCGCCGGCCCAACGGTGGGCGGGGGTATCCAGGTACGTACCGGTGTTGGCGATCATGTCGATCCGGGACACGTGGAACTCGGTGCCCGACGCGTAGTTCGCCCGGGACGCCTCGAAGGTCAGCCAGTCGTCGATCCGGGGCGCCGGCCAGCCGGGCAGGGTGGTCATCCCATCGCTGATCACATGGCTCAGCTCGACGAGCCGACGCCCGGTGCGGGGCTCACCGGCGACGCCCCGCCCGCCCTTGTGCCGCTCCTCGATGATCGTCTTCGCGCTGATCCGCACCTCGGCGACCATCAACAGCCCGAGGTGACGTACGAAGAGCGCGGCCAGCTCCTCGTCGGTGATCTCCCGACCCGGGATGTCGAGCCGGAACCCCTCGGTCCGCAGCCCGCCACCGTTGGCGAAGCTCACCTCCGCGTCGAACTGCGCCCGCCACTGCTCACCCATCCCCAAACCCGACCATGCCCGAAGACGAACAGTCAAGATCCTCATAGCTGGCGGTACGCGCGATAGCTGGCGGTACGCGCGTTTTCCGCGCTGCCCTGCGGGGGTGCCCGGCGCTGTCGGCGACACCCGCGGACTGGAGCCCGGAGACGGCGGCGGCCGCAAGATCCGTGCAACTTCACTGAAACTGTTGCCTCCACGCGACCTGAGCCCACACCTTCCCTGTAGTTGTGCGGATCTTGCAGGGCGCGGGGCGCGGGGCGCGGGCGCGGGGCGCGGGCGCGGGCGCGGGGCGCAGGGGCGGGGCGCGGGTCGCGGCGCGGGGCGCGGGTTGCAGTGCGCGGCGTGCGGGGGCGGGGGCGAGATGCGGGGCGGGGCGCGGGGCGCGGCGCGTGCGGCTTGGGCATGGGCGGAATGGGTCGTCTGTCGGTGCGCGGGGATAGGCTTGTCGTCGTGCACCCCCCGTCCGACCGGACGAGGGGCAGCCGTCGTGTGCGTCGACCCCCCTGGAAGGATTCCCTTGCTCACCGGTCTGTTCTCCGCCGCCCTGGCCGACCCCGGGCTGGCCCGGGCGCGTGACCTGGCGCGCTCCGGTGCCGCCCAGGTCGACGGCCTCGACATCACCGCTCCCGCCGCGTTGCGTCCGTTCGCCGTCGCGGCGGTCGCCGCCGACAACGAGGGTGCCGGCCGACCCGTGCTGGCGGTGACCGCCACGACCCGCGAGGCCGACGACCTGGCCGCCGCGCTGGGCGGGTTGCTGCCGGCCGACCAGGTGGTGGTCTTCCCCTCCTGGGAGACGCTGCCGCACGAGCGGCTCTCCCCACGTTCGGACACGGTGGGTCGACGCCTGGCTGTGCTGCGCCGGTTGGCGCACCCCGGGTCGGCCGACGCGCACGGCAGGACCGGCCCACTGCGGGTGGTCGTCGCCCCGGTCCGCTCGCTGCTGCAACCGCAGCTCAAGGGGCTCGGTGACCTGGAGCCGGTGCAGCTCGCCGCGGGCGAGGAGGCCGACCTGGAGGCTGTCGCCCGCCGGTTGACCGACATGGCGTACGCCCGGGTCGACCTCGTCACCAAGCGCGGTGAGTACGCGGTGCGCGGCGGCATCCTCGACGTGTTCCCGCCCACCGACGAGCACCCGTCGCGTGTCGAGTTCTGGGGCGACGAGGTGGAGGAGATCCGTACCTTCGCCGTCGCCGACCAGCGGACCATCGAGCAGGTCCCGCTGCTCTGGGCACCGCCCTGCCGCGAGCTTCTGCTCACCCCGGCGGTGCGCGACAGGGCCGCCGCGCTCGCGCAGGAACACCCCGAGCTGGCCGAGATCCTCGACAAGCTGGCCGAGGGCATCCCGGTGGAGGGGATGGAGTCGCTGGCCCCGGTGCTTGTCGGCCCCGACTCGCTGGAGTTGCTGCTGGACGCGATGCCGGCCGGCACCCACGTCCTGCTGTGCGACCCGGAGCGGATCCGCACCCGGGCGCACGATCTGGTGCGTACCTCGGAGGAATTTCTCCAGGCCAGCTGGGCCGCGGCCGCTGTCGGCGGCCAAGCCCCGGTGGACGTCGGCGCCGCTGCCTTCCGCACCCTCGCCGAGGTCCGCGCGACAGCCGGCAGGCTCCGCCAGCCGTGGTGGACGCTGTCCCCGTTCGGCCTGGTGGAGGCCGAGACGGCCGAGACGCGTCAGCCCTGGGAGGACGCGCCCGAGCAGGCAAGCGTCACGCCGGACGACGCCATCGCGGTGACCCTCGCCGCCCAGCCGGCCCCGCTCTACCACGGCGAGACCGCCCGGGTGGTCGACGACATCAAGCGCTGGGCCGGTGAGGGCTGGTCCGTAGCGCTTGTCTTCGAGGGGCACGGCCCTGCCCAGCGGGCGGTGGAGGTGCTGCGCGACGCGGGGCTTGGCGCCCGCCTGACCGAGGAGGTGCCGACCGCTCCCGCGCCCGGCGAGCTGATCGTCACCTGCGGCGCGCTGGGCAGCGGGTTCGTCGACGAGGCGTCCCGGTTCGTGCTGCTCACCGGCAACGACGTCACAGGCGGTCGGGGCACCTCGACGCGGGACATGCGCAAGATGCCGAGCCGGCGGCGCAACACCATCGACCCGCTGGAGCTCAAGGCCGGCGACTTCGTGGTGCACGAGCAGCACGGCATCGGCCGGTACGTGGAGCTGGTGCAGCGCACCGTCAACGGCGCCAGCCGGGAGTACCTTGTCATCGAGTACGCGGCCAGCAAGCGGGGCCAGCCCGGTGACCGGCTGTTCGTCCCCACCGACCAGCTCGACCAGCTGTCCCGCTACGTGGGCGGTGAGCAGCCGACCCTGCACAAGATGGGCGGCTCGGACTGGCAGAAGTCCAAGGCGCGGGCCCGCAAGGCGGTCCGGGAGATCGCCGCGCAGCTCATCCAGCTGTACGCGGCCCGCAAGGCGTCCAAGGGGCACTCGTTCGGGCCGGACACCCCCTGGCAGCGGGAGTTGGAGGACGCGTTCCCCTGGCAGGAGACGCCCGACCAGCTTGCCGCGATCGACGAGGTCAAGCGGGACATGGAGCAGACCGTCCCGATGGACCGGCTGATCTGTGGCGACGTCGGCTACGGAAAGACCGAGATCGCGGTACGGGCGGCGTTCAAGGCGGTGCAGGACGGCAAGCAGGTGGCGGTGCTCGTGCCGACGACGTTGCTGGTGCAGCAGCACTACAACACGTTCGCCGAGCGGATGAACCAGTTCCCGGTGCAGATCCGGCAGCTGTCCCGGTTCCAGACCGCGAAGGAGACCGAACGGACGCTGGAGATGGTCGCCGACGGCACCGTCGACATCGTCATCGGCACCCACCGGCTGTTGCAGACCGCCACCCGGTTCAAGCAGCTCGGTCTGGTGATCGTCGACGAGGAGCAGCGGTTCGGTGTCGAGCACAAGGAGCACCTGAAGACCCTGCGTGCCTCGGTGGACGTGCTGAGCATGTCGGCCACCCCGATCCCGCGGACCCTGGAGATGGCGATCACGGGCATCCGGGAGATGTCCACCATCGCCACCCCGCCGGAGGAGCGGCACCCGGTGCTCACATTCGTCGGCGCGCAGGACGACCGGCAGGTCGCCGCGTCCATCCACCGCGAGCTGTTGCGCGACGGGCAGGTCTTCTACCTGCACAACAGGGTCGAGTCGATCGACCGGGCGGCACGCCGGCTGCGGGAGCTGGTGCCTGAGGCGCGGGTCGCGGTGGCGCACGGCCAGATGGGCGAGGACGCCCTGGAGAAGGTGATGGTCGGCTTCTGGGAGAAGGAGTTCGACGTCCTGGTCTGCACGACGATCGTGGAGTCCGGCATCGACATCCCGAACGCCAACACCCTGATCGTGGAGCGGGCCGACCTGCTCGGCCTGGCCCAGCTGCACCAGATCCGTGGCCGGGTGGGCCGGGGTCGCGAGCGGGCGTACGCGTACTTCCTCTATCCGCCGGAGAAGCCGCTCACCGAGCACGCCCACGAGCGGCTGGCCACCATCGCCCAGCACACCGAGCTGGGCGCAGGCATGTACGTGGCGATGAAGGACCTGGAGATCCGGGGCGCCGGCAACCTGCTCGGCGGTGAGCAGTCCGGCCACATCGAGGGCGTGGGCTTCGACCTGTACGTGCGGATGGTCGGCGAGGCGGTCTCCGCGTTCAAGGGTGAGCGGCCGGAGGATGAGGTCGACGTCAAGATCGACCTGCCGGTCGACGCGCACCTGCCGCACGACTACGTGAGCGTCGAGCGGCTGCGCCTGGAGATGTACCGCAAGCTCGCCGAGGCCCGCGACGAGGAGCGTCTGCGCGAGGTCGTGGCCGAGATGACCGACCGGTACGGCGAGCCGCCCGCCCCGGTGCAGAACCTGGTGGCGGTGGCCCGGTTCCGCCTGCTGGCCCGCCGGTACGGCCTGACCGACGTGTCGATGCAGGGCAAGCACGTCCGGTTCGGTCCGCTGCCGCTGCCTGACTCGAAGCAGTTGCGGCTCAAGCGCTACCACCCGGACGCGGTCTACAAGCAGGCCACCGACCAGGTGAGCGTGCCCCGGCCGAGCACCCGCCGGATCGGGGGCGAGCCGCTGCGCGACCAGGCGCTGCTCGAATGGTGTGCCCAGTTGCTCTCCGACGTGTTGGGCGCCCCGGCCGTGGCCGCGCCCGCCTGACCGGGCCGTGTCTGACCGGGCGGCGTCCGGCCGGGCCGCGACCGTCTGGCCGGGCCGCGACCACCGGCCCGCGACCGCCTGACCCTGTGGTCTCCTGCCGGCCGGGGCTGGTGTCGCTCCGACACTTGCCCTGGCCGGCGGGCGGACGGAGGTGGGGGGTGTCACAACACCCGGTGACGGCGTGAGAGAGTGGCAGCCATGCGTGCTCGCCGTCTTGTCGCCGTCGCCAGTGTCTCGCTGGGCCTCGTCGCCCTCTCCGGTTGCCGTGCTGAGCCGGGTACCGCCGCCTACATCGGTGACCAGCGCATCACCGACAGCGAGGTCACCGCCGCGATGAACGACCTGCGGACGAAGAACCCGACGCCGACCGCGGCGCCGGATGCCAGCGGCCAGCCGGCGGCGCCGGGGCCGCAGCTGCCCGAGTTGGCGGACGTGGTCCGGGTGTTGGTGCTGACGAACGTGTGCGAGAAGGTCTCCGCCGAGGAGGGCTACCAGCCGCGCAGCCAGGTCTCGGCCGACCAGGCCGCCCAGCAGCTCGGCCTCACCCCCGACACCGGGTACGTGCGGGAGATGGCCAAGCTCTTCACCTGCCTGTCCGGGTTGCCGGCCGAGCCCGTCGAGCCGACCGAGCAGGAGATGGCCGACGTGATCGCCGCCGGCCGCGGGGGAGGCAACATCCCGCCCGAGGTGTCCGATGAGGACGCCGCCCGTCAGCTCGACGGCGAGCAGCTGCGCGGTGCGCTGGGGACCAAGCGGGTCCTGGCCGAGGCGGTCGAGCGGTACGACGTGACGATCAGCCCCCGGTACCGTCCGCTGGAGTTCCCGCTGCTCAGCTTCTCCGGCGACGTGGCCGCGGTGAGTGTTCCCCTGGGCGAGCCGGATTCCGGCGCGGTCACTGATGTCTCCACCCCGACGACGGACCCGTCGAACGCGAACCCGGACTCGGACTCGCACTCGCATGGCGAGGGCACGGCCAGCTGAGCATGACGGCACGGATCGTCCTGCTTGTCACATCGCCACGGCTGCCGGCCGGTCTGCTCACCGCCGCCGCCTGGGACGTCGTACGTCGGCATCCGGTGTTGACCGGCGCGGAGTGCGAGTCGGTCACGGCGGTGCGTCAGGCGGGCGCCGACGTCACGGTGGTGGACGGTCCGGCGACGCAGCCGCTGCTGGACGCGGTGGCGGCGCACGGCACTGTGGTCTGGCTGGCCGGTCCTGCGGGCGATGAGGCGCTGGCCCGGGAGCTGGGTCTGCGGCTGGCGCGGGAGCCGGGGCTGGCCGAGATGGAGCTGATGTACGGCTCGTGGGATCCGCCGGGCGCCCGGCTGCTCGACGCGGTCGCCGTGCTGGACCGGCTGGCATCGCCGGGCGGTGACCCGTGGAAGCGGGCGCAGACGCACCGCAGCCTCGCGGGTTATCTGCTTGAGGAGAGCTACGAGGCGTACGACGCGATAATCGCCGACGACACCGACGCGCTGCGCGAGGAGTTGGGCGACGTGCTGCTCCAGGTGGTGCTGCACGCCCGGCTCGCGGAGGAGTTGCCCGAGGGCGAGCGGTGGACCATCGACGATGTGGCCGGTGGCCTGGTCGACAAGATGATCCGGCGCAATCCGCACGTCTTCGCCGGCGTGGAGGCCGGCACGCTTGAGGAGATCACCGAGAACTGGGAACGGATCAAGAAGGTCGAGAAGGCGCGTGACTCGGTGCTGGACGGCATCGCGCTGAGCCAGCCCGCCCTCGCCCTGGCCACCCAGATCCTGGACCGCGCCGCCCGCGCCGGCCTACCGGTCGCGCTTCCGCCACCGGCCGCCCAGCCGGACGAGGAAACCCGCCTGGGTGCCAGCCTCCTGGCCACTGTCGCCGCGGCCCGCGAGGCGAACCTGGACCCCGAGAAGGCCCTCCGCCACACGACTCTGACCACTGCCGACGCCATCCGCGCGTCCGAACCCAAACCCTGATCGCACCGCGCGGCGGTGATGAACCGCCACCCGCCTCGGCGTTGATCAACGAGGTGTGGGGGTGGCGGTCGGTACTGTGGGTTGGTGGAAGAGTTTGGGGTTTTGGCGGAGCGGGTCGTTGAGGCTCTGCTGGAGACGCGGCCGGGTGTCGCCACCGCTGCGGGGGATCACCGGTTCGACGACCGGCTACCCGATCTGTCCGCCGACGCGTTGGCAGCCGATCGGGCGATGCTCTCCGACGCGGCCAACGCGCTGTCCGAGTTGGACCCCGACGCGCTCGACATCGACGAGCAGGTGGATCACGCGCTGCTCACCTCATTCGTGGACCGGGAGCTCTTCGAGCTGACCGAGATCCGGTCGCACGAGTGGGATCCACTGCGCCACAACCCCGGCCCGCTGCTGCACGCGCTGCTGGCCCGCCCGTACGCGCCGGTCGAGGTGCGGTTGACGCAGATGGCCGGCCGGCTCGCCGCCGTACCCGATGCGCTCGCGACCGCCCGCGCGACGCTGCGGGACATGCCGCGGGTCCACGCCGAGACGGCGGTCGGGCAGTTCGCCGGCACGGCCGCGCTGATCCGCGACGAGCTGCCGCCGCTGCTCGCCCAGGCGCCGGGCGCCCTCGACCGGGTCGAGCCGGCGGCCACTGCGGCGATCGCGGCCCTGGAAGAGTTCGTGGCGTGGCTGCGCACCGGCCTGGCCGCCGACGCTGGCCCGGGGCGCGATCCCCGGCTGGGCCGCCGCCGCTGGGAGGCGCGACTCTGGCACACCCTCGACACCGAGTTGGGCGCCGCCGAGATCCAGCGCCGCGCCTGGGCCAATCTGGACCGGGTCACCGAGGAGATCCGCGAGGCGGCCGTCGAGCTGGTCGGTGGTCCGGCCGACGACGCGGCGGTACGCCGGGCACTCGACGTGCTCGCCGCCGAGCACCCCGACGACGCGACGATCGTCGAACTGGCCGGGGTGACCCTGGACGAGGCCTCCGACTTCGTCCGCATGCACGACCTGGTCACACTTGTCGACGACAGGTGCGTGATCCAGGAGATGCCGGAGTTCGCGCGGGGCGTCGCCGTGGCGTACTGCGACTCGCCAGGCCAGCTGGAAACCGCTGCCGTGCCCACGTTCTACTGCATCGCGCCAACCCCGTCGGCATGGCCGGCGCAGCGGGTCGAATCGTTCTATCGCGAATACAACGACCACATGATCCGCAACCTGACGGTGCACGAGGCGATGCCGGGGCACTTCCTCCAGCTCGCCCACGCCCGCCGTTACGTCGGTGCCACCCGGGTCCGGGCGCTGGCCCAGTCCGGCCCGTTCATCGAGGGCTGGGCGGTGTACGCGGAGGAGCTGATGGCGGGCCTCGGCTACGGCGGCGTGCCGGTGCGGTTGCAGCAGCTCAAGATGCAGCTGCGGATGACCATCAACGCGTTGCTCGACCAGTTGGTGCACGCCGAGGACCTGCCCGAGGCCGAGGCGATGGCGTTGATGACCGGGCGCGGCTTCCAGGAGGAGGGCGAGGCGGCCGGCAAGTGGCGTCGGGTGCTGCTCACCTCGACGCAGCTGTCCACCTACTTCGTGGGCTACAGCGAGGTGGCCGAGATCGCCGCCGCCCGCCCCGAAGGGGTCTCAGCGCGCGAATGGCACGACGCGATGCTCGGCCACGGCTGTCCGCCGCCGCGCCACCTGCGTACCCTGCTCGGCGTCTGACCTGACCGCCGCCTGCCGGCGGCGGTCACCGCCGCCCGGCGGTCACCGTCGCGTCGATGAGCCAGCGCGAGATCGAGTACGCCGGAGGCAGCTCCGCCGGCAGCGCATCCAGGCCGAACCAGCGGGCCTCGGTCAGCTCCCGACCGTCGACCACCGGCTCGGCGTGCGGGTCGGCGGCACGGGCTGTGAAACCGGCGAGCAGCACCCCGGGGCCGGAGATCGCCCACGGCTGGCTGCCGTGGTAGGCCAAGTCCTCGACGGTCAGGCCGACCTCCTCGCCGACCTCCCGGCGCACCGCCGCCTCCAGTGTCTCGCCGGCCTCGACGAAGCCGGCGACCAGAGCCCACAGCTTGGTCGGCCCGGTGGCGTGCCGTACCAGCAGCAGCTCGTCGGGATGGCCCGCCCGACCGGGGCGGGTGATGGCGGTCAGCACTGCGACCGAGAGTTGCATCGGCACGTACAGGCCGCAGTCGGGGCAGCGCCGGGAGGTCTCGCCGGGCTGGTCGGTCAACTCGGCCCGGCAGGCGCCGCACCATCGGTGGGTACGCCGCCAGGTGGTCACCGCCAGCGCCCGGCCGGCAAGCGTGGCGAGGGGTTCGGGCACCTCGGCGGCGAGTGACGCCCAGCGTCGCGCCCGACCGGGGAAGGCGTCGGCGTTTGTGAGATCGGTTGTCCACGCAGGCACCCCGTCGAGGGTGCCCACGGGCGTCCACGAGGTGTCGGCGGGCAGGTCGCCGACCCTTGCCACCGCCCCGTGGGCGGTGGTCAGCAACTTCGCCCCGAGCACCGGCAGGGCGAGGTCGGTGGGTGCCGGCAGGCGGTCGGGGTCGACTCCCGGCAGGAAACCGGCGCGCTGCCCAGAGGCGGAGGGCTGGACGGTCACGAGCCGCCCGGTCGGCGGTCCACCACGCCGGCGCCGGGCGGCGGGTCGAACGCGTCCTTCTGCACCGTCTCGCTGTAGCGGCTCAGCGCCAACTCCGTGGGCTTGCCGTCGACCGGGCCGTTGAAGCTGCCCAGCACGCCCTCGGTGGTCACGCAGGCGGTGAAGTTGCCGTCGGCGCGCTGCACCTCGACGCAGGCGGCGTGACGGCCGGCGATGGTGGTGTCGCTCTGCTTGATCACCGCTTCCGGGTCGAGCGCGGCGGCGGTCAACATGCCGATCACCACGGGAGGGGTGACCAGGCCCTGCTGGTTGGCCTCGGCGAAGAGCGCCACTGTGGGCTTGGTGCCGGGGGTGGGAGGTGTGACGAGCGTGCACGCCATGCGGCCACCGGTCTCGGTGCAGCGGGTGACCGCTTCCGGTGTGACGGTGAGCCGCCCACCCGGATAGATGTACGCGGAGCGCGCCGGGTCCTGCGCCTGCACGATCCCGGCGGCCTGGCCGCCGGGAAGCTGGTAGTCGGCCGAGTAGGTCAACTCCAGCGCCCGGTCGAGTCGGGCGGCGAGGTCGTTGACGAGATCGGAGCGGCCCATGGCGCGTCCGGCGTCCTCGAATGTCTGACAGCCGGTGACCGTGAGCGACGCGATGACCGACACGGCGAGCATGCGGAGGGTGGTCGAGGCGGCGGGCATGGCGACCAGCCTGGTCGATCGGGTCGGCGCAGCGCAAACTCGTTGCCGGTTGAGGCCCGGAAATACGGGAATGTCCGTCAGTGCGGGCCGAGTCGGGTGCGCGGGCGACGCCGTGCCCGTTCCCGCCGCCCGATACGCTGCGTTCAACACCTGCCTCAGCCGCACCGTCGCGGCCCACCCACGGACCGGATATCAACAACGAGGAGCGACTCAGTGGCAACCATCGAGGGAATCGTCGCCCGGGAGATTCTCGACTCGCGGGGCAACCCCACGGTCGAGGTCGAGGTCGGCCTGGACGACGGCACCGTGGCCCGCGCCGCCGTGCCCTCCGGCGCCTCCACCGGCGCCTTCGAGGCGATCGAGCTGCGCGACGGTGACGCCGGCCGCTACCAGGGCAAGGGCGTGGAGAAGGCGGTCTCCAACGTCGAGGACAAGATCGTCGACCAGATCATCGGGTACGAGGCCAGCGAGCAGCGGCTGATCGACCAGAAGATGCTCGACATCGACGGCACCGACAGCAAGTCGGAGCTGGGCGCGAACGCCATCCTCGGCGTCTCCCTCGCGGTCGCGAAGGCCGCCGCCGGCAGCGCCGAGCTGAGCCTCTTCCGCTACCTGGGTGGCCCGAACGCGCACCTGCTGCCGGTGCCGATGATGAACATCCTCAACGGTGGCGCGCACGCCGACTCCAACGTCGACATCCAGGAGTTCATGATCGCGCCGATCGGCGCGCCCACCTTCCGTGAGGCGCTGCGCTCCGGCGCGGAGGTCTACCACGCGCTGAAGTCGGTGCTGAAGAAGAAGGGCCTGTCGACCGGGCTCGGCGACGAGGGCGGCTTCGCGCCGAACCTGCCGACCAACGCGGCGGCCCTGGATCTGATCGCCGAGGCTGTCGAGAAGGCCGGCTACCGGCTCGGCACCGACATCGTGTTCGCCCTCGACGTGGCGGCGACCGAGTTCTTCGACAACGGCACCTACACCTTCGAGGGTGCCGGCAAGTCCGCCGAGGACATGAGCACCTACTACACCAAGCTGGCCGACGAGTACCCGATCGTGTCGATCGAGGACCCGCTGGCCGAGGACGACTGGACCGGCTGGCAGACGCTCACCGCGTCGATCGGTGACCGGGTGCAGATCGTCGGCGACGACCTGTTCGTGACCAACCCGCTGCGCATCGCCCGCGGTATCGCGGAGAAGGCGGCGAACGCCGTGCTGGTGAAGGTCAACCAGATCGGCTCGCTGACCGAGACCCTGGACGCTGTGGACCTGGCGCACCGCGCCGGCTTCAAGTGCATGATGAGCCACCGTTCCGGCGAGACCGAGGACACCACAATCGCCGACCTGGCGGTGGCCACCGGCTGCGGCCAGATCAAGACGGGTGCGCCGGCCCGCTCGGACCGGGTCGCCAAGTACAACCAGCTGCTCCGGATCGAGGAGGAGCTGGGCGACGCGGCGCGCTACGCCGGTGCCGGCGCCTTCCCGCGCTACCGTTCGGCCTGAGACGCGTAGAAGCCTCGGGGGAGGGGTGTGACGATGCAGCAGCGCCGCACACCGGGTGGTCAGCGTCCCGCCCGCCGGCCGGGTCAGTCCGGCCGGCCGGGCGGTGGCCGGGCCACCCGTGGGTCGGTCCGGGACGCGGGCGTACGCGCCGAGCCGCGTGGCGCTGCCGGCCGGGCACCGAGCGCCGCCCGGGGTGCTGAGGGCGGGCGTTCCGCCAACCGTCCGGCCGCAGCCCGACGTACCGCCTCCGGTGGTTCCGTCAAGCGCCTCTCCGCACCCCACCCCCGTCGCTTCACCGGCCGGGCCACAGTGCTGTTCGCGGTGCTCATCGCGCTCGCTCTCGCGTACACCTATCCGGTTCAGGTCTACCTGGACCAGCAGGCCGACATCGAACGGATGGAGGCCGCGCAGGCGGCGCAGGAGGAGGAGATCGCGAAGCTCGCCGCCGAGGCGGCGAAGTGGAAGGACGACGAGTACATCAAGACGCAGGCCCGGGAACGGTTCTTCATGGGCGAACCGGGCGAGAAGATGATGGTGGTGCTGCACGACCCGGAGGGCGCCGCCCGCGACGCCGGGAAGTCCGACGGCCCGGCCACCCCGGCCGGCCCAACGACCTGGTACGACACGCTCTGGTCGAGCGTGCGGGCTGCGGACAGCCAGCAACCGGGAAAGTGATCCACCGACCAGCACACCAGGAGAGATGGGCACCGTGACTGTCGTACCACCGTCGGAGTCGGCGGCGGATTCCGTACCTCTGCCGCAGCGGGAGCCGGCCACCGAGGCCGACCTGGCCGCGGTGGCGGCGCAGCTCGGCCGTACTCCCCGGGGCAGCCGTGCGGTGGCGCACCGCTGCCCGTGCGGCCTGCCGGATGTGGTGGAGACGACGCCCCGCCTGGCCGACGGTACCCCGTTCCCGACGCTGTTCTACCTGACCTGCCCCCGTGCGACGGCGGCGTGCAGCCGGCTGGAGTCGGCCGGGCTCATGAAGGAGATGGCCGAGCGGCTGGCAGCCGATCCGGAGTTGGCGGCCCACTATCGCGCGGCGCACGAGGACTACCTCGCCCGGCGGGAGGCGATCGACGAGGTGCCGGAGATCGCCGGGATCTCCGCCGGTGGGATGCCCGGGCGGGTGAAGTGCCTGCACGTGCACGTCGGGCACGCGCTGGGCGCCGGCCCGGGTGTGAACCCGTTCGGCGACGAGACGTTGGCGCTTGTCGAGCCCTGGTGGACGACAGGCCCGTGCGTGGACGTGCCGGCGGCCGAATGAGCGCGCAGGCCGGGCCCTCGGCGCCCGAGAGTCAGATTCTGGTACGGCGGGCACGCACCGGGGACGTACGGGGCATCCGGCGGCTGGTCGACACGTACACCGATGACCGGCGGCTGCTGAGCAAGGCCACGGTCACCCTCTACGAGCAGGTGCAGGAGTTCCGGGTGGCGGTCCGCCACTCCGACGACGCCGTGGTGGGCTGCGGGGCGCTGCACGTGATGTGGGAGGACCTGGCCGAGATCCGCACTGTGGCGGTGGACCCGTCGTGCCGGGGCCGGCGGATCGGGCACCGGCTGGTGGGCGAGCTGATCGATGCCGCCCGGGAGTTGGGCGTGGCACGGATCTTCGTGCTCACCTTCGAGACGCAGTTCTTCGGCGCGTTCGGTTTCCGTGAGATCGACGGCGCGCCGGTGCCGCAGCCGGTGTACGAGCAGCTGCTGCGCTCGTACGACGAGGGTGTCGCGGAGTTCCTGGACCTGGAGCGGGTCAAGCCGAACACCCTCGGCAACACCCGGATGCTGCTGCGGCTCTGAGCGCGCGGGATCCCGTCCGGCAGCTGTCGTAGGGTTGCGGGGTGACGACGCGTGTGGCGGCCATCGACTGCGGGACCAACTCGATCCGACTGTTGATCGCCGACCTGCCGGACGGGTCCGCCGGCCCCGAGGCGCCACTTGTCGACGTGACACGGCGGATGGAGATCGTCCGGCTGGGTCAGGGCGTGGACCGCACCGGGCGACTCGCGCCGGAGGCGATCGAGCGGACCAGGGTGGCGCTGGCGTCGTACGCCGCTGACATCGAGAAGTTGGGTGCCCAGCGGGTGCGGATGTGTGCCACGTCGGCCTCCCGCGACGCCGCGAACGCCGCCGACTTCACCGAGATGGTGCAGCGCACCCTTGGCGTGGCGCCCGAGGTGGTTACCGGCGACGAGGAGGCCCGGCTGTCGTTCACGGGCGCGGTGCGTGGGCTGCCCGCCGACGCGAAGGAGCCGTTCCTGGTCGTCGACATCGGCGGCGGTTCGACCGAGTTCGTGGTCGGTGACCGGGCCGGTGGGGTGCGGGCGGCGATCTCGGTCGACATCGGTTGCGTCCGGATGACCGAGCGGCACCTGCCCGGCGATCCGCCGACGCCCGAGCAGGTGGCGGCAGCGCAGGCCGACATCGCGGCAGTGGTGGACAGGGCGCTCGCGGCGGTGCCGGGCCGCGAGGCGGCCACCCTCGTCGGTCTCGCAGGGTCGGTCACCACTGTTGTCGCGCTCGCGCAGGGCCTGCGGGAGTACGACCCGGAGCGCATCCACCACGCCCGGGTGTCGTACGAGGCGGTCGCCCAGGTGACCGCGGACCTGCTGGGGCAGACCCGTGAGCAGCGGTTGGCGAACCCGGTGATGCATCCGGGTCGGGCCGACGTGATCGGCGCGGGCGCGCTGGTGCTCCGCGTGATCATGGAGCGCGCGGGGATGCCGTCGGTGGTCGCCTCGGAGCACGACATCCTCGACGGCATCGCCTGGAGTCTCCAGCCAGCCGCGCGCTAGATCGATTGGCCGTCAGAGGGTCGGGGACGGGACATTCCAGGGACCGGTGCGGCACGCCGTGTCAGTTCCGTTGACGCTACTGCGCATTGCGCACTAGTGTGCAATGCGTGGACACCACACAGTTGTTGAAGGGCGTGCTCGATCTGGCCGTCCTCGCCGTGCTCCGCGAGGAGGACGGCTACGGCTACGACATCCTGCGCCGGCTCCGCGAGGCCGGCCTGGACGAGGTCGGCGACGCCTCCGTCTACGGCACGCTGCGCCGACTCTTCGCCGCGGGACTGCTCACCACCTACGTCGTGCCGAGCGAATCGGGCCCGCACCGCAAGTACTACTCACTCAACGCCGCCGGGCGTGACCAGTTGACCCGCTCCGGCAAACTCTGGCGCTCGTTCGCCACCACAATGGACAGTCTGCTCGACGATCGGGGGCTGGCGGCATGACCGTCACGGAGCAGGAGATCACCGACTATGTGACGCGGGTCCGGGCCGCTCTGGCCGACCTGCCGCCGGGTCAACGCGACGAGCTGACCGAGGACCTGGCCGACCATCTGAACGAGGTCGCCGCCGAGTCCGAGGGCACTCTCGTCGAGCGGCTGGGCGAGCCGGAGACGTACGCCGCCGAGCTGCGTGCCGCGGCCGGCGTCGGTGCGGTCCGCGGGCGCAACCTCGACCAGCGGGTCGCCACCGTACTGGCCAGGCTCCAGGGCCGGCTCCGGGTGCTCGACACGGGGCTCGGCCCCGCCCTGGGGTACGAGACGGCAAGCGACTTCCTCCGGTTGCTGCGGCCCGCCTGGTGGGTGCTGCGCGGTTACCTGGCGGCCATGCTGCTCACCGTGATCACCACCGGGGGCGCCTTCGGTGTGCTGCCCCGGTTCGGCGGCGAACTGCTCGCCGGTCTGATCATGTTGGTCGCCTTCGTGCTCGCCTCGATCTGGCTCGGCCGTCGCTCCGCCCAGTTGAGTCGCTGGCCGCGCTCGGCGCTTCAGGTCGGCAGCGCAGTGCTCGTGGTCTTCGCGCTCTCCGCCCTGGTCCAGGCCGAGGACCGGATGCGCTACGGCGACTACGGCGTCGACCCGGCGTCGATCAACAGCCCTTACGACCGGGTCCGGGACGTCTTCGTCTACGACAGTGAGGGCCGGCTGGTGGAGAACGCCCGGCTCTTCGACCAGAACGGCGACCCGATCCGCCTGGGCTCCCCGGACTGCGAGGGCCGCATCGACGAGTACGGCAACCCGCTGCTGAGGCCCTACCCGTACTGCGTGGAGCAGGCGCCCTTCGGCCATCGCGCGCCGGGCGTGCCGGTGCGACCCGAAACGCCGAACGTGACACCCACACCGACACCGGAAGCGCCGACACCGCCGGACCCGACCGCGACGACCACCGGTGAGCCCGCGGCGAGTCCGACCACGACTCCGACCGCGACGCACAGTAGCGATCCGACGCCGACTCCGACGAGCTGAAATGCCAGGTGACATAGACCATGCACAGGAAGCTGGGAAATAGCTGAACGGACGAGGCGAGCGGGGCAGCGCCGTAAATCAATGATCGTTACGGTGTCGTCTGCTCATCCAGCCCTCGGAAGGAATCCCGTTGTCAGAGCAGGTCGCACCGCCCCCCGCGCCCGACGCCGCAACATCCCAGCCGGCCGTCGCGACGCCGCCTCCGGGCCAGTCGGAGGCGAAGAAATCCGGTGCAAAGAAAGCCCTCGGCATCATCGGCACGATCCTCGTGGTCGTCGTCATCGCCGGGCTGAAGTTCGGTATCGGCAGCTACCTGAACAAGGACGAGACCGCCGACGCCAAGGCCGGCGACTGCATCGCCGAGCTGCCCGAGATCACCGGCACCGAGCAGGAGAAGGTCGACGGCGCCAAGGTCGTCGAGTGCACCTCCACCGACGCGGCATACAACGTGGTCGGTCGGGTGGAGGACCAGACCGAGGCCCAGGCCAAGGCCGACACCGCCTGTAACCAGTTCTTCAAGGAAGACGACGAGGGTTACATCTTCTCCAGCATCGCGCCGGGCAAGACCGGCTACGTGCTCTGCCTGACCAAGAAGGCCTGACCGGAGCACCGGCAAAGCAAACACCAGCATCGATGGCGGCGGGGGACGCTTCCCCGCCGCCATCGGCGTACGTGGGGTCACCGTCGCAGGGAAACAGGAGGTGAATGCCACTCTTCCCGCGTCTTCCCCGGCGCGGTCACGGCATGGCAGGCTACCGGCACGTAGGACCACTGGGCGACCAGCCAACGATGACTGACCGCTAGGAGGACGGGCCGATGGGCGAAATGGTGAGCTACCCCAGCAACGGTGGCACGAGCGAGGGGTATCTCGCGATACCCGCCAGCGGCATGACCAGCCCGGCTGTCATCGTCATCCAGGAGTGGTGGGGGCTGGTCCCGCACATCCGGTCGGTGGCCGACCGGTTCGCCGAGGCCGGCTTCGTCGCCCTCGCACCGGACTTCTATCACGGCGAGACGACAAGCGAGCCCGACGAGGCGCAGCGCCTGCTGCTGGCGCTGCGGATGGACGAGGCGGCAACTGACATCGCCGGCGCCGCCGACTATCTCGCCGGTCGGCCGGAGGTCACCGGTAAGGTCGGCGCCGTGGGATTCTGCGCCGGTGCCAGCCTGGCGCTGTGGTCGGCCACCCTCTCCGAGCGGATCGTCGCCACCGTCGGGTTCTACCCCGTGCTGCCCTGGGAATCGATGCGCCCCGACTGGACCGACTACGCCGGCAAGGCGGCGCTCATCCACTGCTCCGAGGAGGACGGCACCTCGTCCGGCGAGGGCGTACAGACCGCCCGCCGGGCCATCGAGGAAGCCGGCGGCAGCTGCCAGCTGTACGACTACCCGGGCACCGCGCACGCCTTCTTCAACGACGACCGGCCGGAGGCGTTCGACCAGCGCTCCGCCGCCAGCGCCTGGGCGCGCACCCTGGAACACTTCCGGGGCAAGCTTGGCTGAGCCGCGTACCCCCGATCAGGTCGTCGCCCGCGCCGCGCGGGCGGAGGACCTGGCCGACCTGGACGCTGCCGTCAGCGACTGTTTCGCGTGCCCCCGGCTCGTCCGGTGGCGGGAGGAGGTGGCCCGCACCCGCCGGGCCGCCTTCCGGAACCAGGAATACTGGGGCCGCCCGGTTCCGGGCTTCGGCCCCGCCGACGCGCGGATCGGCATCCTCGGCCTGGCCCCGGCCGCGCACGGCGGCAACCGCACCGGTCGGATCTTCACCGGTGACCGGTCGGGCGACGTGCTCTTCGCCGCCCTGCACCGCGCCGGCCTGGCCAACCAACCGACGAGCGTCGCCGCCGACGACGGGCTGGCCCTGCGGACCACCCGCATCTTCGCGGCAGTCCGTTGCGCGCCGCCGGACAACAAGCCCACCCCGGTCGAGCGGGACACCTGCGCGCCCTGGGTCCACCGTGAGGTCGCCCTCATCCGTCCCACCCTGCGCGTCGTGGTCGCGCTCGGCGCGTTCGCCTGGGCCGCGTGGTGGCCGGTGCTACGCCAGGTGTACGGCCAGCGCCCGCCCAGCCCGCGACCGGCGTTCGGGCATGGGGCACACTGGTCCGGCGTGGCCGTACCAGAATTGCTCGGCTGTTACCACGTGAGCCAGCAGAACACCTTCACCGGGCGGCTGACGCCCGGGATGCTGGACGACGTCTTCGGCCGGGCCAAACAGTTGGCCGAAGTGGACTGAGATACGCGTGGGGTGGTGGCGATGACTGACGGAACGCGACCGCCCACGCCGTCCCCGACCGCCGAGCCGGGGGTGCTGCGCCCGGTGGTCGGCCTGTTCCGGCGGTGGTGGCCGGTGGGCGCGGTCGCCGCCCTCCTCGCCGCGGCGGCCCTGGCCTCCGCGAACTCGTCGATCGGGGCCAACCGGATCCCGCCGGCCGCCGAGAACATTCCCTGGGTGCCCGAGTACCCGTCGGAGCAGCCGGCCCCGTCGTACCCGGTGGAACCGAGGGACGCCGGTGAGGCCACCCAGGCGCACATCCCGCAGTGGATCGCGACGGTGGCGCTCGCCCTGCTCGGCCTGGCCATCCTCGTTGTGCTGGGCTATCTCACCTGGATCCTGATCCGGGGGGTGGTGCGCCGCACCACCCGGGCGCTGCCGGCGCAACGACCCCGGCGTACGGCTGAGGGCACCGCCCGCGAGGTGGTCGCCGCCCTCGACGCGGGCCTTGTGGAGTTGGACGACCAGGACACCGATCCGCGCGTCGCGGTGATCGCCTGTTGGGTACGCCTGGAGGACGCCGCCGCAGCAGCCGGTGTTCCCCGCCAGCCCGGCGACACCCCTACCGACCTGGTGACCCGGCTGTTGCGGGGCGACCCGTCGGCAGGGGTTCCGGCAATCGTCAGCGCCGACGTGCTGGCCGAGTTCGCACACGTCTACCGCGAGGCCCGGTACGCCACGCGGGACGTCGACGAGGGCACCCGTGACCAGGCGCGCGCCGCACTGCGTCGGCTGCGCGGGGAGCTGACGACAGTGACGATGGGCGCTCCAAAGGTGCCGTCATGAGTGGCAGCGCCAGCATCGACGACCTGCTCACCTTCGAGGAGGAGCGGGCGCGCAGCGACGACCGGGACCGGGGCGGTCGGGCCGGGCGTGTCCTGCGTGCCCTGGCCGCCAACGCGGCGGTGGTCGTCGTGCTGATCGTCGGTCTGCGCGCGGTAGGTCTGAAGGTTTCGCTCGTGATCCTGGTCGCCGGGGTGTTCGCGGTGTTCGCGGTGCGCCGGTTCGCGGCCGCTCTCGCGCCGCCAGCCGGCGGGAAGTCCCGGACGCCCGCCGTCCGCTATGACGACGGCACCTGGAACTGGGGTGCCCGGGACGCGTTGCGGGCCGCTATCAACGGCTGGGAACTGCCGCTGGACTGGTCCACGACACGGCCTGAACGCTTCAGCGGGGTGATCCTGCCCCGCCTCGGGGAGTTGGCCGACGAGCGGCTGCGCCTGAAGCACGCTGTGACCCGCGAGTCGGATCCGGTCCGCGCCCGTGCCCTGCTGGGTGACCGGCTGTGGACGTTCCTGGAAAACCCGCCCCGCCGCCCCCCGTCGCCGCGCGATCTCGCGGTGATCGTCGCCGAACTGGAGAAGATCTGATGAACGACGTGGACCGCAGCATGCCCGCCGCCGAGGTCGGTCGCCTGGCCCGGGCGGTCCTGGACGCGGTCGGCACCGTCGTGGTCGGCAAGCGGGACGCGTTGGAGCTGGTCCTCGCCGGCATCCTGGCCGGTGGGCACGTCCTCCTGGAGGATCTGCCCGGTCTGGGCAAGACGCTCACCGCGCGGTCCTTCGCCCAGGCGCTCGGGTTGGATTTCCGCCGGCTCCAGTTCACCCCGGACCTGCTTCCCGCCGACGTCACCGGCTCCTTCCTCTACGACCAGCGCAGCGGCGACTTCAGCTTCCGGGCGGGGCCGGTGTTCACGAACCTGCTGCTCGCCGACGAGATCAACCGGACGCCGCCGAAGACCCAGTCCGCTCTGCTGGAGGCCATGCAGGAGAAGCAGGTCTCGGTGGAGGGTGTCACGTACAAGCTGGACGAGCCGTTCCACGTGCTGGCAACCGCAAACCCCATCGAGTACGAGGGCACGTACCCGCTGCCCGAGGCACAACTGGACCGGTTCCTGCTGCGGGTCTCGTTCGGCTATCCGGAGCACGAGGAGGAGTGGGAGGTGCTGCGTCGCCGGATGGGCCGTCGCCGTGAGGAGGCGGAGATCAAGCCGGTGGTCGACGCGGGCACCCTGCGGGCGATGCAGGCAGCCCTGGAGGACGTGGTGGTGGAGGATTCGATCGGCCGCTACATCGTGGCCCTGACGGCGGCCACCCGGGAGCATCCGTCGGTGCTTGTCGGCGCCTCGCCGCGTGGCTCGCTGGCGCTGCTGCTGCTGGCCCGGGTGCGTGCGGTGTTCGGTGGCCGCGACTATGTGGTGCCGGAGGACGTCAAGGAGGTGGCGGCGCCCGCGCTCGCCCACCGGATCACCCTGCGGCCGGAGATGTGGTTGCGTCGTGTCGATCCGGCCTTTGTGGTCGGTGAGGTGTTGGAGGCGACGCCCGCCCCGGCCAGTGGCGCCCTGCCCAGCTACGCCGCCGGTGGGCTCCGGCACTGATGACCGGACCGACCGCGCCGCGATCCACCGAGCCGGACTCGACGGCCGGCTGGGCACCCACCCCTGCGCTCGCCCGCGCGGTGCTGCTCGCCGGGCTGCTGCTGGTGGCGGGCGTGCTGCTGGGGCGGATCGACCTGATCGTGCTGGCCGCGCCGTTCGCGCTGGGTACCGCGTACGCGCTGCGTCGCCGGCCCACCGCGTTGCCGCAGGTCTGGATCACCCCCGGCGACGACGTGCCGCTGGTCGAGGGTGGCGAGGTGACGGCCACGGTGAGCGTCGGCAACCCGGACACTGTCGACTACGACCTGATGGTGGTGCGGTCCCGGGTCTCGCCGTGGCTGCGGATCACCCGGGCGGGCTTCGCCGGTCCCGTACCCGCCGATGCTGCCAAGTCGGGCGGTGAACCGGCCGGTGGTGAGCCGGCCGGTGGCGCGGGTCGTTCCGCCGTCGACCGCCCGTTCGTGACATCGGTGCCGGTCGCCGCGGTGGTGGATCTGGAGCTGGCCGGTCGGGCCCTGCGCTGGGGCCGGCACCCGGTCGGTCCGGCAGGTGCGCGGGTCGCCGCAGCCGGTGGGCTGCTGGTCTCGCGGGCGGTCCTCACCGAGCCGGCCGAGGTACGTGTCTATCCGCGTACCGAGCCGTTCGATGCGGTGGAGGCGATGCCCCGGGCCGCCGGTCTGGTAGGCGCGCACCACTCCCGCCGGCCCGGTGAGGGCGGTGAGCTGGCAGGCGTGCGGATCTTCGCCCCGGGTGACCGGCTGCGCCGTATCGACTGGCGGGTCTCGCTGCGCGCCCGGCAGTTGCATGTGGCGGCGACCCTGTCCGACCGGGACGCCGAGGTGGTGGTGCTGCTCGACGTGCTCGCCGAGGCCGGTCGTTCCGGCGGGGTGGGCGGTGCCGCCTCGGTGCTCGACACCACGGTGCGGGCCACGGCGGCGATCGCCGAGCACTACCTGCACCGGGGTGACCGGGTTTCGCTGTTGGAGTACGGGCCGGGAGCCCGCCGGCTGCGTCCGGCCGCTGGCCGCCGGCAGTACCTGACAGTCCTGGAGTGGCTGCTCGACGTCCGCGCCGAAGCCGCCCAGCATGAGCCGTACGACCAGGTTTTCGGTCCACAGATGCTCTCCTCGGACGCGTTGGTGGTGGTCCTCACCCCGCTGCTGGACGAGCGGTCGGCGCAGATGCTGGCGCGGCTGGCCCGCTCCGGGCGCTTCGTGGTGGCCGTCGACACGCTGCCGGCGGATCTGACACCTCCGAAGGACCGGGGGTGGGCCGAGGTGGCGTACCGGCTGTGGCGGCTGGATCGCGACACCATGATCGGGCAGCTTCGGGAGCACGGCGTGCCCGTCGTGCGCTGGGCCGGCGCCGGCAGCCTGGACCAGGTGCTGCGGGACGTGGCGCGGCTCGCGACGGCCCCTCGGGTCGGTTCCCGGTGAGCGTGAGGAGTGAGCCGGGTTTGCGAGCCCCGCAGTCGCGAGCGAATAGCGGTCCGGTGAGCGTGAGGAGTGAGCCGGGTTTGCGAGCCCCGCAGTCGCGAACGAATAGCGGTCCGGTGAGCGTGAGGAGTGAGCCGGGTTTGCGAGCCCCGCAGTCGCGAACGAAAAGCGGTCCAGTGAGCGCGGGCCGTGCGGTCGGGGGTGGGTGCGGATGATCGAGGCGGTCACCGGGCGGGTTCGGGCGGTGCAGCAGGCAGTGGGCCGGGTCAGCGCCGTTCCGCTCCTGGTCCGGGCGGGGATCTTCGGCACTGTGCTGGCCGGGTTGGCGTTGGCGTTTCCCGCCGAGGTGTTGAGCGGGCGGCCGTTGCTGTTCCTGGCGGTGGCCGCGTTGCTGCCGGCGGTGGGGCCGCGTCGACCGTGGCCGACCTTCGTGGCGCTTGTCATGGTCGGTGGCTGGTTGCTCGCCACCGACGGGTACGGCCGGCCGGTCCAGCTGTGGCGGCTGCTCGCCGTCGCCGCGTTGCTGTACCTGTCGCATTCGCTGTGTGCGTTGGCGGCGCTGCTGCCGTACGACGGGGTGGTGGACCCGGACCTGATCAGTAGGTGGTTGCTGCGGGCCGGGGCGGTGCTGTTGGGCACTGCGGTGCTGGCGGTGCTGCTGTTGCGGGTGGCGGGGCTGGGCGGTGAGACCGGCCATCAGTGGGTGACGGTGTTGGGGCTGCTGGTGGCGGTGGGGCTGGTCGGGCTGCTGGGTTGGCTGCTGCGGCGTAAATAGATGGGTTAGGCAGGTCACATGGCTTGTGCTCCGTCACAGATGGGGGCCGCGAGCGGGATTAGCTGAGCTGGCCGGGGAAAGATAGATGACGTGAATCCGAAGCGGATCCTTGTGGTGGGCGCTGGGCACGTCGGTCTCTATGCGGCCCTGCGACTGTCGAAGAAGCTCAGCTCCCGTGAGGCTGAGGTCATCGTGGTGGACCCTCAGCCCCACATGACCTATCAGCCGTTCCTGCCCGAGGCGGCGGCGGGCAACATCTCCCCGCGGCATGCAGTGGTGCCGCTGCGACGCGAGTTGCGCCGGTGCACGGTGGTGGCCGGCACCGTCACCCGTGTCGAGCACGACCGCAAGGTGGCGATCGTCCAGCCGATCGTGGGCCCGGCCCGGGAGATCGCGTACGACCACGTGGTCGTGGCGCCGGGTTCGGTGTCGCGGACGCTGCCGATTCCCGGCCTGCACGAACAGGGCATCGGGTTCAAGACCATCGGTGAGGCGATCTACCTCCGTAACCACGTGCTGGACCGGCTGGACGTGGCGGCCGTCACCCCGGACCCGGAGGTTCGCCAGTCGGCGTTGACCTTCACGTTCGTCGGTGGTGGGTACGCCGGCATCGAGGCACTCGCCGAGATGGAGGACATGGCCCGGGACGCGCTGCGCTACTACCCGGAGCTGAAGCCGGAGGACATGCGCTGGGTGCTCGTCGAGGCCACCCAGCGGGTGCTGCCCGAGGTTGACCGGGACATGGGCGCGTACACGGTGCAGCAGTTGCTCAAGCGGAACATGGACATCCGGCTGGACACCCGCCTGGAGTCCTGCGTCGACGGGGTGGTGAAGCTCTCCGACGGTGACAGCTTCCGCTCCGACACGATCGTCTGGACGGCGGGTGTGAAGCCGTCGCCGATGCTCGACGCGACCGACTTCCCGCGCGACGAGCGGCGGCGGGTGACCTGCCTGCCCACTCTCCAGGTCGTCGACGGCGATCGGGTGGTCGAGGGTGCGTGGAGCGCCGGCGACTGCGCCGCCGTTCCGGACCTGACGAAGGAGCCTGGCAACTTCTGCTCGCCGAGCGCCCAGCACGCTGTGCGTCAGGCGGCCCGGATGGCCGACAACATCGTTGCGGTGGTGCGGGGTCGCGAGCCGGTCAACTACAAGCACAAGCACGCGGGCAGCGTGGCCAGCCTCGGCCTGCACAAGGGCGTCGCCCAGGTGTACGGCATCAAGATGACCGGCTGGCCGGCGTGGTTCATGCACCGGACGTACCACATGAGCCGTATCCCGTCGTTCAACCGTAAGGTCCGGGTCGTGGTGGACTGGTCGCTGGCGTTCTTCCTCAAGCGTGAGGTTGTGGCCCTGGGCCAGCTCCACGACCCCCGCGAGGAGTTCGTCGAGGCGTCCCAGCCGGTCGGCGCGCCCCGCGTCTGACCCAGCCGAAAGGAAGGGCCCCTTCTTATCGTTTTCGGTATAGGAGGGGCCCCTTCTTAACGCCCGCCTGACATCGGCTGAGCGCGGCGGCGTCAGACCCGCCAGGTCCACGCGTCGGCTATTCGGGTCGCCGGGCCGTAGAGCTGTTCCAGGGTTGCGCGGAGGGCGTCGGCGTGGGGAGCGTCGTCGGCCAGCGCCACGCAGGAGGCGCCCCAGAAGTCCGCGTCCCGGGCTGCCTGCCGGCGCTGTTCGTCGCCGATGGCCGGTAGGTCGCCGCGCCGGGCGACGTCGGCAAGCAGGGCTGAGGTGGGCTGCTTGAAGGTGCCCATTGCCGCGGTGCCGCCCCGCCCGTACGGACCGATGAAGAAGCCTTCGGGCATTCCGAATCCGGCGTTCGCGGCGACCGCCCAACGCATCGGCCAGGGTTCCTTGGGTGTGGGCAGCGGCACCGGGACGAGCACGCCGCCGGGCCGTACGCACTGCTTCCAGTGCCCGGCGGTGATGAACTCGGGCACCTCGGGCCGTGCTGCGGTCGGCAGCGGTGCCGGAAAGATCGGCAGCAGTGCGGCAGCGACCGCCAGTGGCACGAGTCGTCGTGCGCGGCCGGTGCTGCGCAGGGCACGGTCGACCGCCAGCACCAGGAGCGTCGCCACGATCGGGAGCAGCGCCAGACCGAACCGCATCGGCAGCGCGCCGTCCACCACTGGCAGCCCGGCCAGCAGGGCGTACGGGCCGGGCAGCGCGGTGCGGGTGCCGCCGAGCACCACCTCCGGGCCGAGCGAGAGCGCGCTCATCACCAGCCCTGCCACGACGCAGGCGAAGACGAGCCGGCGCCGGCCGGTCCAGATCGCGCAGGCCGCGGTGACCAGCAGCAGGGGCCAGCCGAGGAAGGTGTTGTACTCGGCGGGACCGGTGGTCAACCGGGACGCCTGGTCGCTGCCGGCGATCGACAGCGGGGAGATCGTCCACCAACTGCTCAGGTCGGCCGAGAAGTAGGAAGGGCTGAACATGCCGTCGGCGACGCCCTGCGGTCCGGCGAACTGGAACCACAGCGGGTATCCGAGCACCATCAGCGCCAGGCCGGCGGCGATCGCCATACCGCCGGCGAAGCCGGGCAGGGCTCGACGGGCCAGGTCCCGGTCCGCCACCGCGTAACTGATCGCCATCACCAGCAGTGTGACGGCGGCGAGGAAGAGCACCTCCTCGCCGATGAAGACCTGCGCGGTGACCGCAGCGGCCAGCCCGGCGGCTGAGCTGATCATCCGGCGCCGGTCCGGCCTGCTGGGCAGGGCACGCGCGGACCCGGCCGGGGTGCGACCCGGGTCGGAGGCCCGCAGCAGGCGGACCACCAGCCAGACGATCACCGGCACCAGCCACTGGGCGGTCATGTGCAGGTGGCTGTTTGTCTGCGACACGATGCCCGGCCCGAAGCCGCAAAGTCCGCCGCCGAGCGCGGCGGCCAGCCGACGGGTACGCAGCATCCGGTGGAACAGCAGGTACCAGGCGAGCGCCGTGCCGGCCAGGTTGGCGGCGGCGAGCAGTGCGAAGGTGACCGGCGCGCCGAGCAGGAGGGTGATCGGCGCGCAGAGGATGCCGAGCGCGATGACAGTCGTGTTGGCCATCAGGTTGACGCCGTCGGGGGCGTTGAGCAGGTCGGTGAGCAGGCTGAAGTCGCCGAGCAGCGCTCTGGCGTCAACAGCCAGGAACCACTCGTAGAGGGCCTGGTCCTCCGGGTTGAGCGCCAACGTCCGGCCACCGGGGTCGGGCCACAGCCCCTGGGTCAACCAGCCGGCCAGCACCACCCAGAGCAGTGCGACGAGCAGATCGGCCCGGTGGCGGCGGACGGCAGCCGGCAGCCGGACGGCCCGGGTTCGGCGGTTGACCTGATCGGCTAGGCGGACGGCCTGGTCAGGGGCGGCGTCGGGGGCCGTGGGGGCTGCGCTGCTCACGGAATCGACCCTAATGTGGCTAGCCCGTCGGGGTACGCCGGGTTGTCGACGACCGGCTACGGTGACATTGCACTCGCGCGTGTCGACGCGCCGGTGCCACCCGCCCGGGTGGTGGAAAGGCAGACACGGCCGCCTTAAAAGCGGCTGCCGCAAGGCGTGCGGGTTCGACCCCCGCCCCGGGCACCAATCGCGACCGGCCCGCATTCCATCCGTGATCACCGGGAGTGGGTCGGGCAGTTTACTCTTGGAGGGCACGTTCACGTGCAAACGACCCCCTGAGGGAGGCCAGACAGTGAAGACCTCGAACCCGGTGCTCGCCCGGCTCGGCCAAGCGGCCGAGCGGGAGCGCTCCGCCGGGTACGCCCCGGCCGGGCCGTACGGACAGCCCGGCATTCCCCAGCAGTACCCGTCCCAGGCCGGTTACCCGGTCGCACCGCCCACCGTGGCCCCCATGACCGTCGACGACGTCGTCGTCAAGACTGTCGCTCTGCTCGGCATCCTCGGCATCACCGCCGCGGCCGCCTGGGTGCTCGTGCCCGACTCGCTGGTCGGGGTCGCCTGGATCGGCGCGGCAGTTGTCGGCCTGGCCCTTGGTTTGATCATCTCGTTCTCCCGGATGGCCAACCCGGCGCTTGTGATCGCGTACGCGGTCGTCGAGGGCGTCTTCGTCGGCATGGTCAGCAAGGCGTTCGAGACGCGCTACGACGGCATCGTGCTCCAGGCGGCGGTGGCCAGCTTCGGCATCTTCTTCCTGATGGCGATGCTCTACCGGGCGAAGGTCATCCGGGCCACCCCGGCCTTCGTCAAGGGCATGATCGCGGTCATGGTCGGCCTCTTCGCCGTCATGATGATCAACCTGGTGCTGGCGCTGTTCGGCGTCAACACCGGCCTGCGGGACGGCAGCCCGCTTGCCATCGGCTTCAGCCTGGTCTGCATCGTCGTCGCCTCGCTGAGCTTCGTGCTCAGCTTCAAGGAGATCGAGGACGGCGTCCGCATGGGCCTGCCGCAGCGCTACTCCTGGGTGGCCGCGTTCGGCATCCTGGTCAGCCTGGTCTGGCTCTACATCGAGATCCTGCGTCTGCTGAGCTACTTCCAGGGCGACGACTGACCTCGTCCGCTCTGCCGATCGGCGCCCGCCTCCGCTTCCGTGGGGGGCGGGCGCCGTCGTCCGCGCCGTTTCGCAGTCGCCGCCGGGCCGCCCGGGGCAGAGTGACTGCGAGGGGTACGCGGGTGAGGGAGGCGACGGTGCGCAGCAACAATCCGGTGCTCAACCGGCTGGACGAGACCGGCCGGTTGGAGAGCCGGGTGCTCGGCTCCCAGGATGTCGAGCCGATGACCGTCGACGACGTGGTGGTCCGTACCGTCGGGTTGCTGGTGCTCACCGGCGTGGCCGCGGCCGTGTCCTGGGTGGTGGTGCCGGAGGCGGCCTGGTTGGGCGCGGCGCTGGCCGGCAGCGCGTTGGCCTCGATCGCCCTGGTCCTGGTCATCTCGTTGCGGGGGATCACCAACCCGGTGCCGATCGCCGGCTACGCGCTGTTGCAGGGGCTGTTGCTGGGGGTGGCCAGCCGGACGTTCGAGCAGGTCTATCCGGGCATCGTGGTGCAGGCGGTGGCCGGCACGTTCGGCGTCTTCTTCGGCATGGCGGCGTTGTACCGGGCCCGGGTGATCCGGGCGACGCCCCGACTTGCCCGCCTGGTGATCGGCACGCTGCTCGGCATCGCAGTGCTCAGCGTGGTCAACCTGGTGTCGTACCTGATCTCTGGCCGGCAGGGGTTGGCGGTCTACAGCGTCAGCGGCGAGGTCGGCTGGCTGCCGTACGCCTTCTCGGTGGTGGCGATCATCGCGGGCGCGTTCAGCTTCATCCTCGACTTCGACCTCGTCGAGCGCTCGGTGCGCGACGGTCGACCCCGCCGGTACGCGTGGCTGAGCGCGTTCGGCCTGGTCACCGGTCTGGTCTTCCTCTACTGGCAGTTGCTGCGGTTGCTCAGCTATCTGCGTCGTTGACCGGGGCCGGGGTGTCGGGGCCGACGCCGGCCGTAGACTCGGCGGCGATGAGCGCAGTGGAGTTGGATCAGGCCGTACGACTGCTTGTCGGTCAGATCGGGCACTGGCAGCAGCCCCGCTGGGCGGCAGCCGCGACGACCGGCAACATGTCCCGCGCCGACCTGGTCCATCGCCTGGTGCAGGAGATCGCCAACCTGGCCGCCGACGCCGAGGGCGGACCTCGCCGCACTGTTCCCCGGCTGGACAACGACCTGGCGCTGCCCGACCAGTTGCGGGTGGTGACAGCGGACCTGTTGGCCTCGGGTGCCGACGCCGGAACGCTGGCGCGGGCCGCCGCCGAGGTGACGGCGACCCGCAGCGCGCTCTGAGGTCAGTTCAGCCGTTCGAGGACCATGGCCATGCCCTGGCCGCCGCCGACGCACATCGTCTCCAGGCCGATGGTCTTGTCGTGCCACTCCAGCGCGTTGAGCAGGGTGCCGGTGATCCGGGCGCCGGTCATGCCGAACGGGTGGCCCACGGCGATCGCGCCGCCCATCACGTTCAGCTTCTCCTCCGGAATGCCAAGCTGCCGGTAGGAGGGGATGACCTGGGCGGCGAACGCCTCGTTGATCTCCACGAGGTCGACGTCGTCGATCGTCATGCCGGCCCGCTTGAGCGCCTGCCGGGACGCCTCGACCGGGCCGAGGCCCATGATCTCCGGCGACAGGGCGGTGACGCCTGTCGAGACGATCCGGGCCAGCGGGGTCAGCCCGAGTTCCTCGGCCCGCTGGGCGCTCATCACCACAACGGCTGCCGCGCCGTCGTTCAGCGGGCAGCAGTTGCCGGCGGTGATCCGGCCGTCGGGACGGAACACCGGCTTCAGCCCGGACACCGCCTCCAGGGTGACGCCCGCTCGTGGACCGTCGTCGGTGCTCACCACAGTGCCGTCCGGAGTGGTTACCGGGGTGATCTCCCGGGCCCAGAAGCCGTCGGCGATTGCCTTCTCGGCGAGGTTCTGGCTGCGTACGCCGAACTCGTCCATGTCGGCGCGGCTCACGTCGTACACCTGGGCCAGGTTTTCGGCGGTCTGACCCATCGTCAGATAGACGTCCGGCAGGTCGCCGGACTCACGCGGGTCGGTCCACACCTCGGCGCTGCCCTGCGCGCGGCGCTTCGAGCGCTCGGCGGCCTCGGCGAAGCGCGGGTTCTCCCAGCCACCGCCGACAAGCGCCTGAGCCTCCGGCGGCAGACCGTCGGAGCTGCCCCGGGCGTACCGGGAGACCATCTCGACGCCTGCGGAGACGAACACGTCGCCCTCGCCGGCACGGATCGCGTGCAGGGCCATCCGGGTGGTCTGCAGCGAGGACGCGCAGTAGCGGGTCAGCGTGGCACCGGGAACGGTGTCGAGCCCGAGCAGCGTGGCCACCACACGGGCCATGTTGAAGCCCTGCTCACCGCCGGGCAGGCCACACCCGAGGTAGATGTCGTCGATGGTGGTCGGGTCGAGCTGGGGAATCTTGTCCAGGGCGGCCTGGACGATTGTCGCGGCGAGGTCGTCGGAGCGGACGCCGCGCAGGGACCCCTTGTGCGCCCGGCCAATGGGGGAGCGGGCGGTAGCGACGATGACGGCGTCGCGGGACGACTCAATCGGCATGGACCAACGTTAACCCGCCGGTAACATCACGCGGAAGAAGCAGACACGGCGGGAAATGTCACCCTGAGCGGGGCTGATCTAGCGTCGGGAGGCGACGGCCGCCGCAGCCGCGACCGCCGGCAACAGGGCGTGCGCCCACACCCGGTAACCGTCGGCGGACGGGTGGAAGCCGTCGTGGCAGAGCGTGCCCGCGTCAGCCCGGAACACCGGCCCGGTCTCGGTGGCCAGGTCGACGACAGTGCCACCGGCCTCCAGCACGGCAGTGGTCTGCGCGCGCGCCATCCGCCGGCCGGCCCAGCCCACCAGCTGCCGCAACGGGGGCGCGATGGCGCGTACGGCGCCCAGATCGGGGCAGGTGCCCACCACCACCTCGACGCGCGCCTCCCGCAGCCGGTGCACCGCCGCACCCAGATATGCCGACGCGTCAGCGGGCCGGCGCATGCCTGTGGCGTCGTTGGCGCCGATCAGGATCAGCGCCACGTCGGGCCGCTCGCCCAGCAGGGCCCGGGCCACCTGCGTCGCCAGATCGGTCGAACGGGACCCGGAGACACCGACACTTGACAGGTGCACCCGACGGCCGGTCGGACCCTCGGCGAGCAGGTTCGCCAACTGCCCGCCGATGGTGTCGTCGAGCCTGTCGACGCCCACGCCCAGCGCTGACGAGTCGCCGAGCAGCACCAGCCGCAGCGGTGTCCCGCCGGCCCGGCCGATCGTGGCGCGCAGCGCCAGCCCCAGCTCCGGCTCGGCGTACCGGCGGTGTCGCGCGACGAACGCCTCACCGGCGAGGACCGCCGCACCGCCCACGGTGCCGGCGAGCAGCGACAGCGCCGCCGCCCGACCCAGCCGGCCGGTGAGGCCGTCGGTCACGTGCCGCTCGCTGCGCTGGTTCATGCCAGTCCCTCCACCGTCGAAGTGTCCGACGTGGCACCGCCCTGCGGCACCGCGTTGACACCGAAGAACGCCCGCCGACGCAGTTGCGCCCACCGACCGGCCGGCCCCCGGTCGTGGCCGTGGACCTGGATGCCACTGACCTCGGTGCCGGCGTGCCGGGCCGCCTCCTGCGCGGCCTTTGGCAGCGACCGTACGCCCTCACCCCGTGCCGCAGTGACCCGTCTTTCCTGCCCGGCGCCGAGCGCGGAGAGCATCGTCGGCAGCAGGGCGGCCGCGGCGACCGCGTACCCCTCAGCGGACGGGTGGAACCGGTCCCAGGCGAACATCCGGTGCGGTTCGGCATTGAACCGTGGACCCAACAGGTCGCCCAGGGACACCGTCCAGCCGCCCGCCTCGACGACGGCGACCGTCTGGGCGGCGGCGAGCTGGCGGCTCCACCGGTGGGCCAGCCAGCGCAGCGGCGGTTGGATCGGCCGGATCGCGCCCAGGTCGGGGCAGGTGCCGACGACCACCTCGCAACCCGCGTCGCGAAGCGTCCGGACGGCCTCGACCAGGTAGCGCACGGCCAGCCCGCGCGGGGTGCGGTTGGTGATGTCGTTGCCGCCGATCAGGATGACCGCGATGTCGGGCTCGCATTCCAGGGCGGCCTCCACCTGGTGCCGCAGCGCCGAGGAGATGGCTCCGACCACCGCGAAGCGGCGCAGCAGGACCGGCCGGTGCAGGCGGCGAGACAGGCCGGTGGCCAGCAACGCGCCGGGCGTCTCGCGGCGGCGGTGCACCCCGTAACCGGCAGCCGACGAGTCACCGAGCACGACCATCGTGAGCGTCGGGCCGGGGAACTTCGCGCCGTACACCCCGTCGCAGCGCGGCGGTGGGGCCTCGGCCATCGGGATGGTGCGTCGGGCCTGCCGGGCCTGGCCGAGCAGCACCCCGCCGGTCGCCATCACGGCCGCCGCGGTCGCGCCCGTCCCGATGGCTGCCAGGCGGGCGATCCGCCAGGCGTGTCGCCAGCGCGGACCAACGGGTACGACAGAACCAGCCACCCCCATACAGCGAGATTATCGCGCCGGACCGACACGCAGCTGTCGTCGTCATGCCTCATCGATGCCTGGAACCCGACCCGACGGGGTATCTGTCCGGTGCAGGCCGGCCACACTTGCGTCGACCCGCCACGCTGATCCGGCGGAGAGGAGCGCAACGATGGGTAAGACACTGAAGCGCAGCGCGGCGTTCGCGGCCCTGGCCCGGGCACTGACGGCGGGGGCGCGCGGCGGGCCGTCGCTGGGGACCAGGTTGGCGGCGCTGCCCCGGATGATCCGGGCCACCACCCGTGGTGAGTACGACGGCGGCCTCCGGCTGGCCCTGATGACAGCGGCGACGGCGTACATCGTCTCGCCCTTCGACCTGCTGCCGGAGATCCCGCTGGCGATCTTCGGGCTGGCCGACGACGCGGTGATGGTCACCTGGCTGGCCGGCAGCGTGCTCGCCGAGACCGAGCGTTTCCTTGAGTGGGAGGCCCGGCGCAGCTCCGTCATCCCCGGCGGGTTGGTGCCCTGACAGCACGTACCCTGGGCGTCGAGGATCCGTCTGCCGGGCAGCCGTCGCCGGCGCCGCAACGAAGGGCACACCGTGCAGTACTACGACAATGTCGTCGACATGATCGGCAACACCCCGCTGGTACGCCTGCGTAACGTCACCGAGGGCATCCAGGCCACCGTGCTCGCCAAGGTCGAGTACGTCAACCCGGGTGGCTCGGTGAAGGACCGGATCGCCCTGCGGATGGTGGAGGACGCCGAAGCGGCGGGCCTGCTCAAGCCCGGCGGCACCATCGTCGAGCCGACCAGCGGCAACACCGGCGTCGGGCTGGCCCTGGTGGCCCAGCTCAAGGGCTACAAGTGTGTCTTCGTCTGCCCCGACAAGGTCAGCCAGGACAAGCAGGACGTGCTGCGGGCGTACGGCGCCGAGGTGGTGGTCTGCCCGACCGCTGTCGCCCCGGAAGACCCGCGCTCCTACTACAACGTCTCCGACCGGCTGACCCGGGAGATCCCCGGCGCCTGGAAGCCCGACCAGTACAGCAACCCGGCGAACCCGCGCTCGCACTACGAGACCACCGGTCCGGAGCTGTGGAAGCAGACCGAGGGCGGGCTGACCCACTTCGTGACCGGGGTGGGCACCGGCGGCACGATCTCCGGCATCGGCAGGTACCTCAAGGAGGCGTCCGACGGCCGGGTGAAGGTCATCGGGGCCGACCCGGAGGGTTCGGTCTACTCCGGCGGCACCGGCCGGCCGTACCTCGTGGAGGGCGTCGGCGAGGACTTCTGGCCGGAGACGTACGACCGGGGTGTGGCCGACGAGATCGTCGAGGTCTCCGACAAGGCGTCCTTCGAGATGACCCGGCGGCTGGCCCGCGAGGAAGGGCTGCTTGTCGGCGGTTCCTGCGGGATGGCGGTTGTCGCCGCGCTGGAGGTGGCCCGCAAGGCCGGCCCGGACGACGTGGTGGTGGTGCTGCTGCCCGACGGCGGCCGTGGCTACCTCTCGAAGATCTTCAACGACTCGTGGATGGCCCGGTACGGCTTCCTCGACAACTCCGGCGCCGAGCCCACCGTGGCCGACGCGCTGGCCAGCAAGCCCGGCGGGCTGCCCGAGCTGGTGCACGTCCACCCGACCGAGACGGTTCGCGACGCGATCGACTACATGCGCGAGTACGGCGTCTCGCAGCTGCCGGTGCTCAAGGCCGAGCCGCCTGTGGTGACCGGTGAGGTGGCCGGCTCGATCGCCGAGCGGGACCTGCTCGACGCGCTGTTCACCGGGCAGGCCCACCTGCACGACACCATCGAGCGGCACATGGGCGACCCGCTGCCGATGATCGGTGGCGGTCAGCCGGTGAGCGAGGCCGTCGGCCTGCTGGAGAAGTCCGACGCGGCGCTGGTCCTCGTCGACGGCAAGCCCAAGGGTGTCCTCACCCGTCAGGATCTCCTGGCCCACCTCGGCGCCCACTAGTTCGCAAGGAAGGGCCCCTTTTTAACGCCTCGTGTAGAGCAAGGGCCCCTTATTAACGAGCGTGCTCCCGGCCGCTGGCCTTCGGCGGCCGGGAGTCGGCAGCCGTGCCAAGCAGGAAGCGGCGGCGACGCGCGCGTTAAGAAGGGGCCCCTGTACAACCGGAGGCGTTAAGAAGGTGCCCTTCCTTACACGTCGAGGCGGCGGGCGTAGCGCAGTTGAGGCGTGCGGGCGGAGCCGATGAACTCCTCGCGCTGCGCGCCCGTCGGCGTCCAGCCGCCACGCTCGTAGAACGCGCGGGCATGGGCGTTCTCGCGGAGCACCCAGAGCACCGCCCGCTGCCAGCCCTGCGCCCGCATGGCGTCCAGAGCGTCCACCATCAGCGTCCGGCCGACGCCCCGGCCCTGCTCGGCCGGGTCGAGGTGGATGGCATTGAGCAGCCCTGTCGCCGGGTCGTCCTCGTCGTCCGGGCCCAGGTAGCTGAACCCCACGAGCGTCCCGGCCCGCTCCGCGACAGTCAGTCGGTGGGTGTCCCGCTCCCATCGCCACCGCTCGGTCCAGTACGCGCCCATCGCCTCACCTGTCGGTTCGGCAAGAGCCTCGGCCGGGACGAACGAGGAGTACGCGGCGACCCGGGAGCGTTGGTGCAGGACGCCCACCCCCATCAGGTCGTCACCGGTCGCGAGACGGAGCGTGACGGTCACTCCGCCGAGGCTACCCGGCGCGGTGGCACCTGCACGGTGGTCAGATCCTCGGCGATGATCAGATCACCGTCGAAGTGCGCGCGGGCCTCGTCGTGGAACCGCCGTGCGTCGGAGTAGCGCTGGGAGAAGTGCGTGAGCACCAGCCTGCGTACCCCGGACTCGGCCGCCACCCGCGCGGCCTGCGCCGCGGTGAGGTGGCCGACCTCGGCGGCGAGCGCGGCCTCCGACTCCAGGAACGTCGACTCGATGACCAGCAGGTCGGCGTGCTCGGCGAGGGCGTAGACCCCGTCGCAGAGGCCGGTGTCCATCACGAAGGCGAACCGCTGCCCCGGTCGGGGCACGCTCACCTCGTCGCGGGTGACGCGGCGTCCGTCGAGGTCCAGGTGCCCGACGCGGATCAGTTCACCGACAGCCGGGCCGGCGATGCCGTACGCGGCCAGCTTCTCCGGCAGCATCCGGTGCCCGTCGGGCTCGACGAGCCGATAGCCGTACGTCTCGATGGAGTGCCGTAGCCGGCGGGCCTCCAGCGTGCCGCAGCGCAGGGCGATCCGCTGCCCGTCGGCCTCGATCGGGGTGACGGCCAGCTCGGCGGTCTCGTAGAACGAGGTGGCGTGCCGTAGCCGGGCGAAGTATTCGGCGCCGCCCGCCGGGAAGTGCACGGCGACCGGCTGCGCCACCCGGTCCAGGGAGAGCCGCTGGATGGTGCCGGGCAGGCCCAGGCAGTGGTCGCCGTGGAAGTGCGTGACGCAGATCCGGGTCAGGTCGGTGGCGGTGACAGTGGTGTGCAGCAGTTGGCGCTGACTGCCCTCGCCCGGGTCGAAGAGGATCACCTCGTCGTCCCAGCGCAGCACGTACCCGTTGTGGTTGCGCTGACGGGTCGGGGTCTGGCTGGCGGTGCCGAGGACCACCAGCTCGCGCATCGACATCGCCGGGGCCCCTTCGGATATGAAGCGACCCCCGGGGTGCTCCGCGCTCGCGCACGGGCCGGCTGGACTATGCCGGCACCCCGGGGGTCGGGTGGCTGTCGTGGATTCGCCGCACCGCTGCCACACGGTCTCGACGATGGTGCTGGTGCCCGCCTGTCGGCGAACCGATCACTGTCGAGGACAGCGGCTAGCGGACAGCCACCTCACGAGTCCGATTGCTATACAAGTCTGGACCACCTCCCTTCACGTGTACCTGCACGCTATCGAGCCCCGCCGGGCTCGGCAACGGATTTCGATCACACGGCCAGACGGGAATGCCCGGCCACCTTGTCGGCAGCCGGGCATCGCGCTCGTGCGGGTGGTGGCGGGGTCAGCCGGCGGTACGGGCCACGCCGACCGGGCAGCTCAGGCCGTTCGGGCCGTGGTTGCAGTACCCGTTCGGGTTCTTCGATCCTGGCGAACGGTGCACCACTGATTCCCGCCTTTGAATCAACGCGACCGGTAAGCGTCGGCGCGGTGTTCGATGGCCGTCACGGTCACGACGTGGTCGTCCTCGTCGATCTCGTAGAGGACGCGGTACGTGCCGCGCCTGGCCGACCAGGTGCCCTCGAACGGCGGCAGAAGAAGTCGTTTGCCGACGCGATGCGGGTTGTCGAGGAGGGCGGTGGTGATGAACTCGTAGACGGCCGCAGAGATCTTCTCTGGTAGCCGTCCGGCCAAGGCGCGTGCGGCCGGGCCGGTGACCTGAAGTCGGTAGCGGCCGGGGTCCGGACCGGTCACCTTGCCTGCTTCGAGCGCTTTGCCATCAGCGCTGCGAGTTCGTCGGCGTCGAGGACGTCGCCTGCTTCGACGGCGGCCCTGGATTCGCCGAGTTGCCGCATGGCCTCGGCGCTGGAGAGAACCTCCAGGGTCTCTTCCAGCGCGGCGAGGTCGTCGGCGGAAATGAGCACAGCGGCGGCGTGGCCGTGCCGGGTGATCTCTATCCGCTCATGGGTCGAGGCCACCTCGTCGATGAGTTCCGAAAGGCGGTTGCGGGCCTCAGTGAACGGCACGGCAGTCATGCTCGAAGTATAGCCAGATTCTGGCGCGAAGTCTGTACAGAATTCCGGCCGAGGCCACCGGGCCGTGAGCCCGGTGGCCTGTGGTGGCTAGATGGTCTTCGCGACACCTACGGGGCATGTCATGCCGTTGGGGCCGTGGTTGCAGTACCCGTTCGGGTTCTTCGTCGGGGCGAGGTACTGCTGGTGGTAGTCCTCGGCGAAGAAGTAGCTGCCCAGCGGGGCGATCTCGGTGGTGATCTCACCCTTGCCGGCGCGGGTCACGATCGGCTGGAAGGCGTCACGGGACGACTCCGCGATGGCGCGCTGCTCGTCGGTGGTGGTGTAGATCGCCGACCGGTACTGGCTGCCCACGTCGTTGCCCTGGCGCATGCCCTGGGTCGGGTCGTGGTTCTCCCAGAAGACCTTCAGCAGGTCCTCGTACGTGATCTTGCTGGGGTCGTACACCACCTGGACGACCTCGGCGTGCCCGGTCCGCCCGGAACACGTCTCCTCGTACGTCGGGTTCTTGGTGTAGCCGCCCGCATAGCCGGCGGAGGTGGTGAACACGCCGGGCAGCGTCCAGAACAGCCGCTCGGCGCCCCAGAAACAGCCCATGCCGAAGACGGCGACCTGGAGGCCCTCGGGGAACGGGCCCTTGAGCGGCGTGCCCAGCACCTCGTGCCGGTCGGCGACCGGCATGGCGATCGGGCGGCCCGGCAGGGCCTGCTCGGGCGAAATCATCTCGGCGTTCATACGGCGCAGGAACACGGTGGGACTCCTCTCGTACCTCTCCCAGCGTGTAACACCGGTGGGTCTTCCTTCCTTACCCGCGCCACTGTGACTCAGGCCCCCACCGGGCCGGACGGCGGGTCGGGGCGCTCAGAGGGCTGCGGCGATCCGGTCGGCGTACGTCTGGGCCTCGGTGTCGTCCTGGTAGCGGGTGCGCGGCCAGAAGAAGCCCCGCAGGCCGTCACCCTTGGTCCGGGGTACGACGTGGGTGTGCAGGTGCGGGACGGACTGGGACACCTTGTTGTTCATCGCCACGAACGTCCCACCGGCCCCCAGACCGGTCTCCACCGCCACCGCCAGCCGCTGTACCAGCGCGAAGTAGCCGGGCAGCAGGTCCGCCGGTAGCTCGGCCACTGTCACGAGGTGGACCCGGGGCACCACGAGCACATGCCCGGCGAAGACCGGACGGGTGTCCAGGAACGCCACCCCGTCCGGCTCGTCGGCGACCCGGAACGCCGGAACCTCGCCCGCCACGATCCCGCAGAACACGCACCCGCTCATGGGTCCAGGCTATGCCGGCGGCGCTGGCGGACCCGACGACCCCGTGCAGGCATCGACTGTGCTATTCATTCACTCGATTCAATTCACACGGGGAAGGGCAACACCTTGCACATCAGAAAAGGTACGACCCGGGCGGCGCTTGCCGCGTTGACCGCCGGGCTGCTCACCGCGGCGCTCCCGACCCCCGCCCAGGCGGCACCCGCGCAGACCGCCACCCCGCTGCCACTGACCACGGTGGCCGACGTGGTGTCCGCCGGTGACCGGGTCTTCGTCAGCGGCGGCAGGTCGTCGACCGACGTCGTGGTGGCCAGCGCCACGGGCGCGGTGGTCGGCACCCTGTCCGGCCTGCCCGGCCCCTCCGACCTGCTGCTCAGCCCCGACCGGCAGACCCTCTACGTGGCGCTGCCCACCGCCAACGCCATCGCCGCCTTCGACACCGGCTCGCTCGTCGAGTCGGCCCGGTACGACACCGGGGCGGGCGAGTGCCCGTCGTCGCTTGCGCTGACCGGGCGGTACCTGTGGTTCGGCTACGGCTGCGACCAGTGGGGCGGCAACATCGGCCGGATCGACCTGGGCCGCCAACCCGCCCGTGTCACCACGGGGATGGCCACTACTCAGGACTTCTACGGCGCCCCGCTGCTGACCGGTGCCCTCCAGAACCGCTCGGTGTTGCTGGCCGGGCAGATGTCGTTGAGTCCGGCGTCGGTATACGCGTACGCGATCGGAACTGGGGGAACGCTGACCCTGACGCGGACGAGCGACTGGACGGCGATCGGCAGCAACCTGCAGGACATCGCCCTCGATCCGACCGCCACCACCCTCTACACCGCGGCCGGTGCCCCGTACGAGGTGCAGGCGTTCCCGTTCGCCGACATCACCACCCCCTCGGTGACCTTCCCCACCGGCGCCTACCCGGCCGCTGTCGAGCCGTCCCGCGACGGCACCAGGATCGCCGCCGCGGCGGACACGTCGTACCTGTTCGTCTATCGGCCAGACGGAACCGAACTGAACCGTTTCGTGCTGGGAGGCGGTGAGCTGAGCCCGGGTGGGCTGGCCTGGTCACCGAACGGTGCACGGCTCTACGCGCTCTCCTACGACTGGACCGGCAGAAACCAGGCCACCTTGCACGTCCTGCCCGTACCGGCCGGCTGACCGACCGTCGGCCCCTGGCTGGCACGTGGGGGCCGGGCCGGAAGGTCCGGCCCCCACCGGGAGCGTGGGTTCCGTTCCAGCCATCGAGACGAAGAACTAGCCTCACAGGATGAACCACGGCTTCGAGACGCTCGCCATACATGCCGGTCAGGACCCCGAGGCCCGCACCGGCGCGGTGATACCTCCGATCTACCAGACCAGCACCTACGCCCAGGACGCCGTCGGCGCGCCCCGGCTCGGCTACGAGTACAGCCGGTCCGGCAACCCGACCCGCGACGCCCTCCAGGAGTGCCTGGCCGCGCTGGAAGGCGGCCCGGTCGGGCTGGCCTTCGCCAGCGGCCTGGCCGCCGAGGACACCCTGCTGCGGGCCGTCTGCCAGCCGGGTGACCACGTGGTCATCCCCGACGACGCGTACGGCGGGACCTACCGGCTCTTCGCCCGTGTCGCCCAGCGGTGGGGGATCGAGTTCACCCCGGCCAAGGTCTCGGACCCGGCAGCCGTCCGCGCCGCTGTGCGGCAGGGCCGGACGAAGATGGTCTGGGTGGAGACGCCCACCAATCCGCTGCTCGGCATCGCCGACATCGCCGCCATGGCCGGCGTCGCGCACGACGTCGACGCGCTGCTTGTCGTCGACAACACGTTCGCCTCGCCGTACCTGCAACAGCCCATCGCCCACGGCGCGGACGTGGTGGTGCACTCCACCACCAAGTACATCGGCGGCCACTCCGACGTGGTGGGCGGCGCGCTCGTCGTCGCCGACGCCGCGCTCGGCGAGGAACTGCGCTACCACCAGAACGCCATGGGCGCGATCAACGGCCCGTTCGACGCCTGGCTCACCCTGCGCGGCATCAAGACCCTCGGGGTACGCATGGACCGGCACTGCGACAACGCGGAGCGGCTCGCCGCGTACCTCGACGGGCACGCCAAGGTGGCCCAGGTGATCTACCCTGGGCTGCCGTCGCACCCCGGTCACGAGGTGGCAGCCAAGCAGATGCGCCGGTTCGGCGGCATGATCTCGTTCCGCGCGGCCGGCGGCGAGGACCACGCTGTGGAGATCTGCAACCGGACCAAGCTCTTCGTGCTCGCGGAGTCGCTCGGCGGCGTGGAATCCCTGATCGAGCACCCGGGTCGGATGACACACGCAAGTGCTGCCGGCTCGCCGCTTGAAGTTCCCGGGGATCTCGTGCGACTGTCTGTCGGCATCGAGACGGTCGACGACCTGCTCGCCGATCTGGAGCAGGCACTGGGCTGACCGCTGGGGAGGATGGCCGTGCAGGACATCATGGCGACCTGGGTCGGGGCGACCGCCAAGCAGATCGCCCGGGGCGTACGCCGAGGTGACGTCTCGGCCACCCAGGTCGTCGCCGACCACCTTGAGTACATCGCCTCGGCCGACCGCGATCTGGCGGCGTTCCGCGCCGTTCGCGGCGGCGAGGCGATCACCGAGGCGGAGAAGGTCGACGAGCAGGAGGACCTGGCGAACCTGCCGCTGGCCGGGGTGCCGGTGGCGGTGAAGGAGAACACGCCGGTCGCCGGCCTGCCCACCTGGAACGGGTCGCCCGCGGCGCGTACCGAGGTCGCGGAGGCCGACCACGAGGTGGTCCGCCGGCTCCGCGGCGCCGGTGCGGTGATCCTTGGCGTGACCCGGATGCCGGAGTTGGGCCTGTGGGCGCTCACCGACGACGACAGCGCTGTGACACGCAACCCGTGGGACAGCACGCGTACCCCCGGGGGCTCCTCCGGTGGTGCCGCTGCGGCGGTGGCGGCCGGGCTGGTGCCGATCGCGCACGGCAACGACGGCCTCGGGTCGATCCGGATTCCGGCGGCCTGCTGCGGCCTGGTCGGGCTCAAGCCCGGTCGGGGCGTGGTGCCCTGCCAGCTCGGCGCTGACGACTGGTTCGGCCTCACCGAGCACGGCATGCTCACCAGCACAGTCGCGGACGCGGCGGTCGGTTTCTCGGTGCTGGCCGGTCGGCGTCCGGAGAAGCTGGTCCCACCGCAGCGGCTGCGGGTGGGCGTCTCGCTGCGCTCACCGGTGCGAGGCGTCTCACCGGACGCGCCCAACCGGGACGCTGTCGCCGCTGCGGGCCGACTCCTCGCCGCCGCCGGGCACGACACGGTTCCGGCCGATCCGGTCTATCCCACAGCGCTGGGCCTGCAGGGCATCGCCACCTGGTTCGCCGCCGCCGCCACCGACGTCCGGGCCTCCGGGTTGGACCGGCGTGGCCTGCAACGGCGTACCCGGCGGCACGTAGCGCTTGGCGAGTGGGCGCAGCGCCGGGGGTACGTCCGGGAAGCCGACCGGACCGCCTGGCGGCAGCGGTCGATCGACTTCTTCACCGACCACTCGGTCGACCTGCTGCTCACCCCGGCGTTGGCCAGCGCCCCGCCGGAGGCCGGGCGCTGGTCCGAGCGGTCCTGGCGGTCGAACATGTCGGCAAGCATCCGGTACGCCCCGTACGCCGCGCCGTGGAACATCGCCGGCCTGCCGGCGGTCGTGGTGCCGGTCGGCCGCCGCCCGGACGGCCTGCCGGTCGCGGTGCAACTGGTCGGCCCGCCCGGCTCGGAGCTGCTGCTGCTCGGCGTCGCCGGCCAGTTCGAGATGGCAGCCCCCTGGTCGCGGCACGCCCCCGGCTACCCCCGGGTCGGCAAGGGGTCGCCGGCCGCCGCTTGATCGTCTACTGTGTACGCCAATCGCGCGGACCCGGGAGACATCGATGCGTTGTCAGACCTGTGGGGACGCCACGTCGCCCGAGCACAACGAATGCCAGCGTTGCAAGACGCCGCTCGGCCAGCCTGCCGTCTGGCCCGCTGTGGCGACCTACCGGGTACGTGGCATTGGCCTGGCCGCCTGCATCGCCGTCGGCGTGGCCGTGGTGCTCTCTCTCGTGACGGCACTCGATCCGATTGTCGGGTTGCTGATGACCCGGCGGGCCCAGAACGCCGACGACGCGGACCTGCTGGTCGACGCTTTGTCAGTGCAGGCGCTGTTGTCGCAGCCCTCGGTGGTCGTGTACCCCGCCGCCGCCGTACTGGTGATCGTCTGGATGTGGCGGGCGCGGAAGAACACCGACGCGTTTCCGGGTGCGCTGCCGACACTCGGTGCCGGCTGGGCGATCGCCGGCTGGCTGATCCCGTTCGTCAACCTCGTGGTACCGGCCCGGGTGATGGCCAGCGTCGCCCGGGACAGCCTCTGGCGGCGCCGCACCCCGGCCACGGTGTTCGTCTGGTGGATCACCTGGCTCGTGTTCAGCATCGGCGAGGGGGTCGTCAGCAACCAGAACGCCCAGGCGTACATCAGGCTGCCGCGGAGCCCGTCCACCGACGCCGACTACCAGGCGTACATCGACCACTACGGCGATTCCCTGCTCCGTAACGCCGTGCCCGCAGTGGCCTGCGTGGTCGCCGGGGTGACGCTGATCCTGTTGATCCGACAGATCTCCGCCGCCCAGGAGGCACGCATCGCCAGCGCGCCGCCCTCGGCGACCGCCCCGACCGCCCCGGCCACCCCGGTCTGACGGCCCCGGTCTGACCGACTGCCCGGTGTCGACGCGGTTGCCGCCTGGCCCGGATGGCACGATCGGGGCATGACGGAACTGGTCGGCCTCGACGACGTACGGGCCGCGCGGGAACTGCTCGCCGACGTCGTCCGGATCACCCCGCTGGAGCCCTCCCGGCCACTGAGCGCCGCACTGGGCGGGCCGACCTGGCTCAAGTGCGAGAACGTCCAGCGCGCCGGCTCGTACAAGGTGCGCGGCGCGTACGTGCGGATCTCCCGGCTGTCGGCGGCGGAGCGCGAACGCGGCGTCGTCGCGGCGAGCGCCGGCAACCACGCCCAGGGCGTGGCGCTGGCCGCCGGCCTGGTCGGTACGCACGCCACGGTCTTCATGCCGGTAAACGCCCCGCTGCCGAAGGTCGCCGCCACCAAGGGGTACGGCGCGCAGGTCGAACTGGCAGGCAACACCGTCGACGAGTCGTTGGTGGCCGCGCAGACGTACGCCGAGCGGACCGGCGCGGTGCTCATCCACCCGTTCGACCACCCGGACGTGATCGCCGGCCAGGGCACTGTCGCGCTGGAGATCCTCGAACAGTGCCCGGAGGTGCGGACCATCATCACGGGCGTGGGCGGCGGCGGTCTGATCTCGGGCATGGCGGTGGCCGCGAAGGCGCTGCGGCCGGACGTCCGGATCATCGGCGTGCAGGCGGCGGGCGCGGCGGCCTTCCCGCCCTCGCTGGTGGCCGGGGAGCCGGTCCGGCTGCCGGTGTTCGCCACAATCGCGGACGGCATCGCTGTCGGGCGGCCCGGTGAGATCACCTTCAACCATGTCCGCAAGCTTGTCGACGAGATCGTCACGGTGTCGGAGGAGGACATCTCCCGGGCGCTGCTGATGCTGCTGGAGCGGGGCAAGCAGGTCGTCGAGCCGGCTGGGGCGGTCGGCGTGGCCGCGCTCCTGGCCGGTGTCGTGGAGGTGGAGACGCCTGTGGTCGCGGTGCTCTCCGGTGGCAACATCGACCCGCTGCTGATGCTGCGGGTGATCGAGCACGGCCTGGCCGCCGCGGGACGCTATCTGCGCGTGACGGTGCGGTGCTCCGACCGGCCGGGGCAGCTCGCCTCGCTGCTGAGCCAGATCGCCGAGCACCGGGCCAACGTGGTGGACGTGGAACACCAGCGGGCCAACCCACACCTGGGCCTCGGCGAGGTGGAGGTGGCGCTGTCGGTGGAGACCCGCGGAGTGGAGCACTCGGACACGCTGATCAGCGCGTTGCGGGCCAGCGGTTACCAGGTGGTCTTCGCCGCCGAGGCGTGACACCGGCGGGTGCCACACCTCGGCGGGGGTACGCCCTCAGACGGCCCGGAAGCCGGCGGCGCTCAGCCGGAGAACGGCTCGAAGCTGACCACTGTCACCTTGATGTCGGCGCCGCTGGGTGCCGTGTAGGTGCAGGTCTGCCCGGGACGGCCGCCCAGGATCGCCTTGCCGAGCGCGGACTCGGGGCTGTAGACGGTCAGGTCGGTGGTGGCGGCGATCTCCCGTGAGCCGAGCAGGAACGTCTCGGTGTCGTCGGTGTCGTCGTCGAAGTAGATCGTCACGACCATGCCGGGCGACACCGCGTCCGTGGTCGGCGCCTCGCCGACCTTCGCGGTGCGCAGCAGCTCCTGGAGGTAGCGGATGCGCCCCTCGGCCTTGCCCTGCTCCTCGCGGGCGGCGTGGTAGCCCCCGTTCTCCCGCAGGTCGCCCTCCTCGCGCCGAGCGTTGATCTCGGCGGCGATCGCCGGCCGGTTGGCGATGTGCTCGTCGAGCTCGGCCTGGAGGCGGTCGTACGCGTCCTGGGACAGCCAGGTGGCGGGCGCCTCGTTGCCAGTGGACACAGGCGGTCTCCTCAGATGTGCGTGGCTGGCTGACAGGTGAACTACCAAGTTACCAGTGCGGTACGACACAGCGTGTCGGCGATCATCACCGCTGTCCGGATCGGGCGTTGCGTGGTAGGAGCGCCAGCGCACTGCTCGGAACTGTGGTCCGCGCAGCTCAGGCGGGAGGACGGCAGCGCAGCACCTCGCCGATGAACGGCCGGGCGGTGGTGCTCAGGCGGTGCCGGACGGTGAGGTGTCGCTCGCCCGGGGCGGCGCTCACAGTGATCTCCTCGCGGGCCACCTGGGCGCCGGCGCGGTCCCGGGCGCGCAGCACGCAGACCGCCGATTCGCCCTCCGGCACCGTCACCCGGAAGTCGAGCAGCATCTGGGTGTCGGTGATGTCGGTGTAGGTGATCACCTCGGCGCGGTAGTTCGGGTCACCGTACTGCTGGTAGAGCCGCACCGAGATCAGGCTCAGCGCCGCCACCAGCGCCAACAGCGCCAGCCCGGCCAGCAGCGTACGACGGCGGCCTCCGCCGGATGCCCGACGGCGGCCGTAGCGCCCGGTCGGGAAGACCGGCGCGCCCGGTGAAATTGTGGCGTGCGTCTCGGTCACCGGCGGGTATCTCCTGGCGTTGTTGTCGGCGGCATCGGCAAGAATGACAGAGTCCATTCTCCCACCCGGCTCGACGGCAGCAACGGCAGGTCGGGTCGGGCCCGCAACGCCGACCAGCGGTGGGGTGCGGAGGATCCCGGCAGGTCAGCCGGTTGATACCGGTCGGGTCCACCGGCCGGCACAGACGAGGAGCGCCGACGTTGGCAGAGCAACTGCGTCTCATGGCCGTTCACGCGCACCCGGACGACGAGTCGAGCAAGGGTGCGGCGACCATGGCGAAGTACGTCGCCCAGGGCGTGGACGTGCTTGTGGTGACGTGCACCGGCGGTGAGCGCGGCAGCGTGCTCAACCCCAAGCTTGACCGGCCCGACGTGTGGGCCAACATCGCGGAGATCCGCCGCGCCGAGATGGACGCCGCGCGGGCGATCCTCGGCGTCGAGCAGGCCTGGCTCGGTTTCGTCGACTCCGGCCTGCCCGAGGGCGACCCGCTGCCCCCGCTGCCGGAGGGCTGCTTCGCCCTCCAGGACGTCGAGGTGGCCGCCGGGCCGCTGGTGCGGCTGATGCGCGAGTTCCGCCCGCACGTCGTGACGACCTACGACGAGGAGGGTGGCTACCCCCACCCCGACCACATCATGTGCCACAAGGTGAGCGTGGCCGCCTTCGAGGCCGCCGGCGACCCGGAGCGCTACCCGGAGCTGGGCGCCCCGTGGCAGCCACTGAAGCTCTACTACGACATCGGGTTCTCCAAGGCCAAGATCATGGCCCTGCACGAGGCGATGCTCGCTATCGGCCGCGAATCCCCGTACGAGGAGTGGCTCAAGCGTTGGGACGACCGACCCGACAAGGGCCCCCGGATCACCACCCGGGTGGAGTGCGGCGACTACTTCCACGTCCGCGACGACGCGCTGCGCGCCCACGCCACCCAGGTCGACCCGGACGGCTTCTGGTTCCACGTGCCGATGGAACTGCAACAGCGCGCCTGGCCGACGGAGGATTTCGAGCTGGCCCGCACCGTCGTGGACAGCCCGTTGCCCGAGTCCGACCTCTTCGCAGGGGTGCGGGAGACGGCGCACGCGCGCTGATTCCGGCCGGGTCTACCCTGGTACCCAACCGCACATCGGAGGAACGCCATGCTGACCGCTGCCCAGGTGCTCGCGGAGAACAACTTCGGGGACACCCGCACGGGTGGCCTGGCCGGACCGATGGGCCTCTTCCTCATCCTGCTGCTGGCCACCGCGACCATCCTGCTGATCCGCAACATGAACGCCCGCCTGCGCCGCCTGCCCGACCGGTTCCCGCAGCAGTCGCGGTCGACTGACCCGACCAGGGCGGACGCGACAGTCGTCGATCCGACAGACGGGACGGGAGCGAGTGAATCATCCACGCACGCTTCCAACGGGCACCAGCAGCACCGGAACGGGTAGTCAGCGCATGATTCACGCCGAACCGGGTGGTCGACCCCTGTTGCGACCACCCGGTTTGGCTTAGCCTTCCGCCGGGGGGACCAAAAGTCTCCGAGCCGTGCGCGGAAGGGGGCGCCGATGACTGACACAGCACCGGTGACCCGTCACAGCGTCGGTCGGCCGGCTGACGGGGATGGTCGATGACCTCCGGCCCGGCTGCCGACCGGTCCGACCGGCTCGGCGCGCGCGGCATGCCGGCCCGGGTGCTCGTGCTGACCGGCGCGGTGACGCTTACCGCCCTGGTATCCGCAATGGTCGGCTGGACCCTCCCGTTCCGGCTGCCGGCTGACGATCCTCTCGGTGGTCCGGCCCGCTTCGGCATCGCCGTGGCCATCCTCGCCGTCGCCCAGCTCGCCCGACTGCGGTTCCGCACGGGCGCGGGCATGGTCAGCATCACCTGGGGTGAGGCGGCGCTGATCGTCTGCCTCTACCTCACGCCGGCCGGCTGGCTGCCGTCGGCGACCCTGCTCGGTGCCGGACTGGCCTGGACGGCGCATTCGCTGTACGGCGACCGTCGTCCCCTGCTGGAGATCGTCCGTATCGCCGCGTCGCTCGCCGCCGCGTCGGCGCTGGCGGTGTCCGTCACGACGGCCCTGGGGGAGCCGTTGCTCGCCCCGCCGACACCGATGCTGGCGCTGGCCGTGATCGCCGGGTCGGTGACGTACCTGCTGGTGACCGCCTGGTTGGGTGGGGTGACACTGGGGCTGCGGCACGGGCTGCCGATCGGGCCGCCGCTGCTCGCCGCGCTGCGCGGCAAGCTGCTCATGTTCGTCGGCAACGTGGCTGTCGGCCTGGTGGTCGTCACGTTGCTGGAGCTGGACCCACGCTGGCTGCTGCTCCTGCCGCCACTGCTGTGGCTGCTGCACCAGACCTACCGCTACCGGCTGCGCGCCGACCAGGAACGCCGTACGTGGCGGGCCTTCGCCGAGGCCACCGCGGCCCTCAACCAGCTCGAGGAGCGGGGCGTGGCCAGCGCTGCGGTGAGCGGTGCGTTGACGCTGTTCAACGCCGAACTGGTCGACGTCGACGTGGCACGGGCCGACGGCAGGTGGCGGCGCTACCGGGGGGACGCCGGCGGCCAGTTGGTCGACCGGGAGGTGGGCCCACCGGACCAGTCGGAGCCCGACGAGCACGAGCTGATCCGCCCGCTGTCGGTGGGCGCTGCGCCGGTCGGCCGGTTGCGGGTCCGGTTCCCCCGTTCCGCCCCGCCCGCAGCCCGGGAGCGCGACGCCATCGCCGCGTTCGGCGACGCGCTCGCCGCCGCCCTGCACGACGCCGCAACCCACCGTGAGTTGCGACTGGTCACCGCCCGATCGTCGTACGAGGCGGTGCACGATCCGCTCACCGGGCTGGCCAACCGGACGGCGATGCTCAGCAAGGGCGACCAGTCGCTGCGGCAGCTCGCGCACGAGCACCCGGTGGCTCTGTTGCTGCTGGACATCAACCAGTTCAAGGAGGTCAACGACACCCTCGGACACGCGGCCGGCGACCAGTTGCTGCGGCTCACCGCCAACCGGCTCAGCGCGCTCGCCCGCCCCGGCGACCTGCTCGGCCGGCTCGGCGGCGACGAGTTCGCGCTGCTGCTCACCTCGGTGCCGGTGCTCGGCGACCGCGCCGCCCCGATGGCGTACGCGCTGCGGCAGGCACGGGAGATCGCCGAGCGGCTGGCCGCGCCGACCGAGGTGGCCGGGGTGCGGATGTCGATCGAGGTCTCCGTCGGGGTGGTCGTCGCCGACGCGGGCACCGCCGACCTGACCGAGCTGCTGCGCCGGGCCGACATCGCCATGTACCAGGCCAAGGAGGGCGGCGGCAGCGTCGCCGCGTACGACAGCACCCGGGACGCGGCAAGCACCGACCAGTTGGCGCTGCTCGCCGAGTTGCGGGAGGCGCTGGAGGTCGACGACCAACTGGTGCTGGCGTTGCAGCCGGCCGTCGACCTGGCCACCGGCGCGCCCACCGGGGTGGAGGCGTTGATCCGCTGGCAGCATCCCCGGCGGGGCTGGCTCAACCCGATCGACTTCATCCGCCCGGTGGAGAACAGCGAGCAGTTGGGCACGTTCACCCGGTACGTGCTGAACAAGGCGCTCGGCGTCGCCGCCGGCTGGGCCCGCGAAGGGCTCGACGTGCCGATCTCGGTGAACCTGTCGGCGCGTAGCCTGCTCGACCCGCGCCTGCCCGCGGAGATCGCCGAGGCGCTGCGCCGGCATCAGGTGCCGCCGCACCGGCTGGTCCTGGAGATCACCGAGACGGTGGTGATGAGCGAGCTGGAGGTCATCGACGAGGTGCTGTCCACGCTCCGGTCGATGGGCGTGCAGCTCGCTGTGGACGACTTCGGCACCGGCTTCTCGTCGTTGACCTTCCTCACCCGGATCGCCGTCGACGAGCTGAAGGTCGACCGCTCGTTCGTGATCCGGATGGCCGACTCACCGGAAGCGGCAGCGATCGTACGGACCACTGTGGGGCTCGCCCACGAGCTGGGGCTGCGGGTGGTCGCCGAGGGCGTGGAGACCGCCGAGCAGCGGCTGGCCCTGGCTGAGCTGGGCTGCACGTCCGCGCAGGGCTACCACTTCTTCAAGCCCATGCCGGCCGACAAGATCGGCGCGGTGCTCGGGTCGCTGCGCGACTCGGCCGAGTCGAACGTCTTCCGGCTCCGCGCCGACGGCGCCTCCTGACAGGTGACCGCCCGGCGCGGTCCGGCGTACCTGGTTATGGTCGTCGGGTGAACCGACTCGCCAACGCCACCAGCCCGTACCTGCTCCAGCACGCCGACAACCCGGTCGACTGGTGGCCGTGGTGCGACGAGGCGTTCGCCGAGGCCAAGCGGCGCGACGTACCGGTGCTCATCTCGGTGGGGTACGCGGCCTGCCACTGGTGTCACGTGATGGCGCACGAGTCGTTCGAGAACGAGCACGTCGGCGCCCTGCTGAACGACGACTTCGTGTCGATCAAGGTGGACCGCGAGGAGCGCCCCGACGTCGACGCCGTCTACATGACCGCCACCCAGGCGATGACAGGTCAGGGCGGCTGGCCGATGACAGTCTTCGCCACCCCAGACGGCACCCCGTTCTTCTGCGGCACCTACTTCCCGCGGGCCAACTTCGTCCGGCTGCTCCAGTCGGTCGCCACCGCGTGGCGCGACCAGCGCGCCGACGTGCTGCGCCAGGGCGCCGCCGTCGTCGAGGCGATCGGCGGCGCACAGGCAGTGGGTGGCCCCACCGCCCCGCTGGACGTCCCGCTGCTCGACGCCGCAGCCGCGAACCTGGCCGGTGAGTACGACGTGACGAACGGCGGTTTCGGGGGCGCCCCGAAGTTTCCGCCGCACATGAACCTGCTGTTCCTGCTGCGCCACCACCAGCGCACCGGCGACCCGCGCAGCCTGGAGATCGTCCGGCACACTGCCGAGGCGATGGCCCGGGGTGGCATCTACGACCAGTTGGCCGGTGGCTTCGCCCGCTACTCGGTGGACGCGCACTGGACGGTGCCGCACTTCGAGAAGATGCTCTACGACAACGCGCTGCTGCTGCGGGTCTACACGCAGGTCTGGCGGCTGACCGGTGACCCGCTGGCCCGTCGGATCGCCCGGGACACCGCCCGGTTCCTCGCCGACGAGCTGCACCGGCCGGGGGAGGGGTTCGCGTCCGCGCTGGACGCCGACACCGATGGCGTCGAAGGGCTCACGTACGCCTGGACGCCCGCGCAGCTCGTCGAGGTACTCGGCGAGGAGGACGGCCGGTGGGCCGCCGACCTGTTCGCCGTCACCGACGAGGGCACCTTCGAGCACGGCATGAGCGTGCTGCGGCTCGCCCGGGACGTCGACGACGCCGCACCCGAGGTCCGCGCCCGCTGGCAGCAGGTGGTGGGCCGGCTGCTCGCGGCCCGGGACACGCGTCCCCAGCCTGCTCGTGACGACAAGGTGGTGGCCGCGTGGAACGGTCTGGCGATCACCGCCATGGCCGAGTTCCAGCAGGTCGCTGCCCTGTACGCGTCGCCGCAGGACGAGGACGCCAACCTGATGGACGGCGTGACGATCGTCGCCGACGGCGCGATGCGTAACGCCGCCGAGCACCTGGCGAACGTGCACCTGGTGGACGGCCGTCTGCGCCGGGTCTCCCGCGACGGCAAGGTCGGTGAGCCGGCCGGCGTCCTGGAGGACTACGGCTGCGTGGCCGAGGCGTTCTGCGCGATGCACCAGCTCACCGGCGAGGGACGCTGGCTCACCCTGGCCGGCGGGCTGCTGGACACCGCGCTGGAGCACTTCGCCGCGTCCGGCGGCGCCTACTACGACACGGCCGACGACGCCGAGCAGCTCGTCGCCCGGCCGGCCGACCCGACCGACAACGCCACCCCGTCGGGCCGGTCCGCGCTGGTGGCCGGGCTCGTGGCGTACGCCGCGCTGACCGGCCAGACGCGCTACCGGGAGGCCGCCGAGGCGGCGCTCGCCACCGTGGCGCCGATCGTCGGGCGGCACGCCCGGTTCACCGGGTACGCGGCAACTGTCGGTGAGGCGCTGCTGTCCGGGCCGTACGAGATCGCCGTGGTGACCGGCGACCCGGCCGGCGATCCGCTGGTGGCGGCGGCCCACCGGCACGCCCCGCCCGGAGCGGTGGTGGTCGCCGGAGCTCCGGACCAGCCGGGGGTCCCACTGCTCGCCGACCGGCCGTTCGTCGACGGGCGGTCCGCGGCGTACGTCTGCCGGGGTTTCGTCTGCCAACGGCCGGTGACCTCCGTCGAGGAGCTGGTCGCCCAGCTCGGCTGAACACACCGCATCCGACGTAGCACCCGGTAGTCGCCCGCGACCGGGGCACGGTGGTGGCCGGCGTCTTGCGGAATCGGCCGGCGCCGGCCCTCCGGGCGACCGCACCGACCACCCGGATAGGCTGGCCGCGCTATGGATTCCCGTACCGGTCTCCCCGTTGTCGGCATGGTGGGTGGCGGCCAGTTGGCCCGGATGACCCACCAGGCCGCGATCGCCCTCGGTCAGTCACTGCGTGTGCTCGCTGCCAGTCCCGAGGACGGCGCGGCACTTGTCGCCGCCGACGTCCAGTACGGCGAGCACACCGACCTCGCCGCCCTGCGTACCTTCGCCAAGGGTTGCGACGTGGTCACCTTCGACCACGAGCACGTGCCCTCCGCGCACATCCGCGCGCTGGCTGCGGAGGGCGTGGCGGTGTACCCGCCTGCCGACGCGCTGCTGCACGCCCAGGACAAGCAGGTGATGCGGGAACGCCTCACCGAGTTGGGCGCGCCCAACCCCCGGTGGCGGCCGGTCGGTGAGCCCGCTGACCTCGTCGACTTCGGCGAGCAGGTCGGCTGGCCGGTGGTGCTCAAGGCGGCCCGGGGTGGCTACGACGGCCGGGGCGTCTGGATGGTCGACGACGCCGCCCAGGCCACCGAGCTGGCGACCACGCTGCTCGCTGGCGGCACCCCGCTGATCGTCGAGGAGCGGGTGCCGCTGCGCCGGGAGCTGGCAGTGCAGGTGGCACGGTCGCCGTTCGGCCAGGTGGCCGCGTACCCGGTGGTCGAGACGGTTCAGCGGGACGGTATCAACGTGGAGGTGCTGGCCCCGGCGCCCGGCCTGGACGAGGATCTGGCTGTCGCCGCCCAGCAGCTCGCCATCGACCTGGCCACCGCGCTCGGCGTGGTCGGCCTGCTCGCCGTCGAACTCTTCGAGGTACGCGACGAGGCCGGTCGGCCCGCGATCGTGGTCAACGAGCTGGCGATGCGGCCCCACAACTCGGGGCACTGGACCATCGAGGGCGCCCGGACCTCCCAGTTCGAGCAGCACCTGCGGGCCGTGCTGGACTACCCGATGGGCGACACCGCGCTGACCGCGCCGGTGGTGGTGATGGCGAACGTCCTCGGTGGCGAGCCGGGCGGAATGTCGATCGACGAGCGGCTGCACCACCTCTTCGCCGCCGAGCCGGGCGCGAAGGTGCACCTCTACGGCAAGCAGGTGCGACCCGGCCGCAAGATCGGGCACGTCACGGTGCTCGGTGACGACCTGGACGACGTACGGGCGCGGGCTGTTCGGGCCGCCCGTTGGCTGCGTGAGGGGCGCGAGTGAGCGAGAAGGGGGCCGAGGTGCCAACCGTCGGTTTGATCATGGGCAGTGACTCGGACTGGCCGACAATGCGGGCCGCCTCCGAGGTGCTGGACGACTTCGGCGTGTCGTACGAGGTCCGGGTGATCTCGGCGCACCGGACCCCGGTCGCGATGATCGAGTACGGCCAGGACGCCGCCGACCGGGGCCTCAAGGTGATCATCGCGGGTGCGGGTGGCGCCGCCGCGCTGCCGGGCATGGTGGCCTCGGTGACGCCGCTGCCGGTGATCGGGGTGCCGGTGCCGCTCAAGCACCTCGACGGGATGGATTCGCTGCTGTCCATTGTGCAGATGCCGGCGGGCATCCCGGTCGCCACAGTGTCGATCGGCAACGCCCGCAACGCCGGCCTGCTAGCCGTACGAATCCTCGGTGCCAGCGACGAGCCCCTGCGCGCCCGAATGACGACCTACCAGCAGAACCTGGACAAGCTCATCAAAACCAAGGACGCCGCCCTCCAGGCAACCCTGCGGTAGTCCACGCGAGCCTCGACCTCACCCGGGTCGATCATGCAGTTGTGGTGCCCGAAAAGGGGTGCTTGGGGTCCTTTGTCCACCACCACAACTCCATGATCGACGCAGCCGGACTCACGCCGCTTGTTCCTCAGATTCATCTCATGCCGCGTAGTGCGGTCTGTAGGCGTTCCTGGGCTCGGCGGCGGCGCTCGTTGCTGGCGCCGAGGATGAGCAGCAGGATGCCCACGGGGATCAGCGCCAGCCACGGGCCGAGGCTGACAAGCGCGTGGATCGCCGCGATCGCGGTGACCGACGCGCCGACGATCACCGGTGCCTGCTGACGGCTGGACGAGCCGAAGATCAGCACCGCGACCGCACCGAGCAGCAGCAGCATCTGCCGAAGCGTGCTGGATTCGGTGGCCAGGACGATGGCAAGTGTGGGCACGAACGCGGCGACCAGCGCCGGCCCGTACGCCACCCAGCTGCTCATGTCCGGCCGGTGGCGCAGCTCCAGCACCCCGACCAGCAGGGCCAGCAGGGCGAACGGAAGCGTGTACGCCTCGGGCAGCGCCACGTCGGCTACGCGCATCAGGATCCACCAGGCGGTGATCTCGCAGAACACCACAGCCCAGAAGAGGATGCGGCGCTCCACCGGCCGGCGACCGGGGCGGGTTGCCGCCACGCCGAGGACGGCGCCCCACGCGGCAAGGAGGGCGGCGATGTGGCGGGGCGAGTCGAAGGCGAGGGCCAGGGCGATGAGCGCCGCCGCGTACCCGCTCCATTCGACAGTTGACGCTTCGCGCTGCGCCTCGGGTCGGCGCAGCCGTGGCAGGGTCGCGGCGAGCACCTGGAGGACCGCGCCGACGGCAAGCACACCGAACGCAGACCAGACCGCGGCCAGCCCGGCGACCAGACCGGCGGTGAGCACGAACAGCTGCGCCATCAGCGATGCGAAGAGCCAGCCGAGGATGCGCGCCCGCTGCGTGACGCCGAACAGCGCCGCCACCGCGCCAACACCGACGGCGCTTCCGAGGGTGAACAGGGTCAGCTGCCGGTCCGCCAGGCTGCCGGCGAGGCCGGCGCTGCCGCCAGCCAGACCGATGACGAACACAAGCACCCGGGCCAGCCGCAGCGACCGGGCCCGCTCGACGAGCGCCGGCGGTGGGGTAAGCGCGAGGCCGAGCATCGCGATGGTGAAGACGGAGAGCGCGCCGATGGTGCTCGCGGGCCAGCCCCGGCCGAGCGCGAGGGGCGCGATCAGCAGTGTGACGGCCGCGCCGGGCAGCACCACAGGCACGGCGCGGGACCGCCGTCCGCCGCTGAACCCGGTGGCGGCCAGCGCGGCGGTCGCGGTGAGCAGCAGCGCGGTCAGTACGTGGGTCGGGTTGACCACGTCCGCCGGTGGGGTGAGCAGCTCCGGCGGCGGGCCCTGCCAGATGCGGCTCAGCGTGCGGTGCGGCTCGACAAGGGCGGTCACCAGGGCAGGTGTGATCGAGGCGAGGGCCAACGCCGTGGGTAGGGCGGCTGCGGCGAGGGCACCGGCGGACGGGCTGACCCGCCACCGCCGCCGGTCCGGGTCGTCCGGCAGCCGGCGTAGCGCGCCGTCGAGGAGCACCGCCCACCGTCGGACCGGCTGGGCCGAGCTGGTGGGCGGCGCGGTCGCCGCACGTACCAGTTCGGCGAGGACGCCCAGCAGGGCGGCGGCGGCCGCGTAGACCCCGGCGGGCAGGCCGGTGGGGATGGCGGCGAGGGCGCTGATGGTGGCTCCGCCGACCACTGCCACGCTGACCCAGGGCAGGTACTGAGGCACGTGCCGGCGCACCGCGGCCACGGCCGCGAGGCCGAGGCTGGACGCCGCCAGTGCGGCGGTCAGCACCACCTGCGGCGAGTGCTCGAACTCGACGGCCAGCGCCGCGACCGCACCGGGCAGGGCCAGCAACGCGGCACCGGCGGCCGCTCCACCGATCTGGGCCAGGTGCGGCGGCATCCCCTCGGTCTCCAGGTCGGTCACCTGAGGGCCGGCCAGCACGCGGGCCACCGCGGCCACGACCACGCCGATGAGCGCGATGCTGCCCAGCGCTAACGCTGTGGTCCAGGGGCGGACCAGGCCGGCGCCTGCGGCGTGCAGCGCCACCACCCCGGCGACGGTGGCCCGGGACAGCCCGGCGCGGGCCTCCTCGGTGGCCACCGAGGCCATCCCGAAGACGGTGGCCACCATCCCGCCGACCAGCACCGGCGACCACCAGGGCAGCTCGAACGCGGCCGGCGCGCCGATAGTGGCGAGCACCACTGCGGCACCGGACACGTCCCACCGCCACGGCGGCGGCAGCAGGATGCCGGCGGTGACGGCAAGCAGCAGCAGCGCGATCGGGGCCTGCCAGGTCGAGCCGCCGGTCGGCGAGGCCGGCCAGTTGCTCAGGTCGCCGTCCCAGATCGGGCCGGGTGTGGCCAGCACCCCCACCCCGCCGCGCAGGGCCATCCAACCGGCGAGCACACCGATGAGTACGCCGCCGACGGTGATGCCGAGGGTCGGCCCGCGCCGCCATTCCTCGGGCATGGCACGGGCGCCGACGGCGACCACCAGCACGAGGGCGGCGGCCACGGCGAGTTGCCCGCCGGGGGCGATGACCGCGCCGATGCGCACCATCGTGGCGATCAGCGCGGTGGTGACCGCCGCGGCGGCCAGGTCGGAGCCGTCAAGTGTGAGGTCGGAGCGGCGGCCGGCGTCGATCGAGGGTGCCAGGTAGAGCAGCACCGCCGCGACAAGCAGGAGCGCGCCGACCCAGGCGTCGGCGACGGTCGCCCCTGGGGCGCCGAAGGCGGCGGCGGTGACCACGAGTGCGCCCAGCCCCGTGCCGACCGACAGGGGTGCCGGGATGCGCCGCTGGGAGACCTGCACCATGGCCGCGTACCCGAGGGTCACGCAGACCGCCAGGAAGCTCGCCGCCAGCACCGGCACCGTCACCTCGCGGAGGCTGGCCGGGGTGGGGGTCGGGTCGACGGTCGCTGTTGCGGCCACGAACGCCGCCACCGCGCCGGGCAGGGCGAAGGCGGCGCCGCCGGAGGCCCAGTCCGTGACCGTGTCGGCGGCTGCGGACGCGATCCGTACCCGGGGGGCCAGCGCGACCAGCGCGGCTGCCGCGAAGATGGTGAGCAGGACGGCGGCCGTGAGCCCCGGCCGGGACAGGCCGGCACCGACGCCGAACATGCCCACCACGGCAGCGGCGACGGAATGCGCCAGCGCGGCCCGGGTGGTCCGCGCCGAGAGGCCGGTCACGCCGACGCCGATCGCGGTGAGCACCATCGGCCAGGGCGCCGACACCCAGCCGAGACCGAACGAGGCCGGTACGGCGAGCGCGGTGAGCGCGGCTCCCGCCACGGCGAACTCGCGGCGGATGTCAGCTGGCAGGGCGAGCACCGCGGCGATGGTGAGCAGGAACGCGGCGGCGGCGAGCTGCCACGTGTTCGGGCCGACAGCGGCGGCCAGTTCGGCGGCGTACCCGTCGAGGTCGGCGCCCCACGCGGGCAGCGCCGCGCGTACCGTTGCGACGCCGGCACGCAGCGCGCCACCGGCGACCACCAACCCGCTGACGGTGAGCGCCACCGCCGAGGCGATCTGCGGTCCGCGTCGGGCGGCCTCGGGGACCGCGCGTACCGCCAGGCCGGTCGCCGTGATGACGGCGGCGATCAGTAGCAGCGACTGGCCGGGCAGGGCCACGGAGGCGATCCGGCCGAAGGCACCGATCACGGCAAGGGTGAGGATGCCGGCCCCGACGTCGGGCAGCGGTGGGCGGCGCAGCACCAGCGCGCCGGCCAACCCGACCGCTGCGGCCAGTAGCAGCACCAGCCCGGCGCTTGTCGCCGTGGGCACGGTCTGTGCCCGCAGCAGGGCGGTGACGGCGTACGCCAGGGCGACGGCGACCGCCACCGCGTGCAGCGACCAGGTCAGCTCGCGGACCCCGGGCACCGGACGGGCCGGCGGCTGGGCGGTCCCCACGCCGGCGTCGATCACCTCGCCGGCCTCTTCCGGGGCGCCCTCCGGCCTGCCCTCGGCGTCACGCTGCCGGGGCGCAGCGGGCGTGCTCGCCTCCGGCAGGTCCTGCCGGACGGGGCGTTCCACCATCAGCCCGGAGCGGACCAGCCAGAGGTTGAGGAGGGCGACCACTGTCAGCACCAGCGCCCAGCCACCCGGCCCGGTGATGCGGTCGAACGTGAGCAGCGGCAGCACCGGTTGTGCGGCGAGTACGGCAGCGAAGCGGGGTGCGCGCAGACCTGTCCACGTGGCGTACCCGACCGACACGGCGACGGTCCCCGCGAAGATCAGGCCAGCGAAGATCGCACCGGAGGTGCCGCCGTCGCCGATCCGGTCGACGGCCCAGAGGGCGTACCCGGCGAGCGGCACGAGCAGCAGACCCACAGCGGCGATCGTCTCGGCCGTCGAGGTGAGGCCGCGCCGGGCCAGCACCGGTGGGGCGAGCAGCATCAGCACTGTGGCGATGAGCAGGACACCGAGGCGGGCCAGGGCGTCCATCGAGCTGGTCGCCACCGCGGCGAAGACCACGGCGGCCACGCCGAGCAGCAGCGCACCCAGGCCGAGGGGGATGTTCTGCACCTCCCGGGAGGAGGCCTCCGGGGGGTGCTCCGGGTCGTCGGCGTCCAGCCAGGACGGCGGTGGCGGCGGTGGTGGTGGGTCCTCCGGAGCTGTCGGCGTGCCCTGGCGGGGCACCCGGGGCGGGGCGCCGGTGGTGGCCGTCGGTGGGCGGCGACCGGGACGGCGGCGCAGCACCCGCCGGGGGCGGGTCGCCTGCTTGAGGCGTTCCTCCCCGGCGTGGGCGAGGATGTCCCGTTGGAAGAGCGCTGCCTGCATCTTGGCGGCGATCTGCCGCTGCTCGCGGGCGATGGCGGCGTCGCGCGCCTTCATCTCCGCTATCGAACGCTCGACGTTTGCCAGATGCTCGACCCACTGCGGCTGGTCAGACCCGCAGTGCGGACAGCGGACGGCCGGCTTGATCTCCCGGCCGCACGAGGAGCATTGAAAGGTCGCCACGACACCCCTCCACCCGCACTGTGGACTCCCACTGTCGCAGCATGCCCAATGCCGGCGTGGATTTCGACTCTTGTCGGCGGGTCCGGGGCAAACAACATCACCGGCCGGCCGCCAGTGGTGCTCCGCGGCCGGCCGGTGGGTGGAGAAACGTCAGGGGCGGCCCATGCCCCGGTACTCCCAGCCGGCCTGCGTCCACAGTGCCGAGTCGAGGCAGTTGCGCCCGTCGACGACCTTGCGGCCGGCGACCAGTTCGCCCAGGGCGACCGGGTCGGCGTTGCGGAAGTCCGCCCACTCGGTGAGGACGCAGACCAGGTCGGCGCCGGTGACCGCCTCGTTGATGCCGGCCTCGTAGGTCAGCTCGGGAACCGCGCGGCGGGCGTTCTCGGTGCCCTGCGGGTCGTACACGTGCACGTCGGCGCCGGCCTTGTGCAGCAGCGCGGCGACAGCGAGCGCCGGGGCGTCGCGGACGTCGTCGGTGTTGGGTTTGAATGTGGCTCCCAGCACGGCGATCCGGGTGCCGGAGAAGTCCGGGCCGGCCGGGCCGGAGCGGCGGCCCAGCAGGTCCGCCGCGAGCTGGAGCACCCGGGCCCGGCGGCGCAGGTTGATCAGGTCGACCTCGTGCAGGAAGCGCAGGGCCTCACCGGCACCCAACTCCTGCGCGCGGGCCTGGAAGGCGCGGATGTCCTTGGGCAGGCAGGCGCCGCCAAAGCCGAGGCCCGACTGGAGGAACCGGTTGCCGATGCGGGGGTCGTACCCGATCGCCCGGGCCAGTTGGGTCACGTCCCCGCCGGAGGCCTCGCAGACCTCGGCCATCGCGTTGATGAAGGAGATCTTGGTGGCGAGGAAGGCGTTCGCCGCGACCTTCACCAGCTCGGCGGTCGCGAAGTCGGTTACCACCAGGGGCACCTCGCGGTCCTCGGTGGCGGCCAGGTCGAAGACGCCCTTGTGCGCGGCGTAGAGCATGCCGTTTGCCCACTCGCTCTTGACGCCGACCACGATCCGGTTGGGGCGGAGCACGTCGTCGACGGCGAAGCCCTCCTGGAGGAACTCGGGGCTCCACGCCACCTCGACACCCAGGTTGTCGGGGGTGTGCTTGCCGACGAGCTGCTCCACCCACTCGGCGGTGCCCACCGGCACGGTGGACTTGCCGACGATGAGCGCCTTGCGGGTCAGGTGCTGCGCCAGGCTTGTCACCGACGCCTCGACGTACGACAGGTCGGCGCCCATCCCGTCGGCCCGCTGCGGGGTGCCGACGCAGATGAAGTGCACGTCGCCGAACTCGGCGGTCTCGGCGATGTCGGTGCTGAACCGGAGCCGGCCGGCGGCCAGGTTGCGCTTGAGCAGCTCGTCCAGGCCGGGCTCGTGGATGGGAACCTGGCCAGCGTTCAGCATCGCGATCTTGTCGGTGTCGACGTCGAAACCGAGCACCTCGTACCCGAGCTCCGCGTAGCAGATGGCGTACGTCGCACCGAGGTAGCCGGTCCCCAGGAAGGTCACCCGCGGCCGAGGTGCGCCCGACGGCGGGGTCACCGCGGCGATAGCGGGGCTCGGCTGGATGGTGGGGTAGGGGATCGTCACGCCTGTCTTCTCCGCTCGCACTGGCGGCGCTCGTCGCGTCGCATTCTGCTGCGGCGCCTGGCGGGCACCGGAGGTATGACTCTGTTTGTGTCCATCATTGCCCAGCGGCGTGGGTGCTCCGTCATGCCCTGTACCTACGCGCCGGTAACATCACCTGAACTGCAGTCGCTATCCTTCAGTCTGCGCGGTTGGCGGTCAGGGAAGGCCACAGACTGCGCATGATAGCGGTGAAGGGGAGGGCCGACATGGCCGCAGGGGAGTCGTTCGACGTATACCGGTTGCCCGATGAGCACGAGGCGATCCGGGAGGCGGTCCGTGAGGTCTGCGCCGCAAAGGTAGCTCCGCACGCCGCGGAGGCGGACGAGACCGGGGAGTTCCCGAAGGCGTCCTACGACGCGCTGCGGGCCGCCGACTTCCACGCGCCGCACATCCCGGAGGAGTACGGCGGAGCGGGCGCGGATGCCCTGGCCACCGCGATCGTGATCGAAGAGGTGGCCCGCGCCTGCGCGTCCTCCTCGCTCATCCCGGCGGTCAACAAGCTCGGCACGATGCCGCTGCTGCTGTCCGGTTCCGAGGACCTCAAGCGCCGCTACCTGACCCCTGTCGCGTCCGGCGACGCGATGTTCTCGTACTGCCTCTCCGAGCCGGAGGCGGGCAGCGACGCGGCATCGATGACGACCCGCGCGGTGCGTGACGGGGATCACTGGGTGCTCAACGGCGTCAAGCGCTGGATCACCAACGCCGGCGTGTCCGAGTTCTACACAGTCTTCGCCGTCACCGACCCGGCAGCCCGTTCCCGGGGCATCTCGGCCTTCGTTGTCGAAAAGTCCGACGCCGGGGTGACCTTCGGCGCGCCGGAGAAGAAGCTCGGCATCAAGGGCTCGCCCACCCGCGAGGTCTACCTGGACAACGTGCGGATCCCCGCCGACCGGATGATCGGCGCCGAGGGCACCGGCTTCGCCACCGCCATGAAGACCCTGGACCACACCCGGGTCACCATCGCCGCACAGGCCGTCGGAATCGCGCAGGGCGCGCTCGACTACGCCAAGGGGTACGTGGCCGAGCGCCGGCAGTTCGGCAAGGCGATCGCCGAGTTCCAGGGCATCCAGTTCATGCTCGCCGACATGGGCATGAAGCTGGAGGCGGCCCGGCAGTTGACGTACGCCGCGGCGGGCCGGTCCGAGCGGGGCGACGCCGACCTGACCTACTTCGGCGCGGCGGCCAAGTGCTTCGCCTCCGACGCCGCCATGGAGATCACCACCGACGCGGTGCAGTTGCTCGGCGGCTACGGCTACACCCGCGACTACCCGGTCGAGCGGATGATGCGGGACGCCAAGATCACCCAGATCTACGAGGGCACCAACCAGGTCCAGCGCATCGTCATGGCGAGGCAGTTGCTCAACGGCTGAGAAGCCGGGCTCGGCTCAATAGCTGGGCGTGGAGGCAACCCACCGGTACCGGCGCTTGGGGCTTCGTGCTGCTCCGATGGCAATGACGGTGTCGGCCTCGACCAGTGCGCGTAGATGGTTGAGGACGGCAGTACGGGACAGTCCGGTGAGTTCGGCGAGCTCACCGGCTGTCGCTTCTCCCCGGCTTTTGAGCGCCTCGCTGACGTCCGGCAGGAGGTTGGTGAAGAGGTCGGGTTCCTTGCTCCGGCCCGAGGCTGCGGGATCGAGTACGTACTGCGCGTAGCGCCGCCCGCCCTCCTTGACGGCCAGCCCTCGGGCGACGAGATCCCGCAAGACCTGGCCGGCGGTGATGCGGTCCACGCCCCATTGCCGCAGCATTTCGTTGGTCAGGTAGTTCTCGCGCAGCATTGCTAAAGCGATCTCATGCGCGGGTGTGGGCAAGTGTGCCCGCAGCCCGGCGATCCAGTGGCGTACCTCAGGGCTGAGGAGTTTGGAACGGGCCATGGTGACCACAAAACTGGAGATGGAACTCCGGAATTGTGGCCGTGGCAGGCCCCGGCGCCGCGCTACGGCGAGCATCGCGGGGATGCCCGAAGACCTGTTTTCGGCGACGAGTTCGTTCGAAGACGGGAGGTAGGTGTCTGCGAGAAGGCTAGCCAGTATTGCATTGCGCGACGACGAGATGCCTTCCTCGCCGAGTTCGTCCACGATCACGCCTCCGTAAAGGCCGCCTGGGCTGCGAACGACGAGGCGGTCGGTGAATAGCTCAACCTGCACCTGGGTGCCTCTTGTCACAGGGCTGTAGTCGCGGTGCAGCAGAGCGTTGACGACCGCCTCGCGGACGGCCTCGAGCGGGTACTCGACCTCGTCCATCCGTCCGCCGTGATCGGTGATGACTGCGCGGACTGCGAGGCTGCGACGGAGTACACCGAGGGTGGTCTCGACCATTTCGGGGATGGAACCCCGGACCGTCTGGTTGTCGAGGAACCTGGTGCCGGAGGCCGGGTCCGGGCCGTGCACGACTACCGAGACCATCAGCTGAGGGAAGTGCTGCTGCGGGAATTGCCCATAGGCAAGGAGCCCGGCGAGCGTCAGCGGGGCATCGGTTGCGGGTCCGGCCGTGATGCCGAGTCGGTAGCGGACCGTGGCGTCGTCGGACCGCGCGAGTTTGGGGTACCCGGTCCGTATCCTCCGCAGCGTTCGGCGTACGGCCTCGTCGTCCAGGTCGTCCGCCGATGTCCCGTCAACGGGTTCGCGGTCGTATACAGGTTGGGTCCGGGCGGCCGTGACCATCGCGATTTCTGCCTGGGTCATGTGACGGTCGCCGTCGCCCCCGCGTAGGTACGATCCCCCGGAAATACCTTGTGCGGTGACGTAGACCGGACGCTGGTCGGCTGGCGCGGGCGGCACCTCCGCCACCACCAGTCGGTTGCCCTCGACCTCGATGATCTCGGTGCTGATCCGTAGCGGAGGTGTGAGGTCGTCGCGCGACATCTGTACCAGAGCGTTCCGCAGCGCCGTGGGGTCCGTCAGCTCGATAACGCTGAATCCACGTTCTTCGTCGACGCCGAGCAAAACCGTCCCGCCGTCGGTGTTCGCGAAGGCGGAGAGCGTCTCGCGAAGAGATTTCGGCAGTCCTTCGGCGGCCCGCTTTGCTTCGACACCTGACGGCTCACCGCCTATCCGGCGCAAGGTGGCGAGAATCTCGATCACATCGTCAGCAATCACAGATTGATGACATCACCCATCTTCGCACTTGGCAAGTAGGCGTGCGAAGTAGGTGTTAAGTCTGTGTGTACGTGAGTCCTCACACAGTGGCGATGCCGTACGGGGCTGGGACGTTGACCGAGAGAGAGAATCACCGGACCGGCCCCCCACCACCACCTGCTCGCTGCCCAACGTCGGGCACGACCCGCGACGTACCTGGACCCCGCAGAAAGATCGAGATCATGAAGCAGTTGGTGGAGAAAACCGCCGAGCCCGAGGTGCTGCCGGGTGACCTGATGACCAACCGCCAGCGCGCGCAGCTCGTCCTGGTGCTCGGCGCGTTGATCGCGATCGGCCCGCTGACCATCGACATGTACCTGCCGGCGCTGCCCGCCATCACGTCCGGCCTGGAGACCACCGAGACCGCCGTCCAGTTGACGCTTACCGGCACGCTTGTCGGCCTCGCGCTGGGCCAGTTGCTGCTCGGGCCGCTCTCGGACGCGATCGGCCGGCGCAAGCCCCTGCTGGCCGGGTTGGCCGTGCACATCGTGGCCTCCGTGCTGTGCGTGTTCGCCCCCGACATCGCCGTGCTCGGCGTGCTGCGCGTCCTGCAGGGGCTCGGCGTCGCCGCCTCCGCCGTGGTCGCCACGGCCATCGTGCGCGACCTGTTCAGCGGCTCCGCCTTCGCCCGGATCTTCTCCCGGCTGATGCTGGTGATGGGAATGGCGCCGATCCTCGCGCCGACGCTTGGCAGCGCCCTGCTGAGCCGGACCGACTGGCGGGGCGTCTTCGCGGCGCTGGCGGTGCTCGGCGTGCTGCTGATCGTCATCGCCGCGCTGCGGCTGCCGGAGACCCTTCCCGCGGCCCGTCGCCGTCACGGCGGCGTGGCAGCGACCCTCCGCGACTACCGAGGGCTGCTCAACGACCGGGCCTTCGTCGGTCTGGTGCTGGTCGCGGGGCTGGCGATGGCCGCCCTGTTCGCGTACGTCTCGGGGTCGTCGTTCGTGTTGCAGCAGCAGTACGGCCTCGACGAGCAGGAGTTCGGGCTGGCCTTCGGCGCGGGCGCGGTGGGCCTGATCGCGGCCACCCAGTTCAACGTACGGCTGCTGCGCCGGTTCACGCCGCAGCAGATCCTCATCAGCGCCCTGATCGCCGGAACGGCGTTCGGCGTACTGCTGATCGTGGTCGCCGCGACAGGCTTCGGTGGCCTGGGCGCCCTGCTCGTGATCCTGTGGCTGGTGCTGGCCGCCACGGGCCTGGCCATGCCCAACGCGCCCGCGCTGGCGATGAACCGGCACAGCGAGGCCGCCGGGACCGCCGCGGCGCTGCTCGGTGCCGTGCAGTTCGGCATCGGCGCGTTCTCGGCGCCCCTGGCTGGCCTGTTCGGCACCGGAGCCGTACCGATGGCGATCGTCATCGCGGGCGGTATGGCTGCGGCGCTGGCGGTCATGCTCCTGGTCGTGCCCCGCGCCGTTCTCAGCGACACCATCGACCCGGACCTGGCCGTCGGCCTGCACTGACGGCGCCCCAGCGGGTTGGTCGGGGGGGGGGGGTTTACGGGCCCCCCCGCCAAAAACGGGTAAAGGTGGTGTGAAAGGGGGGGGGGTGTGGGGGCGGGGGGGGCGACCACCGCGACAAGCCCCCC
>NZ_JBNCKU010000001.1:194833-315672 GCF_049841715.1 Micromonospora sp. DT41 | reverse complement strand
GTCCACCGCCCACCCCCCGCCCGGCCGCGGGCGGGGGCCCGGCAGTGCGGCCCCCCCGGGGGGGGGGGGGGGGGGCGGGTTCCCGGCCCCCCCCGACGATCAGCGGATCTCGGTGGTGTCCTCGGGGCGCGGTTGGCCGCGCGGTGGGGCCGACCACGGCGACTCGCCGCCCACCCGGCGAGGCAGCGGCTCGGTCGGTGTCGGATCGGCCGGGTAACCCAGGGTCAACGGTGCGGTGTCGCGTTCCGAGGACTCAGACGTCGGCCAGTCGGTCATTGTGAAGTCGTCGCCGCGCGGGCCGTCCGCCGGTGCCGTCGCCGGTGCCGGCGTGGTCGTCGCCTGCGGCCAGGGCCGCCAGCGCTGCCCGCTGAACGTCGCCATCAGCAACAGCAGACCGATCAGGAAGAGTGTGCCGTTCTCCACCGGCAGCAGCAGCGGCAGCGGGTCACCGAAGACCTTCCACCCCTGCGGGACCGCGTCCCGCACCTCGAACGGCGCCACGAACATCCCGACGTACGGGGTGGCCAGCAGTAGCCCGGCGACCAGTGGGCCGGCCGGTGAGAAGCGCAGTGTGCCGAGCAGGCCCAGCAGGACACCGCCGACACCGAGGTACACGGCCGGCTCGATCAGGTTGGCGGTGTTGAAGGTGCCGATCTCCACCCAGCGGTCGACCGTCCGGCTCGACCCGTCCTGCCCGAGTGTGACAAGCACCCAGGTGATGGGCGCCACCACCAACCCGGCGAGGAAGCTCCAGAGATGTCGCATCCGCGCACCGTACCGTTTCCGACATGACCGAGCATCCCTCCGACGCTCCGACGGGCAAGCCGACCTCGTACTCGCGGGTCACCCTCAGCAAGATCATGACTGCCGTCGACGTGAACCTCCACGGCACCGTCCACGGCGGCGTCCTGATGAAGTTCGTCGACGACGTGGCCGGGGCAGCCGCCGCCCGGCACAGCGGCGGAACGGCGGTCACCGCGGCCATCGACGAGATCGTGTTCTCCGAGCCCGTCCGGGTCGGCGACCTTGTGCACGCGCACGCCCAGGTGAACTGGAGCGGGCTTACCTCGATGGAGGTCGGCGTGCGGGTGGTCGCCGAGCGCTGGGACTCCGCCGAGGACGCCCCGGTCCGGGTCGCCACCGCGTACCTGGTCTTCGTCGGGGTGGACGTCGGCGGCGCGCCGCGAACGGTACGCCCCGTTCTGCCGGAGACACCGGAGGACGAACGCCGGTACCGGGAGGCCGAGATCCGTCGCGCGCACCGCCTCGCCCGCCGCCGGGCCATCCAAGCCCATCGCGGAACCGACGGCTGAGCGGGCGCCCCCACATGCTTTGCAGCGCCGGTATGTGGTGTGGGCACGCGTCGATGGCCGGACCCGGTCCGCAGAATGGCGTTTCCGGGTAGGGCATGATGTCGCCACGGCACATTCGCGGTGTCGTGCGTGGTCAGGGGAGGTAGGGCAGTGAACGACATGCTCTGGACGCCACCGGCGGACGTACTCGATCGGTCCCGAATCGGCGGCTACCTACGCTGGCTGCGGGAGCACCGCGGGTTGGACTTCGCCGACTACGACGCGCTGTGGCAGTGGTCGGTCACCGACCTGGACGGGTTCTGGCGCTCGATCTGGGACCACTTCGAGGTCGTGGCGCACACCCCACCGACCGCGACCCTTGCCGGGCGGGCAATGCCCGGCGCCCGCTGGTTCCCCGGCGCCACGCTCAACTACGCCGAGAACGTGCTGCGGATGCCCGGGCGCGCCGACGACGACCCGGTTGTCATAGCGCACGGGCAGACCCGCCCGCCGGTCACCCTCACCGCCGCCGAGCTGCGCGAACAGGTCCGCCGGGTGTCCGCCGGGCTGCGTCGGCTCGGCGTCACCGCCGGTGACCGCGTGGCGGCGTACGCCCCGAACATCGGCGAGACGTACGTCCTGCTGCTCGCCACCGCCAGCCTCGGCGCGATCTTCTCCTCCTGTGCGCCCGAGTTCGGCACCCGCAGCGTCACCGACCGCTGGCAGCAGACCGAACCGTCAGTGCTCGTCGCAGTGGACGGCTACCGGTACGGCGACAAGGCGGTGGACCGGCGCGCCGAGGTCGCCGCCATCCGCGCAGCCCTGCCGTCGGTGCGCCACACCGTCGCCATCGCCTACCTGGACCCGGCCGGCGCCCCGCCGGAGGGCGCGCTGAGCTGGGACGAGTTGGCCGCGCCGACCGACGAGCCGTTGACCTTCACGCCGGTGCCCTTCGACCACCCGCTGTACGTGCTCTACTCCTCGGGCACCACCGGCCTGCCGAAACCGATCGTGCACGGCCACGGCGGCATCCTGCTGGAACACCTGAAGATGCTCGCCCTGCACCACGACCTGGGCCCGGCCGACCGGTTCTTCTGGTTCACCACCACCGGCTGGATGATGTGGAACTTCCTGGCCTCCGGCCCGGCCGTCGGCGCGACGATCGTGCTCTTCGACGGCAACCCGGGCCACCCCGACCTGGGCGGGCTGTGGCGGCTCGCAGCCGAGACCGGCACCACCTACTTCGGCACCTCGGCGCCGTTCCTGCTGGCCTGCCGCAAGGCCCAGCTGGTGCCCCGGGACATCGCCGACCTGTCCGCGCTGCGCGGCGTCGGCTCCACAGGTGCGCCGCTTCCCGCCGAAGGCTTCGAATGGGTGTACGAGACAGTCGGCGACCAGGTCCAGCTCCAGTCGCTGTCCGGCGGCACCGACGTGTGCACCGGCTTCGTCGGCGGGGTGCCACTACTACCGGTGTACGCCGGTGAGATCGCCTGCCGCGCGCTGGGCGCCAAGGTGGAGGCCCGCTCCGCCGACGGCACCCCGGTGATCGGTGAGCTGGGCGAGCTGGTGATCACCGAGCCGATGCCGAGCATGCCCGTGGGGTTCTGGAACGACCCGGACGGCAGCCGGTACGCCGAGGCGTACTTCGACGTCTACCCGGGCGTGTGGCGGCACGGCGACTGGATCACCATCAACTCCCGGGGCGGCTGCGTGATCACCGGCCGCTCCGACGCCACCCTCAACCGCGGCGGGGTACGGCTGGGCACCGCGGAGTTCTACACGGTGGTCGAAGGGCTCGCCGAGGTCGTCGACTCGGTCGTCGTGCACCTGGAGGACGACGAGGGCGGCGCCGGCGAGCTTCTGCTCTTCGTGGTGCTGGCCGACGGTCTGGAGTTGGACGACGCGCTGCGCAAGAAGATCTGCCGTGAACTGCGTACCGCCCTTTCGCCCCGGCACGTCCCCGACGAGATCCACCAGGTACGCGCGGTACCCCGTACCCTCTCGGCCAAGAAGCTGGAGGTTCCGGTCAAGAAGATCCTCACCGGAATCCCTGTCGACCGCGCTGCGGCCAAGGGGGCGTTGGCCAACCCCGAGTCCCTGAACGCCTTCGCAACCTTCGCCCAGTCCCGCACCTCAGCCTAAGAACCCTCGCCCGGCCAGCGTCCGCGTACCGGCCAGCGCCGTCCTGGTCGAAGGGGCCGCGTCTGGCGCCGTTACCGGTCAGCGCCGTTACCGGCTGGCGCCGTTGCCTGCCGACACCGTTACCGGCTGGCGCCCCGACCCGGCCGGCATGCGTGCGCGGCTGGCGGCCCTGACGGCTGGAGTGCCCGTCCTCCCGGGCTGGAGCCTGCCCGTCCTCCCGGGCTGGCTCCCGTCCTCCCGGGCTGGCTCCCGGCTGGCGCCTCTGCCCGGCTAGCCCAACCGGACGACGCCTCTCCCCGGCTGGCACTCCTGCCTGGCCGGCGATCGTCCCCGGCTGGCGCCTGTGCCCCGCTGCGCCTCCGCCCGCTGGCGTCGATCATGGAGTTGTGGTGCCGCGCAAAAGGTGCCAATCATCGCCATCCGCCCACCACAACTCCATGATCGACCCCGAGCCGACCCCGAACCTCGACGATCTTGCACTTACTGCCGCGACTTAACGGGCATTTCGTGCAACTCGGCGACCGAAACTGCAAGATCGCGGGAGCGGGAGCGGGAGCGGGAGCGGGGGCGGGAGCGGGAGCGGGCCGGGCCAGGGCTGGGGCGGGGCGGGGCGGGGCGGGGCGGGGCGGAGTGGGGTTGTTACGGGAGGGTTTGGGTGACCTTTTCTGTGGACTGGCGGGCCGGGAGGCGCGTCTCGTCCAGGTTGGCGCAGAGGACCACCGTCGCCGCCCGGGTGAGTGGGGCCAGCAGCCAGTCGACCGGATCGGTGTACCGGTCGGCGTCGATCAGGACCCGGGCGCCGGGCGCGATGCCCAGTTCCGTGGCGCGGGCCTCCGCGCGGCTCAGCAGGTGCGCGTCGCCGGGGCCGGGGCCGGGCTGTGGGCCGAAGTGGTCGCCGTGGGCGCGTACCTCGACGACGTAGTCGGCGAACCCGGGCGGCAGTTGTCGCAGTGGCGCGGCGAGCGGGGACAGCCCGAGGGCGTACCGCTCGTCGGCCGGCCAGGACTGCGCCTCGTCGATCCGGTCGGCGGCGGCGAACAGGACGTCCACCGCGCCCGGCGTGTCGGCGATGGTCAGTTTGGCCGACCAGCAGCCCAGCAGCACTGCGGCGGTCTGCCAGTGCGGCGGCAGCAGTACGCCGACCGGAGTGCCCGGGGCGAGGCCGACCTCGTCGACGAGGAGGTTGGCGGTCTTTGCCACCCAGTTCGCCAGGGTGGCGCCGGAAAGTTCGGTGCGGTCGCCGCTGGAATCGTCGTACCAGGTCAGCAGCGGTCGGGTCGGGTCGGTCGCGATCGCGTCGGCGAAAACCCGGGCAATATTGTCGGCCATCGGCGCGAACGATACGCCTCTGCGGGCCGTACTCGAAGACGATGACAAGTCGGCGTACGGTCGGGTCGCAGTCAGCGTCCGCCCTCCACTCCGGCGTAGGCTTGAGCCCCGGAGTGTTTTTCCCCACAGACGCACCAGTACAAGGAGTCGCCCCGTGACCGCCGGTCGCCCGCCCCGCGTGCTCATCGACGCCACGAGTGTCCCCGCCGACCGTGGTGGTGTCGGTCGATACGTCGACGGTCTGCTCGGCGCTCTCGGAAAGGTGTGCGGGTCGGGGGTGGAACTGGCCGTCGTGAGTCTCCGCACCGACCTGGAGCGCTACACCCGGATGCTGCCCGGCGCGGAGATCATTCCCGCTCCGGCTGCGGTGGCGCACCGCCCGGCGCGGCTCGCGTGGGAGCAGACCGGCCTGCCGTTGCTCGCCCAGCAGGTGGGCGCGCACGTGCTGCACTCGCCGTTCTACACCTGCCCGCTGCGGGCGGGGTGCCCGGTCACGGTCACCGTGCACGATGCGACGTTCTTCACCGAGCCGGAGCATTACGACAAGTCCCGCCGGACGTTCTTCCGCAGCGCCATCAAGACCTCCCTGCGCCGCGCCGACCGGGTGATCGTGCCCAGCAAGGCCACCCGGGACGAGCTGATCCGGCTGCTCGACGCCGACCCGACCCGAATCGACGTGGCCTACCACGGGGTCGACCACTCCGCCTTCCACGCGCCGAGCGAGGAGGAGAAGGCCCGTGTGCGTGCCCGGCTGGGGTTGGGCAACAGCAGCTATGTGGCCTTCCTCGGTGCCAAGGAGCCGCGCAAGAACGTACCCAATCTGATCCGTGGTTGGGCCCGGGCGGTGGCCGACCGGGAGGACCCGCCGGCCCTGGTGATCGCCGGTGGGCAGGGGCACGACGACGACATCGACCGGGCGGTGGCCGAGGTCCCGTCGCACCTGCGGCTGCTGCGTCCCGGTTACCTTCGGTACGCCGACCTGCCCGGCTTCCTCGGTGGCGCGCTGATCGCCGCCTACCCCTCGTACGGTGAGGGTTTCGGGTTGCCGATCCTGGAGGCGATGGCGTGCGCCGCCCCGGTGCTGACCACGCCCCGCCTCTCGCTGCCCGAGGTGGGTGGCGACGCGGTCGCGTACACCTCTGAGGACCCGGAGCAGATCGGTACGGACCTGGCCGCCCTGCTGGACGACGAGCAGCGGCGGCTGACGCTGGCGAAGGCCGGGTTCGACAGGGCCAAGGAGTTCACCTGGGAGTCCAGCGCCGAGGTGCACATCGCCGCCTGGAGTCGCGCCCGTTCGTGAGCATCCCGGTGCCCGGGGTGACCCGTGCCACTTCGTACAGGTTCGTCGGGCATGATGTGCGGATGCTTTATGCGGTCATTCCGGCAGGTGGCAGCGGCACGAGGTTGTGGCCGTTGTCCCGCGCTGGCCACCCCAAATTCCTCCATCCGCTGACCGGCACCAGCGCGTCGCTGCTCCAGGCCACCGTGGAGCGGCTCGCGCCGCTGACCACACCGGACCGGACCCTCGTGGTCACCGGTGCCGCGCACGTCGCGGCGGTGGCCCGACAGTTGACCGGGCTGCCCGAGGAGAACATCCTGGTCGAGCCGTCACCTCGGGACTCCTGCGCCGCGATCGCGCTGGCCGCGGCGGTGATCGCGCATCGGGACCCGGCCGCGGTGATGGGCAGCTTCGCCGCCGACCACCTGATCGGCGCCCCGGAGAGCTGGGTGCGGACGGTCCAGGAGGCGGTCCGCGGGGCCGAGCAGGGCCTGCTGATGACGGTCGGGATCACCCCGACGCGGCCGGAGACCGGCTACGGCTACCTGGAGACCGGCGACGCGACCGAGGGCGTGCCGTGGCGGCCGGTGGCGGAGTTCAAGGAGAAGCCGGCCGCCGAGGTCGCCGAGGCGTACGTCCGTTCGGGCCGGCACCTGTGGAACGCGAGCATGTTCGTCTGGCGGGTGGACGTGTTCCTCGCCGAACTGGCCCGCCAGCAGCCGGCCCTACACGCCGGCGTCACAGCGATCGCGGCCGCCTGGGGCACCCCCGAGCAGGACGACGTCCTCGGCACTGTGTGGCCGACGCTGCCGAAGATCTCCGTCGACTACGCGGTGATGGAGGGCGCGGCCACTGCGGGCCGGGTGGCGACTGTGCCGGGTGACTTCGGCTGGAACGACGTCGGCGACTTCCACACCCTGGGCGAGGTGCTGCCTGCCGACGGCGCGGGCAACGTGGTGCTCGGCAGCGACGCCAAGCCGGGTGTGCTGCTGCGGGACAGCAGCAACCTGGTGGTCGTGCCGCAGTCCGGGCGGCTGGTGGCCGTCCTCGGGTTGAGCGACCTGATCGTGGTCGACACCCCCGACGCGGTGCTGGTCTGCCCGCGCGACCAGGCCCAGGGCGTCAAGGCCCTGGTCGACGAGCTCAAGGAGCGGGGCGAAGAGGGCTACGTCTGAGTGCGGCGAGGGCCGGCGCGACCATTTGCACGGTCCCGCCGGCCAGCGGCTCGGGCAGCCGGTCCGGTGCGAACCAGCCGAGTTCCTCGGCCTCGTCGCTCACCTGCTCGACCGCCCCGGGCGGGGCGAGCACCGCGAACCGTACGTCGTGATGCAGGGAGCCGCCCTGGCAGCCCACCGGGTGGATGTCCACGTCGATCGGCACGGGGTCGATGCGTAGCCCGGTGATCCCGGATTCCTCGGTGGCCTCGCGGAGCGCGGCACCGGCCAGGGTCAGGTCGGCGGGCTCGCAGTGCCCGCCGAGCTGCACCCACCACCCAAGCTTGGTGTGCAGGCACAGCAGCACCCGCGAACCGGTGGCGTCCAGCACCAGCGCGCTCGCGGTGACGTGACCGGGTAGGTGCTGTCGGCTCATCGCGGCCGGCCCGTCGGCGAGCAGCGCGAGCGTCCGGTCCCGGGCCGTGGCCGCGCCCGGGCGGGTCGGCTGCCAGCCCTCGAGCAGCGCGGTGGCGTCGGCGTGCAGCGCCGCGTACGTCTCGGGGTCGATTGGTTGGGCCTGAGGGCCGGCGATAGTCGTGTCGGGCACCTCGACACTGTACGAGCGCGTGCGCCGTCACGTCATGACGGAAAGCGTCGGATTTGGTCGCCTCGGCCGCCGGTGATGCGCCGACGGATGACCGGACGGCACCTCTGCGGAGCAAGGGCCGCAGACCCTCGTGGTGCCGCCCGATCATCGGGCTGCCCGGCTCAACGCGCCGGCAGGCGTGCCGGTGTGTGCTCGGGCATCTGGAAGCATGCCTAACTGGCCCCGGAGTCGTCGAGGTCTTTCAGTTCAGACTTAAAAACGGAGATAACTGCCGGCCAGGTAGAGTCGAGCGGTCACCCGGCATCCCTCTGCTGGCGACACGGGAGTTCCCATGCTGAAGATCTACTTCTCTGGCGAGGACATCCTCCGGACCCGGGTGGCGCCGACAGCGGACCCGGTCTGGGAGTTGGTTCTCAGCCTGCACGTGTTGCGGGGCCGCACCCGTGATCCGCTGACCTCGACCTGGCGGCGTGCCGTTGCCCGCGATCTGCGCCAGGATGCCGCTTCCGATCAACTCCGGCTGCTGTTCGCACTGAACCCGCCGCGCGGCTACTTCCCGGACTTCCTCACCCCGTACGCCAGCCGCGACGGCTTCGAGGCCGGGCTGGACGCGGTCCGCAGCACCCCGGCGCAGCTGTTGCAGCGGGACCTGAACCTGCTGGCCGCCGAGACTCCGCTGCCCTCCTCGGCTGCCGCCCTGGGCCGGGGCGACGCCGAGGCGCTGCGACACCTGGCCGATTCGATGGAGCAGTACCGGTCGTTGGCGATCAGCCCGTACTGGGGCCGGATCCAGGCCGCGGTGGCGGCGGACCGCACCCGCCGGACGCGAGCCCTGCTCGACGGGGGCATGGAAGGGCTGTTGACAAGCCTTCGGCCGGCCATGCGCTGGGAGGACGGGGTGCTGGAGGTGCGCGACTACCCGCACAGCCGGGAACTGCACCTCGGCGGCCGGGGCCTGCTGCTGGTGCCGTCGTTCTTCTGCGCGAGCACGCCTGTCGCCCTGCTCGATCCGGAGCTGCCGCCGGTCCTTGTCTATCCGGTGGACCGCCTGGGCGCGCTGGCCTCGATCAACGGCACCGCGCCGGGGGCCACCAGCGAGTCGCTTGCGGCGTTGCTCGGCCGGACCAGGGCCGCCGTGTTGCAGGCCAGCGGCGACGGCTGCACCACCGGCGAGGTGGCCCGCCGGCTCGACATCTCAGCGGCGGCCGCCAGCCAGCACGCCACAGTGCTGCGCAACGCCGGCCTGCTTGTCAGTCACCGCGACCGCAACACAGTGCTGCACACGCTGACCCCACTCGGCCGCGCCGTCCTGGACGCCTGACCCCGCCCGGAGGCCCGACCCGCGAGGCCACGCGGCCGGCCGAACCGTGACGGCTGCGGACGGACAGGCCCGACCTATAGGGCGAGTGTGGCGCTGGCTGGGCTGCCGGCGGGCGGGGGCAGCAGCGTCGACCCGATGCCCTCGGCGGCCAGGGCGACGCGCAGCCGGTGCAGGTCTGCGCCGAACCGGACCAGGTCGACCGGCTCGACAGGGGTCGGTGCAGTGCCAAGCACCAGGGCGGTGGCGTCATCCGGCCAGTCGGGGACGGTGGCGATCAGACCGGCGCGCGACTCCGTCTCGTCGATCAGCGTGAAGGCCGTACCGGGGGCGATCACCTCGGCGACCGCCTCGATCGCCCGTCGCACCGCAGCGGGCTCGGGCGGCGTCGGGCTCAGCGAGTCGACAAGGGCGGCGGCGTCGGCCAGCCCGGCGGCGCGGGCCTCGGCGGTGCCGAGCGAGAAGAGATCCTGCGCGGCGTCGCGGACCAGCGCCTTCGCCCCGACGGAGTCGGCGTCGTCGGCGGCGGACAGGTAGCCCCGCACCACCGCCACCGGCACCTGGTCGCACTTGCCCTTGATGAGTTCACCGGCGCCGGCCAACTCGTCCACCACTGCCATCTGCGTCAGTTGCAGCTCGTTGCCGTACGGGTCGATCTCGCCCCGGTGGTCACGGATCGCCGGCATCCCGGCCACCCCGAGCGCGACGTCGGTCAGTCCGTTGCGCCACGGCCGGCCCATCGTGTCGCTGATGATCACTGCGACGTCCAGGTCGTACCGCTGCTGCAACGCCGCCCGCAGCTCGCGGGCCGACGCGTCCGGGTCCACCGGCAGCAGCACCAGTTGGGTCTTGTCCACGTTCGACGCGTCGATCCCGGCGGACGCCATCACGAAGCCGTGGTGGGTCTGCACGATGCGGGTCGCCCCCCGGCTGGCCACCACCCGCGCGGTCTCTCCGGCAAGCACCTCGTCGCGCGCGGTGAGCCGCTCGGGGCCGTCGGCGGGGACGTCGACAAGCCGTCCCTCCGCCTTGGAGACGATCTTGCTGGTGACCACCAGTACGTCGCCGTCGCGCAGCCAGGGCGCGGCGGTGGCGATCAGCGCCGCCAGGTCGTCGCCCTCGGTCACGTGGCCGATGCCCAGCACCGGCAGGATTTCCAGCCTCATGTCAACTCCACCGCGGCGCGGACCATCGCCGCCGTCGCCGCCTCGTCGGTCATCCGCAGCGGCAGGGCGCGGACCGTCGCCTCCGGCACCAGGGCGCCCGCGTCCTCCTCGGCCACCAGCCAGCCGTCCAGCAGCCCACCGGCCGGCCGACCCCCGTAGAGCCGGCCCACCCCGGCCGCACTGCACTCGACGCCAAGCACGTCGAGACAACGGTCGGCCATCCCGCGTACCGGAGCCCCACCGATGATCGGCGAAACACCCACCACCGGCGCCGGGCCGTCCACCACCGCCTCACGCATCCCCGGTACGGCCAGCACCGGCGCGACGCTCACCACCGGGTTGCTCGGCGCGATCAGCACCAGGTCGGCCGACCCGATCGCCTCCAGCACACCGGGCGCGGGCTTCGCCGTTTCCGCGCCGACGAAGACGAAGCGGTGGGTGAGGATGTCTGCCCGGTACCGCACCCACCACTCCTGGAAGTGGATCGCCCGTTGGCCGTCGCCGTCACTGACGACGGCGTGGGTCTCCAGCCGGTCGTCGGTGGCCGGCAGCAGGCGTACGCCGGGCTGCCAGCGGGTCGCCAACGCTTCGGTGACCGCGCTCAGCGGGTAGCCGCCGTTGAGCATCGTGGTGCGTACCAGGTGGGTGGCGATGTCCTTGTCGCCGAGGCCGAACCAGGTCGGTTCCGCCCCGTACGCCGCCAACTCCTCCTTGACCGTCCAGCTCTCGCCGACCCGGCCCCAGCCCCGCTCGGGGTCGGCCCCGCCGCCGAGGGTGTACATGACGCTGTCCAGGTCGGGACAGACCTTCAACCCGTGCAGCCACAGATCGTCGCCGACGTTCACCACGGCGGTCACGTCGGCGCCGACCTCGCGGGCGTACGCCCGGACGCCGAGCAGGAACCGAGCGCCGCCGATGCCGCCGGCCAGAACCACGATGCGCATGCCGACCATCCTCGCGTACGCGACGCCTCCACTCCGCCGATGCCCGGGGAGACTAGGCTCACGTGCGCCCTGTCCGATTACGCCCCGAGGGGGAGTTCGTGACCAGCCCTGCCGAGCCCGCGTCCACCGACGCGGCCCAGGCCCGCCAGCAGACCAAGCCACTACGCGAGCTGGGTGCGCTCGCCTTGCTCGGCGCCAACGCCGTGTTCCTCTTCGTGGGTCTGATCCGGCTCTTCACTCCGAACGACTACGTCGACCTCACCGACCGTGCCGGCGGTGCCTTCTTCACGTTCATCGGCGTGGAGGCCGTGGTCCTGCCGCTGCTGGCAGTGGTGTTGGCCACCCACATCTCGCCGATCGTGCCGAAGGCGAAGCTGATCACGCAGGTGGCCCTTGTCGAGTACGCGCTCAGCGTGCTGTTCGGCACCCTCACCATGTTGATCTGGACGGTGGGTCGGCTCGCCGAAGCGGAGATCCTCGACGCGCTGCTCGGCGTGTTGAGCCGGTTCTCCTGGCTGGTCATCTTCGGTGTCGCCGCCTGGGTGGTCTTCACCATCTGGCGCAAGCTCTTCTACGTGCCCAAGCCGAAGTCCCAGCCGGGTGTCTACGGGCAGCCGCAGCCGGGCTGGCCGCAGCAGCAGGGCGGTTGGCCGGCCCAGGGTCAGCAGGGCGGCCAGCCCCAGGGCGGCTGGCCGGCTCCGGGTCAGCAGGGAGGCCAGCAGCAGGATGGTTGGCCGGCTCCGGGTCAGCCTGGCGGTCAGCCGCAGGGCGGTTGGCCGGGTCAGCAGGGTGGTCAGCAGCAGGATGGTTGGCCGGCTCCGGGTCAGCCTGGCGGCCAGCCGCAGGCGCAGTTCCCGGGCCAGTACGGCCAGTCCGCGCCGGCCTTCCAGTCGGCTCCGCAGTCGGCGCCGCCGTTCCCGCAGTCTGCGCCGCCGGCCCCTCAGTCGGCCCCGCCGTTCCCGCAGTCCGGGCCGCCGTTCCCGACCGCACCGCAGTCCGCGCCGCCGGTGAACGCCGCCCCGCAGTCGGCGCCGCCGGCCCCGCAGTCGGCGCCTCCCGCGCCGCCGTTCGGGCAGCCGCCGTCGGCCGACCCGACCCAGGCGATCCCGCGCCAGTCCGCCGACCCGACCCAGGCGATGTCCCGCCAGTCGGCCGATGAGACCGAGCCGATCTCCCACCAGTCGGCCGACCCGACCCAGGCGATCTCGCGTGAGTCCGCCGACCCGACCGAGGCGATCTCGCGCCCGGCCGACGGGGACACCGACCGCACCCAGTATCTCAACCCGGGCGAGCACCCCACCCAACCCCGCTGAGCCACCCACCGCCGGCCCCCACCCGGTCGATCATGAAGTTGTTGCCCTGACGCATCGAGATCGAGGGCGGCTTCGTCATGATCAAAGGGCTGGGGCCGGTGGGGGCGGGACCGGGGGCGGCGCAATGCAGCGCCTAGGCTGGGCGGATGGTTGATCGCACCCACTCCGGCCCGAGCGAGGCGAGCGTCCGACGGGCCCTGGGCCGGGCCGCGACCGGGCGGTCGCTTGACGTCGATGAGGCGACAGCGCTGCTGTCGGCCCGTGGTGACGCGCTTGACGAGCTGCTGCGCACCGCAGGTGGGATCCGCGACGCCGGGCTGCGTGAGGCTGGCCGGCCGGGTGTCGTCACGTACTCGAAGAAGGTCTTCATTCCGCTGACCCGGCTCTGCCGGGACCGCTGCCACTACTGCACGTTCGCCACCGTGCCGCACCGGCTGCCGGCGCCGTTCCTGGACCGCGACGAGGTGCTGGCCATCGCCCGGGAGGGCGCGGCACTGGGCTGCAAGGAGGCCCTGTTCACCCTCGGTGACCGGCCGGAGGAGCGTTGGCCGGCGGCGCGGAGCTGGCTGGACGAGCGCGGCTACGACTCCACCCTCGACTACCTGCGGGCGTGCGCGGTGGCGGTGCTCGAGGAGACCGGCCTGCTGCCGCACCTCAACCCGGGGGTGCTGTCCTGGTCGGAGCTGCAACGGCTCAAGCCGGTCGCGCCGAGCATGGGCATGATGTTGGAGACCACGGCGACCCGGCTCTGGTCCGAGCCGGGCGGCCCGCACTACGGCTCGCCCGACAAGGAGCCGGCGGTCCGGCTGCGGGTGCTCGACGACGCCGGCCGCGTCGGGGTGCCGTTCACCACCGGCATCCTCATCGGCATCGGCGAGACCCCGGCCGAGCGGGTGGACGCGCTGTTCGCGATCCGCCGCGCGCACCGGGAGTACGGCCACCTCCAGGAGGTGATCGTGCAGAACTTCCGCGCCAAGCCGGACACGGCGATGCGGGGCATGCCCGACGCGGAGCTGCACGACCTCGCCGCCACTGTGGCGGTGGCCCGGCTTCTGCTCGGCCCGAAGGCCCGCATCCAGGCACCGCCGAACCTCATCGCAGGGGAGTACGCCCTGCTGCTGCGGGCCGGCATCGACGACTGGGGTGGTGTGTCCCCGCTCACCCCGGACCACGTCAACCCGGAGCGTCCCTGGCCGCAGATCGAGGAGCTGGCCCGGCACACCGAGCTGGCCGGGTTCACGCTGCGGGAGCGGCTGACCATCTACCCCGAGTACGTCCGCGCCGGTGACCCGTGGCTTGACCCACGGCTGCTGCCGCACGTCGGCGCCCTGGCCGACCCGACGTCGGGTCTGGCCGTCGAGTCGGCCATCCCGCAGGGGCGTGCGTGGCAGGAGCCGGAGGAGATGTTCGGCGGGCGTACCGACCTGCACGCCACGATCGACACCACGGGCCGGACCGAGGATCGGCGGGGTGACTTCGACAGCGTCTACGGCGACTGGGCCGAGGTGGCCGGCAAGGTCACCCCGGAGGCTGCGGCGCGGCGTGCGGACGTACCGCCGGTGACGGCCGGGAGCGGCGCGGACCGCGACTTGCGGGCTGGGCTGCGGCTCGCCGCCGACGACCCGGCCGCTCTGTTGGATCCCGCGCACACCGATGCCGCGCTGGCGCTGTTCGGGGCGGACGGGCCGGCGTTGGACGAGTTGTGCCGGCTCGCCGACGACGTGCGCCGCGACACGGTCGGCGACGACGTCACCTACGTGGTCAACCGCAACATCAACTTCAGCAACGTCTGCTACGTGGGCTGCCGCTTCTGTGCCTTCGCCCAGCGGGAGCGTGACGCCGACGCGTACCGGCTCTCCGTCGAGCAGGTCGCCGACCGGGCCGAGGAGGCGTGGGCGGCCGGCGCCAGCGAGGTGTGCCTCCAGGGTGGCATCGACCCGAAGATGCCGGTCACCGGGTACGCCGACATCGTGCGGGCGGTAAAGGCGCGGGTGCCGGGCATGCACGTGCACGCGTTCTCCCCCATGGAGATCGTCACCGCCGCCGCCAAGGCCGGCGTGCCGGTCCGCGAGTGGCTGACCCAACTACGCGAGGCGGGCCTGGACACCATTCCGGGCACCGCCGCGGAGATCCTCGACGACGACGTGCGCTGGGTGTTGACAAAGGGCAAACTCCCGGCCGCCGCCTGGGTCGATGTGGTCAGCACCGCCCACGAGCTTGGCATCCGGTCCAGCTCCACGATGATGTACGGCCACGTCGACCATCCCGGGCAGTGGCTGGCGCACTTCCGGGTGCTGGCCGGGGTGCAGGACCGTACCGGCGGGTTCACCGAGTTCGTGGCGTTGCCGTTCGTGCACACGAACGCCCCGATCTATCTGGCCGGCATCGCCCGTCCCGGGCCGACGTGGCGGGAGAACCGGGTCGTGCACGCGATGTCCCGGCTGCTGCTGCACGGCCGGATCGACAACATCCAATGCTCCTGGGTGAAGCTCGGCGACGAGGGCACTGTGGCAATGCTCCAGGGTGGCTGCAACGACCTGGGCGGCACGTTGATGGAGGAGACCATCTCCCGGATGGCGGGCTCCGACAACGGCTCGGCGCGTACCGAGGAGCAGTTGCGGGCCATCGCCACGGCGGCCGGACGACCGGCGCGCAAGCGTACGACCGCGTACGGTCACCTTCGCCGCTGAGGTCGAACCTTTTCCCGTCGCCGGCCGTACCAAGCGATGCCGGTGGCGGTCGCGGCGAGGACCGCCGCCGGTGTCCCCCAGGGCCCGGCGGCGTCGGTCGGCGGCACCGGACCCGTCCGTCCCCCGCGGGCGCGTTCGCGCCGCAGCCGGAAAGGTTGCCCATGACCAGTGATCAGCGGAAGCGGCAGTGGCCGCGACTGACCCGCAGGCAGACGTTGACCGCCGCGGCCAGCGCCACCCTCGGCGCGGCCGCGCTCACCGTGCCGGGTCTGTCGGCCGCGCAGAACGCGCCAGGTGCGGCGGGTCGGGCCGACGAGCCGATCGTCGTGCACCTGCGCGACGCCGCCTCCGGAACGATGGACGTCTTCGTCGGTGAATCCCGGATCGAGGTGCGCGACCGCGGCCTGGCGGACCGGCTGCGTCGCGCTGCCCGGCGCTGACCCTCGACGTCTCGCCCTCCCGCCCCTGCTTCCCGCCCAGTGAGGTTGGTCCGCCATGTCTTCCCACCGCGAGGCCCCGGAAATAGCCAAGGATCCGGTCGCCGATAGCTCCGACCTTTACGCGTTCGTCAGCCCCGACAAACCTGACACTGTCACGCTGATCGCCAACTACGTGCCGTTGCAGTTCCCGTCGGGAGGGCCGAACTTCTTCGAGTTCGGCGACGACGTGCGGTACGAGATCCATATCGACAACGACGGTGACGGCCGTCCGGACATCACCTACCGGTTCGAATTCACCACCGAGATCACCAATCCGAACAGTTTTCTCTACAACACCGGTCCGATCGACTCGCTGGACAGCAAGAACTGGAACCGGCGGCAGTTCTACAGCCTGACCCGGGTGGTCGACGGCCGGGAGCACCGGCTCGCCCACAAGCTGCCCTGCCCGCCGTGCAATGTCGGCCCGCTGTCCACTCCGAAGTACGCCGATCTGGTCCGGCAGGCCACCTACACGCTGTCCACGGGGGAGCGGGTGTTCGCCGGCCAGCGGGCGGACGGCTTCTTCGTCGACCTGGGAGCGATCTTCGACCTCGGCACGCTGCGGCCGTTCCAGCAGCTGCACGTGGCGGGCAAGAGGATCTTCAAGGCCGAGGGGGAGCCGGTAAACGCCACCGACCGGATGAACGTGCACAGCATCGCCGTGCAGGTGCCGCTGAAGCAGGTGCGGCGGCGGGCCAACAGGTACGGCGCGGCCGACGCCGCCTCGGTGATCGGGGTGTGGACCTCGGCGTCGCGCCGGCAGGTCCGGGTGCTCGGTGACAGGGTGGCCGCGGACACGTCGACGGGCCCGTTCACCCAGGTCTCGCGGCTGGGTAATCCGCTGTTCAACGAGGTCGTCGTCCCGATGTCCAAGAAGGACCTGTGGAACACGCTGCCACCCTCGGAGGACAAGCGGTTCGCGCAGTTCGTCGAGCAGCCGGAGTTGGCCGCACTGCTGCCGGCGCTCTACCCGGACGTCTTTCCCAACCTGGACAAGCTCACAAAGGCCAAGAAGGCGCGGGCGGACCTGGTGGCGATCCTGCTCACCGGTGTGCCGGCGGGCCTGATCGACGGCTTCACCAACGCCACAGGCGACGTGCGGGCCGACATGTTGCGGCTCAACACAGCGATCCCGCCCACTCGGCGTCCGGACCGGTTCGGGGTGCTCGGCGGCGATCTGGCCGGCTATCCGAACGGGCGCCGGGTCGGCGACGACGTGGTCAGCATCGCGCTGCGGGCGATCGCCGGTGTGACGGTTCCGCTCGTCGACAAGACGTTCCGTCCGGATGCGGCGGCCGCGGCGGTGACGCCCGGGTTGAGCGCGGCCGACGTGACGGCGCCGTTCCTCGCGAACTTCCCCTACCTGGGTACGCCGTACGACGGGTTCAACAACCCGCCGGCGTCGGCCTGACCGGCGCGGGGGAGCGGCTGATGCACGAGCACGCGTACGGGCCCTCGGAGATCGGGAGTGTCGTCCTCGATCTGGGCGGCGACACCGGTGCCCTGATCGTCTACACCGGCCGGGATCTGCACGGCCGGGAGATCGAGATCAGCCGGGACGGCGAACGGCGGGTCCACTCGGCGGTGCGGGAACGCCGGGTGCGCGACGGGTCGTTCCACAGTGCGGTCTATCCCGATCTGCCCGCCGGGATTTATACCGTCTGGTGGGACGGCGACACTTCCGTCGGCACCGTTTCTGTCCACGGTGGAGGGATAGCGGAATTCGTCTGGCCCAGCAGCGGTTTTCGGCCTGCCGGCTGACCGTACCCCACCGTTTTCCGATCACGCCCCGTCCACATCGTGGACGGGGCGTGATCGCTGTCGACGGCTTGACGGGCAGTCCGCGCCGTGCCGCGTTAACCTGTCCCCCACCAAGATCAGCTTCGTGGAGAGGGGTCGGCGGCCATGGTCGATGTCGCGGTGACAGTCCTTCGTCGGCGGTGCGCCACGGCAGAAAAGTCGGGCAACTCGCCGGAGAGGGCGTTACTCGGCCGGGGTCTGAATCGATAGGGCAGGTTGCGAGGCCGGGCGGTCCTGGTGGCCGGCCGGGGCTGTCGGGAGGGCGACTCCATTATCAAGTTTGGCTTGACGGCGCACGCATTACACGCGTGTAATTTGAATGGGGTTGTTCGCACGGAACGCAACAAAACCGGACCGGACGGACAAGCACGCCTTTCGCGTGGGGGGTTGCAGCGGCGATGACGCCGGTGCGCGACAAGGAGGCATTTGATGGACGGCCAGCTAGAGGTGGCCGACCTGCTCGGAAACGCGCCGGAGTGGCAGGAGCGGGCCCTGTGCTCGCAGACCGACCCCGAAGCGTTCTTTCCCGAGAAGGGCGGCTCGACCCGGGAGGCGAAGCGGATCTGCTCGCGCTGCGAGGTCAAGACTGAATGCCTCGAATACGCCCTGGGCCACGACGAGCGTTTCGGCATCTGGGGTGGGCTATCGGAGCGGGAGCGGCGCAAGTTGAAGCGGCGAGCCGCTTGAGCGGTGTGGGTCGGGGCGGTGGGGGCCGCCCGACTCAGCCGCCGTACGGCAGGTCAACCCGGCCGGGGCCGCTCAGGCCAACTCGTCGGGGTCGACACCGAGCAGGTTGGCGACCTGTTCGATGATCACGTCATGGACGAGGTCCGCGAGATCCTCGCGGTCCATCGCCCGGAACTCCAACGGTCGCCGGTACAACACGATCCGTGGTGGTACCTCCTGGCGACCGGGACGGCCCGGCAGGAGCCGGGCCAGCGGCACCTCGCCGTCCTCCAGCACGTCGGAGTCGTAGACGTTCAGATCCGGCGGGACGTCCTCGACCGCGAACTCGACGCCGGCCAGCTCCTTGGCGAACCGCCGCTCCAACGTCTCGACGGTGTCCAGGACCAGGTCGTCGAAGACCTCGGCCTTGGTGCGGGCCAGCGGGACCGTCGCCGGCACCAGACGCCCGCGCAGGCCACGCCCGTGCCGGTCGCGGTGCGCTCGCCGGCCGGGGCCGGGGCGGCGGTGTTCCGGGCTCGTCATGAGGCAAAGGGTAGCCCCCGCTCGGGGCCGGTCAGCGGCAGCGCCGCTCCCGTGGCGCGGCGCGGCGCGAGGCCCTGAATTGTGATCACCACGACGGGCGTGTCGCAACGCGAAGCGATGCGCCGGACCCGGTAATGGGGATACCCTGCCGCCGTGAGGTCACCACGGCGCTGCTCCCGTAACGGCTGCCCCCGGCAAGCGGTCGCCACATTGACCTATGTCTACAACGAGTCGACGGCGGTCGTGGGCCCGTTGGCGGCGTTCGCCGAGCCGCACACGTACGACCTGTGCGAGCCGCACGCCCGCAGCCTGACCGCGCCGCGAGGCTGGGACGTGGTCCGGCACGAGGGAGAGTTCGAGCCGCCCCCGCCCACCACCGACGACCTGGTCGCGCTGGCCGAGGCGGTCCGCGAGGCCGCCCGCCCGGCTCCCCGCCCCCCGGAGCCCGACCAGCACCACGAGAACCCCCACCAGACCGGCCGCCGAGGCCACCTCCGGGTGATCCCGCCCAACCACTGACCCGGTCAGTGCCCCAGGAGTCGGGAGAACGCGGCGGCCCGGCGCGACGGTCGCCCGTTGCGGGCTTCGGCCTCGTCGGCGCCGGTCATGATCCGTAGGCCGGCGTTCACCGCCAGCCAGCGCAGTGGCTCCGGTTCCCAGCGGGGCGAGCGGTGGTTGACCCAGGGCAGTGTGGTCAGCTCGGTGCGCTGGCCACGGATCAGGTCGGCAAGCGTGCGGCCGGCGAGGTTGCTGGAGCCGACCCCGTCCCCGACGTAGCCGCCCGCCCAGGCCAGCCCGCTGGCCCTGTCGAAACCGACCGAGGCGGCCCAGTCCCGGGCCACGCCCAGCGGGCCACCCCAGGTGTGTGTCACCGGCACGTCCGGGCCGAGCACCGGGAAGAGCCTCCCGAGGGTACGTCGCAGCGCGGCGAAGACCCGTGGCTCCCGGTCGTAGCCGGGCCGGACCCGGGACCCGAAGTGGTACGGCGCACCGCGTCCGCCGAAGGCCAGCCGCCCGTCGGCGGTGCGCTGGCCGTAGATGATCATGTGCCCGAGGTCGGTGAACGTCTCCCGCCGGGCCAGCCCGATCCGTGCCCACGTCTCGTCGGTGAGCGGCTCGGTGGCCACCATCAGCGAGTACACAGGCGCCACGGTGCGCCGCTGACCGGGCAACGTGGACGTGTACGCCTCGGTGGCCCGGACCACCACCGGCGCCCGCACCGTTCCGGACGCCGTCACCGCCGAGCCGGCCCGGATCGCGACGACAGGGGTGCCCTCGTGGATGGTCACCCCGAGCCGCTCCACAGCGCGGGCGAGACCCCGGACCAGCTTCGCCGGGTGCACTGCCGCGCAGTGCGGGGTGTACGTCCCACCGCGTACCCCCTCGGCGGCGCAGCGGGCGGCGGCCTCCTCGGCGTCGAGGACCCTCAGGTGCTCCGGGCCGAAGCCGAACGCGCGGGCCTCGCCCACGGCGGCCCGCGCCCGGGCGAACTGCGGACCGGTGCGGGCCAGTGTGACAGTGCCCCCGTCGGCCCAGTCGCAGTCGATGCCCTCCGCCGTGACCACCTGGTCGACCTCGCGCACCGTCCCGTGCAGCGCCCGCTGCATGGCGACGGCGGCGTCCCGGCCGTGTCGACGGGCCAGCCCGGTCAGCGACGTGGGGAACAGCGCGGAGCACCAGCCGCCGTTGCGGCCGGACGCGCCGTACCCGGCGATCTCCTTCTCCAGCACCGTGACACGCAGCGCAGGGTCCGCGCGGGCCAGGTGGTACGCCGTCCACAGCCCGGTGTAGCCGGCGCCCACGATCACCACGTCGGCGTCGGTGTCACCTGCCAGCGCGGGCCGTGGGGCCAGCGGCCCGTCCAACGTGGACAGCCAGTACGACAGGCCCCGGTAGCCCTCGGCGGGGTCGCCGTTCAGAGCCGCGTCCATGCCTCGGTGAGCACCGCGCGCAGGATCTGCTCGATCTCGTCGAAGTGCCGCTGGTCGGCGATCAGCGGCGGCGCGAGCTGGATGACGGGGTCACCCCGGTCGTCGGCCCGGCAGTAGAGGCCCGCCTGGAACAACGCTGTGGAAAGGAAGCCGCGCAGCAGCCGCTCCGACTCGGCCTCGTCGAAGGTCTCCCGCGACGTTTTGTCCTTGACCAACTCGATGCCGTAGAAGTAGCCGTCGCCCCGGACGTCGCCGACGATCGGCAGGTCGTACAGCTTCTCCAGGGTGGCCCGGAAGGAGCCCTCGTTGGCCCGTACGTGGCCGATGAGGTCCTCGCGGGCGAAGACCTCAAGGTTGGCCAGGGCCACCGCGCAGGAGACCGGGTGGCCGCCGAACGTCACCCCGTGGGCGAACATTCCGGTCTCGGTGAGGAACGGCTCCATCAGCCGGTCGCTGGCGATCATCGCGCCGAGCGGGGCGTATCCGGAGGTGATGCCCTTGGCGGTGGTGATGATGTCCGGCTGGAAGCCGTAGCGCACCGCGCCGAAGTATTCGCCCAGCCGGCCCCAGGAGCAGATCACCTCGTCGGAGACGAGAAGCACGTCGTACGCGTCGCAGATCTCCCGGACCCGCTCGAAGTAGCCGGGGGGCGGTGGGAAGCAGCCGCCGGAGTTCTGCACCGGCTCCAGGAAGACCGCGGCGACAGTGTCCGGCCCTTCCCGCTCGATGGCCCGGCCGATCTCGTCGGCGGCCCAGCGGCCGAACGCCTCGGGATCGTCGCCGTGCTCGGGCGCCCGGTAGAAGTTGGTGTTCGGCACCTTGATCCCGCCGGGCACCAGCGGCTCGAAGTCGCTCTTGATGCCGGGCAGGCCGGTGATCGACAGGGCGCCCATCGAGGTGCCGTGGTACGCGATGTACCGGCTGACCACCTTGTACTTGTTGGGCCTGCCGGTGCGCTTGAAGTAGGCACGGGCCAGTTTCCACGCCGCCTCCACCGCCTCCGAACCGCCGGTGGTGAAGAAGACCCGGTTCAGGTCGCCGGGGGTGAGCGAGGCGATCTTCTCGGCCAGCTCGACGGCCTTCGGGTGGGCGTACGACCAGAGCGGGAAGTAGGCGAGCTCGCCGGCCTGCTTGGCGGCGGCCTCGGCCAGCTCCGTGCGACCGTGGCCGGCGTTGACGACGAAGAGCCCGGCGAGCCCGTCGAGGTAGCGGCGGCCCTGCGCGTCCCACACGTACGCGCCCTCGCCGCGCACGATTGTCGGCACCTCACCGGCGGAGTAGCTCGCCATCCTGGTGAAGTGCATCCAGAGGTGGTCGGTGGCGTTGGCCATGTCAGCCCCATCGGTCGTCGGGCCGGTCGACGAGGTGAGACCGGCCGCTCTGACCACGGTTATCGCACAGCCGAGCCCGGAATGGCAAGTGCGATCAGTAGCGTGGAGGCTCAATGGCGACGGATTCGGCGAGAAAGAGACCTGGGAACGACGGAATCCGCACCGAGTGTCAGCCCTGCCCGTCGTCGCCCGCTCAATGCCCGGCGGTCGCCCGCTGACCCCTGTTCGGCATCCTTTGCTCTGCTTCAACGGACGCACCAGCGCGCGTCCGGTATTCGGACACGGGGTGTTGCGCCGGTTGAAGCAGAGCAAAGGACGTGAGCGGTGCCTACCCGGTCCGGGTCAGGTCGGCGCTGTCGAATGGATCAGCCGCGGATCGAGCAAAGGGGCGGCGTGGGCTTCAGGCCGTACCCCAGGTGTAGGTCTGCTTGCGGAGCTTGAGGTAGACGAACGCCTCGGTGGAGACCACGCCGGGCACGGCACGTAGCCGTTGCAGGATCTCCAGGAGGTGGTCGTCGTTGCGGCAGACCACCTCGGTGAGCAGGTCGAACGAGCCGGCGGTGATGACCACGTAGTCGACCTCGTCGAGTTCGGCGAGCCGGTCGGCCACGGACTCCAAGTCGCCGTCGGTACGCAGGCCGATCATTGCCTGGCGGGGGAAGCCCAGTTGGAGGGGGTCGGTCACGGCGACGATCTGCATGACGCCGGAGTCGAGGAGCCGTTGCACCCGCTGGCGGACCGCCGCCTCGGAGAGTCCTACCGCCTTGCCGATCGTGGCGTACGGCCGGCGGCCGTCCTCCTGGAGCTGTTCGATGATCTGCTTGGCCACATCGTCAAGCAGAGCGTGATTGGCGCCGTCACGCACAGCGACGCGTCGGCCGCCGCTGCCGTTTTCGTGCTGCCGGTTCGTCATCGTGCGCTCCCCATGTCCCGAATCGTGATGTCGCGCGTGTATCACCGCGCAGTCTGGCGTATTTCGTCGTGCATCGCTATTCCCACAACGGAATCCCTTGTAAGAGAGGTTTCCTCATGCCAGGATCAGTCGTCCATGGCACTGACCCCCCTAGGAGTCGTCATGCGTACCCCCTTTCGGCCCCTCTCCCGGCGTGGACTGCTCACCGGCACTCTCGGTTCCGCCGCTCTGCTGGCCGCGGGCGGCAGCCTCGCAGGCTGCGGCACCAAGGGTGCGCAGCAGACCGAGGCCGGCTGCGTCAGCGAGGACCTGTCCGGCACCGAGAAGAAGCTTGCCTTCTCCAACTGGCCGCAGTACATGGACGTCGACGAAGCTGACGAGTCCAAGAGGCCCAGCCTGGACGGGTTCATCGCGAAGAGCGGAATCCAGGTCACCTACACCGAGGACATCAACGACAACAACGAGTTCTTCGGCAAGGTCCAGAATCAGCTAGCCGCCTGCCAGAGCACCGACCGGGACATCATCGTCCTGACCGACTGGATGGCGGCGCGGATGATCCGGCTCGGCTGGATCCAGAAGCTCGACCCGGCGAAGATCCCGAATGTCCAGGCAAACCTGTTGCCGTCGCTTGTCAGCCGCTCCTTCGACGCCGAGAACCGGATCGCCATCCCGTGGCAGTCCGGCCTCGCCGGGTTGGCGTACAACGGCAGCGTCACGAAGGAGCTGCGGACCGTCGACGAGCTGCTGACCCGGCCCGACCTCAAGGGCAAGGTGACGGCGCTCAGCGAGATGCGCGACACCATGGGCCTGCTGCTCGGCGCGGGCGGCCACGATCCGTCGAACTTCACGAGCGCCCAGTTCGACGACGCGCTCAACAAGCTCAAGAAGGCAGTCGACTCCGGACAGATCCGCAAGTTCACCGGCAACGACTACGCACCCGACCTGGCCAAGGGCGACATCGCTGCGTGCATCGGTTGGTCCGGCGACGTCATCCAGCTCGCCGGTGACAACCCGAAGGTGCAGTTCGTCGCCCCCGACTCCGGCGCGATGCTGTTCAGCGACAACATGATGGTTCCCAACAAGGCCACCCACAAGGGCAACGCCGAGGCCCTGATCAACTACTACTACGAGCCGGCCGTCGCCGCGAAGCTCGCCGCGTACGTCAACTACATCTGCCCGGTCAAGGGCGCCCAGGCCGAGATGGAGAAGATCGACCCCGAGCTCGCCGCCAACCCGCTGATCTTCCCCGACGAGGCGCTGCTGTCGAAGTCCAAGGTGTTCATGACCCTGGACGAGAAGCAGGAGAAAGAGTACGAAGGCAAGTTCCAGCAGGTCATCGGGGCGTGACGGGAATGGCGCGCGAGACACCGGCGGGCGACCTGCGCCTTGCCAACCTCACCAAGCGCTTCGGCATCTTCACCGCCGTCGACGATCTCAGCCTCTGCATCGAACAGGGGTCGTTCTTCGCGCTGCTCGGCGCGTCTGGCTGCGGCAAGACCACCACCCTGCGGATGATCGCCGGGCTGGAGGAGCCGACGAGCGGTCAGGTGCTGCTCGGCGACCGCGACATCGCCCGGCTGCGGCCGTACAAACGGCCAGTCAACACGGTGTTCCAGAGCTACGCGCTCTTTCCACACCTGAGCATCTTCGAGAACGTGGCCTTCGGGCTGCGTCGGCGCGGGATCCGCTCGGTAAACGACGAGGTCCTGCGGATGCTGTCACTGGTGCAGCTCGACGGCTTCGGCGATCGCCGCCCGGCCCAGCTCTCCGGCGGCCAGCAGCAGCGGGTCGCGCTGGCCCGTGCGCTGATCAACCAGCCGCAGGTGCTGCTGCTCGACGAGCCGCTGGGCGCACTCGACCTGAAGCTGCGCCGGCAGATGCAGATCGAGCTGAAGCGGATCCAGACCGAGGTGGGCATCACCTTCGTGCACGTGACGCACGACCAGGAGGAGGCCATGACGATGGCCGACACCGTAGCGGTGATGAACGCCGGCCGTATCGAACAGCTCGGCGCCCCGGCCGACATCTACGAGTTCCCGGCCACCGCGTTCGTGGCGAACTTCCTCGGCCAGTCCAACCTGCTCGCCGCCGAGGCCGCCGGGACCAGCGGCGAAGAGGTCGCGGTGACGGCGCACGGCGCGCGTTTCTCGGTGCCCGCCGGCCGGGTCCGGGCCGACCGAGGTCCGGTCCACCTTGGGGTACGCCCGGAGAAGCTCCACCTGGTCGGCTCCGCCGACCAGGTGCCCGCCGGCCATCAGCACGTCACAGGGGTCGTCACCGATGCCTCCTACGTGGGGGTCAGCACGCAGTACCTGCTGCGCACCGGCTGGGGCACCGAACTGTCGGTCTTCGCGGCGAACAGCGGAACCTCGGCTCAGGTGGCGGTCGGCAGCGAAGCGGTGGCGTACTGGGATCCGCGGCACGCTTTCCTGCTGCCCCGCGACGCCGCCGACACCGACCGGACCACGCCGGTTCTCGACGAGCCGGTCGGCGCGTCGTCATGACCCTTCTGGCGCCCACCAGATCGGGGAAGGCTCCGGCCCCACCACCGGCGCCTCGGCCCGGGCGGTACCGGCTGCTGCCGTACCTGTTGCTGCTGCCCGGTGCGGCCTGGCTGCTGGTGTTCTTCGGTGTGCCGCTGCTGCAACTCGCCGCCGCGAGCCTGTACGACCCCAACGGTTCGCTTTCCACCGGCTACGCGATGACGTGGGCGTTCGGCAACTACCCGGACGTGGTGCAGGCGTACTGGCCGCAGTTTTTGCGCTCGTTCGGCTACGCCTTCGTGGCCCTGGTGCTGGCGCTGCTGCTGGGCTACCCGCTGGCGTACGCCATCGCGCAGAAGGCCGGCCGGTGGAAGAACCTGCTGCTGGTGTGTGTGGTCGCGCCGATGTTCACAAGCTTCCTGGTCCGCACACTGGCCTGGAAGACGATCCTGTCGGACAACGGTGCGCTTGTCGGCCTGCTGCGGGACGTACACCTGCTCGGCCCGGACGGTCGACTGCTTGCCACCCCGTTCGCCGTGGTGCTCGGGCTGACGTACAACTTCCTGCCGTTTCTGGTGCTGCCGCTGTACGCGAGCCTGGAGCGGCTGGACCACCGGCTGCTGGAGGCGGCGAGTGACCTGTACGCGAGCCCGGTGCAGGCGTTCCGCCGGGTGACGCTGCCGCTGTCCATGCCCGGCCTCGTCGCCGGCACGTTGCTGTTCTTCATTCCGGCCAGCGGCGACTACATCAATGCCGAACTGCTCGGTACCCCCAACGAGTACATGATCGGCAACGTCATCGACTCGGCGTTCCTGGTGCGGCTGGACTACCCGCAGGGCGCCGCGCTGTCGTTCCTGCTGATGGCGGCGATCCTCGCTGTGGTCTTCGGGTATCTGCGCAGGGCCGGCACGGAGGAGGTGCTGTGATGAGCGCGAGGAGTGCAGCGCAGCGGAGCCCCGCAGTCGCGAATGAGAGGGGGCTGTGATGAGCGCGAGGAGTGCAGCGCAGCGGAGCCCCGCAGTCGCGAATCCAAGGAGGCTCTGGTGAGGGTGTCGCGCTGGCTTGCTGACCGCTGGGTGATGATCGTCGCGCTGCTGGTGCTCGGCTATCTGGCGCTGCCGATCCTCGTGGTGGCGGGGCTGTCGTTCAACCGTCCGTCGAGTCGCCTGTCGTACGACTTCAACGAGTTCACGCTGGACAACTGGCGGCAGCCGTGCGCCACCTCCGACATGTGCGACGCGGTGGTCCGCAGCGTGCAGATCGGCTTCATCTCCACAGTGGCCGCCACAGTGCTCGGCACCCTGATGGCGTTCGCGCTGGTCCGGCACCGATTCCGGGGTCGGTCCGGCGTCAACGTGCTGATCTTCCTGCCGATGGCCACCCCGGAACTGGTGATGGGCACGTCGCTGCTGGCGCTGTTCGTGTCGGCGGGCGTACCCCTGGGCTTCTGGACCGTCGTCATCGCGCACGTCATGTTCTGCGTGTCGTTCGTCGTGGTGACGGTGAAGGCGCGGCTTGCCGGGATGGACCGGCGGCTGGAGGAAGCCGCCACGGACCTGTACGCGAGCGAGTGGCAGACGTTCCGACGGATCACCCTGCCGCTGGTGCTGCCGGGCATCGTCGCCGCCGCGTTGCTGGCCTTCTCGTTGAGCTTCGACGACTTCATCATCACGAACTTCAACGCCGGCACCACAGTCACGTTCCCGATGTACGTCTGGGGTGCCGCCCAGCGGGGCATCCCACCGCAGGTGAACGTCATCGGCACCGCGATGTTCGTGATCGCCCTGCTGCTGGTCGGGCTCAGCTCGCTGCGGGGGCGACGGGCCCGCCGCGCCAACCTGCTGGCCCGTACGGCACCTCAACCGCGCCGGTCGTCATGAGCCCGGCGGTGGGTCGTCCGACAGGTCTTCGGTCATGACCCTTCCGCAGGTCGACAGGGCGCTCGCCGACGCGGCACCCGTGCCGTACTGGCTGGACCGTCCCGACCGCCCCGACCCGCTGCCGCCACTCGTCGGCCCGCAGACCGCCGACCTGCTCGTGATCGGCGGCGGGTACGGCGGGCTCTGGGCAGCACTGCTGGCCAAGCAGGCGAACCCCGACCGCGATGTCCTGCTTGTCGACGCCGGCACCTGCGGCTGGGCCGCGTCCGGGCGCAACGGCGGGTTCTGCGCGGCGTCGCTCACCCACGGGCTCGCCAACGGCGTCGAGCGTTTCCCCGACGAGGTCGGGGAACTGGAACGCCTCGGCCGGGAAAACCTGGACGCCATCGCCGCCACAGTCGCCGACCACGACATCGACTGCGACTTCGAACGCACCGGCGAGCTTGCCGTCGCCGTCGAGCCGTACCAACTCGACGGGCTGGCCGCCGACGCGGAGCTGGCCCGCCGGTACGGCCACCGGGTACGGCTGCTCGACCGGGACGAGGTGCGCGCCGAGGTCGACTCACCGACGTACCTGGGTGGGATGTTCGACGCCGACCGGGTGGCAATGGTGGACCCGGCGAAGCTGGCGTGGGGTCTGCGCCGCGCCTGCCTCGACCTCGGCGTGCGGGTGCACGAGCACACCCGGGTCACCGGGCTGCGCGCCGACGGCGCTGCGCTGCGTGCCGCCACCCTCGGCGCAGACGCCGGCGATCCCGCCGCCGGTGGGCGGCCCGGATCGGTGCGGGCGCGGCGGGTCGTCCTGGCCACCAACGCGTTTCCGCCGCTGCTGCGCCGGCTGCGCGCGTACGTGGTGCCGGTCTACGACCACGTGTTGATGACCGAGCCACTCACTCCAGCCCAGCGGGACGCGATCGGCTGGCGCAACAGGCAGGGGCTGGCGGACACCGGCAACCAGTTCCACTACTACCGGATGACCACCGACGGGCGGATTCTCTTCGGCGGCTACGACGCGGTCTACCACTACGGCAACCGGGTCGCCCCCGAGCTGGAGCAGCGCCAGGCCACCTTCACCACCCTCGCCGAGCATTTCTTCACCACGTTCCCGCAGCTCGCCGACGTGCGCTTCAGCCACCGCTGGGGCGGCGTCATCGACACCTGCACCCGGTTCTGCCCGTTCTACGGCACCGCCTTCGACGGTCGACTGGCGTACGCGGCCGGCTACACAGGGCTCGGTGTCGGCGCCACACGCTTCTCCGCCCGGGTGCTGCTCGACCTGCTCGACGGCGGGAACACCCCGCTGACCCGGCTCGACCTGGTACGCCGCAAGCCGTTGCCGTTCCCACCGGAACCCATCCGTGCGATCGGCATCAACCTCACCCGCCGGTCGATGGCCCGCGCCGACGCGCGCGAGGGCCGGCGCGACCTGTGGCTGCGTACCCTCGATCGTCTTGGTTTGGGGTTCGATTCCTGATGCGTATCCTGCTCATCGGTGCCGGTGGCGTCGGGTCCGCAGCCGTCGCCATCGCCGCCCGCCGCAGCTTCTTCGAGACGATTGTGGTCGCCGACTACGACCGGGACCGGGCCAGCCGCGCGATCAGCGGGCACGGTGACCGCTTCGTCGCCGCCCGGTTGGACGCCTCCTCGGCAGACGCGGTCGCGGCGCTCTGCCGGGAGCACCGGATCACCCACGTGCTCAACGCTGTCGACCCGCGCTTCGTCATGCCGATCTTCGACGGCGCGTTCGCGGCCGGGGCCGACTACCTGGACATGGCGATGTCGTTGTCGCACCCGCACCCCGCCCTTCCGTACTCCGAGACCGGGGTAAAGCTCGGCGACGAACAGTTCGCCGTCGCGGACCGGTGGGTCGACGCCGGCCGGATGGCGCTGTGCGGCATCGGCGTCGAACCGGGCCTGTCCGACGTTTTCGCCCGCTATGCCGCCGACGAACTGTTCAGTGAGATCGACGAGATCGGCGTCCGCGACGGCGCGAACCTGACCGTCGACGGCTACGACTTCGCGCCCTCCTTCTCCATCTGGACCACCATCGAGGAGTGCCTCAACCCGCCAGTGATCTGGGAGAAGGGCCGGGGCTGGTACACCACGGAGCCGTTCAGCGAGCCGGAGGTGTTCCACTTCCCCGAGGGCATCGGACCGGTCGAGTGCGTAAACGTGGAACACGAAGAGGTGCTGCTCATCCCGCGCTGGGTCGACGCCCGGAAGGTCACCTTCAAGTACGGCCTCGGCGACGAGTTCATCGAGGTGCTCAAGACGCTGCACAAGCTCGGCCTGGACGCGACCACGCCCGTGCGGGTACGCGGCGTCGACGTGTCCCCGCGCGACGTGGTGGCCGCCAGCCTGCCCGACCCGGCAACGCTCGGCGACCGGATGCGCGGCAAGACCTGCGCCGGCACCTGGGTGCGCGGCCTCGGCCCGGACGGGCAGCCCCGCGAGGTCTACCTCTACCACGTGGTCGACAACGAGTGGTCGATGCGGGAGTACGGCCACCAGGCAGTGGTGTGGCAGACGGCGGTCAACCCGGTCGTGGCACTGGAACTGCTAGCCGACGGCGTCTGGTCCGGCGTCGGGGTGCTGGGCCCGGAGGCGCTACCCCCAGTGCCGTTCCTCGACCTGCTGACCGCGTACGGCTCGCCGTGGGGGTTGGAGGAGCGGAATCATGAATGGGCCGAACGCCACCCGTCCGCCGCGATCACCCGTCGTCCGGTTCAGGGCTGAACCCGCACAAGCCCACCCTGAACCCCGCTGACCGCCGCAGTGACGCCAACCCGACACGTCATCGGCGGCTCCCGGGCGACCTCGGCGTATCCGCCGTAGGTTCGCTTGATGCGTGACGATTTATGCCTTTGCTGCATGTACGGGTTGCCCGTTCGGCTTTCAGTCTTGGCCGTGGGGCGGCCCGGAATGCCGTGTTCGGCGCTGACCGTCACCGATGCGTGGCACTGGTGGTAGCCGATGAACGTCCGGTGTGGATCAGGCGGCACACATGACGAGCATGACGGTGGATATTGCACAAAGTATTTGCGACGACACTCATCGCCGTGACGATGCATCCACCGCCGTTTCCTGGCCCGCCGCACGCACCGTCGTCCGGGCCCCGACCGAACTGGTTCCGCCGGGCCAGTCCCGCGAGTCGAGTCGCCGTGATCCTCGGCTCGATCGCACTGTCGTTCCTACTGCTCTGCTGCGCCGGCAGCGCGATCGTCGGCGCGATGGTCGGCGAGCCGACGCCCGGCCGCACCAATACCGCGGCCGACGAAGCGCAGCAGCCCATCCTGGCGGCGCCGGCCGAGCCGACCGAGGCCCCCGCGCAGGCGGTGCCGCCGATTGCCGCACCCTCCATCGCACCCTCCGCCGCGGCCGAACCGTCGGCCCCGCCGTCCCCGTCCAGTGCTGCGCCCGCGCCGGTGGTGCAGGTCTCGACCGTGACGGAGCGGGCCACGATCCGACACGGCGAGCGGACCGTAAAGGATTCGTCCCTGGCCGAGGGCAAGCGGGTCGTACGGACCAAGGGCGCCAACGGCATCCGGACCCTGACCTACGAGGTGACCACCACCGACGGGGTGCAGACGGGCAAGAAGCTGGTCAAGTCCACGGTCACGAAGCAGCCGGTTACCCAGGTCGTCGCCATCGGTACCAAGAAGGCGCAGTCATCCAAGTGCGACCCGAACTACACCCCCTGCGTACCCATTGCCAGCGATGTCGACTGCGCAGGAGGCAGCGGCAACGGTCCTGCCTACGTCAGCGGAGTCGTCAAGGTCATCGGCATCGACATCTACGACCTGGACCGCGACAACGACGGCTACGGCTGCGACTAATCCCCAACCAACACCAGCCCGTCCTCGCCCCGCCCCGCTTGCGTCGATCATGGAGTTGTGGTGGGCGGTCAGCACCGATTTGCGGCCTCTGTCCGGCACCACAACTCCATGATCGACGGGAACGGGGCTCGGGGCCATAGCACGGATGGCGTTTGATTGGGGGTTGTGCACAGGGGCGGTGGTTATCCACAAGGTGCCGAGTTGGGGGCGCCGGATCCCCAGGTTTGGCTGCAGATTCTCAGGCATGACGGAGGGCCTTTTTCGATACTCGGAGCTGCTCGCTGCGGGCCTCAGTCGGGAACAGGTGCGGAGGCTGGCAGAGCAGTCCAGGCTGCGCCGGTTGTCGCGGAGCGTCTACGCGCCCTCGGCGTACTCGCCGAAGCACCTGCCCGCGATCTTTCGGCGGCTGCCTGACAGTGCGGTCGTCGGCTTCCATACCGGCGCGCAGTTGCACGGCTTCGGCGACGCCCGCAGCGCCGACGTCCACATAATCGTGCCGGCCGGGGAGAGCGTTCCGCACATCCGGGGGGTCGTTGCCCACGAGGCGGTTCTGCCCGTGCGCGACCCGGTGCTACTGGGCGGAGTGCCTTGTGCTCCCGCCGCCCGGTGTGCGGTCGACCTGGCCCGATCAATGCGTCGGATGGACGCGATGCCGCTACTGGACCTGTGCCTTCGCGTCGGCGCCTGCCGACCTGAGGAACTTCGGATCGAAGTCGATCGGCACGAACGCCTGCGCGGCGTATGCCAGGCGCGCGAGCTCGTGCCACGTGCCGACCCTCGCGCGGAGTGTCGACAGGAAAGCCAGCTCAGGCTGGTGTTGATCGATGGAGGACTCCCGCCGCCGGAGCCGCAGCTCTGGGTCCCCGACGGCAACGGGATACCGCTGTACCGCCTTGACCTTGGCTACCGGCAACGCAGGGTCGGAGTCGAGTACGACGGCTCGTCCCACCTGGACCGTGACCGGCTCCGGCGTGATCGGTCCCGGATGAACTGGCTCGCCGCCAACGGTTGGCAAATGCGCCACTTCACCGACCTGGACCTCTACCGCCGCCCAGCACACATCATCGCCACCCTCGCTCCTCTCCTCCTCCACCCGTAACCCAACCCGCCCCCGCCCTCCCGACCCCCGACCCGACCCCGCCCTCCCGACCCCCGACCTCCGGGCTCCTGGCCTGACCAGCCGCCGCCCGTCGATCATGGAGTTGTGGTGCCTCACAAAAGGTGCAACTAGTCATCCAGCGCCCACCACAACTCCATGATCGACGCGGCAGGGCGGGGCGGACGGGGCCCGGAAAAGCGGGGGCGGGGCGGGGGCGGGGCGGGGGCGAGGTGAGGTGAGGGGCGGGAGGGAGGGGTGGGGTGGGGTGGGGTGGGTTAGGGGGCTAGGTGGGAGCGGATTAGGAAGCGGACGCCGTCTGGGGCTTCCAGGGAGAAGCCGCTGCCTCGGCCTGGGACCACGTCGACGGTGAGCCTCGTGTGTTTCCACAGTTCCCACTGGGACTTCGAGATCCAGAACTCGACTGGCTCGGGCACCTCGTGGACCGTGAGCGAGGCGAGCAGTACGTCGGACGAGCCGGTACGGAACTCGCCCGCCGGGTAGCACATCGGGGCGCTGCCGTCACAGCAGCCGCCGGACTGGTGGAACATCAGCGGCCCGTGCCGCCCCCGCAGTGACCGGATCAGCTCGGCCGCCGCAGGGGTCAGAGCGACCGGAGACGCCGCACCCGGCACCGCGACACCAGGTGACCCTGGCACCGCGCCGCCGACGGATGTGTCGCTCATCAGAAGAAGCCGAGCTTCTTGGTGGAGTAGCTGACCAGCAGGTTCTTGGTCTGCTGGTAGTGCTCCAGCATCATCTTGTGGTTCTCCCGCCCGATGCCGGACTGCTTGTACCCGCCGAACGCGGCGTGCGCCGGGTACGCGTGGTAGCAGTTCGTCCACACTCGACCGGCCTGGATGGCACGCCCGGCCCGGTACGCGGTGTTCATGTCCCGGCTCCACACGCCCGCGCCGAGCCCGTACAGGGTGTCGTTGGCAATTTTCACGGCGTCGTCGAGGTCGGCGAACGAGGTCACCGACACGACCGGCCCGAAGATCTCCTCCTGGAAGATGCGCATCGAGTTGTCGCCCTCGAAGATGGTGGGCTGCACGTAGTAGCCGCCGGACAGTTCGCCGCCGAGGTCGGCGCGCGCTCCTCCGGTCAGCACCTTGGCGCCTTCCTGCCGGCCGATGTCCAGGTAGGACAGGATTTTCTCCAACTGGTCGTTGGAGGCCTGCGCCCCGATCATCGTGTCGGTGTCCAGCGGGTGTCCGGCGACGATCGCCTTCGTGCGCGCCACTGCCGCGTCCAGGAAGTCGCTGTAGTGGCCCTGCTGGATCAGCGCCCGGGACGGGCAGGTGCAGACCTCGCCCTGGTTGAGGGCGAACATGGTGAAGCCTTCGAGCGCCTTGTCGAGGAAGTCGTCGGAGGCGGCGCTGACGTCGTCGAAGAAGATGTTCGGGCTCTTGCCGCCCAGCTCAAGGGTGACGGGTTTGATGTTCTCGCTGGCGTACTGCATGATCAGCCGCCCGGTGGTGGTCTCGCCGGTGAACGCGACCTTCGCGACCCGGGGCGAGGATGCCAGCGGCTTGCCGGCCTCCACGCCGAAGCCGTTGACGATGTTGAGCACGCCCGGCGGCAGCAGGTCCGCCACCAGCGACAGCCAGTAGTGGATGGACGCGGGCGTCTGCTCGGCCGGCTTGAGCACCACGGCGTTGCCGGCGGCGAGTGCGGGTGCCAGCTTCCAGGTGGCCATGAGGATCGGGAAGTTCCACGGGATGATCTGCCCGACCACGCCGAGCGGCTCGTGGAAGTGGTAGGCCACTGTGTCGTCGTCGAGTTCGCCGAGCGAGCCCTCCTGCGCACGGATCGCCCCTGCGAAGTAGCGGAAGTGGTCGATGGCGAGAGGGATGTCGGCGGCGAGGGTCTCCCGGACCGGCTTGCCGTTCTCCCAGCTCTCGGCGATGGCGAGCGATTCCAGGTTGTCCTGCATGCGGTCGGCGATCCGGTTGAGGATCAGCGCCCGCTCGGCCACCGAGGTCCGCCCCCACGCGTCGGCGGCGCCGTGCGCGGCGTCCAGGGCCTTCTCCACGTCGGGGGCGGTGCCCCGGGCGACCTCGGTGAAGGTCTGCCCGGTGACCGGGGTGGGGTTCTCGAAGTAGTCACCACCGTGCGGCTTGACGTACTCGCCGCCGATGAAGTGGTCGTAACGGGTCTGCCAGTGGGTGGGCGCGTCGTAGCGCGTCATGGTTACCTCCGCCGTCGTTGTGCGGGTGTGCCGACGGCGACGGTAGTTTCAGGAACGTTGCAGCCACGTTGCGCGCGGAAGGTCGTACTCACCGGAGAGCTGGTCGATGCGGGCCAGCGCGAGGGGCCGGCGCGGCGCGGCCACCGGCAACGCCCGCGCCAGGGCCTGCCACGCGGCCAGGTCGTCGACGCCGGCCGGCGTCGCGGTCCAGGCCGCGAGCAGCGCCGGGTCCGCGGCGGCCAGCACCGCCGCGCGGAGCTGGCCGTCGATCAGCCGGCGCAGTCGCGTCACTCCCGGCGCGTCCGAGCTGGGCAGCAGAGGCCCGGAGTACGCGTCGAGGGCTCCCACCGGATCGCCCTGGTCCAGCAATCGGATGATGGTGGTGAAGTCGGCGTGGATGGTGCCGCGCAACCGGTACGGGCGGGAGTCGAGCAACTCGGCGCCGAGCACCCGGCGCAACCGGGACAGCTCGGCGCGCACTGTGACCGGGTGGAGCCGGTCGTCGCCGTACAGGTCGAGGCCGAGCTGTTCGCCGGTACGCCCCTCCGGGTGGTGCAGCAGCAGCACCAGTAGTTCGCTGTGTCGGCGGCCGAGCCGGATCACCCGGCCGTCGATTCGTAGCTCCGCCTCGTCGCGGCCGAGCGCGGTCACCGTGGCGACACCAGGCTGCGCCGGTCGGTCGACGGCGAGTTGCGCCTCGGCGGCTCGGGCGGTGGCACGGACCAGCGCCAGGCTGTGCGGGTTGGCCAGGTGGTCCCCGCCGGTGATGTCGATCGCGCCGAGCAGCCGTCCGGTGGTGGGGTCGTGGATCGGCGCGGCGGCGCAGGTCCAGCGCTGCACGGGGCGGCTGAAATGTTCGGTGGCGAAGATCTGCACGCTGTGGTCGACGGCCAGCGCGGTGCCGGGCGCGTTGGTGCCGGCGTGCGTCTCGTCCCAGCGGGCGCCGGGCACGAAGTTCATGCGCTCGGCATGCCGGAGCACACCCGGATGCCCCTCGACCCAGAGCAGCCGCCCGTACGCGTCGCAGACCGCCATCAGGTGCGCGCCGTCCTGGGCGGTGCCGCCGAGCAGGTCACGGAACAGCGGCAGCACCCGGGCCAACGGGTGGGCGGCCCGGTATGCGGCCAGGACGTCGTCGGCCAGGTCGACAGGCGGGGTGGCCTCGGGGTCGAGCCGTGCCGAGCGTTCCCAGGACCGGCGGACCACGTCCCGCACCCGATGCGGTGCGGCGCCGGTGAGGAATGCTTCGTGGGCGGCGCCGACCTGCGCGATCCGTTCCACCGGATCGACGCCGAATTCCAGGGCGAGCCACGGGTCAGCCATCGGCGACCTCCTCGGCCCCATCGTGACGCAGCTCACGTCTGATCGCCAACTGCCGAAAGCGTCCGGGACGCACGACGCACACCGCGTTTGACGGGGAGGAAGGCGGCAGCTCCTGGTAGCGGCGGTTTGTCGGCCGGATGACGGCGTGGAGGATGGCTCCGGCGGGTGCTTACAGAACCCTTAACCCGGGCCTGCGACGGTATGCGGGCAATGCGAACCACGGGGGAGCGGAATCGTGCGGGTGTTGGTGGCGGACGACGAGAGGTTGTTGGCGGACACCGTGGCCGAGGGGCTACGGCGGTTCTCGATGGCCGTCGACGTCTGTTACGACGGTGACGGTGCGCTGGAGCGGATCGGCGTGAACAGGTACGACGTGGCGGTGCTGGACCGGGACATGCCCGGCCACACCGGCGACGAGGTGTGCCGCAGTATCGCCGGCTCCGCCGTCGGCACCCGGGTGCTGCTGCTCACCGCGGCGGCTGGCATCCGGGACCGGGTGGAGGGTCTCGGCCTCGGCGCGGACGACTACCTCACCAAGCCGTTCGCCTTCGCCGAACTGGTCGCCCGGGTGCAGGCCCTCGGGCGGCGGTCCACCCCGGCGCTTCCGCCGGTGCTCGCCCGGGATGGCGTGGTGCTGGATGTGGCCCGGCACCACGCCACCCGGGACGGCCGCCCGTTGGCGCTCAGCCCGAAGGAGTTCGCCGTGCTGCATGTGCTGCTGCGTGCCGGTGGGCAGGTGGTGAGCGCGGAGGACCTGTTGGAGCAGGCCTGGGACGAGTTCGCCGACCCGTTCACGAACGCCGTACGGGTAACCGTCATGACGCTGCGCAAGAAGCTCGGTGACCCGCCGGTCATCCACACGGTGCCCAAGGCCGGTTATCGCCTCGGCGGGCCGGCGTGAGCTGGACTCCGCGCCGCCGGGTCCTGCTTGTGGGTCTGCTGGCGCTGCTCGCCGGGCCGGTGCTGCCGGCGGTCGGCAACCGGCTTACCGGACTGCTGTGGAATCGCGGCCTACAACTCTGCGGTCTGCCGCTGCCCGGTGTGTCGGAGTCCTGCGCGCAGGCGGGAAGGAGCGCGTTCGTGCTTCCCGTGCTGTCGGTGGTGGTCGTGACCGTGGCGGCCCTGCTGGCGCTCTGGTTCGGGGCGTCGTGGTGCCTGCGCCCGGTGCGTAACCTCGCCGAGCCGATCCGGCACCTCGGCCCGCAGAACCTGGGCCACCGCATCCGCCCTCGGGGCAACGACGAGCTGGCCCAGCTGGCGCGGGCCATCGACGAGATGATGGAACGCGTCTCCGCCGGGTACGAGGGGCAGCGGCGGTTCGCCGCGAACGCCTCCCACGAGCTGCGTACGCCGCTCGCCGTGCAGCGGACTCTTATCGAGGTGGGCATGGCCCGGTCGCTCACCCCCGAGCAGTTGGAGTTGCTTACCGGCCAACTGCTGGAGACCAACGAACGTAACGAGCGGCTGATCGAGGGCCTGCTGGCGCTCAGCGAAAGCGACCAGGGGCTGCGGGCGCGCATCCCGCAGCGGCTCGACCACCTCGTCGACGGGGTCCTCGCCGGCTACCAGGACCGGGCCCGGGAGGCAGGCGTGACAATCGAGAGCCACCTCGCGCCGAAGGTCGTCGTCGGCGAGCGGGTGCTTCTCGAACGCCTTGTCACAAACCTTGTGGAGAACGGGATCAAGTACAACCGGCGCGGCGGCTCGCTGACCGTCACAGTCGGTTCCGCGCCCGCGCTGACAGTCGTCAACACCGGTCAGCCCGTACCGGCTGAGGCTGTCGCGGGCCTCTTCGAACCGTTCCGTCGTCTCGCCCGGGACCGTACCTCGCACGGCGGTGGCGCTGGCCTCGGCCTGGCAATCGTCCGCTCGATCACCCAGGCGCACGACGGCACCATCGCCGCCCGACCCGCCGAGTACGGCGGGCTGCGGGTGGACGTCCACCTACCCGCAGCGACCTGACACCACCCACACCGTTCCGGGAGCCGAGCACCTCGGCATCCCCACCTCCGGCGTGCCCGAAAAACGACCGACGCGGTCCGGGCCGTGACAAAGGAGTTCGATGTCATCCACAGCTGGCCCCGTCCGGGCCGATGTCGAGGACGCCGCCCGCTGGCTCAGCGGCCGGGTGATCCGTACCCCGGTGCTGCGCTCCCCGGCGATCGACCTGCTGGCCGGTGGCCGGGTCCTGCTCAAGGCGGAGAACCTGCAAACCGGTGGCTCGTACAAGATGCGCGGTGCGCTGCGGGCCGTCGGCAGGCTCGCCGCCGCCGGCCACACCGGGGTGATCGCCCAGAGCACCGGCAACCACGCGATTGCTGTGGCGCTGGCGGCCCGCCAGCACGGCCTCGCGGCGACAGTGGTGCTGCCTGTCGACGCCGCGGCGACGAAGGTCGACCGGGCCGGTGCCGCGGGGGCGCGGGTCGTGTTCGCGGGCACCGGCGTCGACGAGCGGGCGGCGATGGCGTACGCGCTCCGCGACCAGACCGGCCACCCGGTCGTCGACGCGTACGACCACGCGGACGTGATCGCCGGGCAGGGCAGCGCCAGCCTTGAGCTGATCGAACAGGCCGAACGCGCCGGCACCCCGCTCGACGCGATAGTGGTGCCGGTCGGTGGCGGCGGCGGGGTGGCGGGTGCCTGCCTGGCCGCCGCCGGCACCGGCATCACTGTGTACGGCGTCGAGCCGGTCGGCTGTGACTCGCTGGCGCGCAGCCTGTCCGCGGGCGAGCGGATTCCGGTCGCGCCGGCGCCCACCATCGCCGACGGGCTGCGGCCGTCCTGCGTGGGTGAGCTGCCGTTCGCGATCCTGCGGAGCGCGCTGCACGGCGTCGTCCGTGTCGACGACGAGCAGATCGCCTCGGCGTTCCGGCTGCTGCTGATGGAGCTGAAGGTGCTCGTCGAGCCGTCCGGGGCGGCCGGCCTGGCCGGCGCGCTCCGGCTGCGGGAAGAGCGGGCCGGCGGTGCGCTCGGGGAGCGGACGGTAGGCGTGGTGCTGACCGGCGGAAACGTTGAGGCGGAGCTGGCAGCCCGGTTGACGGCGCCCCGGCTCGCGGAGTTGACGACTGTGGAAGGAGCGGCGGCATGAGTGCCCCGATTCGGATCGGAATCCTGTTCGGTGGGCCGTCGGCGGAGCACGAGGTCTCCTGCTCCTCGGCGCTTGGTGTGGTCCGGGCGCTGGCCGGTGGTGGGTACCGCACGGTCGCCATCGGCATCACCCGCAGCGGGGGATTCCGCCTGCTGCCCGACGCGCAGCTTGCCGAGTTGCGGGACCGGCCTGCCGCCGATCGGGCCATCGACGACCGGTTGACAGTGACCGGGCCGGCTGTCGAGCTGCGGTCCGGCCCCCGCCCGGGGACCGTGCAGGTGTGCGCCGGCAATGCCCCCGGGGCGGTGCACGCGGAACTCGACGTGGTCTTCCCCGTGCTGCACGGCCCGTTCGGCGAGGACGGCGTGGTGCAGGGGCTGCTGGAGCAACTGGACGTGCCGTACGTCGGGTGCGGCATCCTCGCCTCCGCCGTGGGCATGAACAAGGTGGCGATGAAGCGGGCTCTGCGGGCCGAGGAAATCCCTGTCACCCCGTACGTCGCCTTCGACGCGTACACCTGGCGGGAGACCGCGGACCCGGAGAAGCTTGTGCTCGGGCTGCGCCGACCCCTGTTCGTCAAGCCCGCCAGCATGGGCTCGTCGATCGGCATCTCCCGGGTCGGCGAGGGCGACGACCTGGCCGCCGCCGTGGAGGAGGCGCTGCGGCACGACAAGCACGTCATCGTCGAGCAGGGTGTCACCGGCCGCGAGTTGGAGTGCGCGGTGCTCGGCGGCTGGCGGCCGGAGGCGTCGGCGGTGGGCGAGGTACGCGTCGCCGGCGGCTGGTTCGACTACCAGCAGAAGTACTTCGGCGACAGCGATCCGATGATCGTTCCGGCGGTGCTGCCCGACGAGGTGACCGAGCGGGTCCGCGAGTTGTCGCTGCGCGCGTTCGCGGCGATCGGCGGGTGGGGGCTTGCCCGGGTGGACTTCCTCTACGACGAGACGACCGGCGAGCTGTACGTCAACGAACTCAACACCATGCCCGGCTTCACCGCGCACTCCATGTACCCGAAGGTGTGGGCGGCGACCGGCGTCGGCTATCGCGAGGTCGTGGAGCGGCTGGTGGCGTTGGCGCGTACCCGACATGCGGAACGCGTCGCGACCACCGGGAGCGTTCGATGATCCTGCTCTCCGACCCCCGGGTGGCGGCGGTGCCCAGCGCCGACGACGGCGATCCCCTGGTGGACCTGCGCGAGTTTCCCGAGCTGCGGCTGGACGGGCGTGCGGCCGACCGCGACGGGGCGTACGCCCGCCTGCGTGCGGGTGTCGCGGACCGGTTGCTGGCCGCGCAGCGCGCGCTGCCCGCAGGGGTACGCCTGCTCGTCATCGAGGGATACCGGCCGTACCGGGCGCAGTTGTCCATCTTCACCGGCTACCGCGACGAGCTGCGCCGACGGCACCCGGACTGGCCTGCGCAACGGCTGCACCGGGAGACGAGCAAGTTCGTCTCGCCGGTCGAGGTCGCCCCGCACACCACGGGCGGCGCGGTGGACCTGACCCTCTGTACCGTCGACGGCGTGGAGTTGGATCTCGGCACTGCCGTGGACGCCACCCCGGAGGACAGCGCCGACGCCTGCTTCACCGACGCACCCACAATCGGGGCCACCGCTCGCCGGCATCGGCAGCTCATCGCGGACGCGCTCGGAGGTGCCGGGCTGGTGAACTACCCGACCGAGTGGTGGCACTGGTCGTACGGGGACCGCTACTGGGCGCTGATGACCGGGGCGTCACACACCCGGTACGGGCCGGTGGACCTTGCCGTCACGGCGACGGCTGAACGGTAGGGCGCTCCCGTCCGTACCACGCGGTGAAGAACACCACCGAGGACGGGAGTGACGGCGATGAAGGTGCAGCGCAGGCACGTGCTGGCGGCGACCGTGGCGGTGCTCGCCGCGGCGGGTGTGGCGGTGGGAACCGGGTTCGGGTTCGCCGGCACGGCCCCGGCACGGCAGTCCGCCTGCTCCGGGTCGGTCACGTTCTCGGCGGAGGCCGGCGCGCCGGCGGCGACAAGCGATCGCTTTCCGGTGGGTACGCGGCTGCGGGTGACGAACCTGGACAACAACCGGACGGCCACGGTGACGGTGAACGGTCCGTCGGGCAGTTGCGTGCTGCTCAACGCCGCCGCCATGGACCTCGTCCGAGAGCCTGGCAAGAACGTGATCCGCCGCAACGTCGTGGAACGGCTCGACGGTGCCGCCCCGCCCGCCGCCGCGCCGCCCGCCGACACGGTACGCCCCGGAGCGGCGTCTCCCGCCGCGTCCGGACCGGCACCCGGCTCGGTGTGCTCGGGTGCGATCACCTTCTTCGAAGAGGCTGCCGCGCCGGCGGCGACAAGCGATCGGTTCCCGGTGGGTACGCGGCTGCGGGTGACGAACCTGGACAACAACCGTGCGACCACTGTGACGGTGACCGGCCCGTCGGGCAGTTGCGTGCTGCTCAACAGCGCCGCGATGGAGCAGATCCGCGAGCCGGGCAAGAACCTGGTGCGCCGGAATACGGTCACGGTGCTCCGCTGACGCGTTAGGAAGGGCCCCTTCTTATGCACCAGGCGTTAAGAAGGTGCCCTTCCTTCGGGTCAGGCGAAGGCGGCTTCGAGGATGTCGGCGCCCCGGGTGAGGTGGTCGTCGGAGATCACCAGTGGGGGCAGGAAGCGCAGCACGTTGCCGTACGTGCCGCAGGTCAGGGTGAGCAGGCCGGCGGCGTGGCAGGCGGCCGAGATCGCCGCCGTGGCGACCGGGTCGGGGGTGAGTGAGCCCGGCTGCACCAGTTCGACGGCGAGCATCGCGCCGCGCCCGCGTACCTCGGCGATGCGGGGATCCCGCTCGGCGATGGCCCGTAGCCGGGGGACCAGCACCGACTCGATCCGGCGGGCCGCGCCGGCCAGGTCCAGCTCGTGCAGGGTCTCGATGGTGGCAAGCGCGGCGGCGCAGGCGATCGGGTTGCCGCCGTACGTGCCGCCGAGCCCACCGACGTGCACCGCGTCCATCAGCTCCGCCCGACCGGTCACCGCGGCCAGCGGCAGGCCGCCGGCGATGCCCTTGGCCAGTGTGATCAGGTCGGGCTCGACGCCCTCGTGCTCGCAGGCGAACCAGTCGCCGGTACGGCAGAAGCCGGTCTGGATCTCGTCGGCGACGAACACCACTCCGGCCGCCGTCGCCCAGGCCCGTAGCGCCGGCAGGAAACCGGGCGCGGGCACCACGAATCCGCCCTCGCCCTGGATGGGCTCGATCAGCAGCGCGGCGACGTTCTCGGCCCCGACCTGCTTCTCGACCATCTCGATCGCCCGCGCCGCCGCCTCGGCCCCGGGAAGCCCGCCGTCGCGCAGCGGGTACGACATCGGCACCCGGTAGATCTCACCGGCGAACGGCCCGAAGCGGTGCTTGTAGGGCATGTTCTTCGCTGTCAACGCCATCGTGAGGTTGGTCCGGCCGTGGTACGCGTGGTCGAACACCACCACCGCTGGCCGCCCGGTGGCATGCCGGGCGATCTTGACGGCGTTCTCGACAGCCTCGGCACCGGAGTTGAACAGCGCCGAGCGTTTCTCGAACCCACCCGGCGTCAACGCGTTGAGCTGCTCGCACACCGCCACGTACGACTCGTACGGCGCGACCATGAAGCAGGTGTGGGTGAACCGCTCGACCTGCGCACGGACCGCCTCGACGACCTTCGGTGCGGCGTTGCCGACGCTCGTCACAGCGATGCCTGCGGCGAAGTCGATCCACTCCCGCCCGTCGACGTCGGTGATCGTCCCTCCGGCAGCCCTGTCCACATATGACGTGATGACGCTTCCGACGCCTCGCGCGACCGCAGCGCCACGCCGCTTGTGCAGGTCCTCCGAACCCGGCACGGCGCCGACCTTCGGTCGCGGCTGCGGGGCTCGCAAACCCGGCTCACTCCTCGCGCTCACGGTTCAGCCCTCGATGTTGTGCATGACGTGCTTGATCCGGGTGTAGTCCTCCAGGCTGTAGACCGAGAGGTCCTTTCCGTGCCCGGAGTGCTTGAAGCCGCCGTGCGGCATCTCCGAGACGAACGGGATGTGCGTGTTCACCCAGACGCAGCCGAAGTCCAGCCGTCGGGTCATCCGCATCGCCCGGCCGTGGTCGCGGGTCCACACCGACGCCGACAGGCCGTAGTCGACGCCGTTGGCCCAGCGCACCGCCTCGTCCTCGTCGGAGAAGCGCTGCACGGTGATGACCGGCCCGAACACCTCGTCCTGGATGATCTCGTCGGCCTGGCGCAACCCCGAGACGACTGTCGGCGCGTAGAAGTAGCCGCGCTCGCCCTGCTGGGACCCGCCGGTCTGGATCGCCGCGTGGTCCGGCAACCGGTCGACGAAGCCGCTGACCCGGGCGAGCTGGTTGGCGTTGTTCAGCGGGCCGTAGAGCACGTCGGCGTCGTCCGGGGCGCCGGTCCTGGTGTTGCGGGCCTGCTCGGTGAGCGCCGCCACGAAGTCGTCGTGGATGCCCGGCCCGGCCAGCACCCGGGTCGCGGCCGTGCAGTCCTGCCCGGCGTTGAAGTAGCCGCCCATCGCGATGGCCTCGGCCGCCGCCGCCACATCAGCGTCGTCGAAGATCACCACCGGGGCCTTGCCGCCCAGCTCCAGGTGGGTCCGCTTCAGGTCGGGCGCCGCCGCGGCGGCGACCTCCATGCCCGCGCGGGTCGAGCCGGTGATCGACACCAGCTGCGGGGTCGGGTGCGACACGAGAGTACGACCGGTGTCCCGGTCGCCGCAGACCACGTTGAACACCCCCGGCGGAAAGAACTCGGCGGCGATCTCGGCGAGCAGCAGCGTCGACACAGGCGTGGTGTCCGACGGCTTGAGGACCACCGTGTTGCCGGCGGCGAGCGCCGGGGCGATCTTCCAGACCGCCATCATCAGCGGGTAGTTCCAGGGCGTGACCTGGGCGCACACGCCGATCGGCTCGCGCCGCACGTACGAGGTGTGCCCCGCCATGTACTCGCCGGCGGACCGACCCTCCAGCAGCCGGGCCGCCCCGGCGAAGAAACGGAACTGGTCCACCGCGGGCGGCAATTCCTCGTCGGCGGTGAGCTGGCGCGGCTTGCCGGTGTTGCGGACCTCGGCGTTGACAAGTTCGGCCGCGCGGGCCTCCACGGCGTCGGCGAGCTTGAGCATCGCCCGCTGCCGCTCGGCCGGGGTGACCTCCCGCCAGCTTTCGAAGGCGGTGGCGGCGGCGGTCATCGCCGCGTCCACGTCGGCGGCACCGGAGGCGGGTGCCTGGGCGAACACCTCACCGGTGCACGGGTCGATCAGGTCGGCGTACCCGCCATCGGCCGGTTCGACGTAGGAGCCGTTGACGAAGTTGCGCAGCTGCTGCTGGTCACTCATGGCGGGACTCTCCGAGGGGGCCGGGTGCGGTCTACGGCGGTTATCGCAATCTGCCTGCCATCTTCGCTACTGAATCCGCGGCAGACAAGGCCTGTTGCGACTGTTTCCGTCGACCACGGGTCACCTCGTGCGGCTGGCCGCCTCGCGCGTCAGTCGGCCTGCCAGGTGCCGTCGTCGCGGACCCGGGCGGGCGCACGGCCGAGCAGCAGTGTGGTGAACGCGGCGTCGATGGTGTCGCCGAGAAACCACTCGCCGGCCTGGTCCAGAGCGAAGACCCGGCCGCGCTCGTCGACCGCCAGGATGCTGTCCTGCTGCTCGGTGCCGAGCGGAAACAGGCGTACGCCGAGCACCCGACCGAAATCGGCGAGGGTGTCGGCGGTGTGCGCCATCGTGTGCGGACGGATGTCGAAGCGGGAGATCCACACCTGCTCGCCCCGGCCGCGTCGAGCACCGACCAGGCTGGGAAATGTGGTGATCGCCTCCACGGCGGCGGGAAAGACCTCGTGTCCCGGCACGGCGGTGATGTCCCGGACAGCGGCGGCGGCCATGATCTGGTCCCCGATGTGCGGGCCCCACCCGGCGGCGACGAGCGCGTTGGCGACCTCCGGCGGGAAGCGCCCCGGATCAGGGTCCGGTGCCGCCGGCGCCTGCCAGGCTTCGATGTAACCCCGTGCCGAATCCGGCAACACGTTCGCGCGTACCAGGAAGGCGAGGCACGAATCGCAGGGCCGGTCGGCGGGGCCACCCGCCGGGTCGCCCGGTTCACGGATCCGGAAGACCTCGAACCGCGCGCCGTCCAGCAGCGCCGCCGCCTCGCCACGACCCATCGGTGCGATGCCCTCGGCGGCTCGTCGGTGGTCGTACTCGTGCAGGACGTCGGAGACCACTATCAGCTCGGCATGTGCCTCGACGCCACGGACCAGCTCGCCGGGAGGCTGCGCGTCCAGGTACGAGCGGACCAGCGGGTGATGGTTCAGCGGTACGTCGCCCTTGACGCCCTGCGCCGTCCAGATGCGACCGTCGATGGTCAGATGCGCCACGGTGTTCGGGGTGGGGACCCGGTGGATCTCGCGGGGCAGCAGGCTCGACGGGTCAACAGTGCGCGGAGCGGCGGGGCCCGTGGGTTGGCTGCGGCGGTACATCTCCGCCACCACATCGCTCGGCACCCGGGGCCAGGTGGTGACCGTGCCGGTCTGCTTGTCGATGACTGTCGCAGGCAGGTCGCCGGGGATCGCCCGCACCTCGGTGGGCACGACTGACGTGATGACGTAGCCGAGGTCGAACTCGTCGACCATGGCCGTGCACTCGTGGCCGAGCCGCTGCGAGTCGCGGCGGGCCCAGGTGGCCGCGAGCTGCTCGGCCTGTTGTCGGTCGATCACGCATCGAAACTACCGGACCACACGGATCGATGGCAGCCGGTATCGTCTCGCTCTACCGACGGTGACGGGAGGGGCGGCGGTGAGCGAACGCGTGGACCGGGACGCCAATCGCGAGCTACGAGCCCGATTCGATGACGTGTACGGGCAGTACCAGCAGCTCCGCTCCAATCTGGACCATCTGGCTGCCCGGCTCGCCGAGCTGCGGGTGACCCGGCGGTCCAGCGACGGGATGGTGACCGCGACGGTCGGCGCGCGGGGCGAGTTGGTCTCGCTCGACCTGGCCCCGGCCATCTACCGCGACCGGGACGCCACAGCGCTGAGCCGAAAGATCACCGAGACGGTCAGTGCCGCCGCGTCCGCCGCCGCTGCCGCCACCCGTGACGTCGTCGCCGAGACCGTACCTGCCGGCTCCGGCTCGGTGGACTTCCTGCGTACCGGGGATTTCGGCGCATTGCTCGGCCGCGCCGACGCGGTGTTCGGCCGCGGTGAGGGGTCGGCATGACCGACGGGCAACTGTGGCTCGACCCGGCCCGCGCGCGACGAGGCGGGGCCGACCTGGCCTCGTCCGGCGCGGCGGTGACCGCCCGCCGGGCGGCGGAGGGCGGCGAGATCGAAACCGCCAGCGGCGACCGCCCATGGGGCCGCGACGACATCGGAGCCGCGTTCGAGCGGAACTACCGGGGGATCGAGCAGACCGTGCTGCGGGCCTGGGCGGGCGTCGGGCACCGGCTCACCGAGCTGGGCTCCGACGTGGTCCGCGCGGTCGACGCGAGCATGCGGACCGACCGCGCCAGCGCTACCCGGCTCGACCGGGCCGCCGACAAGCGCTGACTGTGGGTCGATCCGGATGAGCGTGCTGCCGAGCCCGATCCCGCACCCGCTCGACTACGCGCCCTGGGACGTTCCCGGCTGGATCTACGAGACCCTCGACTGGGTGATCGGCGTGCAGTGGCCGGAGGGCGACGAGCGGGCCGTCTGGGACGTCGCCGACAGGTGGTACGCGGTCGCGTCCGTCCTCGCCGGCCCGCGCACCGACGCCGCCGAGGCAGCCGCCGAGGTCCGCAGCGGGTACGGCGGTGTCGGTGCCGTCGATGCCGCTTTCCAGGCAGCCTGGCGAGGGCTCGCCGAGGGCGACAACGCGCCACTGCCCGTGCTGCTCGCGGTAAGCACCGACCTGGGCCGCCTCGTCGAGGAGTGCGGCTGCGACATCGAGGGCGCCAAACTCGAGGTCTGGATCGAACTGGGCATCCTCGTCGTCGAACTGCTCACAGTGGCCGTGGTGGCGGTGCTCACCGCCGGTGCCGCGTCCCCAGCCGCCGGAGCGGCTGTCACCGCCACCCGACTGCTGATCCAACAGATCTGCAAACGACTGTTGGGCCAGCTGGCCAGCAAATCCCTCAAACACGGGCTCAAGGAGGCCGGCGAGCGCGCGGCCAAGGAGGTCGCCAAGGGCGGCGTACGCGGGTTCGCCAAGCGCGCCACCCGGGAAGGGCTGGAGGAGGCGGCCGAGGAGGCCGGGATCAGCCTCGCCACCCAGGCGTACCAGAACTCGACAGGCCGGGCGCACGGCATCGACCTGGCCGACCTGAGCACATCGGCAGTCGGCGGTCTCGCCGGTGGCGTGGTGGCGCCAGTGGCCGGATTGGGTCGGCACGCGAACGGCCGCGTGGCGCGGGTCGGCGAGCACCTGGGTCGGGAGATGACCGGCGAGATGTTCGCCGAGACCGCCGCGAGCATCGCCACCGGGCAGGGCCCGATTTCGGCAGAGGACGCGGTACGGGCCGCCGCGTCCGGAGTCACCGGCTCGGTGACCGGGCAGGTCGACCACGCGTTGCAGGCGCGAGTCCAGGCACAGTCCGATGCCTTGGCCGGCGCGTCCTTCACCGGCCCCTCCCTGCCGCCCGACTTCCCGGTCACCGCTGCGGCGGGCGTTTCCGTGCAGGCGGGGGTGGGCGTTGCGGGCCCACCGGCGTCGGCGGCGCTCGATTATGCGACGCCGCTGCTTGCCGAGCCGTCGACGTACTCGACCGCCGACGGCGCCGACCTGCCGCAGCCCAGCTCGTCGGACCCCAGCCGGCCGTCAGCGTCCACAACGGGCGTTCCCTCTGTGGTGGAGGACGGGTCAGCGGTGCTGCCGTCCGAGGCGGTCGTGCCTGCCCAGGGCGGTCCGGCCGCTCCCGAGCGTCCGATCGCGGCCGACCCCACGCTCTCCTCGGCCGGCTCGGCCGCTCCGGTTGGCTCGGCCGGTCTGGTCGATTCAGCCGGTCCGGCTGGTTCGGCCGGTTTGGTTGGCTCGGATCCGCAGCTTTCGTCGGTGGCCGTGGACGCCACGCTTCAGGGCAGCCCGACCGGCCAGTCGCACACCGCTACCCAGGGAGCGCTCGCCTCGGGCGGCAACGCCCCGACCGTATTGCCCTCGTCGGCCGGCGCGCCCGCCGCGACGGGCACCCTGGGGCCGCCGTTCACCCAAGCTGCCGTCACCTCGCCGGCTCCTGCCGCGCCGGTTGTCCCCCCGTCGGTTGCCGCCCCGCAGCCCTTCGGCCCGGTGGTGTCGCCGTCCCCGGTCACCGGCCCGGCGGTCGGGGCGCCGAACGGTGCCTTCGCCCACGGCGTGGTTGCGGCGGGACGCAGCACGGTCACTGGCCCGGCGGCCCAGCCCGCCCCGGCAAATGCCCCGTGGGTCCTCGCGCCGGCCGCCCATCCGGCCCGTGGCCGGGCGTCGGTCCGCGCCGACGTGGCGGCGTTCGGCGATCCGCCGGTGCCCGCGCGGGAGAGCCACGACTGGTACGCCGCCCGATGGACAGCCGAGGCGGAAGCCGCCGAACGACGGCGCTACCAGAGGTACTACGAGTCACAGCGGGCCGCGTTCGAGAACACCCGTCGACAGGCCGAGGCCGGCCGACTTCGCCTCCGGGCCGCGGAACACGACCGCAGGGCCATCGAGTACGCCACCTACGCCCGACAGTTGCACCAGACCGGTCATCGGCAGTGGTCCGACGGCTGGCAGCGGGCCGCCAACGACGAGGCCCGCGCGTACGCCGAATGTCGTGACCTGGCCGAGGCGGTGCTGGCCGGCGCTCGGGCGCCCGAGGTCGTGGACCTCACCGACGGCGCGTTCCACCAGGCCAACAAGGATGTCGGCTCGCTGACCCTCGGCGCGGTGGAGACCACCGGCAGGTCCGCGCTCACCGGCGATGACGTGCCCCCGCCGATCGACGACTCCCGGCCGTACGGGCAGCCCGGAGGGCTACGTCCTCCGCTGGCACTGCACCAGGTCGACGTCGAACGGCAGATGCCCCGTGAGCGGGATGGCACCGTCATCCGTACCGCCGACCCCCGCCGGGGCGGCTGGTTCCGTCTGCTGAACGACGGCGGACCTCGCGCCGACGCCACACGGGGCATCAACTGCCTGGACTGCACCCTTTCGCTGTTCGAGACGTGGGTGCACGGGCGGCCCCGGGTGTCGGCGCCACGGACCTTCGACGGCTACCTCGACGGCGACATCCGACGCCCGATCCGCGGGGAGGCTGGCGGTCCGGGCCGGGTCGAAGACGTGACCGGTGGACGCTTCCAGCAGGTTCTCGCCCCGCCGCCCGGCCAGCGCTTGAACCCCGGGCAGGCGCGACAGGTCGCCGATCGGGCGTACGTCAATCTGCGTGACCAACTGCTGCTGGGCGGCCACGGTAGCTACGCGTTCCTGGTGACCGAATGGGCCAGCGGTGGCTCGCACGCCTGGGTGGCGCTCAACCAGAACGGCACGATCCTCTACCTCGACCCGCAGACCGGTGCCATCCGGGACCGGCCGCTCTACCCAGACGTGATCGGCATCGACGCGCTCGTGCTGAGTGGAGACGGCCAGCCGATGCCGCTCGGCGGCCTGCCCCGGGGCCGGTTCAGCGAACGCCCCGACCTGCCGAACCACCCACCGGCGTACGACAACGGCAGCCACGGCGACCCCTACATCAACCGCATGTACCTGCTCCTGGACGGCCCCGGCTCAGGCCCGTTCCCGCAGGACGCCGTTGCCAGTTTTGGACGTGCCGGGGACGATCCTTCGACCGGCGGCCCGGCCCGGGCCATCGCCGCGGCGGGCAGCCTCGAAGACATCTTCGCGGCCGGAGTGAGTCCGCTCGAGTTCGCCACGGAGATCGACCCACCCACGCTGCGCCGGCTGGTACCGGAACTGGACGAGGCATCTGCCCGGGATGTGGTGCGACTGTTCGCCGACGACCGGGTCCGCGACATGCTCGACCAGGCGCGGAGAGAGCCGCCCGCGAACGAGCCGGATCTGGCCGAACACCTGGCCCGACAGCTGGTACGGCAACCGGACCTGGCGCGGATCATCCTGTCCACACCCGAACTCGCGAGCTCGCTGACCGCCCGCCCACTGACGCTCTATCACCTGGCCGGTCACCAGCAGGCCATCGACGTGCTCGCCGACGTGCTCGACGATGTCGCCCGGCAGGAGGCGGCAGGGCAGACCGCGTCCCGCCGCAAAGTGCCACAACCAGCGCCGACACCCCTCACGGACGAACAGTTGAGGATCAGCGCCAGCGTCGAGGTGCGTCGGGGACCGGTCGCGCAGGCAGCATTCGACGACGACCGACGCGGTGATGCGGCCTATCGGAGGCGCTACCTCGACGATCTTTATTCCGCGGCAGCCGAGGCGCAGGTCGATCTGAATCAGCTGGCGGTGTCCCTCGCCCATGTCGACGGCCGTCGCGTGGCGGAGCCGGGCTGGCGTTCGCAGCCCAAGGACCGGCGCAGGGCCGAAGACAAGGTGCACAGGCATCAGGGCGATGTGTCGAAGTTGCTCGACCTGGCGGCGGCGAAGGTCGAGTTCCGGTGTCTCGACGATCTCTACGCCGCGCTCGGCCGGATCCGCGACCACCCTGACGTCGAGATCGTCAGGTACAAGGACCGGTTCCTGTCTCCCGAGGACAGCGGCTACCGGGATGTGCAACTCGTACTCCGTACGCGGAACGGGCACCTCGCCGAGTTTCGCCTGCACCTGGCTGCGCTCGACGAGATTGCGGCCTGGGAGCATGCGCTCTATGAGGTCCGCCGTGATGTGGATGCCGTGGCCCGAGCCGAGGGTCGGGCTATGACGAGCCGTGAGGCAGCGATCGCAGACGGGATTCTCTGCCGTGAGCAACGGCTGTTCTGGGACGCTTTGCAATCGACCTACGAAGGAAACAATTGATGACCCAGATGCCAGGCTTGGTGCTCCCGTCCTACTACCTCTATCACCAGTCGCCGGTGAAGATCGTGGAGACGCCCGACGGTGGTGCCAGGGTGTGGCGGGTATCCATCGACACCGGTGGCTGGCAGGAGAAGAACGACCTCTTCACCGAGATAATTTTCGATATCGGAGGGGATGTCTTCCGCTGTAACGCGGAGGATTTCGTGCAGGAGGTCGAGGCTTTTCGAGCCCACTACCTCAAGGGGGAAGGCCCCATCTTCGCGCTCTACGAGACGGTGCGTTCGATCGAGAGCCTGGCAGACGCTGAGTCGCGTCGCGAGACGCCACGTGAGCAGGCGTTGATCCGGGGAATCCGGCAGCGGACGTTCGTGATGTTCGAGGAGCAGCTCCGCGCGGCCGGTGATCCCGGTGCGGACCCCTCCATAGCAGCTGCGGCGTAGCCCTCACACAGTGCCGAGGGCGAGCCGCAGAAATCCGCTGGCCCGGCTGGCCCGCCTGCTTGATCGACTCGGTTTCCTTGAAACCGGGGTATCCGAAGCCGCCGGACACCCCGATTTCCTGGAACCCGAGTGGATCAAGCCGCGCGCCGCGGACTCTGCGCGAGGCGCGAGCCGCGAGCCGCGAGGCGCGAGGCGCGAGCCGCGAGGCGGGAGCCGTGCGCGCGCCCGCGCCGCGCTCTGCGCCCGGGCGCGTCGGTCAGCCTCGCGCCCGGGCCCACTCGGCGGCGTCGATGTCCGCAGGGTCGGAGCAGTGCCAAACCGGCAGCGTGGCACGTTGATGCTGCTGGTCGGTAAACCGTAACGCCGCACACATCTGGGCCGCTCTATGACCGGTGGTCAGGATGGCCCGGTAGTAGCCTGGCCGCGAACCCTACCCGGGGAGGAACGGTGAGGTGATCATGTCGGTGCGTCGACGCGCGGCACGGTTCGCGACGGTCTGTGGTCTGGTGGGCGGCCTGGTGATGCTCGGCGCGACGCCGGCGCTGGCTGCCGACGACTCGGTCCGCGTGGGGGCGGCCAGCAGCTTCGCCGCCGGGGGGTCGGCGCAGGGGGTGAACGTCGCGGTGCGCAAGCGCTCCGAGGGGTGCGTTCTGCTGCGTACCGCCCTGGGTCTGCGCCTTGAGGGTCTTGAGCCAGGCCAGGTGACCGTCCAGGTCAACGCGGGCGGGAGTTGGTTCCCGGTGCCTGTCTCCGGCGGTGGCGGCAGTGTGTCGACAGCGCAGACGTCGCCGGCGAAGCCGACCCTGTGCAAGGGCAAGGGCATCACCGTGCGGTACCGGGTTGCGTTCGCCGCCGGTGCTCCGGGCGGCCGGCTTGCTGTGACCGGTGTGGGTGTCAGCGCGGCGGGCCAGGAGCTGGGTCGGGGGTCCGACACGGCGAAGGTGGCAGGCGCGCGCGTTTCCGCGTCGCCCGCCCCGTCGAAGAAGCCGTCGCCCACCCCGAGCCCCACCGAGGCGACGACGCCCGCCGATCCGGTGACGCCGGCGGCGCTGGCCGCCGAGTCGGGTACCCCGAGCACGGTGGCGGCCGCTGCCGAGTCGTCAGGTGGCGGTTCGCTCGTGATGTTCTTCGGTATCGCGATGGTGGCGGTCGGGTTGCTGCTCATCGGACTGCTGTTCCGTCGCTCGCGGCAGGACCGGGCGCCGGCCGACGAGCCGGTTCCGCTGCCGGGCAACCCCGGCGGCACCACCTACCGGTCCGGGGGCGGCGCGCCGCCCACGCCGGGTCACCCAGGCGCTGTGTACGGGCAGCAGCAGCCGTCCGGCGGCTATGGCGCGGTGCCGTCGCCGCGGCCCGCCACAGGTGGGGTCTACGGTGCCCGACCTGCCGCGCCGACGCCGGATGCGACGCCGCCGATGCCGGGTGCCGGAGGCGCTCCGGGTGTTGGGCCGCGCCCCGGCGACAGGCCTCCACCTGAGGACGGGGGCGATCACACCGTGTTCATGCCTCGGCTCCCCGGCTGAGCGGGGCTGAACCGGCCCGCTCCGATACGCTCAGGTTTCGTTGGAAACCTGCGGCCAAGGAGCGGAACTCGTGTCGGATCTGTCCCAGATCGTGAAGGCGTACGACGTCCGAGGGACGGTGCCGGACCAGTGGGACGAAAGGGTCGCCGAGGCGCTCGGTGCCGCGTTCACCCAGCTGCTCAACACCACTGACGAGCCGGGCGACGCCGTGGTCGTCGGGTACGACATGCGGGCCAGTTCGCCCGGGTTGGCCGCCGCGTTCGCCGCCGGGGTCCGGGCCGAGGGTCGCTCGGTGATCGAGATCGGGTTGGCGTCCACCGACCTGCTCTACTTCGCCTCCGGCTCCCTGGACCTGCCTGGCGCGATGTTCACGGCCAGTCACAACCCGGCGCAGTACAACGGCATCAAGATGTGCCGCTCCGGTGCCCGGCCGATCGGCCAGGACAGCGGGCTGGCGCAGATCCGGGACCGGGCGCAGGCGCTGCTGGATTCGGGCTCGTCGCGTCCGGTGGGTGAGCCGACCCGGCCGGCCGAACGGCGTGACCTGCTCCCGGACTACGCCGCGTACCTGCGCAAGCTTGTTGATCTTTCCGGGATCCGGCCGTTGAAGGTAGTGGTGGACGCCGGCAACGGGATGGGCGGCTTCACCGTTCCCACTGTGCTGGGCGACGCCGCCCTGTCGGCCCTGCCGTTGGAGATCGTGCCGCTCTACTTCGAGTTGGACGGCACCTTCCCCAACCACGAGGCGAACCCGCTGGATCCGGCGAACCTGGTCGATCTCCAGCGGGCTGTGGTCGAGCACCGGGCAGACATCGGGTTGGCCTTCGACGGCGACGCCGACAGGTGCTTCGTGGTGGACGAGCGGGGTGAGCCGGTCTCGCCGTCGGCGATCACCGCTCTTGTCGCTGCCCGCGAGTTGGCCAAGCACCCGGGGTCCACGGTGATCCACGGTCTGATCACGTCCAGCGCCGTCGCGGAGATCATCCGCGAGCACGGCGGTGAGCCGGTGGTCGCCAGGGTGGGGCACTCCTTCATCAAGGCGGAGATGGCACGGACCAACGCCGTCTTCGGTGGCGAACACTCGGCGCACTACTACTTCCGGGACTTCTGGTTCGCCGACACCGGGATGCTCGCCGCGATGCACACCTTGGCCGCGCTCGGTGAGCAGCCGTTGCCGCTGTCCGTACTGGCCGGGGAGTACGAGCGCTACATCGCCTCCGGCGAGATCAACTCGACGGTGGCCGACCAGGCCGCGGCGGTGGCCGAGGTCCGTGCCGCGTACCCGGAGGCGACGGCCGACGAGATGGACGGTCTGACGTTGCGTTTCCCCGACGGCGCCTGGTTCAACCTGCGCGCCTCCAACACCGAGCCGTTGCTGCGGCTCAATGTCGAGGCGCCCACCCGCGAGCGGATGGTCTCGCTCCGGGACGACGTGCTCGACCGCGTTCGCCGATAAGATCGCCTGCGCCGGTCGGCACCGCCGCCGGTGACCCCGCACTCGTGGAAGGAGCCAGCCATGGCCCTGGATCCGCAGTTGCTTGAGATCCTCGCCTGCCCGGACACGCACCACGCCCCGCTCACCTACGATGCCGAGGCGCAGACGTTGACCTGCACGGAGTGCGGCCGGATCTTCGAGGTCCGCGACGACGTACCGGTGCTGCTGCTCGACGAGGCACGTGGCGGTCCGGGGCAGCCCTCATGATCGACGGTACGGCCGGGGTCAGTGGGCGTCGTGACGCCGACGAGGCCCTGCTCGACAACCCGGACGCGCTCGCCGAACACGACCCGGGCGGCATGCTGCGGCACACCGCGTCGGCGGGTGCCCAGGTCCGGGAGAGCGCGGCGTTGGCGGCCGAGGCGAACCTCGCGGTGCTTGCCGACGACGGGCGGCCACGAGCCGTCGTCGTCGCCGGTATCGGCACCGCCGGACGGACCGGTGACGTGCTGGCCACGGTGGCCGGGCCACGCTGCCCGGTCCCGATCATCGGGCACCGCAGCGCAGGCGTACCCGGTTGGGTGGGCGCCGCCGACGTGGTGATCGCGGTGAGCGCGTCGGGTCGCAGCCCGGAGGCGCTGGGTGCGGCCGAGGCCGCGCACCGGCGGGGCGCGCGGCTGGTGGCGGTGGGTGCCCCGGATTCGCAGTTGCAGTCGGTGGCCGAGCGGGCCCGTGCGCCGTTCATTCCGGTGCCCCGGCGCGCTCCGGCGCGGGCGAGTCTCTGGGCGTTGACGGTGCCGGTGCTGCTCGCCGCCCGCTCACTCGGGCTGGTGAAGGTCAACGAGGCGGACCTGGCGGAGACCGCGGCCCGGCTCGACGCGGACGCGGACCGCTGCCGCTCGGCCGCGGAGTCGTTCGTCAACCCTGCGAAGTCGCTGGCGTTGGGCCTGGCGGGCTCGATCCCGATCGTCTGGGGTTCGTCTCCACTGGCTACCGTGGCGGCCCGCCGGTTCGGTGACACCCTGTCGGCGAACGCCCGCTACCCGGTGGTCACCGGGGCGCTCGGCGAGGCCGGTCGGGGACGGGTCGGCCTGCTCGACGGCGTCTTCGGCGGTCTGGCCGAGGGCGAGCGGGACATCTTCGCCGACCCGGCGGAGGACGACGACGGCGATGGCACCCGGCTGCGGCTGGTGCTGCTGCGCGACGGCGGGCTCAATGCCGAGGACGACACCGACGAGCCCCTCGCGGTCGAGGAGCGACGCGCCGACGCGGTGCAGACCCTCGCGGAGCGCCGCGGTGTGCGCTGCGACGTGGTGACGGCCGAGGGCGGATCGGCGTTGGAGCGACTAGCGTCACTGATCGCCGTACCGGATTTCGCATCGATATATCTTGCTCTGGCACACGGTCTTGACCCGATGGCCGTTCCGGCCATCACCGAGATGAAGGAGCTGTCGAACCAGTGAACGTACGTAGGGCGACTCGCGCCGCCGCGACGCGGTGCGGAGTGGTGGCGTGAGCGCGAACGGCGGGACGAAGGCGATCATCGCCGCCCTGCTGGCCAACGTCGGCATCGCCGTCACCAAGTTCGTCGCGTTCCTGTTGACCGGCTCGTCGTCGATGCTCGCCGAGTCGATCCACTCGGTCGCGGACTCGGGCAACCAGGGCCTGCTGCTGCTCGGCGGCAAGCGGGCCCGGCGGGCCGCCACCCCGGAGCACCCGTTCGGGTACGGCCGGGAGCGCTACATCTACGCGTTCATCGTGTCGATCGTGCTGTTCAGCCTCGGTGGCCTGTTCGCGCTCTACGAGGCGTACCACAAGTGGGCGGATCCGCACGGCATCACGGCGTGGCAGTGGGTGCCCGTCACCGTGCTGCTGGCGGCCATCCTCATGGAATCGTTCTCCTTCCGGACGGCCATCAAGGAGTCCAACCTCACCCGGGGTAAGCAGTCCTGGGTGCGTTTCATCAGGCGCTCCAAGGCGCCCGAGCTGCCGGTGGTGCTCCTGGAGGACTTCGGCGCGCTTGTCGGTCTGGTGTTCGCGCTCTTCGGCGTGTCGATGACGCTGATCACCGGCAACGGTCGGTGGGATGCGGCAGGCACCGCGATGATCGGCATCCTGCTTGTGGTCATCGCCGTCGTGCTCGCCATCGAGACCAAGAGTCTGCTGCTCGGTGAGGGTGCCGAACAGCAGGATGTGGTCGCCATCGAGCGGGCGATCACCGACGGCCCCGAGGTGGAGCGGATCATCCACATGAAGACGCTCTACCTCGGCCCGGAGGAGCTGATGGTGGCTGCGAAGATCGGCGTACCGACCTGGGAGAGCGCTCCCGAGCTGGCCCGCGGCATAAACGCCGTGGAGGCGCGGATCCGCGTCGCGGTGCCGATCGCCCGGGTGATCTACCTGGAGCCGGACATCTACAGCGTGGCCGCCGCCGAGGCGGGCACCGGCGCCGCCGCGGACACCGCCGTACCGCAGTCGCAGGATGCGTCGGGCGAGGCGGCCGGGCGACCCGGGGTCTGACAGGTGGAACCGCTGTACGGACCGATCCGCGACTACGCCTGGGGTTCCCGCACGGCCATCGCGACGCTTCAGGGGCGGCCGGTGCCGAGCACCGGCCCGGAGGCGGAGCTGTGGCTGGGTGCCCACCCGGGTGCTCCGGCCAGTGTGGAGCGGGCCGGCCTGCGGGCGAGCCTGTGCGACCTGGTACGTGACGAGCCGGACAGGTGGTTGGGTCAGCGGGTGTCGGCCCGGTTCGGCACCCGGCTGCCGTTCCTGCTCAAGGTGCTCGCCGCCGACGCCCCGTTGAGCCTGCAAGCCCACCCGGACGCCGAGCAGGCCCGGGTTGGCTTCGCGGCTGAGGCGGGCCGTCCCGAGGGGGAGCGCAACTACTCCGACCCGCACCACAAGCCGGAGTTGCTGGTGGCGCTCACCCCCTTCGAGGCGTTGTGCGGTTTCCGGCCCCCGGAGGAGTCCGCCGAGGCGCTCGCTGCGTTCGGCGTACCGGCGTTGGCGCCTGTGGTCGAGGCGTTGCGTGCCGGGCCGGAGGGTCTGCGCACGGCGGTGCGGACGCTGCTCGGCTGGCCGCTCGCGGAGCGCGACGGGCTGCTGCGTTCGGTGCTGGCGGCGTCGGTCGACGGGCCGGACGCCGACCTGGCCCGCCGGCTTGCGGAGGCCTATCCGAGTGACCCGGGCGTGCTCGTGGCGCTGCTGCTGCACCACCTGCGCCTGGTGCCGGGGGAGGCGATCTGGATGCCCGCCGGCAACCTGCACGCCTACCTGAACGGCTGCGGGGTGGAGATCATGGCGGCCAGCGACAACGTGCTGCGCGGTGGCCTGACCCCGAAGCGGGTGGACGTCGACGAGTTGCTGCGCGTGCTGCGGTTCGAGGTGCTCCACGACCCGGTGCGCGCGCCCGAGCCGGTGGGCCCCGGGGTGGACTGGTGGCCGGTGCCGGTGGACGACTTCGCGCTGCACCGGGTACGGGTCGGTGCCACGGTGCCGGAGGTGACGCTGCCGCTGCCCGGTCCCCGTGTGGTGCTGTGCGGTGCGGGCTCGGTCACGGTGGACGACGGGGCGGGTGCGGTGACGCTCGTGTCCGGCCAGGCGGCGATCGGCACTGCGGCCGGGGAGCCGCTGCGGGTCAGTGGCGAGGGTGAGGCGTACGTGGCGACGTCGGGGCTGCGCTGAGCTCTGCCGTTCGCCACAAGTCCGACTTTTCCGGAATGGCTTGACGCTGCCCAGCCGGAGTGTGACTCTATGGGTACGCAGCGTTATCGCGACGACGGTCCGACAACGTGCGGGGAACCAAACCGGGGGGATGCACGGGGCGGGCGGAAGTGGGCGGCAGGTCTGTCCATCACCGACCGCCCCGTGCGCTGTCCGCAGACCGTCCCCCGGGCGACCGGCGCCGGCGCGCGTAAGGTGGAGGGTCGGCGTAGACATCGTTCGACAGGAGCATTCATGACCAGCACCCTCCCGGCGTCCGCCAGCGGCGCGCCGACCGAGGCCCGGCCGAGCACGCTCGCCGATGGCGACTTCAAGGTGGCGGATCTGTCGCTCGCCGAGTTCGGGCGTAAGGAGATCCAGCTCGCCGAGCACGAGATGCCCGGCCTGATGGCGATCCGTCGGGAGTTCGCCGAGGCGCAGCCGCTCGCCGGCGCACGGATCACCGGCTCGCTGCACATGACCATCCAGACCGCCGTCCTGATCGAGACGCTTGTCGCGCTCGGCGCGCAGGTCCGCTGGGCGTCCTGCAACATCTTCTCCACCCAGGACCACGCCGCCGCGGCGATCGTCGTCGGCCCCGACGGCACCCCCGAGGCCCCCGCCGGCGTTCCGGTGTACGCCTGGAAGGGCGAGACGCTGCCGGAGTACTGGTGGTGCACCGAGCAGGTGCTCGCCTGGCCCGACGGGCAGGGCCCGAACATGATCCTCGACGACGGCGGCGACGCCACGCTGCTCGTGCACAAGGGCGCCGAGTTCGAGAAGGCCGGTGCCGTGCCGCCGGTCGAGTCCGCCGACTCCGAGGAGTACGCGGTCATCCTCGAACTGCTGCACCGTTCGCTGGGCGAGGACAACCAGCGCTGGACCCGGATCGCGTCCGGCATCAAGGGCGTCACCGAGGAGACCACCACCGGCGTGCACCGGCTCTACGAGATGCACCGCGCCGGCACTCTGCTCTTCCCGGCCATCAACGTCAACGACTCGGTCACCAAGAGCAAGTTCGACAACAAGTACGGCTGCCGGCACTCGCTCATCGACGGCATCAACCGGGCCACCGACGTGCTGATCGGCGGCAAGATGGCAGTCGTCATGGGTTACGGCGACGTGGGCAAGGGCTGCGCCGAGTCGCTGCGTGGCCAGGGCGCCCGGGTCGTGGTGACCGAGGTCGACCCGATCTGCGCACTCCAGGCGGCGATGGACGGCTACCAGGTCGCGACCCTGGACGACGTTGTCGAGCAGGCCGACATCTTCATCACCGCCACCGGCTGCTTCGACGTCATCACCAACGAGCACATGGCCCGGATGAAGCACCAGGCCATCGTCGGCAACATCGGCCACTTCGACAACGAGATCGACATGGCCGGCCTGGCCAAGCGCTCCGACGTCGAGCGGATCAACATCAAGCCGCAGGTCGACCTGTGGCGGTTCGCCGACGGGCACGCCATCATCGTGCTCTCCGAGGGACGCCTGCTCAACCTGGGCAACGCCACCGGCCACCCGAGCTTCGTCATGTCGAACTCGTTCGCCAACCAGACGATCGCCCAGATCGAGCTGTTCACCAAGACCGACGACTACCCGATCGGCGTCTACGTGCTGCCCAAGCACCTGGACGAGAAGGTGGCCCGTCTGCACCTGGGCGCGCTCGGCGCCAAGCTGAGCACGCTGACCAAGGAGCAGGCCGCGTACCTGGGTGTCTCCCAGGAGGGCCCGTTCAAGCCGGACCACTACCGCTACTGATCGACACCAGGTTCGGGTCGGCTGCCACTGGCAGCCGGCCCGGTTCGTCGTTTCCGTACTCGATCAGCCGGGCCTGGAGTTGCGGCGGGTGGGGCGGAACCAGGTCCAGACGCACCAGGCCAGCCAGCCGAGCGACACGGCGGTGGCGAGCGCCCGCTGGCGTAGCGCGCTGAGCAGCAGCACCACGGCCAGCACCGCCAGCCACGGCAGGAAAGCCTTCACGGCGGGATCCTCCCACAGTCGGCCGGAGGCAACCGTCATCCGGTTGTCCGGCGACCAGAACAGCGTCCGGATCGCGACAGCGCCGACCGGCCGGGAACAGCGGTGGCGCTGGACGGTGTTCACGGGGGATCATGGTGGCAGCCGGACCGGGATTCATCCGGGTGCCGGCCCCGAATCCCGTGGCGCCGCCGCCGCGGGATCGCGGTGTGTATGCGTCGGCGGCACCATCCGTGCCGGGTGACGCCGGTCCCACCGATCTGAACGGGGATGCAATATTAATCCCATGAGAGCCCGGGTACTGGTGGTCGACGACGACCCCGCGCTCGCCGAGATGCTCGGCATCGTGCTGCGCAGCGAGGGTTTCCTGCCATCGTTCGTGGCCGACGGAGAGCGGGCATTGGCGGCGTTTCGCGACAGTCGACCCGACATCGTCCTTCTCGACCTGATGTTGCCCGGAATGAGTGGTATCGACGTGGCGCGGTCGATCCGGGCCGAGTCGGGCGTGCCGATCGTCATGCTGACCGCCAAGAGCGACACCGTGGATGTGGTCCTCGGCCTGGAGTCCGGCGCCGACGACTACGTGGTGAAGCCGTTCAAGCCCAAGGAGCTGGTGGCCCGGATGCGGGCCCGGCTGCGTCGGGGCGAGGACGTGGCGCCGGAGATGCTTACCATCGGGCCGCCCGGCAACCAGATCACCATCGACGTGCCCGCCCACACGGTCAGCCGCAACGACGAGGAGGTGAAGCTGACTCCGCTGGAGTTCGACCTGCTTGTCGCACTCGCCCGAAAGCCGCGTCAGGTCTTCACCCGCGAGGTGCTGTTGGAACAGGTGTGGGGCTACCGGCACGCGGCCGACACCCGGCTGGTCAACGTGCACGTCCAGCGGCTGCGGGCCAAGATCGAGCCGGACCCGGAGCGGCCGGAAATCATCCTCACCGTGCGGGGCGTGGGCTACAAGGCGGGGACCGGATAGCCTGGTCACACTGTGTCGACCTCCCCGCCCCCGCAGACCACGGATTCCCCCCGGCCCCACGCTGGCCGGGTCCTGTGGCATGAGTTGAGTGGCCGGGTCGGCCGGTTGGCGGCCCGGGTGCACCAGACCTGGCGCCGCTCACTCCAGGTGCGGGTGGTGACCATCACGCTCGTCGCGTCCAGCCTGCTGGTCGGCGGTTTCGCGTACCTGATCGCTGACAAGATCACCACGATCCTGCTCGACAACGCCCGCACCGACGTCCGGCAGCGGGTGAACAGTGGCGCCAGCTATGCCGCCAGGCAGGTCTCCCTCTATGGCCAGCCCCAGGAGGCGCAGCTCCAGGAGACGATCGACAACACCGTCAACTACCTGGCCGGCGGCGACCCACAGCAGACCAGCGGGGTGGTGGTGGCCATCACCGCCGCCGACTACCCGACAATCATCCAGACCCGCACCGCGCCGGCGGCGAACGTCCAGCCGCTGATCAGCGACGAGTTGCGGGCCGCGGTCGCCAGCGGCCAGGTGGCAAGCCAGATCCGCACCGGGCGGCTCACCGGCGAACCGACCAAATACCTTGTGTACGGCTCGCCGGTGCCGACCCGCTTCGGCCAGATCGAGCTCTACTACCTCGTGCCGCTGACCCGGCAGGACGCCACCGCTGCCGACGCGCGAGCCACAGTCGTCGGCACCGGCATCGCCCTGGTGGTCCTGCTCGGGCTGCTCGCCGCGCTCGTCACCCGGCTGGTGGTCAACCCGGTCCGGGTCGCCGCGCGTACCGCCCAGCGGCTCTCCGCAGGCCTGCTCGACCAGCGGATGGTGGTCAACGGCGAGGACGACCTCGCCCTGCTCGCCGCCTCGTTCAACCAGATGGCGACAAACCTGCAACGGCAGATCCTGCGCCTGGAGGAGATGTCGCGATTGCAGCGCCGGTTCACCTCCGACGTGTCGCACGAGCTGCGTACCCCGTTGACCACGGTCCGGATGGCCGCCGACCTGATTTTCGCCGAGCGCGACGAGTTCGACCCGGCGGTGGCCCGCAGCGCCGAGCTGCTCCAGGCCGAGCTGGACCGCTTCGAGGAGCTGCTCACCGACCTGCTGGAGATCAGCCGGTTCGACGCGGGTTTCGCCATGCTGGACGCCGAACCCACCGACCTGGTGCCTGTGGTGCACCGGGTGGTCGATCGGCTGGCCGGTCTGGCCGAGCGGGTGGGCGTACCCATCGAGCTGGATCTGCCGGGCACCCCGGTGATCGCCGAGGTCGACCCGCGCCGCGTCGAGCGGGTGTTGCGCAACCTGGTCGGCAATGCCGTCGAGCACGGTGAGGCCCGGCCGGTGCTGATCACCCTGGGCATCGACGACACCGCAGTGGCGATCACCGTACGTGATCATGGGGTGGGGCTGAAGCTGGGCGAGGAGAAGCTGGTGTTCAACCGGTTCTGGCGGGCGGACCCGTCCCGGGCCCGGCAGACCGGAGGCACCGGGCTGGGCCTGTCGATCAGCCTGGAGGACGCCCGCCTGCACGGCGGTTGGCTGGAGGCGTGGGGCGCGCCCGGGCAGGGCGCCCAGTTCCGGCTCACGCTGCCGGCCCGTGCCGGTGACCGGCTGACGACTTCACCGCTGCGCCTGGTGCCCGCCGACGCGGCATTGCCGTTCGGTGGTCCTCGCGACGGCGGTCCGCTGGCCATCGAGGCCGGCACGGGCGGAGTGCTGACTGTCGGCCCGGTGCCTGCTGGGGACGAGCAGCCGGCTGAGGTGCGGTCGTGAGGGTCCGGCCGCTGCTCGGCGCGTTCAGCGCGGCGCTGATGCTCAGCGCCGGGTGCGGCATCCCGACGGAGTCCGACGTGCGGGTGGACGGCAAGGCTGGCACCGCGACCGAGGCCGGGTCGGTGAACGGTCGGCGCAGCGAGCCGCCCTCGCGTACGGCGAGCGGCAGCGACAACGAGGCGTTCGTGCGTAACTTCCTGTCCGCTGCCGCGGGCGAGCCGGACCGGGCCTACGAACGTGTCACGCAGTTTCTCGCCCCCGAGCACAAGTCCCGCCTCCAGGTGAAGAAGGGCAGCGAGGTCGCGCTGACAGTGGTCCGGCTGGGGGAGTCGGTCTTCACCCTCAACAGCGACTCGACCACCACCGTCAAGATCGCCGTGCAGCAGATCGGCGTACTCCGGACCAACGGCACCCTGGCGCCGCCGGTGGCGACCGAGACGGAGTACGAGTTCCGGCTGCGCAGCGCGGCGCTCGGCGGCACCGACAGTGACGAGCGCGCCGGCCTGTACGTCCTGGATCCGCCGAACGTCCTGCTGCTCAGCGACGTGGCGCTCCAGCAGTACTACCAGGACGAGTCGATCTACTTCTGGAGTTCCGACCGCACCCGGCTGGTGCCCGACCAGCGCTACCTGCCACTGGCGGTGCCCGACGAGCGCCGGGTCAACGAGGTGGTGAAGTGGCTGGTCGGCGGCCCGTCGGAATGGCTGCGCCAGGGCGTCGTCGGGCTGCCCGACGGCACCGAATTGATCAACAATGCCACCGGCGCGAACGGCCGCTGGGAGGTCAACCTGGACATGTCCGGTGACGACCAGAACCGGGTCGACCAACTGATCACCCAGCTCGCCTGGTCGCTTGGCGACCTGCCGGGCGAGTTGGAGTTGAAGATCCGTAACAACTCCCAGCCCGTGCAGAACCTGAGCGACCGCCGGATCGCCCAGCCGCTCTACCCGGTGACGGAGGGCCCGCAGCGGTTCGGCGTCTACGAGGGCGCCATCCGTCCGCTCGACTTCGTCGGCGAACTCAGCGGCCAGGTCCCGTTGGCGGGCGGGGTCAATCGCAACGTCGTCTCCGCAGGCCTCGCCCGGGCCGCCAACAACCGGATCCTCGCCGCGATGGTGGTGACAGGCGGCAAGGACCGGCAGCGGCTCGCGGTGGGCGCCGGCGCCGTGCCGGTGGAGATCGTCAACCGCAGCGCCACGGAGTACGCCTCGATCAGCCGCCCGGTCTGGCTGCGCACTGTCGACTCCCGCTCCGCGCAGGGCCTTGTGGTGGCCGACGGCCGCCTCTACCGCTTCGACGAGGCCGCCCGAATGTTCGAGGTGCCGCTCAACCTGCCCTCGGCCGGGGTGACCGCCGTGGCCGCCGCGCTGGACGGGCAGCGGATCGCGTTGATCGCCGAGGGTCGGCTCTATGTGGCGGCGGTCAACCTGGACGGTGCGGGCAGCAGCGTGTCCATCGGTCCGCCTCGGGCGCTGGTGACCTCGCTGAGCGGCCTGACGGCGGTGGACTGGATCGGGGAGGATCGGCTGGTGGTGGCCGGGTCGGCGGGCCAGCCGGCGATCTACGAGATCAGCGTGGACGGCGCCGTGCAGACCCCGCTGCGTACCGACGTTGGCGCCAAGGTCACCCACCTGGCGGCGTACCCCACGAACCGCAGTGTGCGCGTGCCCAGCGGGGCGTACATGTACGAGGCGAACAAGGTGGCCTACCGCAGCAGCCCGTTCGAGCGGATCGAGCCCGACCGTGTGCGCGACATCGTCGCGCCGCCGGCCGGCGTACGCCCGAGCAACCCGTCCGCCCCGTTCTTCCTCTACTGACGCCGTGCGCGGGCTCTGGGCGGACCTCGCCGACCTGGTCCTGCCCGCCGACTGCGCGGGTTGCCGGGAGCGCCACCCGGGAATGCGGCACGGGGTCTGCCCCGCCTGCGTGACGGCTCTGGCCGCCCTGCGCCCCCGGTCGGTGCGGCCGACTCCCGCCCCGCCCGGCCTGCCGCCCTGCGCAGCCCTCGGCCCGTACGCCGGCCCGCTGCGCGAGGCTTTGCTGGCGTACAAGGAACACGGCCGGCACGGGCTGGCCCGCCCGCTCGGCGCGCTACTCGCCGAGGTGGTCGCGGCTGCGGTCGGCGAGGTCCGGCCGATTGCGCTGGTGCCGGTTCCGGACACCGCGGCGGCGGCCCGGGCCCGCTTTGGCGACCACCTGGACCGGTTGGCCCGGCACTGCGCGGCGCGGCTGAGTCACTGTGGCTGGCCGGTACGGGTGCACCGGCCGCTGCGCGCGATGCCCCGGCCCGACTCGGTGACGCTTGACAGCGCGGGCCGGGCGGCGGCGGCCGAGGCGGCGTTCCGTCCCCGGGCCGGGGTGGCGCGCGGCGGCATGCCTGGCGACGTACCCGTCGTGGTGTTGCTCGACGACATCGTCACCACAGGTGTCACCCTCGCCGCGGCGGCCCGGGTGTTGGCGACGGCCGGGTGGGCGCCCACTGTCGCCGCGGTGCTCGCCGCGACCGAGAAAAGACACCATTTGTAACCGACAGTGTTTCCGTTTCACCTGTTGGTGTATGGGCTGCGGAAATTCCTTGGTGGTGTTGGCAACATGGGGTGACTGCCGGGCAAACAAGAGTTAGCGTTTCGTTGTCGGGGGTAGGAAGGTCGGTCCATCCCGCCCCCGGCGGTGAGAGGAGGCGTAGCCGTATTGACCGGTCGACGCCAGCGGGTCTCCCCACGGCGTGCGACCGGGAAACCGGATCGAAGACGGCCGAAATCAAGGGAGGTCGCATGGACATCGTGGTCAAGGGCCGCAACGTCGAAGTGCCGGACCATTACCGGGTGCACGTAGCCGAGAAACTCGCAAAGGTCGAACGCTACGACCATAAACTTATTCGCATCGATGTCGAGCTGTTCCACGAGCGCAATCCGCGCCAGGCCGACCACTGCCAGCGGGTGGAGATCACCTGCGTTTCGCGAGGCCCGGTGATCCGGGCCGAGGCCTGCACGAACGACTTCTACAGCGCGCTCGACGCCGCCATCGCGAAGCTCGACACCCGCCTGCGCCGCGCGGCCGACCGCCGCCGCGTACACCGGGGTCGGCACGCGCCGATCTCTGTCGCCGCCGCCACCGCAGGCCTGCCGGTCGCGGACCTGGTGGCCGCCCCGCTGAGCGCGCCGGGTGACGGTGCCCGTGCCGGCACCGCCGTCGTCGAGCGGGTCGAGGAGGAGCACGACGACCAGCAGCCGTGGCACATCGCCCGGGAGAAGGTGCACCCGGCGGAGCCGATGACTATCGACGACGCGCTGTTCGAGATGGAACTTGTCGGCCACGACTTCTACCTGTTCCAGGACAAGGAATCCGGCCGCCCCAGCGTCGTCTACCGACGGCACGCCTACGACTACGGCATCATCTCCCTCGCCACCGACCAGTAACCAGCAATGATCATGGAGTTGTGGTGGGCGTGTTTCCCCACCACAACTCCATGATCAGTCAGCGCAGCTCGTCCGGCAGCAGCGCGCAGGTCAGGTCGTCCAGACGGGTGCCGGCCAGTCCGGGCAGACGACCCCGTTGCAGTGCCTCGCGCTGGAACCCGACCCGCTCCAACACCCGGTGCGAGGCGGTGTTCTCCGGCACCGTGCCGGCGGTCAGCCGCGCCATGCCGGCCCGCCCGAACGCCCAACCGGCGAGCAGCCGCACCGCCCGCGTGGCGTACCCCCGGCCACGCCAGCCCGGCAGCAGCGCGTAGCCGATCGACCCCTCACCGCTGCCCACGTCCGAATACGACAGCCCGCAACTGCCCGCCGGCTCCCCGGTGGCCACGTCGGTGATCAGCAGCCGGGCGATGTCGCCGGTCAGCCAGGCGCTCTCCGCCGTCGCGCAGCGCCGCTCGATCGACTCCCGCGCCGGCGGCACCGGCGGCGCCTGGTTCGCCACCACCTCCGGCCGGCTGTGCAGCCGGTACATCAGCTCCGCGTCGTCCGGCCCGAGCCGGCGCAGCGCCACCACCTGATCGGTGAGCACACCGTCGGGCAGGTCGGGCAGCAGGCGGGCAGTCGGGCCGGGCGGGTCCTCGGCGAGGCGTACCCATGCCAGCAGGTCGTGCCGACCGCCGTCCCGGGACCGGCCGGCGGACCGACGCAGGCCCTCGTACCGGTAGCCGGCGGCCAGCGCGACCCGCTGGCTGGGCGCATTCTCCGGCTCGGTCAGCAGTTCCAGCCGGATCGCTCCGGCGGCGAACGCGTGCTCGCTCAACGCGCGGGTGGCGGCAGTGGCCACCCCGCGCCCGCGCGCCGACGGCCGTACCCAGTAGCCGATCTCGACCTGGCCACGGTCGGGCACCGGATAGTTCAGGCCGACCCCGCCGAGCAGCCGGTCGGTGGCCGGGTCCGCGATGGCGTACGCGGTGCCGCCACCGGTCCAGGCCGCGGGCGCGCCCGCCTCGATCCACCAACGGGCGTCGACCTCGGTGTACGGCGCCGGCAGGCTCGTGACGAACCGCTGGCTGAGCGGGTCCGCGCAGCCGTCGACCACGTCCGCGATGTCGTCGGCCCGGAACTGCCGCAGCCGCAGCCCGTACGCCTCGACGACCTTCTCTCCTGTCACGCCAGGTCCTCGGCGAGCAGCGCGCCCACCCAGGCGTCGACCCGTTCACCCCGGTGCGACACTCCGCCACGGGCGATCCCCTCGAACCCGAAGCCCGCCTTCTCGGCGGCCCGGCGGGAGGCGTTGTTGCCCACGTTCGCCTTCCACTCGATCCGCGCCAGGCCCAGCGTGGTGAACCCCCAGGCGCTGAGCGCGAGCAGCGCGGCCGGCAGGTAACCCCGGCCACGGGCCGCCGGGGCGGTCATGAAGCCCACGTCGGCGAGCAGCGGATCAGCGGGGGAGAGGCGAAGGTCGAGCGAGCCGACGTACCTGTCGTCGGGGTCGGCGATGACGAAACAGGCGGCGTCCCCCCGAGCCCAGGCGGCCTGGCCGAAACCTTGATAGCCCTGTGCGTCGGCGCGCTGGTACGGGTCCGGGACCGTGGTCCAGCGAATGGTCTCCGGGTCCCGGCAGGTGAGCACCACGGCGTCCAGGTCCTGCTCCTCCATCGGCCGCAGCCGCAGCTCACCGGCCCCGGCCGTGGCGAAGAGGGTCGGCTGCGGGCGGCCGAACACGGCGGCCCGGCGGGCGACAAGGGTGCCGGGGCCGGCCGGTCCGGTGGACCCCGGCTCGGGCACCTCGCCGGGCAGCAGCGTGCCGATCCAGCCCTCCGGGCCGCCGCCGTCCGATGCCGACCCGGCCAGCCGCAGCCGGCCGTCGATCCGGAATCCGGCGCGGAGCGCGACAAGCCGGGAGGCGTGGTTGCCCACCTCGGCCTGCCAGATCAGCCGGCGCAGGCCGAGCGTCCCGAACGACCAGCGGGCCAGCGCCCGGGTGGCACGGACCATCACGTTCCGCCCGCGCGCCCAGGGTGCCGTCCAGTAGCCGACCTCGCCGGTGCCGTTGCCGTCGATGGAGATCAGCCCGCAGGAGCCGAGCAGTTCCCCGCTGGTCGGGTCGCAGACCGCGAACGGCGCCCCGGTGCCCTCCGCCCAGGCCCGTCCGCTGAGTTCCGTGACGAAGCTGCGCGCGTGCTCCCGCCGGTACGGCCGCGGCACAGTGGTCCAGCGCTGGATGTCGCGGTCCTGGCATGCGCGGTGCACCGCGTCGGCGTCCGCCTCCTGCCAGGGCCGCAGCAGCAACCCGTCCTCGATGATCTTCCGATCGCTCACTCGTGCATCGTGCCGGAACGTTCGCCGACGGCGTAACCGGATATCGTCCTGGCCGCACCTCGTGCGCGAGTTATGTCGGGTTCGGCGGGATGGACCGCCGCCACCAGTGACCATTGCGCCCGGGGAGCGCCTACGATGGTTCGAGACCGTCTAGGGGAGCGTTGATCCGTGTCGATTCTGGAAAAGGTCCTTCGCGCAGGCGAGGGCCGTATGGTGCGCCGGCTCAAGGCCATCGCCGCCGCCGTCAACTCGATCGAGGACGACTACGTCAACCTCACCGACGAGGAACTGGCCGGCATGACCGAACAGTTCCGGGAACGGCTGGCCGACGGCGAGACCCTCGACGACCTCCTGCCGGAGGCGTTCGCGGTGGCCCGCGAGGCGTCTGCCCGCGTGCTCGGCCAGCGACCGTACGACGTCCAGGTCATGGGCGGCGCGGCGCTGCACTTCGGCAACATCGCCGAGATGAAGACCGGTGAGGGCAAGACGCTGACCTCGGTCATGGCCGTCTACCTCAACGCGCTCTCCGGCGACGGCGTGCACGTGGTCACCGTCAACGACTACCTCGCCCAGCGCGACGCCGCCTGGATGGGTCGGGTGCACGAGTTCCTCGGCCTGACCGTCGGCGTGGTGCTTCCCAACCGTCCGGCCAGCGAGCACCGGGCCGCGTACGAGTGCGACATCACGTACGGCACCAACAACGAGTTCGGCTTCGACTACCTGCGCGACAACATGGCCTGGTCGCACGACGAGCTGGTCCAGCGCGGGCACAACTTCGCGGTGGTCGACGAGGTCGACTCGATCCTCATCGACGAGGCGCGTACCCCGCTGATCATCTCCGGCCCCGCCGAGCACTCGGCCCGCTGGTACGGCGAGTTCGCCGGAGTGGTGGCCCGGCTCCAGCCCGGCACCGACGGCGAGGGCGACTACGAGGTCGACTACTCCAAGCGCACCATCGCGGTGACCGAGCGCGGTGTCGCCAAGGTGGAGGACCGCCTCGGCATCGACAACCTGTACGAGTCGGTGAACACCCCGCTGGTCGGCTACCTCAACAACGCCATCAAGGCCAAGGAGCTCTACAAGCGCGACAAGGACTACATCGTCAACGACGGTGAGGTCCTGATCGTCGACGAGTTCACAGGTCGCATCCTGCACGGCCGTCGCTACAACGAGGGCATGCACCAGGCGATCGAGGCCAAGGAGGGGGTGGAGATCAAGCAGGAGAACCAGACCCTGGCCACCATCACCCTCCAGAACTACTTCCGCCTCTACAACAAGCTGTCCGGCATGACCGGTACGGCGCAGACCGAGGCCGGCGAGTTCAACAAGGTCTACAAGGTCGGCGTCGTGAGCATCCCGACCCACCGCCCGATGGTCCGTGAGGACCGGCCGGACGTCATCTACAAGACCGAAAAGGCCAAGTTCAACGCCGTCATCGAGGACATCGCCGAGCGGCACCAGATGGGCCAGCCCGTGCTCGTCGGCACCGTCTCGGTGGAAAACTCCGAGATCCTCTCCCAGTTGCTGCGCCGCCGGGGCATCCCGCACAACGTGCTCAACGCCAAGTTCCACGCCCGCGAGGCCGAGATCGTCGCCCAGGCCGGGCGTAAGGGCGCGGTCACAGTCGCCACAAACATGGCCGGTCGTGGCACCGACATCCTGCTCGGCGGCAACCCCGAGTTCCTCGCGGCCAACGAGCTGCGTCAGCGTGGCCTCGACCCGCTGGAGAACGAGGAGGAGTACGCCAAGGCGATGGAGGAGGTCCTTCCCACGTGGAAGCAGGCCTGCGACGCCGAGGCGGAGGAGGTCGCCGCCGCCGGTGGCCTCTACGTGCTGGGCACCGAGCGGCACGAGTCCCGACGGATCGACAACCAGCTGCGTGGTCGCGCCGGCCGGCAGGGTGACCCGGGCGAGTCCCGCTTCTACCTGTCGCTCCAGGACGAGCTGATGCGACGCTTCCGGGCCGGCGCTGTCGAGGCGGTGATGGAGCGCTTCAACATCCCCGAGGACGTGCCCATCGAGTCCAAGATGGTCACCCGCCAGATCAAGAGCGCCCAGGCCCAGATCGAGGGTCAGAACGCCGAGATCCGCAAGAACGTTCTCAAGTACGACGAGGTGCTCAACAAGCAGCGCCAGGTCGTCTACGCCGAGCGGCTGCGGGTGCTCAACGGCGAAGACCTGTCCGAGCAGGTCCGCAGCATGATCGACGAAACCGTCGAGGCGTACGTGCGCGGTGCCACCTCCGAGGGCTACGGCGAGGATTGGGACCTCGAGCAGCTCTGGTCCAGCCTCAAGCAGCTCTACCCCGTCGGCGTGACCATCGAGGAGATGGAGGAGGAGGCCGGCGGTTCCCGCTCCGGCATGGACGCCGACTTCCTGATCGCCCGACTCAAGGACGACGCGCACGCCGCGTACGACCGCCGCGAGGAGCAGCTCGGCGCCGAGGGGACGCGTCAGCTCGAGCGGATGGTCCTGCTCCAGGTGATCGACCGAAAGTGGCGCGAGCACCTGTACGAGATGGACTACCTGCAGGAGGGCATCAGCCTTCGGGCGTACGCCCAGCGTGACCCGGTGGTGGAGTACCAGCGCGAGGGCTTCGACATGTTCGCCACCATGATGGATGGCATCAAGGAGGAGACCGTCGGCTTCCTCTACAACATGGAAGTCCAGGTCGCCGAACCCGAGACCACCGAGGAGACCGAAGAGGTCAAGCTGCTCGACAAGCCGGTGGAGATCCGGGCCAAGGGCCTCGACCGGGCGCCACGGCGACAGGGCCTGCAATACTCCGCCCCGACCATCGACGGCGACGCCAGCCCCGGTGCGGTCGCCGTCGAGCAGGAAAGCCAGCAGGCGCCTGCCCTCGGCGTGGGCCGCCCGGCGCAGGGTGCCCCGGCGGCACCGGGCCGTACCGCCCCGTCCGCCCCACAGCGGCCGGGCTCCGGGCTGCGTGGGCCTGCGGTCCCGTCAGCCGGCGCCCGCCGGTCCGCCGCGAACCAGGCCGAGGCGAGCAACGGCCCGTCCCGCAACGCGCCGTGCCCCTGCGGCTCGGGCCGCAAGTACAAGCGCTGCCACGGCGCCCCCAACGGCGGCAACTGACCGAAAGCAAGCCCGACGGGCCCCAGCCACCAAGGCCGGGGCCCGTCGGCGTGCGTGCGCTGGTCGCGTGCGTGGGCGGATCGGCGTGCGTGCGCTGGTCGCGTGCGTGGGCGGATCGGCGGGCGTGGGCTGGTCGGCGTGTGCCCAGGCCGAGCCTCGCGCTGCGCCCGCCTCGCGCTGCGCCCGCCTCGCGCTGCGCCCTACGTCCGCGCCCTGCGTCCGCGCCGCGCCTCGCCCTCCGCGCCCGCGCTGCGCCTCCGCTCCCGCCCTGTGCCCAAGATCATCACGGCTTCCTTGAAATCGGGGTGTCCGCCTTTGGGTGATACCCCGATTTCAAGGAAGCCGAGTGGATCACACGCCCCAGTTCGGTGTCAGGGCCGGGCTGCCCTGTCGCCGCGAGGCATTTGACCCGGAAGGAGTATTTCGCTCTTTGTTGGTCGGGTGGGTTGTGCCGCAGCCCCTCATTGGTGGGCGGCATCGCAGGGGTGCGGCCTTCGCCGGAGGCGGGCGCCCAGTACGCGCACGCTCTTGGGTGCGCAGCCCTCGTGGGTGGGTGGCGTCGTAGGGTGCGGCCTTCGGCCGGGGCTGGCCCTCGCCAGTACACGCCTCTTCCGGGGGCGCGTACTCGTACCGGTGGGCGCGTCCGTGTCGGTGTCCACCTCTGTCTGGTGTGGCCCTTGCGGCCGCGCACCTGCGAGGCGCTGTCAGAGGACGTGGAGGGCAGTGCAGAGCCAGCGGCCCCGGCGGTGTTCCAGCCGCAGGGCGATAGCCCAGCTCTGACCACCCACGCCGGTGAGGACGGCGGCCCCCTCGACGGCGCCTTCCCGGGGCTCGCAGACGCGTACGCGGAGCAGGCGCACTGCCGCCCGTGCTGCCCGGCGGCGGTTCGACCCGGCCCGGTTGGTGGCGCGGGCCAGTTCGGTGAGCAGGTCACTTGCCTGACTGGGGTCGAGCAGTGGGCGTAGCTGTGCCGGCGACCGGTAGCCGTTGACCACCTCCAGGCAGGTGCCGACGAAGCGGTGCGCGGCCCGGGTCGCCTCGGGGGCTGTTGCGGGTGGCAGCGGGGCACCCGGATGGGTGTCGGGTCGGGTGGGCACCCGGCGCAGGGCCGTGCGACGCTCCGCCGGCCGGACCGGGTCCGGCCGGTTCGCGGCGAACAGATCGAGGGCGAGTTGGCCGTGGGTGGGCCAGTAGGCCTCGTCCGGGTACGGCGGGTCGATCGGCGGGACGGGACGCAGCCGCACTGGTGGTCGGGAGGAACCGGGTCGCCGCTCGGTCATGGCTGCTCCCTTGATCTTGCGTTTGCCTACGTTTGCCTCCGACAAGCTCGATTCTGAGCGATTGAACGGCCCCGGTCAATGGCGCGTTGAAGCAAAATGGCTACTCCGGGTCGCGGTCGACGAGGGGGTTGCCGCGTACCCAGTCGGCGGTTTCGGCGTACTTCTGGGCGATGTACTCCTCCAGCCGGGCGCGCTCGACCCGCCACTGCCCGCGTCCGCCGATCTTGATTGCCGGCAGTTCCCCGCTGCGAACCATGTGGTAGACCTGCGAGTCCGACACGTTCAGCTCGGCGGCCACGTCGGACAGCAGCAGGAACCTCGGCTCCACAATCACTCCCGGTCTTGATGTCGTTTGCCTCAGTTTGCCATCGACAGGCTCTGCCGCCCAGCACTGACCGGCCAATGAGGTGTGCCATCCTCCGGCGGACACACCGTCGGGAAACTTCCACCGACCGCGGGCGAGGTGTATGACGATCACGGCGTGCGGCATGATCTGCGCCCGTGCCGGCAGCCGCCGGTGGAGGATCGAGCAGGGAGACGACCGGTGACCGACGAGCTTGTCCGGGTGTACGTGCCGGCGACCGTACCGATGCTGGCCCGCCTGCGCGAGCAGGGGCTGACCACCGACCGGGCGCACGCCGTGACTCCGGCGCTGCGCGAGTGGTACGCGGAGGGCGACGAGGAGGAACTGGAGTACGTCGCGTTCACCAGGGCCGCCCAGGACGCGCTGCACCTGCTCCGGGCCGACCCGGCCGCGCCACGCCGCCGGGTGGTCGTCTCGGTCGACCTGCCCCCGGCAGTGATCGGACGGGGTGACGGTGAGCTGGGTTCCAGCACTGTGACGCTGGCTGACACCGTGCCGGTGGGCGCTGTCGCGGCGCTCCACGTGGACGGCGCGGACGCCGTCGCGGAGGTCGCCGCGGCGGCCGACGTGGTGGCCGAGGCCGACGCTGGCGACCCGGACGCGCAGTTCACCGTCGACGGGGCCGAGGACCACGAGCTGGAGTGGTACGACGTGACGGAGTTGGATCTGCTGCTCCGCGCCACGGACTGAACCAGGCATCCGGCGCCTGAAGCGCCGTGTCCGGCGGGCCGAGCGAGCCGGCCGGAAGCAGCCAGTGGGCCGCTTGGGCCGGGACCGTATTGGTCGGTCAGCGGGCCGGATCGACCCTCGCCGGGTCGGCGTCGGCACTGTCCGCGTCGACCTCGTCCGGATCGGTCGGCTCAGCCCGGTCGGTCTGGTCCGTCCCGGCGGCGGGAGTGGCCGCAGGAGTGGCGGCAGGACCGGTGGGGGCATCCGGCTCGTCGTCGGGGGTCGGACCGAGCGTGCGGCCGAACGCGATGAGCGCGGTAAGCGCCCCGACGAACAGCACCCAGATGCCGTTGTCCACCCGCGAGGTGCCCAGCGAGGTCTGAGCCACGGCGTCCGCCTCGCTGAGCGCGCTTGCCAGGTCCAGAAGTGACCTGCCGCCGATCCGGATGATCGCCTCGGCGAGCAGCAGGAGCAGCCCCGGCCCGGCGCCGGCGAGCAGGTACGCGGGCCAGCGCAGCGCTGCCGTGCCCGGGTCGCGGCGCAGGGCACGCCGTCGCGCCCAGGTGAGGTAGCCGAAGGCGAGCAGCCCGGCGAGCAGCCCGGCCAGGAGCGATTCGGTGCGCGACACCCACTTGGCGGCGTCCACCAGTGACTGCTGGGTGTCACCCGCGCCGAAGAGGTTGAACAGAGGGTCCCGGGCGCGGCTGAACGCGACCACGAAGATCAGCGTGCCCAGTGCGGCGGTCACCACCGCTCCGACCGCCGGGGCCGTACGCGCGCCGGCGACCGCGCCACCGATGATCGCGGCGGCTGCGGTGGTGCCGGCGATCACGTTTGTGGTCGAGGTGTCGAAGTAGGTGAGGTTGATGGCCAGCGCGGCGGACAGCCCGACCACCATTCCGGCGCCGATCGCGCCGACGAACCGCAGGGTGATCGAGTCGCCGTACCGCCGGGACAGCAGGTTGCCGAAGGCCAGGGCCGTGGCGGCCCCGGCCACCAGCGCGGCCGAGATCACGCCGGGCAGGGCGAACGCGGAGAGGCTGATCGCGGTGATGCCCGCCGCGGACGAGGTGATGGCCTCCCGCGTCGACCAGAGCATCGCGGCGAGCCAGCCGAGCGCCACCAGCGCGAGCACCGCCGCACCCGGCGCGGGCGCCAGACGGCCGTCGGGGGTGGCGTCGACCGCCGGCTGGTCCGACTCCGCGGTTGGGGCGCGGCCGGGCTGCTTGGTCATCGTCTCCCCTTCGAGGCGGCAGGTCACCGCCATTCAGGGTACGCGGGCCCAGCGCAGTGCCCGTCGACCCCGGGACGGGCCCAGCGGGTACGACTGGCCCGGCCGCTCCGGAGCTCCGTCTGGCGAGACCGTGTACGGCTCATTTGTCGAGCCAGGTCGGTAAGGAGGGAAGGGGTGTACCGGTCCTTGACGCCGGGCGGTGGTGACGGTGAGGTGACCAGGTCCGCATGAAAGAATCGGCGGGAGGTCCCTCCGCTGCCCGGCCACCCCGTGCGGCGCCCGGTGTCCGGCCGTCCGGTCGTCGCCCGTGGGTCCGGTTTTCGCCACCGCTGTCGAGTTCGCCAACAGGAGCCTTGATGGACGCCGTGTTCTCCGTACCCGAGCCACGCAACGAGCCGGTTCGCAACTACGAGCCGGGCAGCGGAGACCGGGAGCGGCTCCAGCGGAGGCTTACCGAGCTGGCCGCCGAGAAGATCGACCTGCCGATGACCATCGGCGGCGAGCAGCGGATGGCCGGCGGCGATCCGATCAACGTGGTGCAGCCGCACAAGCACGCCCACGTGCTTGGCGTCACCGCGCACGCCACCCACGACGACGCCCGTACCGCGATCAAGGCTGCCAAGGACGCGGCCCCGATGTGGCGGGCGCTGCCGTTCGAGGAGCGGGCCGCGATCTTCCTGCGCGCCGCCGAACTGCTCGCCGGCCCGTGGCGTGACACGCTCAACGCCGCCACGATGCTCGGTCAGTCGAAGACCGCGATCCAGGCGGAGATCGACGCGGCCTGCGAGTTCATCGACTTCCTCCGGTTCAACGTGCACTTCGCCCGCCGCCTGCTCGAGGAGCAGCCGGCCTCCTCGCCCGGGGTCTGGAACCGCTTTGACCACCGCCCGCTGGAGGGCTTCGTCTACGCGGTCACCCCGTTCAACTTCACGGCGATCGCCGGCAACCTGCCGTCGGCGCCGGCCCTGCTGGGCAACACGGTCATCTGGAAGCCGGGCCCGACCCAGCAGTTCGCCGCGCACTTCACAATGCGACTGTTCGAGGCCGCCGGTCTGCCGCCCGGCGTGATCAACATGGTGACCGGGCGGGGCGAGGAGGTCTCCGACGTCGTACTCGCCGACCCGGACCTGGCCGGCATCCACTTCACCGGCTCGACGAAGGTCTTCCAGCAGCTCTGGCGGACCGTCGGCGACAACATCGCCCGGTACCGGGGCTACCCCCGGCTCGTCGGCGAGACCGGCGGCAAGGACTTCGTTGTCGCGCACACAAGCGCCGACGTGGACGCCCTGCACACCGCGCTGATCCGTGGCGCCTACGAGTACCAGGGCCAGAAGTGCTCGGCGGCCTCCCGGGCGTACGTGCCGCGCTCGCTCTGGGAGGGTGGGCTGCGGGACCGCCTGGCCGCCACCACCGACTCGCTGACGTACGGCGACGTGGCCGACTTCGGTAACTTCGGCGGCGCGGTGATCGACGACAAGGCGTTCGCCCGGCACACCGCCGCGTTGGAGTTGATCGCCGGTGACGACTCCTGTCGGGTGCTGGCCGGCGGCACCGCCGACGACTCGGTCGGCTACTTCGTCCGGCCGACGCTCTTCGAGTGCTCCGACGCCGCCCACGAGACCTTCACCACCGAGTACTTCGGGCCGATCCTCGGCGTGCACGTGTTCGACGACGCGCGCTTCGACGAGGTGGTCGCGCAGGCCGAGTCGATCGCCCCGTACGCGCTGACTGGGTCGGTCTTCGCCACCGACCGCCGGGTGATCGACGCGGTCGCCGAGCGGATGCGGTACGCGGCCGGCAACTTCTACATCAACGACAAGCCGACCGGCGCGGTCGTCGGGCAGCAGCCGTTCGGTGGTGCCAGGGCCAGCGGCACCAACGACAAGGCAGGCTCCTGGCTCAACCTGGTCCGCTGGCTGTCACCGCGGACGATCAAGGAGACGTTCGTGCCGCCGACCGACCACACGTACCCCCACATGGGCTGACCTGCGGTGGCCCGCCGGCGGCGTGCGCAGCGCCGTCGGCGGGCGACCGAGCGGGCCCAATCCATCGATAGTCCTCAACGGACAGTCTGCCGCCGACAGTGCACATAGGAAGACGTTCGAGTGGCAAACCGTCAAAACCTGGACGCAGACAGCGCAAAGTGGCAGCGTAACGGGCATGGCGGAATCCGGAGTCAACCCCACGGCGGCGGCCCTGCTCGGGCTGCTCCACGAGGGTCCCATGACAGGCGGCCAGCTGATGGCCGCCGCAGAGCGCCGGCTGGCGCCGTACTGGTCGATGACCCGCAGTCAGGTCTACCGGGAGTTGCCGGTGCTTGCCGAGCGGGGTTACGTGCGGCTCGGCAAGCCGGGCCCGCGGATGAGTCAGCCGTACGCGCTCACGGCAAGCGGAAAACGGACATTCTCCCGTTGGCTGGCGGAGAACCCGGGGCGGGACACCATCCGCAACCCGGTCGCGCTCCGGATGGCCTTCGGCAACCTGCACTCCGCCAGCCAGCTCAAGGGCCTGTACGCCTCGGCCAACGAATACCACACCCAGGCCCTGGCGCAGGTGCGTGAGCAGGTCAAGAACGCCAAACGGGACGGCGAGACGTACGACGCCAGCGCGCTGGAGTTCGCCGTCGCCTACCACAAGGCGGCGCTGTCCTGGCTGAAGTCCGCCCCCGCCGGATGATGATCGGCAGGTTCTCGCATACGGAACGAGCTGCTCCGGCTGCGGCACAGTACGCTTGTCTGTCGTGACCGCTGCCGATTACGCCGAACAGCTCAAGGAACTCGACGCGACCCTGCGCAACATCGAGGCCGTCCTCAACCTGGACCGGCTGCACGAGGAGAAGGCCCGCCTGGAGCAGGAGGCGTCCGCCCCTGACCTGTGGGACGACCAGGCCAAGGCGCAGCAGGTGACCTCGCAGCTGTCGTACGTCAACGGCGAGATCAGCAAGCTGGGCAGCCTGCGTTCCCAGCTCGACGACGCCCGCGTGCTGCTGGAGCTGGCCGAGGCCGAGTCCGACCCGGGCGTGCTGACCGAGGTCGAGGTGGAGATCACCGGGCTCACCAAGGCCATCCAGGAGATGGAGGTCCGCACCCTGCTCTCCGGCGAGTACGACTCGCGGGAGGCGCTTGTCGCCATCCGGGCCGGCGCCGGCGGCGTGGACGCGGCGGACTTCGCCGAGATGCTGCTGCGGATGTACCTGCGCTGGGCGGAGCGGCACGGCTACCCGACCGAGGTCTACGAAACCTCGTACGCCGAGGAGGCGGGCCTGAAGTCGGCCACCTTCGCGGTCAAGGTGCCCTACGCCTACGGCACCCTCAGCGTCGAGTCCGGCACCCACCGGCTGGTCCGGATCAGCCCGTTCGACAACCAGGGCCGCCGGCAGACCAGCTTCGCGGGCGTCGAGGTCCTGCCCGTGACCGAGCAGACCGACCACATCGACATCCCCGAGAACGAGGTACGCGTCGACGTCTACCGCTCCTCCGGGCCCGGTGGGCAGAGCGTCAACACCACCGACTCGGCGGTCCGGCTGACCCACATCCCGACCGGCATCGTGGTGACCTGCCAGAACGAGAAGTCCCAGCTACAGAACAAGGCATCCGCGCTGCGGGTGCTCCAGGCCCGCCTGTTGGAGCGCAAGCGCCAGGAGGAGCAGGCCAAGCTGGAGGGTCTCAAGGAGAACGCCGCCGGTTCGTGGGGCGACCAGATGCGTTCGTACGTCCTGCACCCGTATCAGATGGTGAAGGATCTCCGAACCGAGCAGGAGACCGGCAATCCGAGCGCGGTGTTCGACGGCGAGCTCGATGGTTTCATCGAAGCCGGTATCCGCTGGCGCAAGCAGCGGCAGTTGACCGGCGACGGTGCGTGACGGCGCGCGGGCGGAGCGCGTCATCGATCTCCAGGTAGAGGCCTGAATCGACGACGCGCGCCGCTTCGGCGGGACGTGGGGCTTGGCTAAGTTGTTACACCGCGTAGACTCACCACCCGTGATTCAGCTTGAGCAAGTGACGAAGACGTACCCGAAGGCGTCCCGGCCTTCGCTCGACAACGTGTCCGTCTCGATCGAGAAGGGCGAGTTCGTCTTCTTCATCGGTCCATCCGGCTCCGGCAAGTCCACGATCATCAAAATGCTGCTGCACGAGGTCACCCCCAACAAGGGGCGCGTCATCGTCAACAGCAAGGACGTCACCTCGATGCGTTCCTGGAAGCGACCCCACTTCCGGCGCTCGATCGGCTGCGTCTTCCAGGACTTCCGGCTTCTGCCGAACCGCACCGCGTACGAGAACGTGGCGTTCGCCCTTGAGGTGATCGGCAAGACCAAGGCGGTCGCCCGCCGGGTCGTGCCGGAGGTGCTGGAGCTGGTCGGTCTCGGTGGCAAGGAGCACCGCTACCCGCACGAGCTCTCCGGTGGTGAGCAGCAGCGTGTCGCCGTCGCCCGGGCGTTCGTGAACCGCCCGCTGATCCTCCTGGCGGACGAGCCGACGGGAAACCTGGACCCGGACACCTCGATCGAGATCATGCGCCTGCTGGACCGGATCAACCGCACCGGCACGACCGTCGTGATGGTCACCCACGACTCCAACATCGTGAACCAGATGCGCCGCCGCGTCATCGAGATCGAGAGCGGCCGCATCGTGCGTGACCAGGCCCGCGGCGTCTACGGGTGAGCCCCCGCTCCACCCCTGCGCAGCCTGACGACGAACACTTCATGCCGGAGACCCGGAGGAAATCCCGATGCGCGTGAAATACGTCCTGTCCGAGGTACTGGTCGGACTGTGGCGCAACGTGACCATGACCATCGCGATGATCATCACGATGGCGGTCTCGCTGACCATGCTCGGCGCCAGCGGTCTCATGTACCGCCAGGTTGACGACATGAAGGACCTCTACTACAAGAACATCGAGGTTTCGATCTTCTTGAACCAGGAGGTGAGCGAGCAGCAGCGCACCGACCTGAACGCCCAGCTCGACGGCGACCCCCTGGTCAAGAACGTCATCTACGTCAACAAGGACGAGGCGTACAAGAAGTTCCAGGAGATGTACCAGGACGCTCCGGACCTGGTGAACGCCGTCAAGCCGGACCAGCTGCCCGAGTCGTTCCGCCTCAAGCTGAACAACCCGGAGCAGTACAAGGACATCTACGACAAGTACAAGGACACCGAGGGCGTCGACGAGATCGTCGACCAGAGTCGACTGCTCGACAAGATCTTCGACGTCCTCACCGCGATCCAGAACATCGCCCTTGCCGCCGCGATCGTGATGGCTATCGCCGCGCTGCTCCTGGTGGCCAACACCATCCAGGTCGCCGCGTACAGCAAGCGGCGTGAGGTGGCGGTCATGAAGCTGGTCGGCGCGTCCAACTGGTTCATCCAGGCGCCGTTCGTGCTGGAGGCCGTCGTTGCCGGCCTGATCGGTTCACTGCTCGGTCTGGTGGCCCTTGTCGCGGCGAAGTATCTGCTCTTCGACGGGTCTCTCAGAGCGTTGCAGGGTCTGCTCTCGCCGATCAGTTGGGGCGACATCCTGTTCGTGTTCCCGCTGATGGCCGGCGTCGGTGGCCTGGTCAGTGCCGCCACCGCCTGGATCACCCTGCGCTTCTACCTGCGGGTCTAGCTACCGCACGGGTCCTCCCGTCGTCTCCCGAAGGGCCCTCCCGCGCCGGAAATAAACGGCGCGGGAGGGCCCTTGTCATTCAGGTAGCATGATCGGTTGTCCGGGTGGGGTAGCTCGCCACGGACCTTGGAGGAGAGGGGGTGGCACCGATGCCACGGGAAAAGGGGCGCAAGGTGGTCGCCTCCAACAAGAAGGCGCGTCACGACTACTCGATCCTCGACACGTACGAGGCGGGCATGGCGCTCACCGGCACGGAGGTCAAGTCGCTGCGGGCCGGTCGGGCGTCGCTTGTCGACGCGTTCGCGCAGGAGCGCAACGGCGAGTTGTACCTGCACGCGATGCACATCCCGGAGTACACCCAGGGCACCTGGACCAACCACGAGCCCCGGCGTACCCGCAAGCTGCTGCTCAACCGGGGCGAGATCGACAAGCTGCTCGGCAAGACCCGCGAGGGTGGGCTGACAATCGTCCCGTTGCAGGTCTACTTCTCCGACGGGTGGGCCAAGGTGGAGATCGCCCTGGCCAAGGGCAAGAAGTCGTACGACAAGCGGCAGGACCTCGCCAAGCGCGACGCGGACCGGGAGATCGCCCGGATCTCCGGTCGGCGCGGCAAGGGCATGGACGATTAGTTCGTCCCGTTTGTCCGTGTCGACGTGTCGGCCCGGGGCTCGGGATGAAACCCGTTGCGGCAGGCGTTAGTCTTGTCAGTGCCGCCACATCGGCGGCCTGTCGAGGGGGTGACTGGTTTCGACTTCGTACGCAGCGACAGGGGAAGCGAGCCGAGGAAGCCGACGTCGTCTCGAGAATCGGTCGTCGGAAACCAATAAGCGCCAAGAACCAACGCGCTGACTTCGCTCTCGCCGCCTGAGGCGAGTAGTGAGTCTGTCGGCCTGGGAACGCCTTCGTCCCAGTAGCCGGCATCAGCTAGAAGGCTGGCCAATCGGACCCGGTCGCGGGGTCCGTGCGGCGAGATAAATCAGCGACTGGGCCCGTCACACCAACTTGCTCGCGTGAGCGGTGGGGCCGAGTAGAGGCATAGCGAGCTGCGCTCGGAGAAGCCCTGACAAACCGGCGAAGGACCCGGGTTCGATTCCCGGCACCTCCACCACCTCGAACGATGCGCCCCGGCCCACCAGCCGGGGCGCATCGCCGTTTCTACCCGTGTCGACGGCCGGCGCCAGCCGCTCGGCCCGCGCCAGCTCCTTGAGATCGACTCGGCTTCCTTGAAGCCGGGGCATCCGGAGCGCCGGGACACCGCGATTTCAGTGAAACCGAGTCGATCACCGCCGGGGTCTCCGAGGTGGGAGTGACGTCTGTGACCTATGGGGCAGATGAGCCCGCCGGGCCCTCTGGACAGGGCAGGCGGGCGGGGTTCACCATCGCGGTATGAGGTAGCAGCGCCGCGCGGGAGGTGCCATGGTCACCGGTCCGGTCCAGCAGCCGTCAGTTGCGACACGGGTGTACCCCGTCGGGTTGCCCGGTCAGCCGCGTCCCGCCGGGCTTGCCGGTGACGTGCACGCCCTCGCCCGGGTCGTCGCCGACACCGACACCGACGCCGACGCGACGATCGAGTCGTGCTGGCGCGAGAACGTGCTGCGTCGGCTGCGTCCGGTCGGGCAGGGTTTCGCCGAACACGTCCGGGTCACCGAGGGCCCTTCCGGCCTCTACCGGGAGTTGCTCACCCATTCGCCTCGCCTGGACCACAGGGTTCGGCTGCTGACCCGGGAGCATGCCGCGATCGTCGCCACCATGCTCGCCGTGCAGCGGCTCGCCGAGCGGCCCGAGGCAAGCCTCGACGAGTTGCGGCATCGGGCGGGCCACCTGCTGCGGGCGTTGACCCGGCACCGGCGGCGGGGCGCCGAGCTGCTCTGGCAGGCGTACCAGACGGATCTCGGGGGTGAGACCTGAGGGAACCGGGGTGTCGGCGGGCGCGTCGAACCCGGCATGCGTCGAGAGGTCTTTCTGCTCGTACTCCCGCTGCTCTTCGGGGTTGGGTGCGCCGCGACCGGCGGCGAGCCCGCCGGTGGGCCTGCCGGTCCCGGACGCGGCGCGGAGGCGTTCGACACGCGCGCCACCGAGGTCGCCGAGGCCTGGCGACCAGGAACGGACTGGCGCACCGGGTACGTCCCGTTGCAGGGGCCGACAGTGCTGCCCGGTGACCCGCGCTTCACCTCGGAGACCGAGGCGGCCTTCCGTGCCGGCTGGTACCGGGCACAGGTCCCCATCCCGTCGGCTGGTGTGGGCGACGGGGAGATCCGTTTCCCGGACGGCCGGTCGACAGTGCCGCTGGTAAGCGCCGCCGAGGCGTACCGGCAGCTCGACCAGGGTGACCCGCTGCCGTGCCCGGGTCGGCCCAAGCGGCCCGGCCTGCCCAGCCCGTCCGGCCCCACAGTGGAGCCGGGGCCGGACGGCTGGTCCACCAGCACCACGCAGACCGCCTGCCTCCCGCTTACCGTCACCGGTGTCACGCTCGGCGCGGTGCCGGTACGTACCAGTCGGGGTGAGGCTCAGGTCCCGGCCTGGCTGTTCGCTGTCGACGAACTGGCCACACCGGTGGCCCGGCTCGCGGTCGCGCCCACGGCGGTCACCCCGGTCCCCGAAGCCACCGCGCCGGCACTGCCGCTGGCCGAAGGGCTGGTGGCCGCCCAGGACCTGGTGGCTGTCGACGGGGTACGGCTGACCGTCCGGCTCGGTGTCGGCGCGTGTGACACCGGGATCACGCCGCTGGTGCGGGAACGCCCGGACGTGGTGGTGGTCGGTGGCGCAGTCACCAGGCCCAGCGGCGTGTGCCCCGACATGCTCAAGTTCGAGCCGGTCACCGTCACCCTGACCGTCCCGCTGGGGGCACGGCCGGTGCTGGACGTGGCCACCGGCGCTCCACTGTCGATCGCCGCCCGCTGACGGGCGGCCAAGGTCAGAGGATCTTGGGTATGTCGGTGCTTATCGGCACCGGCAGCACTGTGGGACGGTCGGCGCGTAGCCCGGTGGCGAGCGCCGCGCCGAGCTGGTCGGGGGATTCCACAACAGCGGTGGCGCAGCCGTAGCCGGCAGCTATCGCTGTGACGTCAAGCCCCGGCAGGTCCAGTCCGGGAACCCCTGGGGTGTCCTTCAGCTCGGCGAACGACTTAAGGATCGCGTACTGCTTGTTGACCGGGACGATGACCACCACGGGCAGTGACAGGCGCGCGGCGGTCCACAGCGCCTGCACCGAGTAGTGGAACGAACCGTCGCCGATCACCGCCACCACCGGGCGTCCACGCCCGGTGTCCCGCTGCGCCAGCGCCACGCCGACCGCCGCCGGCAGGCCGTAGCCGAGGCCGCCGCTGGCCATCGTGAAGTACGACGCCGGGCGGGTGATCCGCAGCCGACGGCGCAGCGCGGACAGGTTGGACGGGGACTCCTGGACCAGGATGCCGTCGTCGGGCCAGTGCGTCGCCAACGCGGCGAACAGGGCGTCGGCGCTCAGCGGCGCGGTGATCTCCGGCGGTGCGGGGGCGGTCCGGGGTTCCGGGGGCGGACGGTCGGCGGGCGGGACGAGTTCGAGCAGCGCGGTCAGGGTCAGCCCGGGGTCGCCGAGCAGGCTGTCCCCGACCGGGGCGCGGGCGGCCTCGTCCGGGTCGTCGGTGACGTGCAGCAGCCGGGCGCCGGCCGGCAGGTGATCACCAGGCACGTGCGGGTAGTAGCGGAACACCGGGGCGCCGATGACCAGCACCGTGTCGTGCCCGTCCAGCGCCTCGGCCAGGGGTTCGATCGCGAACGGCAACACGCCGCGGAAGTACGGGTGGTCCTCCGGGAAGACGGCCCGTTCCGGTGCCGGTGCGGACCAGACCGGTGCGGCCAGCCGCTCCGTGAGCGTTACCGCCGCCGACCAACTGTCGGAGCGGTCCACCCCCGGACCGAACACCAGCACCGGGTTGCGGCTGCGGGCCAGCACTTGGGCGAACTCGGCCAACCGCTGCGGATCCGGCCCGAACCGGGTGGCCACCGACCGCGGGACGGGTGCTGCCTCGGCCGGCTTGGCCCAGTCGTCCATGGGCAGGGACAGGAAGACCGGCCCGGCCGGTGGCTGCACGGCTGTCGCGTACGCCCGCAGCAGCGCCGCCGGGATGTCCTGCGCGCGGACCGGCTCGTAGCTCCACTTGACGTACGGCTCGGGCAGCTCGACGGCCCGACGGCTCGTCAGTCGGGGTTCGAGCAGCAGCATCTCCCGGGTCTGCTGGCCGGCGGTGACGATCAGCGGGGTCTTGTTGTGCCAGGCGGTGACAAGGTTGCCCATGCCGTTGCCGGTGCCGGGGGCGGTGTGCAGGTTGACGTGCGCGGGCCTGCCGGTGACCTGGGCGTACCCGTCGGCCATCGCGACCGCCGTGGCCTCGTGCAGGGCGTGTACGTAGTGGAAGTCGGCCGGGAAGTCCCGCAGGAACGGCTCCTCGGTTGAGCCGGGATTGCCGAACACGGTGGTCATGCCGAGGCTGCGGAGCACGTCGTACGTCGCGTCCCGGACCGTTGCCATCGCCACCTGCCTCCGTGTCGCGTACGCGCAGGGACGATCGTGGTCGCCCTCCCGACCAGCCGAATCTATCGGGATGTGACGGACCTTTCGGGCGTTTCTCCAGCGTCGGTGATGCTGCTCCGATCACCCGCCGGTCAGACCTTATCCAGCACCCGGAACGCAGGCTAAGGTGCCAGGCATGGCGTTGACGGCGCGGCTGATCCCGACACACTGTCCGGATCCGACGGGTGGCGGATCCCGGACCGGGGTCACGACTGACGGGTAGGTGGGATGCAGGGAGAGGGCCAGGCGATCGGCGGACGGGCAGTGGAGTCGATGACCGGGCGGCTGCTGGTCGCGACTCCGGCCCTCAAGGACCCAAACTTCGACCGTACGGTGGTGCTGCTGGTCGCCCACGAGCCGGGCGGCGCGCTCGGCGTGGTGCTGAACCGTGCCACCGAGGTGCCGGTCGCCGAGGTGCTGGGCGACTGGAGCGACCTGGCCCGCGAACCGGCAGTGCTCTTCGAGGGCGGGCCGGTGCAGCCCGACTCGGCCATCTGCCTGGCCCGGATGCGGCAACCGCTGCGCCGACTCAAGGGCTTCCACCAGGTGTCCGGGGCGGTCGGCACGATCGACCTCTCAGTCGACCCGGAGAAGCTGCGGGAGAGCGTCGGTGGCATCCGGGTCTTCGCCGGCTACTCCGGCTGGGGCAGCGGGCAGTTGGAGCAGGAGATCGCCGACGGGTCATGGTTTCTGCTGGACGCCCTGCCCGGTGACGCCTTCGTCGACCGCCCCGACGACCTGTGGCCGATGGTGCTGCGCCGGCAGGGCGGCATGATGGCCGCAGTGGCGCACTTCCCGCCGGACGTGGCGCTCAACTGATCCCGGGCGGCGGGACCCCCGCGAGATGACCATGCCGGCCGGTCTGTGTATAGTTTCCCAGTGCCCGGGCGACCGGGATGACAGCAAGGGGCCGTGGCGCAGCTGGTAGCGCACCACACTGGCAGTGTGGGGGTCAGGGGTTCGAGTCCCCTCGGCTCCACCCTTGCGAAAGCCCTGGTGAGGGAGCGAATCCCTCGCCAGGGCTTTTATCGTTCCTGGCCTCCGACGTCTCGTCGACGACCGGCACCGAGTCGTCGCCCTGCAGAGGTCGTCGCGGACCGCGTCGGCCAGCGCCAGGGCATGCCGACCGGCCGCAGGGCTACCGTGCGCGCCGAGCGGAACGCTGGATGCTCCATTTCGTCAGCGGCTGCAGGGCTTGCACCAATGCCTTGCCGTCCGCACTGAGGTCGTACCGGATTTGCACCGGCGTGCTGGGGATCACGGTCCGCTCGATGAGCCCGTTTGCCTCGAGTTCCTTCAGACGCTGCGTCAGCAATCGGTCGGAGATGCCGTCGATGGTGGCGCGGTACTCGCCGAAGCGGCGAGCACCTTGGGCGGCGGCGGCCAAGATCGAGCCGGTCCAGCGGCGCCCGATCAGCTCGAGCGCCTCCTGGAAGCTCGGGCAAGTGTCATCGTGGATCGAGCTGCGTTGCGGGCGCAGCGGCTGGGTGTTGGTCATTTCTGCGACCTCCGAGCCTGTGGCTACTTACTAGAAGTAAGTATCTTACCGGTCGTTTGGCGGGACGTGCCGCCCGCCGCATCGTGGATCCATGACCGACTACGGACGCCCACTCTCCTTCGGGCTGAGCCTGGACCCCTCGGCCGCGTCACTGGACCAGACCCGGCACCTCGCGCGTCTGGCCGAGGACGTCGGCCTGGACCTCCTCGCGGTGCAGGACCATCCCTACCAGCCGGGGCACCTAGACAGCTGGACTCTGATCAGCAGCCTCTCTGTCGCCACGGAGCGCATCTCCTTCTTCACCGACGTGGCGGACCTGCAACTGCGTCCGCCGACGATGCTCGCCAAGGCCGCCGCCTCGCTGAGCGTGCTCACCGACGGTCGCATCCACCTCGGCGTCGGCGGTGGCGCTTTTGCCGACGCGATCGCCTCAATGGGCGGTGTGCCCCGACGCGGCGGACAGATGGTCACCTTCACGGAGGAGTCGCTCATGCTCCTGCGCGCGGCCCTGGCCGCGGACACCGTGCGACTGCAAACCCCCCATCACTCGGTGACCGGCTATCGCGCCGGCCCTCGGCCGCCCAAGCCCGTCGGACTCTGGCTCGGCGCCCAGGGGCCCAAGATGCTGGCGGTCACGGGCAGGTCGGCGGACGGGTGGATCTCGCCGCTGAACATCTACGTGCCGCCGCAGCAGGTGCCCGCCCGCCAGCAGATCATCGATGAGGCGGCTACGGCTGCCGGACGCGCCCCGGAATCGGTTCGCCGAATCTACAACGTGATCGGTGCCATCGGGCACTTCCGGGGCGCCCAGGGGCTCGTGGGTGGCGTGCGCCAATGGGTGGACACGCTCAGCGAGTGGGTGGTCGTCCTCGGGTTCGACACCTTCGTGTTCTGGCCCGTGGCCGACCACGAAAACCAGCTCTCGATCTTTGCCTCCGAGATTGTCCCGGCGGTCCGCGATCGCGTCGAAACCCTCAGGAGTACACGATGACCACGCGCCTTGGCGCCGTCCCGGCCGGCCTGACCGGCAAAATCGTCACCGAGGGCGATCCTCGTTACAGGCTGCTCCGTTCCACGTACACCACCGTCGGCCGGCCCGCAGCAGTCGTCCTCGCCAAGTCGGCCGATGACGTCGCCGCGGCGCTGCGGCTCGCCCGCGAGCGGAATCTCCCTCTCGCGGTCCGCAGTGGCGGGCACGGCCTGTCCGGAAGCGCCACGAACGACAACGGACTCGTCATCGATCTGAGCGCGATGCGCCGCGTCGACGTCCTCGATCGCCGTACGCGCCTGGTACGGGTGGAGGCGGGCGCCCGCTGGGCGCAGGTCGCACAGGCACTCGCCCCGCACGGACTGGCTATCAGCTCCGGCGACCACGGCAACGTCGGTGTCGGAGGCCTGGCAACGGCCGGCGGCATCGGATGGCTCGTCCGGCACTACGGACTCACCATCGACCACGTCCGCGCAGTGGAGGTGGTCCTGCCCGACGGCACCCAGGTCCGCGCCGATGCCGCCACCGAGCCCGATCTGTTGTGGGTGATGCGCGGTGCGGGAGCCGGTGCGGGGATCGCGGTGGCCTTCGAGATCGAGGCCACCGAACTGCGCGACGTCGGGTTCGCCCAGCTCGTCATGCGAGTGGACTCTGCGGGCGGCAACCTGCAGCGCTGGGGTGCCGTCATGGCGGCCGCGCCACGTGAACTGACGACGGCGGTGACACTGGCCTCCCAAGGCATCATGCCGGTCGCCTCCATCACCGCCGTCGTGGCCTCGAACAAGCCGGCCACGATCCAAAAAGCCCTTCAGCCTCTCCTCGATATCAGGGGAATCACGGTCCAACAGGCTCATATCGTCCCGTACTCGAATGTGATCCCAGCCGCGCATCTGCACCCGAATACCGGCCAGATGCCCACCAACACCACCAACGGGCTGTTCGCGGACATCGACCGCGACGCGGCCCGCGCCCTGGTGAAGGCGGTGACGGGCCGCGACCCGGTCCTGATCCAGATGCGCTCACTCGGCGGCGCCGCCAATGACCTTGACCCGGCCGCCACCGCCTACCCGCATCGCCACCACAAGGCGCTTGTCATCGCCTCGACGTTCCCACCGTACGGCCGGAAGGCCCTTTCGACCGCTTGGGGCGCCTTCGCACCGCACGTGGACGGCGGGTACGTGAACTTCGAGAGCCATCCCGATACGAGGACATTCGCTCGCGCCTACCCAGGGCCGACCGGTGACCGGGTCCGCGAGCTGTGGAAGCGCTACGACCCCGACGGCATCCTGCACCGATCTGCAAAGGCCTGACGAGATTCCTCCCTCAACCTCCACGAAAGCCCACGCAACAGGGCGGCACCCGGCTGCCCTTCCCCGCACGAATCCAAGGAGTAGCAGATGAGTTTCCCGTTCCCCGTGCCCGACAAGAACGATCCGCGGTGGACCGCTCGCGGCGGTGTCTTCGTCCGGCGCTCCGAGGGCACCCACAGGTGGCTCGCAGGCGACACCTACACCATCAAGGTCACCGCAGACGACACCAACGGCTCTCTCGGGCTGATCGAAGCCACAGTGCCACCCGGGGCTGGACCGGTCGCACACAGCCACGGCAACGAGGACGAAGCGTTCTACGTGCTGTCGGGCCGCCTGGAGTTCCTCAACGGCGATGAACTCCAGGTGGCCGAGGCCGGTGACTTCGTCTTCATCCCCCGCGGCAACCGGCACAGGTTCAAGAACGTGGGCGACACCGATGCCAGAATGCTGGTCATCTTTACCCCGGGCGGACACGAGAAGTTCTTCGTAGATAACGGAGACGAGCCCCAGCCCGGAGGACAGCCACCCCAGTGGGGCCCGGAACGCTACGCCAGGCTCGTGGACGAGCTGCTTGAGCAGAACGTCACCATTCTCCCTGAGTGAGCGTCCGGGCGTGCTCACACATGGCAGACGCCCCGACCGGAAACCTCCCGGCCGGGGCGTCTGCGACTCGATGTCCGTTGCGAGGGCTGATCAGCCCTGACGGCTCTTCCACTGCGGGTTCGCGCGGTTCACCACGATCACCCGGCCGTGCCGGCGGACCACCACCGAACCGGGCTTCTGCTTCAGCGCGCGCAACGAGGTGCGTACCTTCATGTCTGCCTCCTGGCCTGGGGTCTGGCCTCGATCCGTACCGTCTATCGGAACGCCCTGGCCCATGCCGCGATTCCCGCGCCCCCGGCGTCGAACCTTTGCCTCGCCGCGCCCGTACCACTGGCGGGAGGTCAACGTCATGACCGTACGCCGGCTGCTCGTCACGGTGCTGGTCGCCGCCGCGACCGTGCCGCTGGCCGGCACGCCTGCGGCCGCGCACGGCGCCCCGACCGACCCGATCAGCAGGGCGGCGGCATGCGGACCGCAGGGCCGGTACGCGGCCAGCAGCGCCTGCCGGGCGGCCGTCGCGGCGGGCGCTGCGGTCCGGGAGTGGGACAACGTGCGGGTGGCCGCGATCAACGGTAGGGACCGGGAGCGGATCCCGGACGGCGAGCTGTGCAGCGGTGGGCTGTCCGCCTACCGGGGGCTGGACCTGCCCCGCACCGACTGGCCGAGCACCGAGCTGACCGCCGGCGCGAAGTTCACCTTCCGGTACCGGACCACAATCGAGCACCGGGGCAGCTTCCGGCTCTACGTCACCAAGCCCGGATACGACCCGCGAAGGCCGCTGACCTGGGCGGATCTGGAGTCGCGCCCGTTTCTGACGGTGACCGACCCGCCGGTGCGGGCGGGTGCGTACCAGATGGCGGGCCGGTTGCCGGCGGGCCGGAGCGGGCGGCACCTGATCTACACGATCTGGCAGAACTCCAACACCCCGGACACCTACTACTCCTGCTCCGACGTGGTGTTCCGGGCGGCGCGGAGCGGCACGGCGAAGAGCGCGCCGGCTGTCCCGCGTACCACGGCGAGCCGGCCGGCCGCCGCCCAGTCGGCGGTGGCGGCGGCGGCCGACCCGGGCGTGCCTGTGGCGTCGGTACGCGACCTCGACGCGCGGTGGCCGGTGCTGGCCGGCGCGGCTACCGTGCTGGTCCTCGCGTTGCTGATCGGTGTGGGCCGGCGGCGACGCGGAGCGGTCGTCCCGGTCGGCCGGCAGTGCGAGGTACGCAACCACCGTGCCGGGCGGCGCCGGATCTGGTGACCCGACCCCACCCGACATCCGGCGATGCTCAGCCCAGGCGCTCTGTCGAACGGCACCTCACCTGAGGTTCAGCGCCAACGTGTCAGCGCTCGCCCCGCCGCCGCAGGTGAGCGCACCCGCCACGAAGTAGCCGCGATCGCCGACCCGGGCGGCGCCGAGCCCGTGCCGGCCCTGCGGCAGCGGTGACAGCGTGGTCCAGCGGTCCTTGCGGGGGTCGTACGCCGTCACGTCGTCGTAGGTGGTCTCGTCCGGCCGGCACTCGCCGCCGGCGTACACGATCCGGCCGTCGAGCACGACTGCGGCTCCGGCCGAGCGAGGCGTCGGCAAGGGGGCGGCCCTGCTCCACCGTCGAGTGCGGGTGTCGTAGACGTCGTGGCGTGCGAGGCTGTCCTCCCCGTCGGCGACCCGGCCTCCGAACACGTGCACGCGATCGCCGACGACGGCGACTCCCGCGTGGTCGCGCGGCTCGACCGGCAGTGGTGCGGCCGTCGACCAACTGCGTCGCGCCGGGTCGTACACCAGGTGGGTCCGGACGGTGCCGTACCCCATTGAGATCGGCGGATCCGGCAGCGTGACGATCGTGTGGGAGTCGCGTCCACCGAGCAGGTGCAGTTTTCCGTTCACCGCCGCTACGCCGACCGAGCCCAGCTTCTGAGGCATGTCCGGCAGTCGGCTCCAGGCGTCGCGCAGCGGGTCGTAGGCGTAGGCCACCTGCTGTGGGTGCATGTGCACGATGTCGGTGAAGCCACCGAAGGCGTACAGCTTTCCGTTCAGCCCGGCCACGCCGACGTGCGTGAGGGGGCGCGGCAGAGGGGCGTGCTGCCGCCAGCGGTCGGTACGCGGGTCATAGCTGGTGACCAGAGTGGTCGCCCACGTTGGCTGCTCGTCGCCACTCTGCACGGTGCCACCGACGACGTAGACGCGGCCGCCGAGCGCGGCCACCCCCACCTCGGCCCGTGCCGTGCTCATCGGCGCCCTGTCGCTCCACACAGCGCGTTCGTGGCCGGCGGGCGGCATCGCCTGCGCACTGACGGCCGGCGTCACCTGCCCGACGCCCGCGACGGACACGGTCGCTGCCAACGCCGACGCCGCGACGATGCGATAGATCCTCTTTAACATCCTGCTCCCTGCTGGGTAGTTGTCGACGGCGGACGGCTGTCGCCGGTGCCGGTGATGCGGTGCGTCATGCCCGAGGTGCGATCGGGGCCTTCGAGCGACGGCCCCAGGCGACGAAGAGCGCGAGCGCGATGAACACGAAGTTGACTGGCGTGTCCGCGGCCTCCCCCCGGGAGAGGTGGAAGACGATCGCGGAGGCTTGCAGTGCGACGCACCCGAGCGCCGCGAGCACCGTCACTCCTGGCTTGATCCGGGTGAGCGACGGCAGGAGCACGCCGAGCCCGCCGAGGATGTCGAGTGCGGCGGTGGCATAGAACAGACCGGGCGGGACCTCGCCGGCCCAGGCGAACGCCTCGGCGACCTGCTCGATGGGCGTGACGAGTTTCCAGACGCCGCCGCCAGCGAAGATCACTGCGAGGGCTCCCTGGGCGCCCCACAGGCCGATGGTGAGTGCCCTCACGGGCGGTGTCCGCAACAGCGCTTGCGGAGAGTCGGTCATCACGAGGTCCTCTCGGGGTGGGTGAACCGTGCACCGAAACTAGACCAGCCGTCCAGTAATTGACAAGTAGTTCAGAAGTTGCCGCATGGTTTGGTTACTCAGTACTGTCGGTGACTGTGGAGCGGGAAGCCGACAGCGTCGATCCGAGGGTTCAGCGGACCCGGCGAGATGTCGTCGACGTCGCTACGGCGCTCTTCCTGGAGCAGGGTTGGGCTGCGGTGACCCACGCCGAGGTCGCGCAGCGGGCGGGCTACTCCAAGGCGACCATCTATGCGCACTGGCCGACGCGTCTGGACCTGGTCCGGGCGTCGGTCGACCAGATGTGTGCCGCGGTCGGGCACCCCCAGCCGACCGGCGATCTACGCCACGACCTGATCGCGGGTCTGCTCGACTTCGGTCAGGACCTCGCCGACGGGCACCTGGTCAGGGTCTTCGGCGGGCTCCTTGAGCGGGCTGGCAGCGACCCCGTCGTCGACGAGCTGCGCGAGCGGCTCTACGCGGCCGGCACCCGGTCGCTGGACTCTGTCCTCCGCTCCCACCTGCGCGCGGAGGACGTGGAGCCGTCACTGGCGCTACTGGTGGGCGGGGTGCTGATCCGCGCGGGTTTCCAGGCCCAACCGGCGGATCGGCAGTTTGTCGAAGACCTTGTCGATCGGGTCCTGGCAGCGGCGAGGCGCAACGACGGGCGATGACCGGCCGGCCGTTGCCGGGCTGTCCTGTCCAAGCAGCAGCGTTGGCCGGCACCCCGCGATGAGGTGCCGGCCAACGTCGTATCTCGGTATCGGCGGGGCGCTCAGCCCAGCAGCCGGTCGACCTCGGCCAACTCGTCGGCGGTGAAGTCGAGATTGCCAACGGCGGCGACGTTTGTCTCCAACTGCTCGACGCTGCTCGCCCCGATGATCAGGCTGGTCATCCTCGGGTCACGCAGCGCCCAGGCCAGCGCCAACTGGGCCAGCGACTGGCCCCGCCGCTCGGCGACCGCGCCCAGCCCTCGGATGGTGGCCATCTTCTCGTCGCTCAGGTCGCTCTCGTTGAGGAACACGCTCGTACGCACCCGCGAGTCGGCGGGGATGCCGCCCAGGTAGCGGTCCGTGAGCAGACCCTGGGCCAGCGGGCTGTACGCGATGCAGCCGGCGCCGACCTCCTCCAAGGTGTCGAGCAGGCCGTCGGACTCGGTCCAGCGGTTGAGCATCGAGTACGACGGCTGGTTGATCAGCAGCGGCGTACCCAGCTCGCGCAGGATCGCGGCGGCACGGGCGGTCTGCTCGGAGTTGTAGTTCGAGATGCCGACGTAGAGCGCCTTGCCGGAGCGGACGATGGCGTCAAGCGCGCCCATCGTCTCCTCCAGCGGAGTGTCCGGGTCGAACCGGTGCGAGTAGAAGATGTCGACGTAGTCCAGGCCCATCCGGCTCAACGACTGGTCCAACGACGAGATCAGGTACTTGCGCGAGCCCCACTCGCCGTACGGGCCGGGCCACATGAGATACCCGGCCTTGCTGGAGATCACCAGCTCGTCCCGGTACGGCTTCAGGTCGGTGGCGAGCATTCGACCGAAGCTCTCCTCGGCGGCACCCGGCGGCGGGCCGTAGTTGTTGGCCAGGTCGAAGTGGGTGACACCCAGGTCGAAGGCGCGCCGGACGATGTCGCGCTGCCGCTGATGCGGGCGGTCCGGACCGAAGTTGTGCCACAGCCCGAGGGAGACGACGGGCAGCCGCAGGCCACTGCGTCCGCTGCGCCGGTAGGTCATGGTGTCGTAGCGGTCATCCGCGGCGAGGTAGGTCACGATCACGAGCGTAGACCCGCCTTCGACTAGCCGAGTTGAGGCGTTGGAACCCGGACAACGGGGTAGTTTCGACACCATGCGGTTCATCCCCCTCGACACCCCCAAGCCGCTCTCCAAGATCGGGTTGGGCACCTGGCAGTTCGGCTCCCGGGAGTGGGGTTACGGCCCCGACTTCGAACAGCGGGCCGCCCAGATCGTCAGGCGCGCCATCGAGCTGGGCGTGACCGTCTTCGACTCTGCCGAGGTCTACGGGTTCGGGCGCAGCGAGCGGATCCTCGGCGCGGCACTCGGCGACGACCGGCCGAAGGTCACCATCGCCACCAAGATCTTCCCGGTGCTGCCAGTGGCCGCAGTGGTGCAGCAGCGGGCCGTCGCCTCGGCCGGCCGGCTCGGCGTCACCACCCTCGACCTCTACCAGGTGCACCAGCCCAACCCGCTCGTCGCCGACCACACCACAATGCGCGGCATGCGGACATTGCAGGACGTCGGTCTGGTCTCCGAAGTAGGCGTCAGCAACTACGGGCTGCGCCGCTGGCAGGCCGCCGAGGCCGCACTCGGCCGGCGGGTGCTCAGCAACCAGGTCCGCTACAGCATGCTGGACCGCGCGCCCGAGCAGGACCTGCTGCCGTACGCCCGGCAGGCCGGCCGGGTCGTCATCGCGTACAGCCCGCTGGCCCAGGGCTTCCTGTCCGGCCGCTACGACGCCAAGAACCCGCCGACCGGCGCGGTCCGGCGGGCCAACCCGTACTTCCTGCCCGAAAATCTGGAACGCGGCGGGGTTCTGATCGACACCCTGCGCCAGATCGCCGACGCCCACGACGCCACCCCCAGCCAGATCGCCCTCGCGTACCTGCTGCGCCACCCCAACGTGCTGGCCATCCCCGGCGCGTCCGGCGTGGAGCAGATGGAACGCAACGCCGCAGCCGCCGACATCGACCTCGCCGACGACGAGTACGCGGCGCTTGTCGAGGCCGCCAAACGGTTCCGCCCGGTCACCGGGCTCGCCGCGATGCCCCGGATGCTGCGGGCCCGGTTCGCCGGCCCATCGGGAAAGTGAGCACAGTGGACGACATCACCGCACTGATACTTGACGACCACGCCTCCTTCCGGCGTGGCTTCGCCCGCCTCGACGACGCCCGCGGCGAGCAGGAACTGCTCGCCATCTGGGACGCCCTCGCCCTGCACCTGGACATCCACGCCGAGGCAGAAGAGGCGATCCTCTACCCGCACCTGGTCAAGCACGGCGACGACGGGGAAGACGAGACCGCCGACGCCATCGGCGACCACAACAAGATCCGGGACGCCATCGCCGAGGCCAAACTGCACCCGGTCGGCTCGAAACCCTGGTGGGAGGCCGTCGGCACGGCCCGCCGGGAGAACAGCGAGCACCTGGCCGAGGAAGAGGACGAGGCGTTGCCCGACTTCCGTCGGCACGCCAGCACCGAACTGCGGGCCGAGCTGGGCCAGCGGTGGCTGACCTTCTACGGCGAGCACAAGGCCGGCCGCAATCTGTCGTTCCACGACAAGGACCCGCAGCGGTACGTCGCCGACCACCGCTGAGCGTCATGGCATCGATACTGTCGGTTCTGCGGTCCTTCTTGTCGTTTGCGGTTATTTCAGGGCCTTGAATGAACGTGAGCTAGCGTGGATCGGGTGACTGCGCCTAACTCGGTAATCCCGGTTCCACCGGCCGACCTGCCCGGCACGCTCGGCGCGCTGCGGGCCGCCGGTCACCAGTACCGCACCGTCAAGCAGGAACTCCGCGACAACCTCCTCGCCCGGATGCGCTTCGGCGAGACCCGCTTTCCCGGCATCGTCGGATACGACGACACAGTGCTGCCCGAGGTCGAGCGGGCGTTGCTCGCCGGCCACGACATGGTCCTGCTCGGCGAACGGGGCCAGGGCAAGACCCGCCTCATCCGTGCACTGGTTGCGCTGCTCGACGAGTGGACCCCGGTGATCCCCGGCTCGGTGCTCAACGAGCACCCGATGCGTCCGCTCACCCCCGCGTCCCGCGCCCAGGTCACCGAGGCCGGCGACGACCAGCCGGTCGGCTGGCTGCACCGCTCGATGCGGTACGGCGAGAAACTCGCCACCCCCGACACCAGCGTCGGCGACCTGATCGGCGACGTCGACCCGATCCGGATCGCCCAGGGGCGCACCCTCGGCGACCCGGAAACCATCCACTTCGGGCTGGTGCCCCGCACCAACCGGGGCATCTTCGCCGTCAACGAGCTGCCCGACCTGGCCGAACGCATCCAGGTGGCACTGCTCAACGTGCTGGAGGAGCGGGACATCCAGGTCCGGGGCTACCAGTTGCGGCTGCCACTGGACCTGCTCCTGGTGGCCAGCGCCAACCCGGAGGACTACACCAACCGCGGTCGGATCATCACACCTCTCAAGGACCGGTTCGGCGCGGAGATCCGTACCCACTACCCGGTCGACCTGGAGCTGGAACTGGCCCTGATCCGGCAGGAGGCCGACCTGGTCGCCGAGGTGCCGGAGCACGTGCTGGAGGTGTTGGCCCGTTTCGCCCGCGCGGTGCGGGAGTCGCCGTCGGTCGACCCCCGCTCGGGCGTCTCCGCCCGGTTCGCGATCGCTGCCGCGGAGACCGTCGCCGGTGCCGCGCTGCGCCGCGCCGGGCTGCTCGCCGCATCCAGCAAGGTGTTAGGAAGGGGCCCTTCTACAACGGAAAGCGATAACAAGGGGCCCTTCCTTGCAGCGGAGGGGGCGGTGGCGCGCGTTGGTGACGCGGTTTCGGTTACCAGCACTTTGCGCGGCAAGGTCGAGTTCGAGAGCGGCGAGGAGGGGCGGGAGATCGAAATCCTCGCCCACCTGCTGCGTACCGCGACCGCCGAGACGTTCCGGGGACGCCTGGCCGGGCTGGACCTGTCCGGCTTCACCGCCCTCGTCGAGGAGGGCGCGGCCATCGAGACCGGTGAACTGGTCGGCTCCGCAGAGGTGCTGCGCCAGGTGGGCACCGTACCCGGCCTTGCCAAGGTCATGGACCGGCTCGGCCTGGGCGACGCGCCCACCCCCGAGGAGGCGGCCGCCGCCGTCGAGTTCGTGCTGGAAGGGCTGCACCTGACCCGCCGGCTCGGCAAGGACGTCACCGACTCGGGGCGCACCGTCTACGGCGGCCGGGACTGACAGTGGCCGGCAACCGGTTCCGGTACGGGCAGTGGCGCGGCGGGCCCGACCCGCTGGCACCCCCGTACGACGTGCAAGAGGCCGTGGACGCGGTCGGCGCCGAGGTGCTGGCCGGCGGCAGCCTGCGCGAGGCGCTACGCAACCTGCTGCGTCGCGGCCCGCAGGGGCGTGGTGGCCTCGACGACCTGGCGGCCCGGGCGCGACGGTTGCGCCGGGAGGCGCTGCGCCGGGGCGACCTGGACGGCGCCGTGACCCGGGCTCGTGCCCTGCTCGACCAGGCGCTCGCCGCCGAGCGGGACGAGTTGCGGGGCCGCGACGACGACAGCGCGCGGTTCGCCGAGGCGGTGCTGGACAATCTGCCCCGGTCCACGGCGCGGGCGGTGGAGGAACTGGCCGGCTACCAGTGGGCCAGCGATGACGCCCGCCGGTCGTACCAGCAGATCCTCGACCAGCTCCGCGACGACGTCCTCGGTCAGCGGTTCGCGGGGCTGCGTGACGCGGTGCGCGCGTCCGCCGATCCGGCCGCGCAGCAGCGGCTGGCCGAGATGATGCGTGACCTCAACGACCTGCTGGCCCGGCACGGTCGCGCAGAGGACACCACCGACGCGTTCGCCGAGTTCATGCGCCGGCACGGCGAGTTCTTCCCGGAGCGGCCGGGAACGGTCGACGAGCTGATCGACGTACTGGCCCGCCGGTCGGCGGCGGGCGAGCGGCTGATGAACTCGCTCTCCGAGCGGCAGCGCGCCGAGCTGGCCGGTCTGATGCAGCAGTCGTTGGGGGACCGGTTGGCGGGGGAGTTGTCCGCACTGGACGCGAACCTGCGGGCGCTGCGGCCGGATCTGCGGTGGGGGCGCGGCGAGCGGGTCCGGGGTGAGCAACCACTGGACTACGCCGACGCGGCCGGGGCGCTCGGCGAGATCGGTGAGCTGGACGATCTGCTGGACCAGCTCGACCAGGAGCACCCCGGGGCCACCCTGGACGACGTGGACGTCGACGCGGTCGCCCGCACCCTGGGCCGGGACGCCGCCGATGACGTGCGCCGGCTGCGCGAGCTGGAACGGGAGTTGCGGCGGCAGGGCTGGGTGAGCCGGGACGCGGACGGGCTCACGTTGAGCCCGAAGGCGCTGCGCCGGCTCGGCGGGACCGCACTGCGGCGGGTCTTCGCCGAGCTGACCGCCGGCCCGCGCGGCCAGCACGACCTGCGCTCGGCGGGTGCCGCCGGCGAGGTCAGCGGCGCGTCCCGACCCTGGGAGTACGGCGACGAGCAGCCAATCGACGTCGTACGCACCCTGACGCGGGCGGTCACCCGGGCCGGGCCGAGCGTGCCGGTGCAGCTCGCGGTGGACGACTTCGAGGTGCTGGAGACCGAGAAGCGGGCGTCCGCGGCGGTGGTTCTCTGCGTCGACCTGTCGTACTCGATGATCTCGCAGGGGCGTTGGGGGCCGATGAAGCAGACGGCGCTGGCGCTTGCCCACCTCATGGAGACGCGTTTCCCGCAGGACGCCTTGCAGATCGTCGGCTTCGGCCGGGAGGCGATGACGCTCACCCAGCAGGAGTTGGCAGCGGTCGAGCCGGACATGCAGCAGGGCACCAACCTCCAGCACGCGTTGCGGCTGGCCGGTCGGCACCTGCGCCGGCACCCGGACGCCGAGCCGGTGGTGCTGGTGGTCACCGACGGTGAGCCGACAGCGCATCTGGATCCGGACGACGGGGAGGCGCTGTTCCACTGGCCGCCGCTGCCGGAGACGATCGAGGCGACCGTCCGGGAGGTCGACCGGCTCAGCCGCTACGGCGCAACGCTCAACCTGTTCATGCTCGGGGACGATCCGGGCCTGCGCCGCTTCGTCGACGCGGTGGCCCGCCGCAGCCGAGGCCGCATGTTCACCCCCGATACGGACGACCTGGGCGAGTACGTGGTGTCCGACTACCTCCGCTCCCGCCAACCCCGCCGCTAACCCCAGCCCAATCCCGTCGATCATGGAGTTGTGGTGGGTGACAAAAGCCTCACGTCCGGGTGAACCGGGCACCACAAGTCCATGATCGACGGGGTGGGGCGAGGTTGACTGGGGGCGTGGACAGTGCGGGGCTGCGACTTGCTTACCGGGGCTTGTTTGGTGAGGTCGATGGTGGGGAGTTCGGGTCGCCTGCTCGGGGGGAGCTCAGCGCCGAGCAGATCATGGCGCATCTGGTTGCCAACGACGAGCTGATGATTCAGGCCACCGAGGCTTTGCTTGCCGGATCGCCCTACGCGTACTACGACCTGGACGACATGCACCGTCCGCAGCTCGACGCGTTGGTCGCCGAGCAGGGCGGCATGCGTGGCCTGACCGCGCTGCTGCACGACACCAGTGAACGGCTCTGCGCGCTTGTCGATCAGCTCGGCCTGAACGCGGAAACCCCGGTAGCGACCTGCCTGCGGGAAGGCCCCGACCTGGACATCGACGAGCCCTTACCTTGGTCCCGCACCCTGAACCTGCACACAAAGGTCCACCTACCAAAACACCAGGCCCAACTACACGCGCTCCGCACCAACCCCTGATTCTCGTCGATCTTGCGCTTCCTGCCTGGTCGAAGAGGGCGTAACGGGCAGATCCACGACCGAAAGTGCAAGATCGCGGGGGGAGTGGGGCGGGCGGAGGTGGAAGGTGCGGCGGTAGGTTGTCGGACTCACTCCGATGCGCTGGTGGAGTTGTTGGCGTAGGGCGGCAGTGGTGTTGAACCCGCAGCGGTGGGCGATCTGGTCGACCGTGAGGTCGGTCGTCTCCAGCAGCAGCCGGGCGTGTTCGGTGCGCTGGTGCAGCAGCCACTGCGCCGGGCTCAGCCCGGTCTCCGACCGGAAGCGCCGGGTGAAGGTGCGCACGCTCATCCGGGCGTGCTCGGCGAGGTCACGCAGGGCGATCGACTCGTGCAGCCGCTGCCGTGCCCACTCGCGCGTGCTCGCGGTGCTGGTGTCGGTCACCTTCGGCACCGGCTGCTCGATGTACTGCGCCTGACCTCCGTCGCGCCACGGCGGCATCACACAACGGCGGGCCACCCGGTTGGCGGCCTCGCTGCCGTGATCGAGGCGGATCACGTGCAGGCAGAGGTCGATGCCTGCGGCGACCCCGGCCGAGGTGAGCACCCGGTCGTCGACGATGAACAGCACCGCCGGGTCGAGGTCCACCCGGCTGTGCAGGCGACGGAACCGCTGCGCGTACGCCCAGTGGGTGGTGGCCCGGCGCCCGTCGAGCAGGCCGGCGGCAGCCAGCACGAACGCCCCGGTGCAGATCGACATCACCCGGGCCCCACGGTCATACGCCGAGCGCAGCGCCTCGGCCACCTCCGGCTCGATGCTGCCGTCGGTCAGCGCGGTGCCGGCGTGGATGCCCGGGACGATCACCGTTTCGGCGGTGTCGAGCAACTCCAGCCCGTGGTCCGGGAGCACCTGGAAGCCGGCGGTGCTGCGCACCGGAAGCCCGCCGGGAGTGCACACCCGGACGTCGTAGCGGGATGTGCCGTCGGCACCCCCTGCGGTGCTGAAGACCTGCGCCGGCGTGCCCAGGTCGAGGCCGACCACCTGGTCGAGGGCGAGGACGGCGATCCGGTGCGGGCGTACGCTCATGGCCCGATTATTGCGCATGATGGCTTTCCGGCCACTCGTCGGTGATCTGCGCGGCACCCAGACTGATGGCGTGAGAAAGAACCGCCGCCTGCATCCCGCCTGGCTGGTCGCGGCCGTCGCCTTCGTGGCGTTGGTCGGCGCGGCCGGGTTCCGGGCCACCCCGTCGGTGCTGCTGCATCCGCTGCACGCCGAGTTCGGCTGGCCGCTTGCGACCATCTCGGCTGCCGTCTCGGTCAACCTGCTGCTCTACGGGCTCACCGCGCCGTTCGCCGCCGCCCTGATGGACCGCTTCGGCATCCGCCGGGTGGTCTCGGTGGCGCTACTGCTGGTCGCCGCCGGCAGCGGGCTCACCGTCTTCATGACGGCGAGCTGGCAGTTGCTGCTGTGCTGGGGCGTACTCGTCGGGTTGGGCACCGGCTCGATGGCGTTGGCCTTCGTGGCTACCGTCACGGGTCGCTGGTTCGTCCGCCGCCGGGGTCTCGTCACCGGTGTGCTGACCGCGGGCGGGGCGGCCGGGCAGCTGATCTTCCTCCCGCTGATCGCCGTGCTGGTGCGCGATCACGGCTGGCGTACGGCAGCACTCGTCGTGGCCGGATCCGCCCTCGCGGTCGTACCCCTGGTGGTGTGGTTGCTGCGCGAGCACCCGGCGGATCTCGACCTGCCCGCCTACGGCGCGACCGAGGTCGTGACGGTGCCGCCGCCCAGCGGCGGCGCGGCGAGCCGGGCGCTTGGTGCGCTGGCCGTCGCGGCGCGGACCCGGCCGTTCTGGCTCCTGGCCGGCGGCTTCGCGATCTGCGGCGCGACGACGAACGGCCTCGTCGGTACGCATTTCGTGCCGGCCGCGCACGACCACGGCATGGCCGAGACCACGGCGGCCGGGCTGCTCGCCCTGGTCGGGCTCTTCGACATCGTCGGGACGATCGCCTCCGGTTGGCTCACCGACCGGGTGGACAGCCGGCTGCTGCTCGGCGCCTACTACGCGCTGCGCGGTGCGTCGCTGCTGGTGCTGCCGAGCCTGTTCAGTGGCACCGCCCGGCCGAGCATGCTGGTGTTCATTATCTTCTACGGCCTGGACTGGGTGGCCACCGTGCCGCCGACTGTGGCGCTGTGCCGCGAGTACTTCGGCGACGCCGGTGCTGTCGTGTTCGGTTGGGTGTTCGCCGCGCACCAGTTCGGGGCGGCGATCGCCGCGACCGGCGCGGGGCTGGTCCGCGACCGTCTCGGTGACTACGCGGTGGCCTGGTACGTGGCGGGCGCGCTGTCGATAGGTGCCGCCGGGCTGTCGTTGCTGCTGCGCCGACGGCCTGGTCGGCCGGTGCCGGAGGCCGTGCTGGCCGCCGCGACCGCCCCGAAGGCGTGGAGCTTCCGGGGCTGAGCCGGACCGCTCAGCCGAGGGTCCACTGCTGGGCGGGTCGACCGTCGCAGGCCCGCTGCCGAACGTCGTCGCCGGCCTCGGCGCCGTCGTCGTCGGGCTGCGCGCACTTGCCGCTGTGCGCTGCCACCAGCAGCGCCGGGCCGGTGCCCGTGGCGCTCAGCCGCCACTGCTGGTTGGGCCCGCCGTGGCAGGGGAACTGCATCATCCGCGCGCCGTCGTCCCCACTGCCGCCCTCGACGTCGAGGCACTGCCCGTAGGCGGCGTTGGTGAGCGTCACGACATCCGCGGCGGCCGGGTTGACCACCCACTGCTGCTCCGGGCCGCCGCTGCACGCGGCCAGTTGTGCCTCGGCCTTCTCGCCGTCGCCGTCGACAGCGAGGCACAGACCGGAGGCGGCCCGCAGCACAGTCGGCCCGGTGGGCGGGCCGGCCGGGGTGGTGGGCGACGGCTCCGCGGAGGCCGTCGGGCTCGGCTCGGCCGTCTCGGTGGTCGGCTCCGGCACGCTGGACGGCACGCCGACAGTCGCCGGCACCACCGGCTCCTCGTCACCGTCGAACAGCCCGGTGGCGAAGACCACCCCCACGAGTACGCCGACCAACCCCACCGCCACCGCCAGCCGCAGCAGCGGGTCGCTCAACAGGCCGGAGTGGGGCGCCCGGCGACCGCCGTAGACGGTGCCGGCGGGCTCGGGGCGTTCCTCGGGCGCGGACATAGGGGCCATCCTCGCCCACGGCGGCGCGCCGGAGCCAACCCAGCGGTCAGTCGACGACCCGGACGTCCTTCCAGAACGCCACCCGGTCGCGCACCATCTCGGCGTCCGGCTTCGGCTCCGGGTAGTACCAGACCGCGTCCTGGCTGGTGCTGCCCTCGTGTTCGAGGGAGTAGTACGAGGCGGTGCCCTTCCACGGGCAGACGGTGTGCGTCGGCGACTCGCGGATCAGGTCGCCGCGCAGGGCGGAGCGGGGGAAGTAGTGGTTGCCCTCCACAAGCACGGTGTCGTCGCTCTCGGCGATGACCAGGTCGTTCCACACGGCTTTCGGCATGTCCCCAACACTAGGCCGCCACAGCGACGACGACAGCTTTCAGCGGGCCGGCTGCGGGTCGGTGACATCGGCCACTGTGGCGGCGAGCGCGGCGATCGCGGCGTCGGCGTCGACCGCGACGGCGAGACCGCGTTCACCCGCGCCCAGCGTGATCTGCCGACCGCGCAGCCGCTCGTCGGCGATCACCGGCCACGCCGTGCTCGCGCCGAACGGGGTGATGGTGCCGCGTTCGTAGCCGGTGGCGGCCAGCGCTCCCGCCGCGTCCGGCATGGAGAGGCGGTGCACCCCCAGCAGAGCCCGCAGCTTGGGCCAGGAGATGACCCGGTCGCCGGGGGTGAGCACGAACAGGTGGTCGTCCGCGCTCCGGCGGACCACTATCGTCTTGACCACGTCCGGGACGGCGACACCCCGGGCGGCGGCGGCCTCCGCCAGGCTGCCGACCGGCCCGTGGCTGACCAACCGGTACGGGAGACCGGCGGAATCCAGGGCGGCGATCGCGGGCGACGGCATGATCGCAACGGTAGCCGTCGGGCCTGCCGGCGGACGGGAAATGACCGCTGGCGACGTCCCACGAATGTCGCGGGTGCGGGCGTAAGGTGATCACATGCGCGCGGAGCGTGTGGATCACCCCATTGACCATGATGAAGCGGTGGACACGTTGCGGCGGTCGTACGCCGCGGTGCCCACTGGCGAGCCTGTCCGGCTGGCCAAACGCACCTCCAATCTGTTCCGCCCCCGGTCCGCTCCCCGGACCCCGGGCCTCGACGTGAGCGGTCTCAACCGGGTGCTGTCGGTCGACGCGACAGCTCGAACGGCCGACGTGCAGGGCATGTGCACGTACGAGGACCTTGTCGACGCGACGTTGCCGCACGGGCTGATGCCGCTCGTGGTGCCGCAGTTGCGCACCATCACCCTGGGCGGCGCGGTGACCGGCCTCGGCATCGAGTCGACGTCGTTCCGCAACGGCCTGCCCCACGAGTCGGTGCGGGAGCTGGACATCCTCACCGGCTCCGGCGAGATCGTCACGGCTCGGCCCGACGGGGAGCACGCCGACCTGTTCGCGGCGTTTCCCAACTCGCTGGGCAGTCTCGGGTACGCCACCCGGCTGCGCATCGAACTGCAACCCGTCGGCAGGTACGTGGCGCTGCGCAACGTCCGGTTCACCAGGCTGGAGGCGCTCACCGACGCGATAGCCGAGGTGACCGCCACCCGGTCCTGGGGCGGTGAGCCTGTCGACGCCCTGGACGGGGTGATGTTCAGCCCCGGCGAGGCGTACCTGGTGCTCGGCACGTTCACCGACTCGGCCGGCCCGCCCAGCGACTACACCGGCCAGTCGATCTACTACCGGTCGCTGCGTGGGCGCACCCGGGACGTGCTGACCGCGTACGACTATCTCTGGCGCTGGGACACCGACTGGTTCTGGTGTTCGGCGGCGTTCGGCGCGCAGCACCCGGTGCTGCGGCGGCTCTGGCCGGCGCGTTACCGGCGCAGCGACGTCTACCACCGGCTGGTCCGGCTGGAGCACCGGCACCAGGTGGCGGCCCGCGTCGACAGGCTGCGCGGCCAGCCGGCCCGGGAGCGGGTCGTGCAGGACGTGGAGATCCCGCTGGACCGCACGGCCGACTTCCTGCGCTGGTTCGCGGGCAGTGTCGGGATGACCCCGGTCTGGCTCTGCCCGCTGCGGTTGCGTGAGCCGGCGGGGCCGGGTTCCGCGCGGCCCTGGCCGCTGTATCCCCTACGGCCGGGGCAGGACTACGTCAACATTGGGTTCTGGGGGAGCGTGCCGATCGCGCCGGGCGCCGCCGACGGCGACGTCAACCGCACGATCGAACGCAGGGTGTCCGAGTTGGGTGGCCACAAGTCGCTCTACTCCGACGCGTACTACGACCGGGAAGCCTTCGATCGCCTCTACGGCGGCGAGACCTGGCGCGCGGTGAAGGACCGCTACGACCCGGACCAGCGGCTGACGGGACTGTACGAGAAGGCGGTGGCACGAGCATGAGCCTGACCGACCGAGATCAGGGGGCGGCGAGCGTCCCCGCCACCCCGCCGATGGGGGGCCGGCCCACGGGTCCGACCGTTGCGGACGTCATCCGCGCGGTCACCGCCGGGCAGCTGCCGGTGCGCATCACCGGGTACGACGGCAGCGCCGTCGGCCCGTCCGATGCCGGCATCACCCTGTCGATCCGTTCCGAGCGGGGGCTGTCGTACCTGCTCACGGCCCCTGGCGACCTGGGCATGGCACGGGCCTACGTCAGTGGCGACCTGGCGTTGCAGGGGGTGCACCCGGGTGATCCGTACGAGGCGTTGCGGGTGCTCAAGGACGAGCTGCGGTTGCGTCCGCCGTCGTTTACCGACGGGTTGGCGTTGGCGCGTGGGTTGGGCTGGGAGCGGCTGATGCCGCCGCCGGCCCCGCCGCAGGAGGCGCTTCCCCGCTGGAAGCGGGTGATGAACGGGCTGGTCCACTCGCGGGTCCGCGACAGCACTGCCATCTCACACCACTACGACGTCTCGAACGCCTTCTACGAGAAGGTTCTCGGCCCGTCGATGACGTACACCTGCGCGGTTTACCGGTCTCCGGACGACACCTTGGAGCAGGCCCAGGCGACGAAGTACGACCTGGTCGCCGGCAAGCTCGGGTTGAAGAAGGGGATGCGGCTGCTGGATGTGGGCTGCGGCTGGGGTGGCATGGTCCGGCACGCGGCGCGCGAGTACGGCGTGAAGGCGCTGGGGGTGACCCTGTCGAAGGCGCAGGCGCAGTGGGCGCAGGCCGCCATCGAGCGGGAGGGGCTCACCGGGCTGGCCGAGGTGCGGCACATGGACTACCGGGATGCGCCGGCGGAGCAGTTCGACGCGGTCTCCTCGATCGGGTTGACCGAGCATATCGGCGTGCGCAACTACCCGGCGTACTTCGGTGCGCTGCGTGACCGGCTGCGGCAGGGCGGGCGGCTGCTCAACCACTGCATCACCCGCGCTGACAATCGGGCGCCGCACCGCTCGGGCGCGTTCATCGACAGGTACGTCTTCCCGGACGGCGAGCTGGCCGGCCCGGGTCGGTTGATCAGTGAGGTGCACGACGCCGGGCTGGAGGTGCACCACGAGGAGAACCTGCGCCAGCACTACGCGCTGACGCTTGCCGCCTGGTGCCGCAACCTGGTGGAGCACTGGGACTTCTGCGTCTCGGAGGTGGGCGCGGGCACCGCCCGGGTGTGGGGGCTCTACATGGCCGGGTCGCGGATGGCGTTCGAGCGCAACGGCATCCAGTTGCACCAGGTGCTTGCCACCCACAACGGCCCGGACGGCGTGAACGGCTATCCGCTGCGGCCCGACTGGCTCGCCTGACAGACCTGTTGATCATCGCCTGAAAGTCGCGTCGGAAAGTCGGCGCGGCTTTCGGCGAAGCGATTGACAAACAGATTTTGTACGTACAAACTGATTTTGCCATGAGAGATGTCCTGTACCTGGAGAAGATCGAGCAGGCCGAGGTCCTGCTCAAGCCGCAGCGCGTCGAGGTGCTGCGGCAACTGGCCGAGCCGCGCACCTGCACGGAGGTCGCGGCCCGACTCGACCAGACGCCACAGCGCGTCTACTACCACGTCAAGCAGCTCGTCGCGGCCGGCCTGGTCGAGCTGGTAAACGAGCGCAAGGTCCGCGGCATCACCGAGGGCATCTACCAGGCCGCCGCACGGTCCTACTGGCTCTCGCCCCGGCTCGTCGGGCGCATCGGGCTCCGCCGCGCCCGCGACGAGCTGAGCCTCGGCTTCCTGCTCGACCTGATGGAAGAGGTCCAAGCCGACATCGCCGCCCTGGACCGGGCCGCCCCCGAGCTGCCCTCGATCGGGGTCTCCGGCGAGATCCGGGTGCCGGCCGAGCAGCGCCAGCAGTTCCTGCACGACCTGCAAACCGCACTCCAAGACCTGTTCACCCGCTACGGCGGCAGCGAGGGGGATGCCTTCAAGCTCGCCGTGGCCTGCTATCCGAAAGGCAACGACAATGAGTGAACTGCTGAAACTGCAGGCCCGACTCTCCGCGCCCGTCGGACGCGTCCGCCAGGCCCTGACCGACCCGGCCGAGCTGCGACTCTGGCTTGCCGAGCACGCCGAGGTCGAGCTGCCCCGACGGTACGAGTTCTGGGGCCGGTACACGCCCGAGGGCGACGCCCCGCATCAGCGCCTGCTGCACGCCGACGACGACACACTGCGCTTCGGCTGGCTGCTCGACGGGGTGGAGACCACCACCGAGTTCCAGTTGACCGCCGAGGGCGCCGACAGCACGGTGCTGACGCTTACGCAGAGCCACTTCGACTTCGCCGAGGCGATGAGCGGCTCCAGCATCCGTGGCGTCCTCCAGACGTACTGGTCGCTGGCCATCGCCAACCTGGCCTCCCACCTTGAGGGCCGGCCGATCCTGCCGCGCACCGACTTCACCTCCGCCGACCTGCGCGGCGAGTTGGTCATCGCAGCCCCCGCCGACAAGGTGTGGGAGTCGCTCACCGACTCCGAGCAGTCCAGCTCCTGGTTCGGCTACCCGATCGGGATCGAGCCGTGGGTCGGCGGCCGGTACGCGATGGGCGGCTTCGAGAGCGGGTACGCGGCCAAGATCGTGGACCTGGAGCCGGGTCGCAGGATGTCCGTCGACTGGGGACCGACCGGCGTCACCAGTTGGGAGCTTGCCGAATCCGGCGGCCGCACCACGCTGACCTTCGTGCAGAGCGGCTTCGACGAGGGCAACCCTCCGTACGCGGCCTGGAGTGGGTCGGTGGCCGGGCTGTCCGAGCTGCGTCGTTTCCACGAGGAGCAGCCCTGGCAGCCCATCTGGCTCGACACCGAGGTGCCCGGCCTGGAGCCCGCGCCGACAAACTGACGGTCGCGCCTTGATCGTGGGGCGCTTGATCGTGCTCGATCAAGGATGCAGTGGCCTCGTTTGCTCCGGAGGGCACTACATCCTGGATCGGGCACGATCTTGTCCTGCGGGGGATTGTCCTGCGATCGCCTTGCGGGATCCGGTGACTTTTCGCTGTGGAGTGGGTACTGGCGGGCAATGTTCTTCATCTTCGGTCTGCGGACCAAGGTCGACCGGTCCGGTGTCGTGCAGCAGGTCTGCCGCCACTGCGGCAACCAGGCCGCGCAGGTGATCACCCGCCGGTCGACAAAGTTCTCCCTGTTCTTCATTCCGCTCATCCCGATCCGCACCCGGTACGCGCAGCAGTGCACGTTCTGCGGGGCGCAGTACGAGATCTCCAGGTCCGACGCCGAGCGTCTTCCGGTCGGCTGACCCGTCGATGGAACGCTTCCTCTGCTGGCTGATCCGCCGGCCACCGCCGCCGGCCGGCTCCGAGGTGCACAGCGCCTCGCGCCCGCCCTGCACCCCCGGTCGGCGCAAGCGTCGCCGCGCCCGCCGTCCCCTGGCCGGCACCGCACTGCCCCGTTCACCCTGGAACCGCTCCGCCGGCCGCTGACCGCTGCCCGCTCCACCAGACACGCAGCGACCCGCTCCACCGTGGCGCGCCACGATCTGCCGGCCGGCCGGGCGCGCCAGAACCTGCCGGCCGGGACGCGGCATGACCTGCGTCGCCAGAGGCGGCGCCGCGACCGACGGCGAGACTTTCGGGCCTGGCGGCGTACTCGGGCGGTGGTTAGGCTTTCGGGGTTTACCGTGGACCGGTCCTCCCGAGGGTGCACGCACGACGACGAGCCGGAGCGACCGTGTCCCGACAGGACGTGCAGCAGGCTGCGAGGGCGCGCAGCCCTGCCGGTGCGTACGTCGCGGCTGCCGTCATCGTCGCGGAGGCGTGCTGGCTGATCGCCGCGCTGCCCGGCGCCGCCCTGGTCAGTGACATCGGCGGAATGCTTGTGGCCGGCTGGGCGACGGCCGCGTGCGTTGGAGTGGCCCGCCGGCATCCTGCGCCGCTGCGCCGCTTCTGGACGATGCTCGCCGTCACCATGGCGCTCGCCGCGCTCGGTCGGGCGATCTGGACGGCGCAGCGGCTCGTCGGTGGCGACCTGCCGCACACGCCACTTGTGGGTGCGGTCTTCGTCGCCGGCATCTTCACCGGCACGGCCGCGCTGCTCAGTTCGCCGTCCGCGCCGCGGAGCGCCGTCGGGCGGGCCCGTACGTTGCTGGACGGGGTGATCGTCGCGCTGGCCCTGGTGCCGATCGCCTGGGTGCTTGTGTTCCGCGGGGTCGCCGCCGCGGAGTTGGCCGACCCGGCGCGCACACTGGGGCTGCTCTACCCGATGTTCGACCTGATGCAGCTCACCATCCTGGTCGCGGTCTCCGGCCCGGTCCGGCCGATGTGGCGGCCGATGAGCGTGCTCGCGGCGAGCCTCACCCTGCGCGTGGTCGCCGACGTCGTCTACGTGTCGCTGGTCGCCCGCGGCGACTACGCCGCCGGGCATCCGATCGACCTGTGCTGGCCGTTGAGCTACCTGCTGATCGGCCTGGCGACCAGGAACCCGCCGCCGCCGGACTGCGACGACACCGACGACACCGCCGAGTCGCCGTTGCCGCCCTGGTGGCGGGTGGCGTTGCCGTACCTGCCGGTCGGTGGGGCGATCATCGCGGTGGTGCTGGCCCGTCGGCCCAGCGGCCAGACCCCACAACTGATCTTCGTGACGATGATGGTGCTGCTCGCCGCCCTCGCCGTGCGACAGGGATTGGCGGCCAACGAGAACCTGCGGCTGGTGGTCCGGCTGCGCCGGCTGGCGTACGCGGACCAGCTCACCAGCCTGCCCAACCGGCTGCTGTTCAACCGGCGGCTGCGTCTGGCGCTGCGCGACGGTCGACCGGTGGCTGTGCTGCTGCTCGACCTGGACGGGTTCAAGCAGGTGAACGACAGGTTCGGGCACGCCACGGGTGACACCCTGCTGACCGGCCTGGCGGTGCGGATGCGGGCGGCGGTAGGCGATGACGGGACCATCGCCCGTCTCGGCGGGGACGAGTTCGGCGTGCTTGTCAACGGTGACCGCCCGGTGCCTCCGGAACGCCTCGCCGAACGGCTGCTGGAGGCTCTGCGGCCCTCCGACGGCGAGGAGGACGTCGGCGTGCACCCGTCGGCGAGCATCGGCATCGCCGAGTACGGGCCGCAGCACACCTCCCATACGGACCTGCTGCGCGACGCCGACATCGCCATGTACGCGGCCAAGGCGGCGGGCAAGTCCGCGTACCGGACGTGCACTCCGGCGCTGCGCGAGTCGGCCGTCTCGCGGGCCGAGTTGATCGCCGACCTGCGCCGGGCGGTGGACGAGGGGCAGTTGCACCTGGAGTTCCAGCCCATCGTCGACCTGGCCACCGGCGCGGTCCGCAGCGCGGAGGCGCTTGTGCGCTGGCGGCACCCCCGGCTGGGGATGCTGTCGCCGGCGAGGTTCCTGCCGCTGGCCGAGGAGACCGGGCTGATCGTTCCGATCGACCGTTGGGTGATCCACGAGGCGTGCCGGGCCGCGGCGACCTGGCGTGACCGGGCACCGGAGGCGACGGTCGCCGTGAACATCTCCGCCGCGCACCTGCGCCGGCCCGATCTGATCGCCACGGTCACGGCGGCCACCAGCGCCGCGGGGCTCGCGCCACGGGCGCTGACACTGGAGCTGACCGAGTCGGCGTTGATCGAGGGCACCGACGCGGTGTTGGAGCGACTGAGTCAACTCCGGGACCTGGGCATTCGGATCGCCATCGACGATTTCGGCACCGGCTACTCGTCGTTGAGCTATCTGCACCGCATCCCGGCGACCGAGCTGAAGATCGACCGATCGTTCGTTGCCCGGCTCGGGTCGGACGACCGGGCGCACGCCACGGTGGAGATGGTCACCCGGCTGGCCGGCGCGTTCGACCTGGCAGTGGTCGCCGAGGGTGTGGAGACCGAACGCCAGCACGAGGCGGTCACCGCGATCGGTTGCCCACGGGGGCAGGGCTATCTGTACGGGAGGCCGGACGCCGCCGCCACTGTGGGTCAGAATCGGGCTTGACCCTCACGTAGCGGCAGGCGGGAGCCTGGTTTCCGGAAGGGAGGGAAACCATGGCGTACACGGTGGGGCAGGTGGCCAAGGTCGCCGGAGTGACGGTCCGGACGTTGCACCACTACGACGAGATCGGGTTGCTCTCGCCAAGCGGGCGGACGGCAGCCGGCTACCGCCGCTACGACGACGCCGACCTGCAACGGTTACAGCTCGTCCTGTACTACCGCGAGCTGGGTTTCCCGCTGGAGCAGATCGCGGAGATCATCGACGAACCGGCGGTCGACCCGGCCGCGCACCTGCGGCGGCAGCACGAGCTGCTGACGGTACGGATCAAACGGTTGCAGGAGATGGTTGCGGCGATCGAGTTCGCGATGGAGGCGAGCAAGTTGAACATCCACCTCACTCCCGAGGAGCGCTTCGAGGTCTTCGGGGATTTCAAGCCGGAGGAGCACGAGGCCGAGGCCGAGCGGCGTTGGGGTGACACCGACGCGTACCGGGAGTCGAACCGGCGGGCTGCGGGCCACAGCAAGGAGGACTGGCTGCGGATCAAGGCGGAGAACGAGGAGTGGGGTCGGCGGATCGTCGCCGTGCTCGCCTCGGGTGCGCCCGCGGACAGTCCGGAGGCGATGGAGTTGGCCGAGGAGCATCGGCAGATCATCAGCCGCTGGTTCTACGAGTGCTCGTACGAGATCCACACCGGGCTGGCCGACATGTACCTTGCCGACGAGCGGTTCACCGCGCACTACGAGAACATCGCCCCGGGCCTGGCGGAGTACCTCAACGAGGCGATCCACGCCAACGCGATCAGCCGCGCGTGAGCCGGTGCGGTCCGGCTAGTCTGGCCGGACCGCACCGCGGTGAGCGTCGATCGGCGACCGGCCGGGCGGGCGCCCCGCTCGGGGGAGATGACAGTGAAGAAGCCCAAGCTGGTCGCCGCCGGCGTCGTCCTCGCCGTGGCGGTGGCCGCCGGGGTGTGGGCCCTGATCGCCGTCGGTGACGAGCCGAACTCCAGCCGCCCGTCGGCCGGCGCATCGGCCGCTCCGACCAGCCCTTCGACCGGCGCGTCATCCGCGCCGGCCCCGACCGATCCGGTCGGTGTGCTGGCGGCCGCCGCCGCGAAGGTGGACGAGCAGCCGTACAAGCTGACGCTGGGCACCGGCGGGGCGGGCGACGGGGACGCCACTGTGCTCGTCTGGGATCCGAAGGCTCGCCGTGGTCTGGAGACCACGTCGCTGAAGGTGCCCAACGGCGAGGTCAAGATCGAGCGGTTGACCACGGGCCAGGACGTCTACGTGCGGGTCAGCGCACCGGACCGGCGGATCCCGGTGTGGGACGGCAAGACGTGGTGGCACGTCGGGGCGCCGGGCTCGCCGGCCACGAACAAGGGCCTGGACAACACCCGGCTGGCCAGCACGCTTACCGGGCCGGCCAAGGCCCGGCAGACCGGCATCCGGGAGTACGCGGGCACGCTGGACCTGCGCGACAGCGCCGCCGTGCTGGGCAGCGCTGTCGGCGGTGTGCTCGGCGACCGGGCCGCCGCTGTGCCGTTCACCGCCACGGTGGACGAGCAGGGTCGGTTGGTCCGTTACCGGATCGAGCTGGCCACCGAGCAGTCGAAGACGGCCCAGCTCGACCTGACGTACTCGGATTTCGGGCTTCCCGTGGTGGCCGACCCGCCGGCGGCGGACCTGGTGGGGGAGGACCCGCCGGCGAACATTCCCGGCGTGTGACGGCTGTTCACTCCTCGACCGCCCCGGCGGTCGGGGTGACGAGGAAGTCGTAGACGGTACGGGCCATGCGGCGGACCGTCTCGTCGCCGGTGGCCATCGGCCCGGCGGTGAGGAACGCGACGGCGGTCTCCGTGCCGGGGATCAGGTAGTAGCCGACGTCGTGTGAGGCGTCGGGCAGGTCACCGGTCTTGTGTGCCACCGGCACCCCGGGCGGCAGCGCCGCCGGGATCTTGGTGTTCAGGGTCTGTTCCCGCATGAAGCCGATCATCAGGTCGCGGGAGTCCGGGGTGAGGATGTCGCCGTCCCAGACGGCACCGAGCAGCGACACCACGTCGTCGGGGCTTGTGTAGTTCTCCTCGCCGCGCTGGGCGGCCGCGCTGTCGAGCATCCGGCGGGCCAGGATGGTGGACCGCTGGTTCATCGAGTCGATGAGCGCGTTGACCGGGGCGAAGCCGCCCAGGTAGGTGATCAGCACATTCGCGGCGATGTTGTCGCTGTACTTGATCAGGTATTGGGCGAGCCGGTGCAGGGTTACCACCTGCGGAAACGTCTCGAACTGCAACTGGCCGGTGCCGCCGACCACGTCGTCCGGGGTCACCAGCACACCGTCGTCGAGGGATATCTGTCCACAGTCGACGCGACGGAGCAGTTCGACGAGGATCCACAGCTTGATGACGCTGGCGGCCTTGGGGCGCAGCGCGCCGTTTACCGCGATCTGCTGGTCGCCGTACCGGCCGGACAGGTCCCGGACGGTGACCCCGGACGGGTTGAGGCTGGCGTCGGCGACGACCCGGGCGAGCTGCCCGCTGAGCGGGAACAACAGCGCTCCCTCGACCGGGTCGGTGGGCGGCTGCGGGCTGGTGACGACCACGCCGGTGCGACGTACCGGCTGGGTGTGCCGCCCGTACACGACGAGTTCGCCCTCGCTGCGACCGATCAGGGGCACCCGGTAGCGGAAGCTCCTGCCGTCGACGGTGACCTCGCCGCTGGCCACCCCGGCCGCGACCCGCATGCCCGGGTCGGCGACGCGGCCGGTGTCGCCGTCGCACGCCCGGTACCGCACGGTGTGCCCGAGCGAATCCACCGCGAACACCCCGCCGGGAAACGACAGCCAGGACACCTCGCTGGTCGGCGCCCGCTCCGGCGTCGGGTCCGCCCCGGGCTCGTCGCCCTGGTCGTCGCCGGGATCGACCCCGTACCCCGGATCGGCCTGCTGCGCCGACTCCGCGACGGGAGCGCGGCCTGGACCGTCGGCGGTGGCCGGCCCGGTCGTCGCCACGACCACGAGCGCGACCGCCGTCGTCAGCCACTTCATGGGTACGCGGACAGGCATCGCCGCCAGGGAAGATGAGCGTCTCTTGTCGCTTTTTCTCACGTTCGCACGATATGAAGCGCCGGAGGCGAGTGGGGCGGCCGAGGCTGGTGTCACCCGACCGGGCGGCGGTGTCCTGGATAGCCTGATGTCCCAGAGGCATAAAGATGTCTCAGCGACATCACTCCGATCGGCACTCCGACCCCCGGAAGGGCACTCCGATGTTGATCATTGCTGGCAGCTTGCAGGTCGGGCCGGATGCGCGCGACCGCTACCTCGCCGAGTGCGCCCCGGTCATCGCGCAGGCCCGCGCGACCGCCGGCTGTCTCGACTTCCTGCTCGCGGCCGATCCGCTGGATCCGGGTCGGATCCACGTCTACGAACGCTGGGAGTCCCCGGAGCAGCTCGAGGCGTTCCGTGGCTCCGGGCCCAGCGACGCGCAGACGGTGGCCATCCTCGACGCCGACGTGCACCGCTACCTGATCTCCGGCGTCGAGGCGCCCTGACGAGGGCTGCCACTGGTGTGGGCGTAGACGGACTACATCGGTGGCCCTGCGGGAGTGGCAGGTAGGCCGGGCGCCAGCCGGCGCATCGAGGTGAAGGCGGGCACGAGCGCGTCGTACAGCTCGGCGAAGAGCGGCAGCAGCGCCGCGTAGGTGGCGGCGGCGGCCGGGTCGGGGCGGATGGTCTCGTCGATCCGCACGAGGTCGGCGGCCACGTCGATGCTGGGGATCAGCCCCAGCGCCTGCATTCCGAGCAGCGCCGCTCCGAAGCTCGACCCCTCGTGCGCGGCCGGGAAGCTCACCGGCACGCCGAGCACGTCGGCGAGCATCTGCCGCCACAGGCCGCTGTGGGCGAAGCCGCCACCGGCGCGGATCTCGCCCACCTCGTTGCCGGCGGCGCGCACCGAGCTGAGCACCAGCGCGAGCTGCTGGCAGACGCCCTCCAGGGCGGCCCGGACGAGGTGTTCGCGCCGGTGCCCGTGGGTCAGCCCCACGTACGCGCCGCGCGGCAGGGCGCTCCAATGTGGAGCGCGCTCGCTGTGCAGGTACGGCAGCATGATGAGCCCGCCGGAGCCGACCGGCGCGCGGGCGGCGATGGCGACGAGGTCGGCCTCGGAATCCTCACCCAGATCAGGTGCGAGCGCCGCACCCGCCCATTTGAGCACGATGCCGCCGTTGTTGATCGCGCCGCCGACCGTCCAACGATTCTCGGTGAGCGCGTAGCAGAACACTCCGCCCAGCGGGTCGACGCCGGGGCGTTCGACCATGACCCGCATCGCGCCGCTGGTGCCGATCGAGCAGGCCACCATGCCGGGGTGCACCGCGCCCAGACCGAGGTTCGCCAGCGGCCCGTCACCGGCGCCGACCACCACCGGCGTGCGCTGCGGCAGGCCGGTCGCGGCAGCGGCCCGCTGGGTCAGCCCGGGCAGGACAGCGGTGGTGGCCACCAGTTGCGGCAGCTGGTCCTCGGTGATGCCGGCGATGGTGATCGCCTCGGTGTCCCACTCCAGGTGGTGGATGTCCAGCAGTCCGGTGGCCGAGGCGATGGAGTGGTCGATGACGAGCGTGCCGCAGAGCCTCCCCAGCACCCACTCCTTGATGCCGCCCCAGTGGGCGACCCGTTCGAAGAGCTTCGGCTCCTGCTCGGCGTACCAGAGGAGTTTGGGCAGTGGCGACATCGGATGCATAGGCGTGCCGGTGCGGCGGTGCAGCGCCAGCCCGGACGGCACCGCCCGCAGCCGTTCGGCCTGCCGTGTGGCGCGCGAGTCGGCCCAGGTCACCGACGGGGTGAGTGCGTTGCCGTCCGGGTCGAGCCCGATGAGGCTGTGCATGGCGGAGCAGAAGGCCAGCCCGGCCACCGGCGTGGCCAGTTCGGCCACCACCGAGCGGATCGACCCGACGACCGCGGCGAGGATGACGTCCGGGTCCTGCTCGGCGTACCCGGGCTGCGGGTCGTTGAGGGGATAGCCGGCCGTGTGGCTGGCGAGCTGCCGCCCGTCGGTGCCGTACGCGACGGCCTTTGTGCTTGTGGTGCCGATGTCGACCCCGATCACCACCCCGGGCAGGGTGTCAGGCGGCATGACCTCACCTCCTCCCGTAGCAATATCGCCCTATCGTGTGATTCAGTCCGCCGATCGGATATTTCGTCCAGTCTCGCGTGTCCGGTCGGCGCGTCGGGGCTGTTAAGCCAGTGACACCCCAGATTGGTGGCCTGCGCGGCGAAGGAGTCGGCGTGGCAAAGACTGATTCGACGGGTTCCACTTGGCGGTACCGGTGGGCGCACCGGCAGAACGTGCGGCGGGTCAGCACGTTCCGTGGCGCCGAGGCGGCGTGGCGGCGTCGCGACGACGAGTTACGGCGGCTCCGCGCCCTGGCCGCCGATTTCCACGGCTCCGCCGCTGCCGGTGCCGGCCTGCCACTGGAGTTGGGCGACGGCGAGGTGGTGCTGTGGGCCCTGCCCGCCGCGCAACTGGTCGAGGTGCGCCACACGACAGTGCTGCCCGCGCCGGACCTCGCGGTCGCCCCGCCGGCAGGGCCGCTGCGCCCACGCCGCCCGGACGGCGTACGCGTCATCGACGCCGGCATGGCTGTCATCACGAGTCGCCGGCTGGTGCTGCTGGGTGGGCGCGGTCGGCGCGACTGGGCGTACGGCCGGATGACGGGCCTGGCCCACGACCCGGCGGCGCCGGTCACGCTGATCCAGGTGTTGGACCGGCCGCGGACCTCCGGGTTGATGCTGCCCGCCGACGCGGCGGCGGACTTCCGGTTCAAGCTCACGCTGGCGTTCGCCGACGCCATCGAGCAACGTCCGGCGGTGCTCGCCCAGCTCGACGAGCTGATCGCCGAGCACGACCAGCTCAAACCGTTCCGGCCGGCAGTGGCCACGCCCGCGCAGGCGCGGCTCCTGTCGTTCGTGCCCGGTGGTCGGCGCACTGTAGCTGTGGCGGCCGGCATCGCGTTGCTGGTGCCGGCGGCGCTCATCGACTCGAACCCGTCCGATCCGGCCGGTGGCGCGGAGGTGGCTGTCGCTGCCACACCGGCACCGAGTGCCAGTGCCATGCCCGCGCTGGTCCGCCCGGTGCCCGCACCGCCTGCGAAGGCCAGCACGCCCAAACCCACGAAGGCGACGAAGTCTCCGCGCCCGTCGTCAAGCCCGTCACGCGACCCGCGCTGCGGCGCGCCGGAAAACCCGATGGGGTACGGCTTCTGCGGCGGCACCCGGATTCGCCGGCCGGCTGCCGAGGTGTGTGACTGGTTCGAGTGCGTGCCACAGTTCTGGGCCGGTCGGGGCTACCTGGTGCAGTGCCGGGACGGCTCGGTCAGCCTGGCTGGTGGGCGGCCGGGTGCCTGCGCTGAGCACCGGGGCGTACGCCGGACCATCACGAAGTGACCGATTTGGGGATTAAAGTCTGCTTCGGTCGGCCACAATGATCGAGTGGAGATCCGGTCCGACGATGGCGCCCGGGTGCGGATCCGCCCGGTCGGCTACCAGCCCGGCATCGACCCGCCCGACGACCCCGATCGGGTGGCCCCCGGTTGGCAGGACTGGCTGCTCGTCGAGGTGGACGCCCGCACCGCCGACGGTCAGACCTGGTCGCACCACTACCCGAGCCTCATGGTCGAGGAGGCCCGCGCGCTCGGCAGTTGGCTGTACGGCCAGGCACGAGCCGCCGCCGAGCCGACCCCGCCACCGGCAGCGGTCCGCTTCACCGAGCCCAACCTGGCGCTGCGGTCGCGGGTGATCCGCCGCCGCCGTCTGGAGTTGATCGTGGAGTTCTCCGCCGAGTCGCTGCCCCCGTGGATGCGCCGCCCGACCACAGCCGTCTACCCGTTGATCCTCACCGTCTCCGCGGACGCCCTCACGGTCGCCGCCGCGCAGTGGGACGGGCACTGCGAGGCGTACCCGCCGCGTGCCCCGTCGCGCTTTCCGGCCCGGGGCCCGCTGACCCGTCCGCGTCACGCCGACTGAACGAGCGGTCCTTGTGGAGCCCGATCCGCCCTGCTCTGATGGGCAGTCATGGGGGTTGAGCAGGTACACCGCACTGTTGAGGCGGTGTGGCGCATCGAGGCCGGGCGGGTCGTCGCCGCCCTCGCCGGGCTGGTACGCGATGTCGGCTGGGCCGAGGAACTCGCCCAGGACGCCCTCGTCGCCGCGCTGGAGCAGTGGCCCCGGGACGGCGTACCGGCCAACCCGGGCGCGTGGCTTACCACTGTCGGCAAGCGGCGGGCGATCGACGCGCTGCGCCGCCGCAAGCTGCTGGAACGTTCGGTCGAACAACTCGGGCAGGATCTCGACGACGACGGGTTCACCCCGGACTTCGACGCGGCCTTCGAGGAGCGCATCGACGACGATCTGCTGCGTCTGGTCTTCACCGCCTGTCACCCGGTGCTGTCGCCGCAGGCGCGGGCGGCGCTGACCCTGCGCGTGTTGGGCGGGCTGAAGACCGAGGAGATCGCGCGGGCGTTCCTGGTGTCCGAGACCACTGTCGCGCAGCGGATCACCCGGGCCAAGAAGACCCTGGCCGAGGCGCAGGTGCCGTTCGAGGTGCCCGGCGTGGCCGCGCGGGGCGAGCGCCTCGCCTCCGTGCTGGAGGTCATCTACCTGATCTTCAATGAGGGCTATTCGGCCACGGCCGGCGACGACTGGATGCGCCCGGCCCTCTGCGCTGACGCGCTGCGCCTGGCCCGCCTCCTCCAAGAGCTGATGCCCGAGGAGCCGGAGGTGCACGGGCTCGCCGCGCTGCTGGAGATCCAGGCGTCGCGTACCGCCGCCCGGGTCGACGCCGACGGCGAGCCGGTCCTGCTGCTCGAGCAGGACCGGGGACGCTGGGACCGGCTGCTGATCCGCCGGGGCCTCGCAGCCCTGGACCGGGCACGGGCGGCGAACGGCCCGCCCGGTCCGTACACCCTCCAGGCGGAGATCGCCGCCTGCCACGCCCGCGCGGCGACCCCGCAGGACACCGACTGGGCGCGCATCGCCGACGGCTACGCGGAGCTGGCCCGGGTCGTACCGTCGCCGGTCGTGGAGCTGAACCGGGCCGTCGCGGTCTCCTTCGCCCACGGCCCGGCCGCCGGTCTGGAACTGGCTCAGGCGCTGGTCGAGGAGCCGGCGCTGGCCCACTATCACCTGCTGCCAAGCGTCCTCGGTGACCTGCTTGCCAAGCTGGGCCGCCACGACGAGGCGTGTGCCGAGTTCGAACGGGCCGCAGAACTGACGGGCAACGAACGCGAACGCACGCTGCTGCTCGCCCGTGCCGGCGACTGCGCCCGTGGTGTCGCGCCGACCCGCTGAAAAATTCTTCGTCCGCCATGTCGTATCCCGGCCCGGCCGCTCGACGCGTCAGTGAAGAGCCGGCCCGGCCGGCACGCGGGACCGGCCACCGGGCCGGCGAGAGGAGGACGACATGACGACAATGACCAGCACCGGTGGTGCGGGGTCCGCCGTGGCGGGCGTCGACTCCCGGCGTACGGCGACCAGGGCGCTGCTGGTCGGCGGAGCCGCCGCCGGCCCGCTGTTCGGGCTGGCGGCCGCCGCTCAGGTGCTCACCCGCGACGGTTTCGACCTGAGCCGGCAGCCACTCAGCCTGCTCGCCCTCGGTGATCTGGGCTGGATCCAGATCACCAACTTCGTGGTGACCGGGCTGCTCGCCCTGGCCGGCGCGGTCGGGCTGCGCCGGACGCTGCGCGGCAAGCCGGGCGGGACGTGGGGACCAGCGCTGATCGGCGTGCACGGCGCCGGTCTGATCATCGGGGGTGTGCTGGTCTCCGACCCCAGCATGGGCTGGCCTGCCGGCGCGCCGGAGGGTGCACCGGAGGAGATGAGCTGGCACGCCCTGGGCCACGGCGTGGGCGCGATGCTGGCCTTCGGGTCGCTGACCATCGCCTGCCTGGTCTTCGCTCGTGCCTGGTGGCGGGCCGGGGAGCGCGGCTGGGCGGCCGTCACCTTCGGCGGCGCGCTGGCCGTCGTCGCGATCCTGGGCTGGCCCGACCAGGACAGCATCAGCGTTCGGATGGCACTCGCCTGCGCCGTCGTCTTCGGCTGGCTGACCGCGCTCTGCGGTCGGCAGCTCGCCAACTGACCATCGTTCGTCGACAACGAAAGGATCGATCGATGCGCTACATAATGATGCACAAGCTTGACGAGACCCTGCCTGCGGCGTTCAACCCGAGCCCGGAGTTCCTGGCCCGGATGGAGTCCTTCATGAAGGAGGCTGGGCAGTCCGGCATCCTGCTCGCCGCCGAAGGGCTCCGCCCGACCTCCAAGGACGACGCCACCCGGATCACAGTGACCAGCGGCAAGACCACAGTCACCGACGGCCCGTTCACCGAGACCAAGGAGCTGATCGCCGGGTTCGCGCTCGTGGACGTGCGCTCGCACGAGGAGGCCGTGGAGTGGGGGCGACGGTTCGCCGACATCTTCGCAGAGACGATCGGCGACGTGGAGGTGGACATCCGCCGGGTCTACGAGAGCCCCGAGTAGGGCTGGCCGACCTCGCCGCGGGGGCCCCCCCCCGGCGGGGGGGGGGGGGGCGGCGGGGGGGGGGG
>NZ_JBNCKU010000001.1:0-194823 GCF_049841715.1 Micromonospora sp. DT41 | reverse complement strand
TTTTATCTCTCCGTGGGGTGGGGGGCGCCCCCCGCCCCGCCCCCCCCCCGTTGGGGGGGGGGGCCCCCGCGGCGCTGTCGTGGACGGCGAGCAGGGCTTACGCGTCGAGCGACGCCTTGGCGGCGTCGATGGCGTCGAGCAACTCCTCGCTGTACTCGAAGCCGTCCTCGACGGCAGCCATGTCGACCCCGCATTCGCGCTGCCGCGCCTGCAGCAGCGTCTCCTCGACCGGACTCACCGGGAACGCCAGCGGGTCGAGCTCGGGGGCCCCGGCCAGGTCGTCAACCAGGAGCCACTTGCTGTGTTCGTCGTAGACGACCACACCGGCGGCGATTCCCCTGGTCCACTGGTCGAACAGCGTGGCCAGGCTGGTGGCGGCACAGACCGACTCCCAGGAGTCTTCTGAGACCGGGTAGCGCCAGATCTCGCCCTCGTGCTCGCCCGCGAGGACGAACGTGTAGAGGAGGAAATCGAAGTGGAACAGCGGCAGTTGCTGCCGCCACGGGAACGGCGTGCCGATCGACAGCCCCAGGTAGTCCAGCGCTTCCCCGCCCTCCGGCCAGGGCATGCGCCATCCGACGTTGGGCAGCACCTGCCGGTCGGGCCAGCGCTGTGAGTGCAACCAGGTGAGCTGCTCCGCCACGTGATCCACGTCGAAGATCCGGTGGACCTGATCCGGCGGTCGCCCAGCCGGCTGCTCGGGCTGCTCGGGCCAGTCGAGGCCGGCAGCCGTCGCCGCGACGCGGTACCCGTGCACCGCGTCGCGCAGCACGCGCATGTCATCGAGCATCAGGAAGCTCCTCGGCTACGGGGCCTTGGGGGTCATGCAGAGGCTAGCTCCGCCCCCGCTGACCTTGAAGGCGAAGCTCGGGCCGCCGGCGTCGACCCACGGCTTCACTGGCAACACGACGAACCTCGTTTCGTTTGTCACCTTGCACTTGCCGTAGAACGAGTTGATGTCTCTGGCCTGCGGCAGCGACTCCGTCGTCGGCACCAGCTCGAGGTCGGCGACCTGACCGGTCAGATTGACTGCCTGGTCTGTAGCCCAGAACGGGAATTCGTCGCAGGTCTGACCGGGCACCCGCACGTCGCACGCGTTCGGCTTGAACTGCGCGTCGTTGAACCAGCCGTGGTCGTAGCCCTTGGCGCGCGCTGCCTGACCGTTCACGCTGCGCGCCGGGTAGAACCACACCGCCCGCGTCGGCGGCTGCGGGAACCCGCCGTCACCCATCGCGGCCACGATGTGCTTTCCGGTGTGGATGAGGTCCTCTCCCCGGTAGTTCTTGCCGCCGGGGACGTAGACGATGACGTTGTCGTCACATCCGGCTTTGCCCTGGGTGCCACGCTGGGCCGTACACGCCGCGTCGATGATCCGCTTGAGTCGCGAGTCCTCACTGGAGTCCCACGCGAAGGGGAGATCGCGTTGGTCGGCCACCAGCTTCGTGGTCTTGATGACTTCGGCGTAGACCTTCAGGCTGTTGTACCACTCGCCCTCGTCCAGGCCCCAGTTGTCGAACGTGTCGAAGTCGACGTCGTGCTCGATCGGGTACTCGATGAGACCGTTGACGCCGATCGTGCTGGGGAACAGGATGGCGAGCAGGACGCCCAGCACGACACCGATGCCGATGCCTGCGGCACCGACGACGATCCACGAGGTGCCGGCGGCGGCGGCCGGAGCAAGCGCCACAACCTCCACCGTCTCCGCGATGGGCGCCAGGAGGGTCGCGCAGGCTCCGCTGGCACACCAGGCGATCGGTGCCGTCGCGCCCGGCACCAGCAGGCGGGCCTGCGGGGTGGCGTCCACCGAGGCGATCACCGGGCCGCGGCCGGTCGGGGCCACCGCGAAGAGCATGCTGGTGATGCTGTCCGCGCAGTCGAGCAGCTTCTCGCCCGACGGGGGCAGGAAGGCGTCGAGGCAGCTGCTGTCCGATGCCCGGTAGCAGCCGAGGAAGACCTCCGTGCTGCCGGCGGGTACCGGCACCGCGGCGCGTGAGCTGGCCGCGATGTAGAAGTCGCCACCGGCGCCAGCGCACTGCGACGCCTCGCTGGCGGTCGTTTGTGTGGTCGCCGCCGATACCTCGTCCACATGGACCATCGTGGTGAAGTCACCGGCGAGTTCCCGGGCCACCGTGCCGTCGGCACGCAGCGCCTCGACCCGGAACGCGTACGACGTGTACTCCTCAAGTGGCTCGATCGGGAGCTTGATGACGCTGTCGGCAGTGCACGGGTTGGCCACGTTGCCGTTGCCGTCCACGCAGAGCTGCTCCACGGAGAACTGGTCGTAGATCTGGCCGTCCAGATAGGCGCGGTAGCTCGTCTCGTTGGCGGGCTGCGGGTGCCAGCTGGCGAGGGCGCCCCCCTCGTCGGGGTCCAGGGTCAGACCGGCGTCGACGTCCGGCGGCGGCGGCAACGCGTCCGTCGTGAAGGACGCCGTGGCGGGCGTGGCGGACCTGTTACCGGCCAGGTCGATGGCGACCACGGAGACGGTGTGGTTGCTGGAAGGCTCCAACCCGGTGATCGAGTACGAGCGCGTGCCGACTGTGGTCCGCTGCGCGGTGCCGCCGTCGACGGTGACCTCGTATCCGGCGAGGCCGTAGTTGTCGGTTGCCGCGTTCCAGGTCACCTTGGCGCTGGTCGCCGTGATCGTGCCGACCGTCAGGCCGGGGACGTTGCTCGGCGGGATCAGGTCCACCACTGTGATGTCGCGCAGGATCTTCGCGTACCGATGGGGCTCACGTTCCGCGCGGGAACAGACCTGGACCGGTCCCAGGTGCGGCGGGCGCATGCTGGTGGTCCACGAGGCTGACCAGTTCGTGACACCGGGCGGCGGCGGACCGAAGGTGAAGCTGGACGAGATCGTCTTCTCGATCGAGACGTCCACCATCGTTGCCTGCTTGTGCAGGTAGCCGTTGATGGCGATCTTGCCGTTCGCGTCTACCGAGACCTCCGATCCGGCGATCGGTCCCTCCAGCCGGATGGAGGCGTGGTTGATGTCCTCCGGTACGGACGGGTCGCTGCACGCCGGAAGTTGCTCCTCGGTCACCGCCGCCGGAGTTGCCTGGGCGGAGGGCGGACTGATCAGGGAGACCGGTAGGACGAGCGCGACGGCCAACGCCGTCGCGCGGAGGGACCTGCTGAAATACCGATGACGTGTGTGGTCGGCCATGCCGCTCCATCCCCCGTAATGGATCAATACGGGCACATTCTTTCATCTTGATCTATATTCGGGTCACCCAATATTGCCCGTGCTTCCGAGGTGCGTGGTTGCGGTACGGCGGCAGTGTTACCGTTCGCAAAATCTCCTCTTTCGGGAACAAAGGGAAGCATCGATCCTCGACGCGTTCCCTGTCACGTACATGAGCGGTTGTACCGCGTGTGACCGTGACCTCTGTGGAGTGCCCGACCTGGCGAGCCGCCTGGGCCGAGCTCGAGAACGAGCGGCGCCGGCACGCGTACCGCACCGCGATCGCCACCTGGCGACGACGCGGCGACCACCTGACCCGCCTGCGGATCGAGGCCGCCGGGTTCCTCGGGTGCACGCAGCCACGTACCGGCCTGCCGGTGCACCTCGAGGACGACGAACTCGTCTTCCGGATCCTCCCCGTCGCCGACCTGGTCGAGGCCGAGGCGAGGCATGTCCCCGGCCTACCCGCGCCGGGGGCGCTCACCTGCGCCGAAACGGTGAGCGACACAGTGCCGGCGGGCCTGCGCGTCGTCGACACCGGCATGGCGGTGGTGACCAGCCACCGCATTGCCTTCGCCGGCCGCGAACACCGACGCGAATGGCGATACGCGGAGCTGACCGACGCCGCGCACCACCCCGACGTCCCGGTCACGCTGCTGCCGGACCGCGACACTCTGAGTGGGCTGCGCGTCCCGGCCAACGCCGTGGTCAATTTCCGCTTCTATCTCGCCCTCGCCGTCGCTGCCGCCGCTGGTAACCGCGCTGACGTCGTCGCCCAGGTCGACGCCCTGCTGGCCACCCACCGCCGCGAACGGCCGACGCCGCCACCGTCGGCCGAGCCGGACGAAGCGCCACTGATCGCGGTACGCCCCGACCGCCGGGCCCTCGCCGCCGCAGCCGTCGCGACTGTGGTCGTCGCGACGCTCGGCCCCGCCGTCGGGCCACCGCAGGCAAGGCCGGCACCGCGAACGGCGTCCGCTGTCGTCGCTGTGGTCCCGCCGCGTGCGGTCGGGCCGGTGACGTTCCAGGCGGGTACGACCAGCCTGCCAACTCGCGCAGCGCCCACGCCGGTTACCGGTGCTGCACCGGTCGGGCCGTCGAACCCCACGCAGCCCGCCCGGCCAGTGGTCCCGTCGCGCGCCCCGGCTCCGCCGGCTGCCCCGCCCACCGCTGCTGCCCCGCCCGCTGCTCGGCACACCGCTCCGGTCGCGTCCACCGCACCGGTTCCGCCTACCGCTCCGGCCCCTTCCGCGAGTGTGCCGCCGACACCGGACCTACCCACACCATTGCCGTCGCCCACCGTGACGGAGGTGGCCACCACGCCGCCGCCGGGCGACCTCACGCTGCTGACGGCCTGCCTGGATCCGCTGCTGCCGCTGGTCGACCGGCTGCTCTGCCCGCCGGTCGAGTAGTAGTCCGCTGCTGCTGCCGGGTCAGCCCGCAGCACCGAAGTCGGGGACGGTGAGGGCGCCGTCCGGGCCGAGCGGGAAACCCGGATTCCAGGCGATCTCCCACACGTGACCGTCCGGGTCGGCGAAGCAGCCGGCGTAACCGCCGTAGAACGTCTCCCGCGCCGGCTGGGTCACCTCGGCGCCCGCCTCGATTGCGGTGGCGATCAGCTCGTCGACCTCCGCCCGGGAGCGCACATTCTGGGCCAGTGTCATGGCGCCGGTGCCCGGATCGGTGATGCCGGCGTCCGCGGCGAGTTTGTCGCGGCTCCAGAGGACGAGAGCCAGGCCGCCGGCCTGGAAGAAGACCGTCTCCTCGACCTCCTGGCCACGCCAGCCGAGCTGCTCGTAGAAGGCCTTGGCGCGCGCCACGTCAGCGACCCCGAGAGTGACCAGACTGATTCGCTGTTCCATAGGTAGATCCAATCACTCAGGAGGGGCGGGCGGCTTGGATGCTGGCTCCGTGGTCCGGGCTGAGGTCACGCTAGCGGTGAGGTGTGCCGCGGGGTTTCGTTCGTTCGTCACCCGCTCGGGTTGAAGTCATTGACGACACGCACTTGGGGAGCATGTCCCAACCCTCTCAACCCATAGCATCGACGCTATAGGTTGGGGTAGCGTGGAGCTGGAACCAGAAGTCCGAGACTGGCTGGAGGAACTACCAACCGCCGACTTCGCCCGAGCGGCGTTCTACATCGATCTACTGGCCAACCGAGGCGTGCTGCTCGGTGAGCCGCACAGCAGGCAACTCGACGGCAATTGCGAGAGCTGCGGTTCTACCTGGAGCGCGACGCGGTACGGGTGACGTACTGGATAGCCTCCGATCGGAGGATCATCCTGCTCACGGTGTTCCGCAAGACGCGGATGCGGGAGGACCGGGAGGTCGAGCGGGCTCGCCGCGCATTTGAACGGTGCGTGGCGGAGCGGCACATCGTGAACGAGGGGCAGAGCGATGAGTGATCGCCTGGACTGGAATGACCTGCGCGAGCGCCGAATGGCGGAGCCAGGAGCGGCCGAGACCTACGACGCCACCCGGATAGCGTTCGAGCTTGGTCAGGAGGTGCGTCACCTGCGCGAAGGGCATGGTTGGAGTCAGACCGAACTCGCGCGGGCTGCCGGCATGACCCAGTCTGCGGTGGCCCGCTTCGAGGCTGGCGGCACCGTACCGACTTTGCCGGTCCTGGAACGCCTCGCGCGAGCCCTGGACCGGAGGCTGGACGTCAGGTTCGCGCCGAACGCGGACGCCGCCTGACCGCGCGCCGGCTCGGGTCCGCTCTGACCGGCAGAGACAAGCCCGGGAGGTTCCCGGAACGCGAATGGCACTGCGCGCCACATCGCGCAAAACGGAGTGGAACCATTACCGAGGGCAATGGTTCCACTCCGTTGTCAATGTGCCTCGTACATCGTTGGCGTTGACCCTGAGTCGGGGCGTCCTACCACCGCGTTTGTCCTCTCGTGCGCGCGGAACCTCCGCGTCACACGAGTCACACGATGGAGATCGACCGGATCTGGGTGTTGCCCTTGGTGTCGACGTACACCTTGTGCTCGCCGACGGTGTAGGTGCCAGCGGCGTTGTTGTTGATGGTGAACGTGCCCGTCACAGCAGACTCGCTGCCGTCGATACGGGTCTGCTTCACCGTGATGGTCAACTCGTTCGTGTTGCCCTTCAACTTCTTCACCACAGCCGACGGCTTCGCGTCGGTGACCGCGTTGGCCACTGTCACGTAGACCGCGTCCGGTGACGAGAACTCCGCGTTCTTCTGCCCGTCGCCGAACTGGAAGAAGCCCCGCTGCTCGATGGCCCCGCGACCCGGGAACGGATCCGGGTTCGACGCCAGGTACGTCGGGTTGACCTTGTACAGGTCCGCCTTGGAGTCCGCGAGCTTGGCCTGAACCCCGGTGTACGGCGCGTCGGTGATCGCGAGGTTGACCGACAGGTAGATGGCGTTGGGGTTGTTGGCCGAGATACGCGACGAGAAGAACTTGTCCGCACTCTGCCCGGCAGGAACGGCCAGCGGCACAACCTGGCCGCCGGCGAGAATGTTGAACTGGAAGCCGCCGTAGCCGCCCGCGACGAACTTCGCCCACGCCGCGTCCGACATGTGGCCGGGACGCTCAACCTTGAACTCCAGACGCATCGGCGCCACGTACGTGCTGCTCTGGAACTCCGGGTCGGTCAGGGGCAGGTAGACCCCTCCCGGCTCGTGGCCCAGCGCGAACGCCGCAGCCGTCGGGGCCGAGTTGCCGCGTCCGTTCCACATCGGGATGTTGAACGAGGTGGCGCCGAGCAGCGCCTGGTTGCCCAACTGGTTCGCGCCGACAGCGCCCGACGCGTCCTTGTAGGTGCCGATGGTGACGTCGAGCAGGTCGAGGTCCGCCCGGTCGGCGTTCAGCCCCGGCATGTCCGCCCACATGAACTTGGCGCCGGCCGGCCCGGTGTAGCGGGCCATCTCCAGCATTCCGTCGGCCATCATCTTGGTCATCTGGACCGCCGAGTCGACCTTCATCCGCTCGTTGGCGGTGTGCCACCAGCGCTCGTTGCCGGGGATGACGGCGCCGAAGGCGGTCATCTTGTTGCGGAAGTTGCTGGCCAGGGTGCCACCGGTGGTGCCCTGCGGGTAGACCACGTCGCGCAGGGAGTGCGGGTCCGCGAACTCCTGCGGGTTGTGGTCGATGGTGGCCTGGTAGCTCTTGTACTGCAGAGCCGTCAGCGGGTTGTCGTGGGTGACGTACAACCCGGCGCCGATGGGCGACCCGAGGTTGCCGATGGTGAATCCCTTGCCCTGGAAGGCTTCGGTGACCGCCGCGGTCGCCTGGCCGGAGTCAGCCGCGTTTACGTGCATGCTGCGCACGTACATCGGCATGCTGAGGTTGCCCGTGGCCTCCGTGTAGAAGCTCGTCGGGATCTCCGAGTTGATGTTGGCCATCAGGGCGAGGGTCAGGTTCGGCGTGCCGTTGTTCGGGTTGCGCAACAGGTTCGCCGGGATGCCCATGTACTTGCCGATGTAGGCCTCGCCCTCGACCCCGCCGCGGAAGAACAGGTCGGCGATGCCGTCGGCGGCCTTCTTCAACTGCAGGTCGGCAGTCGTGCTCCCCAACTCGCCGAGGCCCTTGGAGAGGAGGAACATCCCCCACACGACGGCGTTCTTGCCGTACTGCGGGGTGGGCATCTCCATCGCCACGTCAGTGTTGATCTCCAGCGTGAGCGAGTCGCCGGTGATCGTGGTCTGCACCTTGGGCGTGGTGCGGGGAGCGTCCGGGAGCCAACCCTTCGTGGTCGCGGCAGCGGTGATCGCCGACACGAACCTGTCGCGCTCGGCGGAGCTGGCGCCCGCCACGTCGAGGGTGAAGATGGCCCGCGAGGCGATCTGCGTGGTGCTGCCGTACGCGATGTCCTTGAGCGTCGGGTCGCCCTCGCGCAGGGTGACGCCGGCCGTGGCAGCCGTCAACCGGAAGGGCTTGGTGCTGTCCGCCGCCAGGCTCATCGACACGGCCGGGGTCACCGAGCCGGAGTTGCCGACGATGACCGGGAACCGCGAGTCGGAGGTGTACGCCGCGATCGGCATCTCCTCACGGTTGAGGTTCTTGTAGGCCCAGTTGTCGTAGAAGCTCGGGTTCGAGTTGTACGGGATGGACTGGAAGGCGGCGGTGTTCGCCGCCGTAGGCGTACCGGGACCGCCGTCTTCGTAGATTCCCATGACGATGCGGATGCGTCGGTCGAGCGGCAGCCCTGCCTCGAGCAGCGCCTTGGCGGCGAGCAGCGTCGCCAGCGTCGGGCCGCTGTCGTCCTGGATGCCCGCGCCGTAGACCCAGCCGTCCTTGATGTAGGGCGAGTGGTAAGCGCCGGGGGTGCCGAGGTTGCCGTCGGCGTCCCGCCAGCGCGCCAGCTGGGCCGCCGAAACGGAAGACGTCGGCGAGTCCAGGTGGCTCAACGCCATGATCATTTCCGGGGCGTCCGGGTCACCGATCTCGGCGTAGACGTACTTGTCGGCTTGGCGCTGCACGACCACCGGGAAACCGAGGTCGGTGGCCAGCTTGACCACCCAGGCGAGCTTGGCGACCTTGCGGTCGTACTCGTACTGGTTGGCGGGGGTGTTGCTGACCGGGAAGGGGTACGCCGTAGCAGCCGTGCCGCCACGGGAGATGGAGTCGTAGCTCGACCCGTCCAGCATCGCCCCGACCAGGGTGAGCGGGCTGTAGGTGCCGTCTCCCGCCCGGGCGTTGCTGACGCGTCCCGCCAACGCCTCGACCTCGGCGTGGATGGCGTCGCGCTCGGCATCGGTTACGGACAGGTCGTAGGTGACGCTCGGCTGGAAGCGCTCCTCGCCGGAGCTTGTCGCGGACGCGTTGGCCGGAGGGGCAATGGTCGCCACGAGGGTAGTGGCGACCAAGACGGAGAAGATCGATTTCCGTCTGTCTTTCATAGAAACTCCAGTACAGAGGGGATGACGCAGTGGTGACAGCACACACCAGCCGTGCCCCCAGCGGCCGTAACCTGGGATTTCTTGAGGATCATCTGAGATTCGGCTGGACGCTCTGCCGCAGTTCAGGTGCAGTACTTAGGCGGCGATCGTCCGAGCGGTGGCGTACACGTCGGCGGGGAGGGCATGGCGGAGCCGCCACAGGATGCGCATCGGTCGGTCGCCGGTGTGCGACTCGTACGTCATGGTTCCGGCGTACAGGTACGGCGGCGCGCCCAGGTCGCCCTCGGCGATCCGGGTTTCCCGCACGAAGAGGTGCACTGTCGAGCCGCCCGAGGTGTAGCGCCGCCCCGTCGCGGAGGCCGACGAGGTGGTGCTCTGCGACTCCCACTGGAACAGCGTGTCGGTGATGGCCCGGTCGGCGTACATGGTGGTGGGGGAGTAGTGAGCCTCCGACTTGACGAGGGTGACGAAGAACAGATCGGCCTGCGCGTCGGGCAGCCACTTCACCCCCTCGCGCAGTGAGCCCGGGTTGGCCATCCCGAAGGCAGCGCATGCCTCGTTGCGGCTGTAGCGGGCGTGCACCCGCAGCGGCACCTGACCCGGGACGGCGCTGGGTGTGACCCTGTGGATGTGGTCCCGCAGCACGTCGGCGACCTGCCGCAGTTCGGCGCAGCGGGCCGGCTCCTTCCACAGCCGCGCCAGCCGCTCGTCCCGTGTCGCCAGAGGCGCGTTCGGCCCCCACAGGCTGAAGTGCAGCATGTCCAGTAGGCGGCTGTTTCCCGCGTACACCTGCTGACCTGCCGCGGGCGGTCCGGCCGCGACCCGGGTCAGCAGCTCCAGCCGGTCGGGGTCGTCGGTGTGCAGCATGCGACCGATAGCCCGGCCCAGGTCCCGGTCGTCCGGACCGGGCGCGGACGTCTCGATGCCGGCGAGTCGGCGTAGTCCGGTCCAGCCGCCAAGGCTGGCAGACCGGTACACGTCCTCTATCTCCAGGCCGGTCTCCCGCAGGAACGTCGCCAGGTTGACGTCACCGAGTTGCCGCAGCTCGGCCACCAGGCCGGCCTTCGAGGTGGGCAGCGCATTCTTCAGGTTGGCGAGTACCAGATCCTTGGCGACCCGGTCCAACTCGATGTGGCAGCCGCTGGGCAGGCTCGGGAAATCGTCCTGGACCGCCTGTCTGATGGCCCGCCGGCTCACCCGGGTCAGGGCTCGCCACCGCAGGTCGAAGCGGAAGTTGGCGTGCTGCCCGCCGATGAAGTCGAGCACGGTCAGGCACGGCTTGTCGTCGTCCAGGCGCAGGCCACGGCCGAGCTGTTGCAGGAAGATCGTGGCGCTCTCGGTGGGCCGCAGCATCAGGATCGTGTCGACCATCGGCAGGTCGACACCCTCGTTGAACAGGTCCACCGTGAAGAGCACCCGCAGCTTGCCGGCCTTGAAGTCCCGCAGCAGTCCCGCCCGGGTGGCGCGGTCCGCTCGTGAGGTCACCGCCGCCGACGGTACGCCGTGCTGGCTGAACCAGTCGGCCATGAACTCCGCGTGCCCGATGCTCACGCAGAACCCGAGCGCCCGCATCCGCCCAACGTCCACCTTGTCGCGAACGGCCCGCAGCACCGACCGCGCCCGAGCGTGGTTGCCGGTGTAGAGGCCGTCCAACTCTGTCAGGTCGTAGCCCTGCCCGCGCTTCCAGGTCACCTGCGACAGGTCCACGTCGTCGTGCAGGCCGAAATACTGGAACGGCGCCAGCAACTGCCGCTCCAACGCGTCCCACAGATGCAGCTCAACGGCCGCGCGGCCGTCGAACCACCGGCGCACGTCGCCGCCGTCCGCCCGGTCGGGGGTCGCGGTCAGTCCCAGGAGTACGCGGGGACGCAGCCGCTCCAACAGCCGCGCGTACGTCGGTGCCTCCGCGTGGTGGAACTCGTCGACGATCACCATGTCGTACGCCTCGGGGTCGACCTCGCGGCGGTGCAGCGACTGGATGGAGGCGAAGACGTGCTTCCAGCCGTTCGGCTTCTCGCCCGCGACGAGCGTCTCGCCGAAACTGCCGTCCCCCATCACCTGCCGGAACGTCGACAGGCTCTGCCGCAGAATCTGCTCTTGGTGGGCGACGAAGAGCAGCGAATCCGCCCTTTTGCTGCGGTGCAGCCGGCGGTAGTCGAGGGCAGCGACGACGGTCTTGCCGGTGCCTGTCGCCATCACCACGAGGTTGCGCCAACGCCCGTGCACCAGACGCTCGGCGTCCAGGTCGGCAAGGATCTCCGCCTGGTACGGGTACGGGCGCACGTCCAGGTTCGAAATCTCGGTCGCTGCGTCGTCGCGGCGCTCACCGCTTAACGCGTGCCGTAGCCGCTCGGCATCCCTGGTCGCGTCGTACGCCTCGAATGCCGGATCGTTCCAGTAGTCCTCGAACGTTGCCGCGAACGTGTCGATGACGTGCGGCTGCTCCATGTTCGAGATGCGGACGTTCCACTCCACGCCGTCCACAAGTGCGGTCTTCGACAGGTTCGACGAGCCGACGTACGCGGTGGTGGTGCCGTTGGACCGGCGGAACAGCCATGCCTTGGCGTGCAGGCGGGTGGTCCTCGTTTCGTACGAAACCTTGACCTCAGCGCCCAGCTCGGCGAGCCGATCCAGCGCTCGTTGATCGGTGGCACCGAGGTAGGTCGTGGTGATGACGCGGACTCGGCCGCCACGGGCGATCAGCTCGCGGAGGGCTGGCTCGACGATGCGCAGGCCGTACCACTTGATGAACGCGCAGAGCAGGTCGACGCTCTCGGCCGACGCCATCTCGTGGTTGACCTCGTGGCCGATGCGGGGCTGGTGACGGCCGTTGACCAGCAGCGCGCCGGTGGAGAGTGGAGTGGTGGGGCGCTGCGGGAAGGCTGGTAGCGCGGGAGGGGTTGGCGGGGCCGCGATGGCGTGGAGCAGGTGCTTGGCGTCGGTTACCTGATCCTGGTCCGTTGCTGCCTTTGGGCTCAGGGTGGCGATGGCATCGGCGATGCGATTCGCCAGCTCGACCTGGTGGTGGAGCTTGTCGTCACCGCTCGGGACAGCTTGCAGAGCACGGGCGGCCAGGGCGGCGATGTGACGGGCGAGGGTGTGGTGGGCGTCGGCGGGGTCGAGCTTGTGGCGTTGGATCTGATCGGGGTCGACGTGCTGGAGGCGATCGGCCAGCTCACGGGTGATCAGGTGCTCGTAGACGCCCCGCTCAAGATCCGTCACGCAGGCACGGTAACTCTTTCCGAAGCGGCGCTGCCCTCCGCCACGCTGTCGGAAATTAACCCGGGGCTTCGCAAACTATGCGTTGGTCAGCAAGGGCAGCAGCCCCGCTGACTGCAATCGGTTGTACGCCATCCGGATGTGGGCTGGCGTGAACAGCCTCGCCTTGCGGCCGCTCCAGGCCTGCACCCGCTCGATCAGTTCATCGAGATCGTTGGTCTTTGGATCCAGTTCGGCGGCGTAGTGCACAGTTGCCAGAAGTTCGAGGCTGTACGGTGCTTCGAAGCCCTCAATGAGGCTAGCCAGCCGCTCCAGCGACTGCAGCGCTGGTGAGACGAGAGGCTCGAACCGCGATGACAGCGCCTCTGTCGTCCCGGCGGTCAGTCGGATTGGCTGAAGGTACTCGACCCTATCGCTGCGATCACCGAAGCCGATGAGGTAGTGGCCTTCGAGCCTGTCGAGCACATGGTTCAGATTGTCCGCGTACGGCCCGTATCGTCCTCGGGTGAACTTGAGTCGGAGCGGTTGCCCCAAGATTTGAAGGAAGTAGGCAATCTTCTGGATCTCAAGCACGGTCACCCCGTCCCGAGGTTCGAGCGCCCGTGCACGCTCCAGGTAGCGGTCGATAGCGCACAGCAAGGTGGCGCGACCTGGAGTGAGCGGAGGTTTGGTGGTTGCCACCGGCATGTCCGCGGGATCTGGGGCGCCTTCCGGTGGAAACAGCAGCACCCGAACGTCTGGGAGGGCCGCGAAGGACCGTTCTATCAACGGCCGGACTTCGTCCCAGTCAAGACCGCCGTTGCCGCAACCGAGCGCCGGTATGGCCACCGAGGAGATTCCACGCTCACGGATGACTCGGACGAGGTCATTGAGGCCTGCCTGGATGTCCGACACCCTTGAGTTGGTACGCCAGTGCCCCTTCGTTGGAAAGTTGATCACATAGCGGCGTGGCCCTAAGAGAGCCGAGTCGAATAGGAATATTCGACCCAGTTGGACCTCTTTGGCGGCGCATGCTGCGCGGTAGGCGGCGTAGTTCGCCGGGTAGGCGCGCTTGAACTGCAGGGCTATCCCCTTGCCCATCACACCCACGGTGTTGACGGTGTTGACCAGAGCTTCGACGTCGGCGGTCAGCAGGTTGCCGTGAGCGATGACAATCATGTGCGCGCCTCCCCTCGCAGGAATCCGTAGTACCAGTCGGGCCTGACATCAACGTACGCGTCGATGATGCCAGCATCCCGTAAGACCCGCCTCAGCTGCTGCTGCCGAGCCGGTGTCCTTACGACGTAGCCCGCCAGCAGGTCGAGAGGGAACTCACGGTGGACCAGCAACTCCGCCATGCGGCGTCGGACTCGGTCGGGGTCTTCCGGCAGGTTCTTCCAGATGCGCTCCCTCATCAACGCCCAGTCAACGAGCTCGGCCATCTCCTCTACATTGCTGGAGAACCTGGTCAAGCTTGCAGCACAGTTGCCGTCGCTGGCGACCCACCTCAGCCCGGCCTCGTGCACGCGGTCGAGGGAACTGACCATGTAGACGAGCGGATCGTCCCCGTCTGGGTAGCAACCAACCTTTCCGTCCTGATGCTCGCGGGCAATCCGGTACATCATCGGTGAGCGAGGGGCGAAGTAAAAAGGTACGTAGTTGGCGACCGATCCGCCCGGCGGGCATGTCACTACGCGCTGGCGTCTACTGGCCTTGATGTCCGGAGCCCCTACGTTTGTTGCCAAGCGGTCGCCCACCGCATTCTCGGCGATAAGTCGGCCCGTGGAGAGGATGGCTGGCAGGTTGTCCACATGCGTGAAGTGCATGATCCGGGCGTGCGTTGGCCCAGTGGCCGGTCCGGGCATCGATCAATCCAGGTCGCTCGGGTCGATTCGTGCCTTCACGTCGCCATGTTCCGCGAGTAGGTAGAGCAAATTCGAGCCGTCGATCAGCTCGAGCGGTTTACCGGACGCGAACTCGTACGAAGCGGGGCCGTATCCGCTCGTTGTAACCAAGATCCCCTTGGATGCGCCCTCGTTTTGAAGCGTGCCGTAGAGGTCGCGGACGGCGGAAACATCGACGGTGTTGCGGTAACGCTTTGCCTGAATGACGACCTTGCCGCCGAAAATTGGGCGAGGGTCGAAGGCGACACAGTCCACACCCCCGTCTCGGGATGCGCGCGTCTGCTTAGTGTCGAGCCCCATCTTCGCGAAGAGGTTCTGAATTAGACTCTCGAACTCGCCGGGCGTCAGCCTTAGGAGATTTGGGCGCTGGTCGAGGTCAGCAAGCACGTCTACCTCATCAACGAAGCGCTTGTCGACCATGTCAAACTCCAGCACCGGCCGAACTGGCGAGAGCGCATCGGGACGCTTGGACACTGAGGCATTGAGGTGTTGCAGGCAGGCGGCTGGTTCGACTTTTCGAAGGTTTAGTGCGGTAAACATCTCGCGAGTTGTGCGAAGTGTAACTAGGCACGGGCGGATAGCAACACCAGTGCGCGGGTCGGTCGTTTCAACGATGCCGTTGAAGACGATCGCGCTGATGAGCCCGGCGCGGTCGGATTCGAAAAGCTCGTGGATAGTCCGCAACGTAGTCTGCGCCACGATGCTCGCGTAACGTTCCTTTATCTCCTTTGCTGGGCGCGCAGCGGTGCTGATCTCATCGCGCGCCTTAATGTAGCGGTACTCCCGCACACCTGGGATAACCTCCAACGTCGGAAGGTGGTATTCCACCACGAGTTGGTGAGACTCCGGCACATACGCGATGCGGTAGTGCTGGGGAAAGTCGTCGGGGTAGACGGAGTTGCCCAGCACCAACCCGAAGTATTCGACTACCGCTGCGGGATCCGCGGCAGCTAACGCGGCGGCGAAGCGGTCGACCTCGGCGTTGTGCGCTGCGGCTTCGGCCTCGACCTTCGCGCGGCCCTGCTGATAGCGCTGGTGAGCGGCGGCCAGCCGACGCTGTCGGTCGGACTCTGCCGCCACGTGTTGCGCCTTCGCCTGCTCGAAGGCGTACCGGGCATGGGCTTGCTGTTGTTCAAACTTGGCCTGGCCCCCGAACAGCTTCCCGATGAGCGACGGGGCGGACGGTTCGAAACGTCGCCAATCCGGCGGAGGCAAAGGTTTGGCGAGGGCCCCGGGTTTGAAGGGCGGGTGCTTCACGTTCTTACGAAGGCGCCGAAGGTCAATGTAGTCGGCCACGTCGAGAGTGGCCACGAGCAGTGCGTCAAGCTCATCCACGTGCGCTTGCAAGTCCGAGTTGTTCGCCGCCACCTCGGCAATGCGGGCCTCCGTGTAGAGCCGCTTGCGTTCCCGCGCATCGGCGGCGGATGCACGCTCGGCGGCCTTTCTGGCGCGCTCAGCCTCTCGGTGAATGTGCTGATGGTGTCGGTAAGCGGCGGTCTGGGCTTGCCTTTGGACGCGGGCTTGGCGTGCCTGCGCCCGCTGCATCTCCTTGAGGATCCCCACGTCATTCCTAATCTCGCGGCGACTGCGGCCCGCACACCCTAACCAGCGATCTCGTAAGGCGGTGAGCGATTCGGGGGCGCGTCGGTGAAGCCGGCGGATCGGTACGTCCTATTGTGCGCATTAACTAGCGTTCTCGGTGTCGGATTTCGGACACGCTCGTCATTCGGCGAGGTTGGCGTATGGCGTCCAAAGAGTCTCATGATCTCCGTTTCGGATCGTGCGGAGACGCTTGCTGAATTCGTCAGCGACTTTTGGTGAAGTTGCCAAGAGGGGTGTGGCTGCTGCGATCATCTTCAGTTCGCGTGCGTGTCGCAAGAGCACCCACCAATGATCTTGAACGACGTTGGAACCGTAGGCGGCGGCCAAAGAAGAATGTTTGCCGGTGCCTCCAAATCGCGCCTCGCCGACTGCGACCGCTGCTAGATCAACCTGCCACGGGCCGACGCATGTGGCGTCGAAGTCACACATCACGGTCCGCCCCGACGACTCCCGGAGGAGGTTACCGACGTGGGCGTCGCCGTGGATGAGCGTCCGCGTTCCGTGCTCGTTCAAGGCCGCGACTTCTGGCTCCAGACGGTCACACCAGTCGACCAGGAAGTTCCGGTCGGGGTTGCTGAGTCCGTCCGCGTCGGCCAGCCGTAGCCTGGCGTCGCCAATCGGATCCCAAGTGGGTAGCGGAAACGGGGGCACACCCAGAGCATGAAATTCGCGCAGCACCGCGCCGAGGTCTTCGACCGTCAGAGCAGACGGACACGGCGGGACGTATTGCCACACCGAAGCGACCAGGTCCCCGAACTCGATTGGCTGCTTAACGCCCCGCGCTAGGCGGATCGTCGGCGCATCGATCTCAGCGAACCACCGACCGAGCTGGACAACCTTCGTCACCCTGCCCCGGAGTTGATGGGTCCGCGCAGTCCGGATGACGATTCCTGCCCTGGGCAGCGCGAAGACGGCGTTGTTGGTCAACTGCAGCAACTGGGCGCCCTCAGGGGACAGGTCTAGCGCGGCGGCGATGTCCTGCATTGCCGCCGTCATAGCCTCCTTAGAGAACCGCCCGCTCATGCTGCTGTCGCAGCCCGAGCGGTTAGCACACGATCGAACTCGGCCACCTCGGGCAGCGCCCGATGCCGCGCGAGGTCGCGACGCAGATTGACGACCCGATCGATCACCCGCTTGGAGCTCATCGCCTGCGACTTCTTCACCACCCTGGCGCCGACCGCGAGCGCTTGCTCGGGCTCGTCGGCGAGGAACAACGCGCTGCACAGGCCAACCTCGTTCAGCACTGTGCTTCGCACGTTCGCCGGACCGAATGCGGCGATCGCATCCTCAACCCACCTCACCGCTTCGGATGCCTGTCCGCTATCTCGCCGCGCCCTGTCTCGGTAGACACGGCCGTACTGAGCGAACAGTTCGCCCTGGTCGTAGAAGCCCATCCAATCCGGCTCACGCTCGTTCTGGATGCGCTCGAACGCGTCGCTGGCCTTGCCGAGAGTGGTTACTGCGTTCTGGTGATCCCCGAGCGCGGCAATCGAGGCGGCTTCCGCGCCAAAGAGCAGGGCCTCGACTGCCGGGGTTGCGTGCGGCCCGAGCTGCGCATGAGCGAGTTGCAGCGTTGCGAGCGCGTCCCGGTTGTGCCGGAGGTGTTGAAGCTGCTTGGCCTGTGAGTACCGGATCATCGCAGCCAGCGGCACGTCCCCTGCCGTCAGCGCGGCCCGCTCGCCCGCCACGAAGTGCCGCTGCGCGTCAGCATGCCGGCCTGCATCGAGAGCGGTCCACCCCGCCAGATGCCGAGCTGCCGCCACCGCCGCGACGAGGCGCGGGGTGAGCCCGGCCGGGTGCGACCAGTCGAGCATCCGGTATACCGACTCAGCGAATCGGGCGACTTCCCGGTACAACAGGCCGCCGCCGCATTCGTAGTCGACGGAACGGTAAAGCTCCAGGACCGCGTTCAGTCGAGCGACATCGGCAGCGCCGACGCGTCGGGGTTGAACGATCTCGGTGCTTCCGAGCAGCCCAGCGCCTGCGGCCACCGCGGCGATGCCGGCCAGCAGCGTCCGCCTACCTTCGTCGGGTCCGCCACTGCGAGGCGCGACTGAGGTGCTGGCGGCTTGACCGTTCTCGCTCGCTCGGTGAGTTCGACCAGGGAGCGCGAACCACAGGTGTGCCTCGGGGATGTGGAGCACCTGCGCCCAGTGCGACAGCCGGTCCAGGTGCACCAGCGGAGGCCCGTTCTCTACCCGACTCAACTGTGCCTGCGTGATCCCCAGCCAGCCAGCCACCACGGTCTGCGGCAAGGCGACCCGCCCGTGGTACGGATGGCAGCGGTAGGCCCGGATCACCCGCCCCAGATGCCGCTCTGCCAGCGCCCGCCGGACCGGCTCGTGGTTCCAGAAACTCGCCGGCACCACCGGTGGCGCGCTCAACCGGTCGCGTTCGGCGGCCTGGCACGGCGTACACCGTCCGCTGTCGTTGTCCCGGGCCAGTCGTCCGCCGCACCGGGGGCAGTCCGCAGGGGTCACCGGCGGCTCCATCCGTCTCGCCTCATCAAGCCTGTCCATTGAACACGGTGTGTAGAGGTTCGGTATACGCGCGACGCATATCCGAGGCTCGCCGGATCGCGCAGACAGAGGGGCGTCTGCTCAGGGCTGACGTATTGAGCGCAGCGCCTCGATGACCACGGTCCACCGAACCGGCCCGTGTGCCAGGTCGAGCACCTTCCCGTCAGCGACGTGCACGCCGGCAGCGCGCAGCACCGCCAGGTGACCGGCGTACGCCGGATGCGCGGCCAACTCCGCCTTGACATGCGGGACGGCAAGGATCGGTAGACCCGCCCCCAGCGATTCGTTGAGGATGCCGAGCGCCAACGTGTCGTTGATGCCCAGCGCCCACTTCGCCATCGTGTTGAACGTGACCGGTGCGGCCAGCACCGCGTCGGCCGGCGGGTGTGGCTCGGGGTCGCCGGGCATCCGCCACTCCACGCGTACGAGATAGCCGGTCTTGTCTTGCAGGGCCTCCCGATCGAGCCATGGCCCGGCGGTGGGGCTGACGATCAGGCATACCCGCCATCCGTCGGTGATCAGCAGATCGACCAACTCGTGGATGTGTTCCGCCGGGCCCGCGGCGCAGACGACCAGGTACAGCACCGGGCGTTCCGTCATGCCCGCAGTCTGCCCGACCGGGACGGTAGGTAGTGGACCGCATGCGAACTGCGCATGCCCTCGACGATCACTGTGACATGCCCCCGTACCTGGTCAACCACGAGGGTCGACGCATGGCCCGGGGCGGGTGCTGGCTCCGGGGCTGCGCCGACCCGAACGGCGCAGCTCCGCTCCCGCCCGCCCCGGCGCCGCATCATCCGTCAACGTCTCGGAGCCGGCATGCCCACCCTGATCGACGACTTTCCGGTCCTCACGCCCGTCACCGACGAGGATCTGTGCATCGCGCTGCGGGCGGTCACCGTCCACGTCCCCGAGAGCTGGCCGCAGGGCGAGTTGTGCCGCAGCGAACGCGTCCCGTTTCCGTGTCGGCTCGCCCGTTGGGGGTGGGCGACCATGGAAGCCGCCGGCTTCAGCGAGGCGCAGCGTCAGCTCGGCCAGGGGCCGGCGGCATGACGCCAGGAGAGGCGGTCGGCCAGTGGCTGCGGCTCGTCGTGGCGGACGCGGAGCTGTCGCCGTACCTCATCGGGGTTGACCTGGGCCGACTCGCCGCGCACCTCACCGCGGGCCTGGAGAACGCGCTGGCCGGAGGAGCAATGCCGAGCGACGGCTGGCGGGGTCTGGGGTTGTCGGAGGCGCAGCATCGGAGAGTCGTCGACTACCTGGCGGGGGTGCTGTGGGCGGCCGATCTGCCGGATGGCCAGATCGCCCGGGTGCGGCGGGCGTTCGAGGTGCTCGCGTGAACTTCACCGACGCGTGGACGTCGGTTGTTGACCGGGCCGCCGGTGACTTCTGGCGGACCATGGAGGATCGGAGTCCCGGGCTGGTTCCCGAACGGGTGGCGCCGCTTCTCTTCCACACGCTGGGTCAGCTCATGCTCGGTAGCGACGACCGGGCAGGCCGGGCGGCGCTGCTGGTGGTGCTCGGCCGCGCGTACCGTCGCTACGACCTGCTCCCACACGCCCTCACCATCGGGGACGCGCTGCTCGCGACGGTGGCCCGGCATGCCCATCCACTATGGACAGCCCCACTCGCCTTCGCCGGGGAGCGCGCCGTGGACCGCGCCACGCACGCCGTGCGTCGCGCCGCCGCCCGCGTCGGCGACGGTCCGGCCTGGTGGCCAGCCCAGGTGATCGGCCACGAACGGCCATCACCCGGCATCGCCATCCTGACGGTACGTCCCTGGCGACGCCTGCCCCACCAGCCTGGCCAGGCCGTTCCGGTCTGCACACCACGCCTGCCCGGGCGTTGGCGCTGGCTCTGCCCGGCCAACGCCCCACGCGTCGACGGCACCGTCGAGCTGCACGTCCGCGCCGTACCCGCCGGCACCGTCTCCCACCACCTGACCCATGAGGTACGCCCCGGCGAGCTGATCTGGCTCGGCCCACCCGCCAACACCGGGCTGGGCCTGCATGGCGGTGATCTGCTGCTCGTCGCCGGCGGCACCGGCCTGGCGCCGCTGCGCGCCCTGGTCGAACAGGTCGCCGCCGCACCCGACGGTCGGCGGGTGACGCTGGTCGTCGGGGCGCGCACCTTCACCGACCTGTACGACGCGATCACCCTCGACAAGCTGCAACGCGCCCACGACTGGCTGACCGTCGTACCGGCGTTCTCGCACGATCCCAGCGCCGAGCCGGCCGAACAGGGCGACGCCCTCACCATCGCGCTCGACTTCCACCGTGCCGACCAGGAGGTCTACGTCTGCGGGCCGCCCGCGATGCTGGCGGGCGCCCGACCACGACTGCGCGCCCTCGGCATCCCGGCCGCCCGCGTCCACCTGCCCGTATCGCAGTGATGGGCGTCTACCGCAGTCGGCATACCCTGACCGGTCGGCTCACCTCCGACCGGATCGCCGCTCTCGACCTGCCCCGCACCCGGCTCGGTCGCCGCGGCTACGAACCCGAGCACGTCCACGCGCTGCTGCACCGCCTCGCCCACGAGCTGGACGAACAGGGTCGCCAACTCGACCTCGTTGAGGCCGAGAACCACCGCATCAAAGACGCATTGCACGCCTGGCAGACCCACCAGGCCAGGATCCGGCAGGAGCAGGGTCGGCACGGAGAGCTTCCCCGAACTGGTTGATGCCGGTGAGTTGTCAGAATGACTCACACGCATCACGCTCGTCAGCACAAGGCCGGCCGGGTGATGCCGGTGCCCGGGGGAGGCTTTCCAACGCGGCGAGGACGACGGCGGTGATGACGCGGCAGCATGCCTGGCCGAGCCATAGCGGTCGTGCATTGATGCCGATGCGCATCCCGCCGAGTCGCGGAGCTGCCGAATGCAACTTCCGTCGTTGCGCTGTGCGGCGATACGTAAAGCACCCAGTGGTGTCCAAATAGCGCATTGTCAGAATGCTGCACCGATTACACCTGGCGATCAATCACGCGTGTTCCATACGCTGATCCGGCGGCGTACCGCATTAATTCTCCGCGTTGCGCAGCTCCGCTGACCTGGCGGGAGCTGTCGCCCGTCCGTCCCTGCGCGCCACCATCGCGAGGTGTCGAATGGTCATTCCACGCCCTGTTCGTGCGGCGCTTGCCGCCGTACTCGCCTGGCATCTGACTGTTTCCCCGACGCCCGGCCCCGCGGGCGTCACCGTGGACAGCGGCCAGGAAATGGCCGCTTATCTGGCCGCCCATCCGGGTGGAAAGGCGATCAACGACAACGAGATCAGCTACGACGGTGGAGCTTTCGTCGTCTCCCTGCGGCGGCCGATCGGGACGCTCGCCGCCGCCGACTGCCCCTCGGGCTGGTTCTGCTTCTACGAGTGGCCCAACTACGGCTATCCCCGGGGCCGGCTCGCCGACTGCGGCCGGCAGAGCCTCGCCACCTGGCAGTGGCAGTTCCGGGTCGAGTCGGCGCACTACAACCTGGGCAGCGGGACGGTGTCGTTCTACTACTACGACAGCCGGCTCTTCGACATCGGCGCGGGCAACCGGGTCCGCAGCGACGCGTCCCCCTACCGGAACTGGCCCAACTATGTGGAGCGTCGCTGCGGTTGACCCGCCTGCCGATCGTTCAGGCGCAGCCGGGCCCGGTGGTCCGGTCGGTCCGCGCCTTGTTCAGGAAGAGCACGTATTCGAGGATCTGATTGTCGGCCACCGTAGTCGTCTCGTGGCTGAGCAACTCGCCGTTTCGCGGGTCGAACTGCACCGTCTCGCGGCGGCCCTGAGCATCGTCGGCGCTGAAGGCCAGCCCGGTCCGGCCGTTCCAGTCGGGGTACGCGCCCCGGTCCTGGATGCCCGGCGTCGCCGCCAGCTCGAACAACAGCGCCGAGATCTGACCCGGGCTCAGCAGGTGGTAGCGGAAGATCCGGCTGACCACCTTGAGCAGGCCAGCGGCGTTGCGTAGCTCCGGCGGAAGCTCGCCCACCAGCGCGGTGAGCTGTCTACGCAGCTCCGGTGGGTCTACCGACGGCACAGGCGGGATCTCGGACAGGTCGCCCCGGCGGTAGGTGACCGGCGCGGGTGCGCGGGACCGGCGACCGTCGATGGTCGGCGTGACGATCCGGCGGCCGGACAGCGCGGAGTCCCACCACAGTTGTTCGTCCCGGTAGCTGTCGTGGTTGATCCCGGGCGCGAGGTCCGCCGGGGCCCAGCCCCGCAGACAGCAGACGGTGTACGACCCGTCGGCGGCTGTCGGCGCTATGCCCCCAACGAACCCCGCGAGGTCCGCGAGACGCCCGGCCCTGCCGGCGTATGCCGAGGTGCTGCCTGGCGACGGCAGATTGCCGGGCGGAGACTCGCTGGTCGGCGTGACCCGGGCCTCACCACGGCCCCGGACCGTGGTGGCGCTGACCACCAGCGGTGCCAGGGACACCCCGCTGCCGAGCAGGATAGCCAGGACGGTCCGTAGCTTCGGTGGCAGCCGGCGGACGACTGCTGCCGGGGTCGCCGTTACGTCCTGGTCGAAGGGTCGGCGGGGGCGCGGAATTCCGTTCGTCTGGGCCGAGACGGCGTGTCGTGGGGCCGGCCGGTTCGCGTGTCGCTCGCCGTTCCGGGTCGTGGGACGTCCCGGAACGCCGGCGCGGGTGACGCCGGCCGCGTTCCCGGTTGCGGTGCCTGGCCGGTTGCCGGTTGGCGCGTTCCCGGTCCCAGCAGCCGGTCGGTTGCCTGCGGAGGCGTTCCCAGTCGCCGCCGTACCGCCCAGAAAGCCTAGCGGGCTTTCCTCGTCGCCTCGACGGGCAACGGGTGGGGCTGCCCCCAGTTGGGGTGTGCCGTGCCACCCTCCAGAGGGCTGCCGCTGCGGCATCTCCACCGCCCACCAGGGCCGCATCGGCGCCTCCGGGTCGGGTTGACGCCGCGTCTGGTCGGGGTGCGTCCAGTCCAGTCGCGCGCCGCGGTTCTGCTGGCTCGGCTGTGGTCCCACCGCGTCGAACCGGGCCGACCGGTCGTTGCCCGGGAACGTGGGCTGAGGGTCCACTCCGGCGAACGGCACGAGGGGCAGACTGGCTGAGGTAGGCGGAACGATGTCGCTCTGGAACTCCTGCTGGTACGCCTGGGCCGCGTAGGCTGCCAGCCGGAAGTACCAGACTCGCCCGGCGGGGCCGGCATCCTCGTAGGTGCAGCAGATCAATGCCTGGCTCACCAGGGAGAGCAGGTACTGGCCCCGCCAGGTCATCCCCCAGTTGCCATCCTTGGCGACCGCCAGCCCGACCGCATAGCTGGCTTTGATCACCTTGACCGACAGGGCGGGCAATCGGCCCGAGGCTCGCAGGGTCGGGGTGATCAGCAGTGTGCGCAGTGCGTCGGCCGGAATGGCGCCGAGGTGATCCGCCAACTCGGGGAGCACGGCATCCAGGAGCAGAGTGGTCAGGTCCCGGGTGAGCGGCGCGTCGACGGCGAACCGATCCAAGTCCACCAGGCAGAATTTCTTGACGTCCACCAAGCCCGGTCGGGAGAGCGGGTAGAGCGCGTTGCGCCCCTGCAGGTCGCCGTGCGACGCCCCGCAGAGTTGGTCGAGCCGGCCGTCGTGCCATATCGAGCCGGCCTCGGCGAACCGGAGCGGGTTCGGCAGCACCGCGCCGGTTGCGGCGTCGTGCAGCCAGTCGGCACCGGTGTCGCCGAGGCCGAGGGACGTTGCGAACGCGTTCACCTCGTCCTGAGCCCTGGCGTCGGTCAGTTCGCGTCGCACGAACTCGCCAACGGTCGTCCGGCTGATCCGCCGTCCCTTGCGGTACCACCCGTTCCACACCCCGTCGAGCAGCGTTCGGTAGGCGTCCTTGCGCTGGTCGTCGCGTACCTCGCAGAGCGGGAGGACCTGCTCCGCGCCGCGCGCGATATCCTGGAACATCAGATACCGACCGTCACCGACGGGGTGTCGCGGGTAAGGCTGGCGGACCAGATGGCGCTCGGCGAAGCCGGCGTCGACGTCGACCGCCTCCATGTGCCTGGCTGTCTCCTCGGCGGCCTGCCCGGTCGGCAGCACCTTGACGTACAGATGCTCGGCGTCCCGACCGTCACGCCGCGCCACGATGACCGGGATCAGTTCGGCGCCGCTGTGCCCACGGCGTCGGCTGGGTTGGCACGGAGGGCGGACGGTGGCGCCGAGCCCGGCCGCCCACTCCCGCAGCGCGGCTGAAACCGGCGCATCCTCTATGTACGAATTGAAGTCGTCAACGAGACCATCGCCCATGTCCGTCGTTGGACCTTCCACGTAGTGGTGAAAGTGGACGCGGACGCGCGGGGGTGGCACGTCCGAGTGAGGGATGCGCGGGTAGGCGCAGTGGTCAAAGTACCCCAAGTTTCGGACGAACGCGGTATTAATTCGCAGCCACTCCTGCATCTACCCAAAAGTAATAACCGATTACTTTCTGCTTTCTCCGGAATGCAATCCGTGACATCCAGAAAGGTGGATATAGGATCGTCACGGAAAGGGAGGGTTATGTGACAGAGCGCACGGATTCCCTGCTCCAGCGCCAGCGCCGGCCCGAGATGATGGCGCTGCTGCACGCCATGTCGGTCTGCCACCGCCGGGCGCAGCGGCTCGACAACCTCCGGATGGCGCTGTCCATCGCCATCGGTGTCGCCGGGGCGGCGATCGCCCTCACCCGCGCGTCGGCCATCGGCGTCACCGCGGCCGGTGCCCTCTGGGCTGTGGTCAACGCGATAGGGCTCGCCTCGTGGTCCGCCGGGCACATCCGCCGCGCCGCCACCCTTCAGGAGATGTTCGACGTACGGCTCTTCGGGCTGCCCTGGAACGCGGTCGCGGCCGGCGAGCCTCTCGCCCCCGAAGAGGTCAGCCGACTCGACCGTGCCTACCGGGGCGACGAGCGGTACCTCCACGACTACTACGAGGTGCCGCCGCTGCCCCGCCCGTACGACGTGCTCGCCTGTCAGCAGCAGAACCTCGGGTGGGGCGCCAGAGTCCGCCGGCGCTACGCGTACACCGTGCTCGCGGGGGTGGCGCTCTGGGCGGCGCTCGGAGTCGTCGTCGCCGTCACCGCCGACCTGACCGTGTCCGACCTGCTCACGCAGTGGTTCGTCCCGTCACTCGGCACTCTCCTGCTGGGCGTCGAGATCTACCGCGGCCAACGCGACGTCGCCGCCGAACGGGACCGCGCTCTCGGGATCCTGCAGACCCAGGTCACCGCCGCCGTCCGGCACGGCGACCCCACCGCCGACTCGGCGCTGCTCACTCTCGCCCGGCAGACCCAGGATCTGATCTTCCGGAGCAGGCAGGGCCAGGCCCGCGTGCCCGACTGGTTCTTCCGGCGATTCCACGCGGCCGACCGCGTCGACTTCCAAGCCGCGATGGCGACCCTCGCGGAGTTGCTGAGCAGCCATCCACCGGCCGCCCGCACCGACTGACGTCAGCCATCGCCAAGACCGCGGGCCCGGGCCGGGAGGGTCGCCTCAATCGACAGTCGCGCCTGGCCGGGTACGCGTACGGATCGGCTGCCACGCGTAGTCCTGCCATCAGGTCGGCCAGAACGTCGAGCCGGTCGGCGAGCGCGAAATGGTGCAGCACGGTGGCGTCGAATACGAGCAAAGGCTCGTAGACCGGGGCTGTGGCGGTCACGGTGCCAAATCTGTTTCGCCGCGTGTCGGTAGGTCGCCCAGGCTGATCTGGCCATGCAGGAGTTCGACGGCACGGGCATCCGTTATGAAGTCTCGGCGCCAGGCTTCCATGACGGCGGCTATCAACCTGACTGGTGGCGCGTTCCCCTTCGATACCGCGATATGACGTCAGCGGGCGGTGGGTGGAAGCGCCTCGGCCGTAGCGTCCGGACAGACGGCGCGATTCCGAGGGGGCAACCATGCAGGCAGTCGAGGGTGGGGTGTTACCGGGGGAGGAAGCCCCGGTCATCGTGAACATCGACCGGTGGCGGGCGGGGCTGCCATCGGACGCGTGGCCCGACAGCCTTCCGGCGAACGGCGAGATCTGGCGGCGCGACGTCTTCGCGGTGACCGACGCGTACCGGGCCGGTTCCGCGACCGCGCGGCAACTGTTGACCGCCGTGCTGGTCTGGGGTTACGGCCCCATCGGGTACGGCCCGTGGCGCACCGCCAAGTCGCTCGCGGCCGACCCGGATGGCAAGCGCCTGGCGTACGCGCTGGAGGCGATGTCCGAGCCAGCGCCGGACGAGGATGCGTTGCGCACGGCGTACCGCCGATTGTCCGACCCCGACCATGCGCGCCTGCCGTGGTTGGGGCCGGGTTTGTTCACGAAGGTCCTCTACTTCGTCGGTTACCGGCGCGGCGTGGGCGGTGTGCAGCCGTTGATCCTCGACCGTGTCGTGGCCAGCCACCTTCCGGTGGAGGTCGGCGTCAGTCGCCGCAACGGGTGGTCATCCGAGGAGTGGCTGGCCTATCTGCGGTGGGCAGGCGCGCAGGCCCAGGCAAGGGGGATCGAGCCGGAGGCGGTGACGACGGCGGTTGCGAACGACTGGTGAGGCGGTGGGGACGCTCAGATCGGTCAACGGCGCACCTGATAGCGCAGGTGAAGCACCCGGTTGCCCTGAATCACCACGTCAGGGTCCTCCAGCAGGTGCTGCGCGTCGACCGACCCGAAGTAGCGCTTGCCGGACCCGAACACGACGGGTACGACGTCCATGCGTACCTCGTCGATCAGGCCCGCGGCAAGAACCTGGCCACCGACGTCGCCAGCGGCGACCTCGACTATGCGGTCACCCGCAAGCTCCTGCGCTTTGGCCACGGCTGCCTCGACGCCGTCGACGAAGTGAAACGGCGCCGTGGGGTCCCAGCCCTCGGGCTCCGGCCGGTGCGTCACGACGACCACGTGGTCGATCCCGCCCGGCGGCTTTCCGTCCCAGCCGTCCGTCATGTCGAAGACGTGGCGGCCGACGACTGTCACCCCGATCTGGTCCCAGTACGGGCGGGTGTAGTCGTAGGACGTCTGCGACACCTTCAGCGCGCCGCTGGGGTCCAACGGGACGTCACCGCTGGACAACCAGTCGAACAGCGGTCCAGGCTGGTCATTCTCGTCCGCGACGAAGCCGTCCGTCGACACCGAGCTGTACATGACCACCTTGCCCACGGGGCTCTCCTCTGCTTTGGGTTGCCCCCAAATTAGCGTGCCGTGAGCTGCCGCTCTTGTAAGAAATCAATCCGCCGGCAGTGGCCAACTGTCCAGCACGTGGCCGGGATGTTCGCGCAGGAACCGCCGCCGGACTTCGACGTACCGGGTCGGGGTGAGCCCGGTGAACGCCCGGAACTCGTGGCCGAAGTGGGCCTGGTCGAAGTAGCCTGCGCCACCGGCGAGGTCGGCCCAGTCGATCGGTTCGGCGGGGTTGATCGCGAACACGGTGGCGGTGAAGCGGTAGGCGCGGGCCAGGCGCTTCGGCGTGACGCCGATGAGTTCCTTGAACCGCTGTGTCAGATGAGTGCTGCTGACACCGGTTGCCACGCTCAGGTCGCCGATCGCCACCGCCCCGCTGGTCGCCGCGATGACCCTGCTCGTGTGGCGGACCAGCCCCAGGCCGGCGGTCTCGCACAGCCGTCGCATCAGCTCCTCCTCGAGCAGCGTCAGCATCTCGTGCGGTCCGTCCGCCGTGGCCAGCCGGTCTCGCAACTCAGCAACGGCGGGCCGGCCCCAGACCTGCTCTACCGTCACCGGCCGGTCACACAGCTCGGCCGCGGGCATCGGCAGGAACGGCGCCAGCCCCCACGGTTTGAAGTGCACGCCGACGGACCGCGTCGGGCGTGGGTAGCCGAACTCGAACGCGCGGGTGGGCGTGGTGACCACGCAGCCGTCGGCGTACTCGGCCGTCTCGATGTCGGTGCCGGCGCGGATGCGGAACGGCGCCCCGAGGTTGACGATGAGCAACGCCGCCGGACTTGCCGGCAGCGTCAGTCGGGCGTACGGCGGCGCACCCTCCAGGTAGTAGAGGTCGTCGATCAGCCCGTCCAGCGGCGGTCGCGACACTCTGGACACGTACTCCACGCCCACAGCATCGCCGACGCCCCGCCGATATCGCGCGCCGGCGCGCTGCCGTCAGCATCGAGCCGGCGCCGATCCCGGACGCCTCGCCATCCGCTCGCAGCCGCCGGGGGAATTACGTGAACGCTGACAGCGGCTACGCCGCGGCGCGGAGACGGTCGTCGAGCGCGTCGAGGTCGGGGACGAACCAGACGTGCCCGCCCTGGTTCGACTCGTGCACCAGGGCACGCAGCGCCGAACTCTCCGCGAGCTGTGCGGAGATGTCGCCGACGACGACCAGGCGTAGCCGGTAGTTGACGAACTTCTGCATCACGTCACCGGCGAAGCGGGTGCCCAGCGAGAAGAAGCGCTCGTCGAGTCGGTTGGCGGGCACGGCCACCACCTGGGCGCCGACGAAGGCCGCTCCGATCAGGTCCAGCGCGTCCTGCTCGGTGGCGACCGGCGGGCCGGCCGGGTCGCAGACGAGCACCTGCACCCCGGCGCGCTCCTGGATCTGGTCAGGCATCGTGGACCTCCCGGTCGATCAGGCCGTTGTCGGCGTTGAGGACGGCGTCGAGCAGGTGCAGCAGCTCGGCGGTGGCGGCGGGGTCACCCAGAATGATGATCTTCAAGCGGCGTCGCGCCTCGTCGTGCACGGTCTGCACCCGCAGTGGATTGGCCTGGTCATGGCCGGTGTTGGCGCTGGCGAGCACGAGCGTGCCGAGTCGGTCGGCGGAAGCCCGGTCGACGCCGTCGATCTGCACGATGCTCGACACCTCGGCCGGCCCGGGGGCCACAGCGGGCGACGTCTGCCCGGTGAGCGCATCGAGGTCGGTGGCGGCGATCCGGTACTGCTTGCCGATCCGCACCGCCCTCAGCCGACCGGACCGGATGTAACCGCGCACTGTCCGCACGTGCAGCCCGAGTCGGTCGGCGACCTGCTCCACCGAGTACATGTCTTCCTTCATCGCTCCCTAACCTACCTTAACCGATGATGTTAGGGAGTGATGGGGAGTGGTGGCAACGGCGAATCGTTTACGGCATCAGCTCCAAAGGGCCTGGGGGACACCAGCGCCCCCAGCGGCGGCGTCACCCTGAGTAAATAAGTGGGCGACCGGTGTCGGACGGTTCCAGTACCGTCTGGAAACCATGGACGCGCACCTCGGCGACGCCATCATCGGGCGGGATCATCCCGCGGCCCTGCTGCGCGCCGAGCTGGACCGGGCCGCCACCAGCCACGGCGGCCTCGCCCTCGTCACCGGCGAGCCGGGCATCGGCAAGACCACCCTTGTCACGGCGGCTGCCCGGGAGGCTCGGCAGCGCGGCGCGCTGGTGCTCGGCGCAGCCTGCTGGGATTCCGGCAGCGCTCCCGGCTACTGGCCGTGGGTGCAGGTGCTGCGCGGCCTGCGGCGCTCCGCCGACGACTGGGCGGCGGCGCGGCAGTCCGCCGAGCCGGCCCTCGCGGCTCTGCTCGGCGAGACCGGCGCCGAAGCCGACCAGGCCGGCCGCACCGCCAGCTGGGCCGGTATCGACACGGGCGGGGAGATGGCGGACCGTGAGGCGTTCGCCCTGTACGACGCGGTGACCGCCGCGCTGGTCGCAGTCTCCCAGCACCGACCGGTAGTGGTCGTCCTCGATGATCTGCACTGGGCCGACCCGGCATCGCTGCGGTTGCTGGAGTTCGCCGCCCAGCACACCTGGTTCGAACGGCTGCTGCTGATCGGCACCTACCGCGACGCCGAGGTCGAATCGGGCGACCATCCGTTGCGCCCACTGCTGATGCCGCTGGTCGCCAAGGCCACCACGATCACCCTCAGCGGCCTGGCCCGCGACGAGGTGGCTGCTCTGATCACGCGTACCGCCGGGCGGGAGCCCGACGCCGACCTGGTCGATCGGGTGCACGGCCGTACCGGCGGGAATCCGTTTTTTGTCGAGGAGACCGCCCGGCTGTGGCGCGCGGACGGTGGGGCGGGGACGATCCCACCTGGCGTACGGGAGGCGGTGCGGCGTCGGCTGGCCCAGTTGCCGGGGGCGGTGGTCGAGGCGCTCACCGTCGCCGCCGTGCTGGGCCGCGAGTTCCACCGGCAGGTTCTGGCAGCCAGCTCGGCGACCCCGACAGCGCAGGTCGACAGGCTGCTCGATCGTGCGGTGACCGCCCGGCTGGTGGTCGCCCGGGGCGGCGGCCGGTTCGCCTTCGCTCACGACCTGGTGCGGGAGACGCTCTATGACGGGCTCACCGACGAGGATCGGCAGACCCGGCACGGCGCGGTCGTGCGAGCGGTCGATGATCTGCGGGAGCTCACCGACCGGCTGATCCCGGCCGACCTCGCCCGGCACGCCTACCTCGCCGGCCCCGCACTTGAACGGGCCCGGGTGGCCACGCTGCTGGTCGCCGCCGGGCGGGACGCGTTCGGCCGGCTGGCCGCCGACGAGGGTGCGGTGCACTTCCGCCGGGCGCTGGAGGTCGTCGACGACCGGGCGCAACGGGTGCGGATGCTCATCGAGTTCGGTGAGGCCCAATATCACCACGCCGGCCGTGACGAGGCCGCAACACTGCTCACCGAGGCCGGGGCGCTGGCCCGCACCCTCGACGACCCGGTGTTGCTGGCTCGCGTCGCCCTCATCGTCAACCGCGCCCGCCAGGTGGAGACCATCCACTCGGTCGAGGGGGCGGAGCTGGTGCGGGAGGCGTACCGACGGCTGATCGGCGAGCCGGACGCCACCGCGCCGGTGGGCGCGCTGGTCGCCGACCTGATCACCGCGACCGAGACGATCGCTCGTCGAGGGCAGGACGACGAGGCGCTCACCTTCAGCCTGTGGGCCCGCCATGACACCACCTGGGGTCTGGGCACTGCCGCGGCCCGGGCGGCGCTCACCGCCGAAATTCGGGACGTGGCCCGCCGCTCGGGCGACCGGGAGACGGAGCTGTGGGCCACCTCGCTGCGTTGGGTGGCACTGCTGGAGTTGGGCAACCGCGGCTTCGTCGAGGAGTTCACCGCCTTCGTCAACGCGGACCGGCACGGCGACCTCACCCGACACCAGATTTCGGCGGTCGTCGACAGCGGGATCATCGCGGCCTTCCGGGGTGACTTCGCGGAGGCCGACGAGCGGTTCGTCTTTCTCACCAACCTCTCCGATCCGGGCCATGCCCAGTTCGGGTTCATGGGCCATCACCTGCGCTGGTCCCGGCTGGTGCTCCAGGGTCGGTTCGCCGAGGCCGAGACCCTGCTCGATGAGCTGGCGCCGATCGACTACCCCTATCAGGAGTTGCTGCGGGCGATCACTGCCGCTGAGCGTGGCGACGGTGCGACGACGATCCGGCTGACCGTCGGCATCGAGGCCGCCAACATCCGGTACCCGCGTCCCGTGTCGCCGCTCTGGCTACGACTGCGTGCGCAGGCCGCCGCCGCGTCCCGCGACCCGCTGCGCTGCGACGACGCGCGGGCCGCGCTGACCCCCCATCGTGGAGAGTGGATGGTCGGGCTGTTCGGCTGCGACATCAGCGGTCCCGTCGACCACTGGCTCGCGGTGGTCGACGCCGCGCAGGAGCGCTGGGACGACGCCATCGCCGGGTTCACAGCGGCTCGCGACTCCGCCGACCGGCTGGGCTCCCGAACCTGGTCGCTCATCGCCTGCGCCGGGCTGGTGAACGCCCTGTTCGCCCGCGGCCACGCGAGCGACGCCGCGACAGTGGCCGAGCTACGCGCCACCACCACCCGCGACGCCACCGCCCTCGGCATGCTCCAGGTCCTGCACCGACTCGGCACCCCGGCGACAGCCACCACCACCGCCCATCCCACCAGCCCAAACCAGACCGCCATGCCGGGCCAGAGCGCCATGCCGGGCCAGGCCGCCGTGCCGGGCCAGACGGCCGTGCCAGATCAGACCGCCGTCCCAGGGCAGGCCGCCGTGCCGGGTCAGGCCGCGTCGATCGTGGCGGCAGTTCAGGGGTACGAGTTTCGGCGCGACGGGCCCGTCTGGCAGCTCGCCTACGCGGGCGTCGTCGCCCAGTTGCCCGACGCCAAGGGCCTGCACGACCTGCACCTGCTGCTGAGCCGGCCAGGCGGTGACGTGCCGGCCGTGGAACTGCTCGACCCGGCCGCCGGGCCGGAGCTGGTCGCGGCCCGGCGGATGGGCGGTGACCCGGTCCTCGACGACGAGGCGAAGGCCCGCTACCGGCGGCACCTGGAGCGCCTCGACGAGGAGATCGACCGGGCCGCCGCGCGCGGAGACGACCGGAAGGTGGCCGCGCTGGATGCCGAGCGCGGCGCGCTGCTCGACGAGCTGCGCGCCGCGGCGGGGTTGGCCGGCCGGAGTCGCCGGCTGGGTGACGAGGCGGAACGGGCCCGCAAGACGGTGACCGCCCGGATCAGGGACACGATGCGCAAACTCGACGAGCGGCACCCAGCGCTGGCCGGTCACCTGCGCGAAGCCGTCTCGACCGGCAGCACCTGCCGCTACCTGCCGTCCGAGACGGTGCCCTGGCGGCTCTGAACACCTCGGGGACGTACCCCGATGGCTTTTCGAAGAGACGGGCGTGCCGCGCCGGACGTCGGTCCGGCTGCTGCTCGCCACGCACCCCAACGACGTCACCGGGGTGGGCAGCCGTGTCGGCTACGAGAGCCCGTCGCAGTTCAGCCGCGAATATCGTCGCCAGTTCGGTGCGCCTCCGAGCCAGGACGCCACCCGTCTGCGGGCCGTCCCCCGAGTCGAGGTGCCCGCAGTCGTCTGACGCGACGGGCGCCGCCACGGTCGTGGCGGCGCCCGTTGGACGGAGCAGGATCAGCGGCGGTTGTAGCGGTACATGGTCAGCGTGCCGAAGACGACCAGGAAGCCGGCGCTCCACGCCAGCAACCACATCGTGCTGGACGGGTCCGACGAGCCGGCCATCGCGGCGCGTACGGCGGCCACCAGTTGCGTGACCGGGTTGACGTTCACGAACGCCTGGAGCCAGCCGGGCATTGTGCTCGGCTCGACGAAGACATTGCTGAGGAACGTCAGCGGGAACAGCACCATCATGCTGACCCCCATCACCGACTTCTCGCTGCGCAGAACCAGGCCGAAGAACGTCCACACCCAGGAGAACGCGAACGAGAAGACCACAAGCAACCCGATCCCGAGGGCCACCCCGGCGACCCCGCCGTCGGGCCGGAAGCCGAGCGCCAACCCGACGCCGAGGATGACCAGGGCGGCAAGGACGTAGCGCAACACGTCGCCGAAGATCATGCCGACCAGGGCGGCCGGCCGCCACACGGGCAGGGTCCGGAAGCGGTCGAAGACACCCTTCTCGATGTCGGTGTTGAGGCCGACGCCGGTGTACATGGTGATCATCACGACGCTTGTCACCATGATGCCGGGAAGGAAGAACTGCAGGTAGTCGCGCGGGCTGTCGGCGAGTGCGCCACCGAACAGGTACGTGAACATCAGCACCATGATGATCGGGAACGCGGTCACGTCGAAGAGCTGCTCCGGCACGTGCTTGATCTTCAGCATGGCTCGCCAGCCGAAGGTGAGCGACGCCCCCAGCGCGCTTGGTCGGGGCGGTCGGGCTCCGGGCGCGAGGACCGTTGCCAGCGCCTCGGCGGACGGTACGTAGACCGACGGAGCCCGTTCGGTGGTGGTCGTTGTGGTGTCGCTCATCGGGCTGCCTCCAGCTGGTCGTCCCGCTCGTCGGCAGGCACGGCGGGATGGTCGGTCAGGGCCAGGAAGACCTCGTCAAGGCTTGGCTGACCGAGGGAGAAGTTGTCGACGACGATGCCGGCGCGGGCCAGGTCGCCGAGCGCGCGGGCGGCCTGGGCGCTGGCCTCGAGGTCGGTGCCGGCCTCCCCGACCCGGGCGAGCAGCGCGACCGGGTCGGCTTCGAGCTGCACCGGTACGCCCAGCGCCGCCTGGAGCACCCGCTCCGCCTCGGGGCGCTGCCCGGGGTCCCGTAGCCGCAGGTGGATCGTGCCGGAGCCCACCGACGACTTCAGCTCGCCCGGGGTGCCCTCCGCGATCACCCGGCCGTGGTCGACGACGGCGATCCGCCCGGCGAGCTGGTCCGCCTCGTCGAGGTACTGCGTGGTCAGCAGCACTGTCGTGCCGTGCGCCACCACGGCCCGGACGATCTCCCACACCTGGTTGCGGCTGCGCGGGTCGAGACCGGTCGTCGGTTCGTCGAGGAAGAGCAGGTCGGGCGTGTTGAGGATGCTGGCGGCGATGTCGATACGCCGCCGCATCCCACCGGAGTACTTCTTGACCTGGCGGCCGCTGGCCTCGGTGAGGCCGAACGCGGCGAGCAGAGCTGCGGCGCGGTCGCGGGCGGCCGGTTTGCGCAGGCCGAGGAGCCGGGCGAGGAGCACCAGGTTCTCCGTGCCGGTCAGGTCCTCGTCGACTGAGGCGTACTGGCCGGTGAGGCTGACCCGGCTGCGGACCGCGTCCGCCTCGGTGACCACGTCGTGCCCGAAGACCCGCGCCGATCCGCCGTCGGGCCGCAGCAGCGTCGCAAGCACCCGGACCGCAGTGGTCTTGCCCGCCCCGTTCGGCCCGAGCAGGCCGTAGACGGTGCCGGCGGGCACCTGAAGGTCGATGCCGGCAAGCGCCTTGGTGTCCCCGAACGAGCGGGTGAGCCCTTCGGCTTCGATGGCCAGGCCGGTGGTGCGTCTACTCATGATGGAAACCTTTCGTCGAACGTGTTCAGGAGACGTAGGGCCGTGCGGCCCGGCCGTTCCGAAGCGCCAGGCCCCACCAGCGGAGCTGGTCGAGCAGGGCGCGGATGTCACGGCGTAGCTCGTCGGTGCAGAGTGGCGTCGGCTCACCGGCGAGCAGGTCGAGCCCGACGACGTCGCGCACCGTCATGGCGTGCAGGGCGGTGAAGACGGTGCGCAGTTGGTCGACGGCGTGCAGACCGGTGGACCGGCAGCCGTACGACACGAAGCCGACCGGTTTGGCCTGCCACTCGTCGTACGCGTAGTCGATCGCTTGTTTCAGAGGTGCCGGAAAGCTGTGGTTGTACTCGGGGGTGACCACGACGAACGCCTCCGCCCGACCCACCTCGCTGACGAACGCCCGGATGGACGCCGTCGGCTCAGCGGGATAGCTGGCCGGGAAGTCGTAGTCGTTGAGGTCAACGACAGTCACGGTGAGGTCGTCGTGCCGCGCGGCCTCGTCGAGAAACCAGCTGGCGACCCGGTCGCCCGCCCGTCCCTCCCGGGTGCTGCCGATGATGACAGCGAGTTCCAACGGTGTCATCGTCACCTCCTCCCATCAACCTCAAGGCGCGAGGCAAGGCCGATCGCCCGCTAGATCTGATCTAGCGGGTGGCGTTTCGGCGCGGGATGTCGGATGCGTCGGCTTGACTGGGGCCGACGAACAGGGGAGCACGATGACGCAGGTACGCATCCAGCCGTGGCAGGAGGACGACCTCGACCTGCTGCGGCAGCTCAACTCACCGGACACCCGCAGGCACACCGGCGGCCCGGAGACCGACGAGCAGGTGCTCGCCCGACACGAACGCTACGTGCACTTCGCCGAGGGCGGGCAGGGCTGCATGTTCACGCTGGTCCTGCCGGACGGGGCACGGGTGGGCAGTGTCGGCTACTGGGGCCGCGAGTGGCGCGACCAGCCGGTGTACGAGTTGGGCTGGGCGGTGCTGCCCGCGTACCGGGGGCAGGGGTTGGCGACCGTCGCGGTGCGCGCGGCTGTCGACGTGGTCCGCGCCCGGCGGGACCGGCGCTACGCCCACGCCTACCCCTCGGTCGACAATCCCGCCTCGAACGCGGTCTGCCGCAAGGCCGGTTTCACGCTGCTCGGCGAGACGGGCTTCGAATACCCGCCGGGGCGGATGATGCGCGCCAACGACTGGCGGCTCGACCTGACCGCCCCGCCCACATGAGCGTGATGCCTCAGAGTCATTCTGATGACGTATCACGCTCGCGGCAGCATGTCCCGCCCGGCGGCGGCCGGGATCAGCGGGGGACGTAGTCGAACGTGTCCGGGTGCGAGCCCTGCCGACCGGCCTCACCCTTGTCCAGCTCGGTGATCCGCTCCATCGCGGCGTCGTCGAGCTGGAAGTCGAAGATCTGGAAGTTCTCCTCGATCCGCTTCGGGGTTGTCGACTTCGGGAAGACGATGTCGCCGCGCTGCACGTGCCAGCGGAGCACCACCTGCGCCGGGGTCCGGCCGAGCTGCTCGGCGATGTCGACGACCGTCGGATCGCCCAGCACCTTGCCCTGCGCGATCGGCGACCACGCCTCGGTGAGGATGTTGTGCTCGCGGTCGTACGCCCGGACCTCCTCGTTGCCGAAGTACGGGTGCGCCTCGATCTGGTTGACCGCCGGCACCACGCTCGTCTCGGCGGCCAGCCGCTCCAGGTGCGGCACCTGGAAGTTCGACACGCCGACCGAGCGGGCCCGGCCGTCGCGCTGGAACTCCTCAAGCACCTTCCAGGTGGAGACGAAGTCGCCGTCGTACAGGGTCGGCAGCGGCCAGTGGATGAGGAACAGGTCGATGTAGTCCATCTTCAGGGCGGAGAGCGTCGAGTCGAACGCCTTGCGGGCGTCGTCCGGGCGGTGGAAGCCGTTGTTCAGCTTGCTGGTCACGAAGACCTCGCGACGGTCCAGCCCCGACGTGCGCACCGCCTGGCCCACCTCGGCCTCGTTGCCGTACATCTCGGCGGTGTCGATGTGCCGGTAGCCCACCTCCAGCGCCTTGCTCACCGCCGCGACGGTGTCCTTCGGTTTGATCTGGAACACCCCGAAGCCGAGCTGCGGAATGGTGTTGCCGTCGTTCAGGCTGATGTCGGGGATCGTCGTGGCCACTGCGGCTCCTTCGCGTCTGTGTGTCGTGTCATCCATACCCGGGCCGGCCACCGATTCACCGCCCGAGGGCGAGCGCGGCGAGCGCAGGCGGGGCCGGTTCACCCGGTCGTGTCGAACAACACCGGCCACGGCCGCGCCGCCGGCACCGACGGGTCAGCCCTGGTCGGTGCCGGTTCGGCGTCGGCAAGCACCTCGGCGGCGAGCTGCGCGAACATCGGCGCCGCCGGATGCGCGGACCGGTCCGGCCACGCCGCCGAGGTGCGCTTGGCAAGCGGCGCGTCGGCGATCGGCCGCCAGGCGATCCGAGGCTCCCGCCGAGCCACGGTGGCCGGCTCCAGGGCCGCCCCGCCGCCGGCCAGCACCAGCCCGAAGAGGAACTCCGGGTTGCGCGCCGGCCGGACCCGCGCCGGCCGCCAGCCGTACCGTCGGCACACCCGCAGCAGGTGGTCGTGCCAGCCCGGCGCTGTGGCCCGGGGCGCGGCCACCAGGTCCAGGCCGGCCAGCGACGCGAGCGTCACGTCCCGCCCGCGGGCCAGCGGCGAGGTCCGCGGCAGCAACACCCCCAGCGGTACGTCGACGGCGGCGCCGAAACGCAGCCCGTCCGCGTCGACCGGGTGGTGCACAAGCCCCACGTCGAGGTTGCGTTCGGTGAGCATCCGGGTCTGCTCGGCGGTGGTCAGCTCGTGCAGCTCCACGTCCAGGCCGGGTGCCCGGGTGGTGAGCCCGTCGAGCAGCGCGCGCAGGGTCACGGCGGGGGTCTCCGGCGGCACGCCGGCCCGGAGCACGCCCAGCTCACCCGCGCGGACCTGCCCCATCAGGCTGCGCAGCCGGCCCTCACCCGCGAGCAGTTCCTCCGCCTCGCCGAGCAGCAGCTCACCGGCGGTGGTGAGGCGCACCTGACGGCGGGACCTGTCGAACAGCTCGACGGTCAGCTCCCGCTCCAGCCGCTGGATCGACTGGCTCAGCGGCGGCTGGGCCATCCCGAGCAGCTCGGCCGCCCGCCCGAAGTGCAGCTCGTTGGCGACCACCACGAAGTGCCGCAGGTGTCGGAGCAGGTCCACGGCCGGACCCTACGCCAGCGTCGACGGCCCGCCGGTACCGTGCGGGCGTGGACGTGGGGGAACGCATCGAGGCCATCTTCGCCGGCGCCGGGGTGACCGCCAGCCTGCACGCCGTCGACCTGGACGCCGTGAACCTGGATCTGACGGTCGGCCAGCTCGGTGGCGGGCGGGAGGTCGGGGTGCGGGCCGACGAGCAGGTGGTGATCGCCTCGATCTTCAAGATCCTGCTGGTGCTGGAGTTCGCCCGGCAGGTCGAGGCCGGTCAGCTCGACCCGACCGAGCGGATCCTGGTCACCGCCGACGACCGGCTCGGCGGGTGGGGCGTGGCCGGCTGCACCGACGACGTCGAGGTGTCGCTGCGCGACCTCGCGTACTTCGCCATGTCGGTGAGCGACAACACGGCCGCCGACCTGCTGCTGCGTCGGGTCGGCCCGGACCTGCTGCCGATGCTCGCCGCCGAGTTGGGGCTGACCCGTACCCGCGTTCTGGGCGGTCCCCGGGAACTCGTCGAGGTGATGCTCGCCGACGTGGGCGCCCGGACCGAGGCGGAGTTCGCCCGGATCTTCCCCACCTTGCCGGACGACCGGGTCCGGGCCATGCGGGTCTTCGACCCGGAGCGAACCACCTCCAGCACAGCTCGGGAGATCACCCGGCTGCTCACGCTGATCTGGCGGGACGAGGCCGGGCCGGCTGTAGCCTGCGCGATGGTCCGCACCTGGATGGCCCGGCAGATCTTCTGGACCCGGCTCGCTGCCGGTTTCCCGCCCGGCGTCCGGGTGTCCGGCAAGACCGGCACCCTGCCCGGTCTGCACCTGGAGGCCGGGGTCGCCGAATACCCGGATGGCGGCCGGTACGCCATCGCCATCTTCGCCCGCGCCGACCAGCTGACGCCCCGCCGGATCGACGTGGACATGGCGATGGGGGAGGCCGCCCGGACCGCCGTCGAGGCGCTGCGCGGCGGCTGATTTTTTTCACCTGTCCGCGCGTCGGCACGTGGCCGGTGAGCGGGCCCGATATGCGACCGCGTATCGGAGCCGGCGGTGTTGGATCTTGGACCTGGGCCGGTGGGCGCTGATTGGCTCGTGTCGACCCATCGCCCGACCACGGGGAGTAGATCCGCATGCCCAATCTCGACCGCCGCCGCTTCCTCCGCGACACCGCAGCCACCACCGCCCTGGTCTCCGCAGGCGGCCTCGTCGCCACCTCGGCCGCACCCGCCCAGGCCGCGCCGCCGGCCGCCGCCCCCGCGCCGACGACCCGCCGCAGTGGTGCGGTCAGCTTCCGCTGGTGGGGGACGGCCGGCTGGCGCGTCGACATCGGGAACCGGACCGTCCTGGTCGACCCGTACCTCAGCCGGATCGACACCGGCCTGTTCACCGGCCCGTTCAACCAGGCGGCCAAGCTGACCGTGCGCACCGACGTGATCGACAGGCGCGTCGACCGGGCCACGACGGTGCTCGTCACCCACACCCACTGGGACCACTTCATGGACGTGCCGTACATCGCCGGCCGTACCGGCGCGCGGGTCTTCGGCACGCTCACCGCGTACCACCTGGGGTTGGCCTACGGGGTGCCGTCGACACAGCTGAGCGCCGTGAAGGGCGGCGAGGTGCTGGACTTCGGCGACCACACCATCGAGGTGGTCGGGTCGCTGCACAGTCGCAACGCCTCGTACTCGGTGGCGTTTCCGGGGGTGCGGGTGAGCCCGCCGCCGCTGCCGGCGACCATCGCCGATCTTCCGGAGGGCGACACGCTCGGCTACCTGCTGCGCGTCGACGGTGGACCGTCGGTCTACTTCACCGGGGCCAGCGACGTCGCCGAGCGGAACCTCACCGGCCTCGCGCCGGACGTCGCCATGGTGGCCATGCAGAACGCCACCACCACCGGCGACTACCTGCCCCGGCTGCTCGCCGGCCTCGACTACCCGAAGGTCGTCGTGCCGGTGCACTGGGACAACTTCGAGACCGCGTTGCGGAACCCGCCGGTCGTCGCCCCCGCCGACCGCACCCGGTTGAACGAGATGATCACGGCGATCCGCCGGATCTCGCCGCGCAGCCGGGTGCTGGTGCCCGAGTACGAGACCGCGTACCACTTCTGACCGGCCTCGGTGGGGGCCCGCGGCCCCCACCGGGTCAGCCGGCGGCCATCTCGGCCAGGGCACGCACCGACTTCCAGTTCCGGGTGGTGGCCACCACGGCGAGCTTCTTCTCCAGGTACGCGTTGGTGAACTTCGACCGCCCGTAGCCGCCGTCGGGGAAGTGCAGGAAGACCTCCCGGCCGGTCACCGTGAACGCGGCGTTCTCGCCGCCGGGCACGGTCAGCGCGTCCACGGCGGACGTGGTCGGCGCGGACCGCAGGAAGGCCACCAGCAGCCTCGTCGGGTCGTCCTCCCGCTCGGCGTACGGGTTGCCGCCGGCCACCGCCGCCAGCTCCCGACCGCTGCGCACCAGCACCGGAACGGTCAACCCCAGCTCGTCGGCGAGCGCCCGCTCGATCCCGGCGGCCAGCTTCTCGGCGTCGCGCACACTGCTGCCGAAGGCCACGTTGCCGCTCTGCAGGTACGTCTTGACGTCGTCATGCCCGAGGTCGGTGACGATCCGGCGCAGGTCGGCCATCGCGAGGCGGACGCCGCCGACGTTGACCCCGCGCAGCAGGGCGACGTACCGGGTCATCGGCTCCTCCTCGCTGCGGTTGATCCGCTCAGCGTAGATCGGTCGGCCTCGACGCACCGGAACCGACCAGGCCCGTTTCGTAGGCGACGATGACCAGTTGCGCGCGGTCCCGGACGCTCAGCTTGGTCAGCAGCCGCCCGACGTGGGTCTTCACGGTGGCCTGGCTGAGACTGAGGTGCGTGGCCAACTCCGTGTTGGACAGGCCCCGGCCGATCAGCGTGAGCACTTCGCGTTCCCGGTCGGTCACCCCGCTCAGTCTGCGGGGCAGTGGCCGGGCCGGCTCCGCCCGCCGGGCGAACTCGTCGATCAGCCGGCGGGTCACCGTCGGCGCGAGCAGCCCCTCTCCGGCGGCGACCACCCGGATCCCGGTCAGCAGATCCGCCGGTGGGGTGTCCTTGAGCAGGAACCCGCTCGCTCCTGCGCGCAACGCGCCGTAGACGTACTCGTCCAGGTCGAACGTGGTCAGGATGATGACTCGGCTGCCGGCGATCGCCGGGTCGGCGCAGATCCGCCGGGTCGCCTCGATGCCGTCCATCTCCGGCATCCGGACGTCCATCAGCACCACATCCGGCCGGTGCCGCGCTGTCAACGCGACGGCCTCCACGCCGGTGCCCGCCTCGCCGACAGCGGTGCAGTCCGGGGCGAGATCGACGAGCAGCCGGAAGCTGCCGCGCAGCAGCGCCTGGTCGTCGGCGATCAGCACCCGGATCACGTGGCCACCCGGTAGGGCAGGCTGGCCGTCACCGCGAAACCGCCGTCCGCGCCCGGTCCGGCACGGAACTCCCCGCCGTGCAACGCCACCCGTTCCTGCATGCCGATCAACCCGTGCCCCTCCCTGCCGGTCAGCACCGGACGTCGACCGTCGTCGGTCACCTCCACCCGTACCTCGCCGGGCGTGACGGTCACGGTAGCCCGGCAGGCGGCCGGTGCCGCGTGCTTCACCACGTTGGTCACCGCCTCCTGCACGATCCGGTACACCGCCAGGCCCACCGACTCCGGGACGATGCCGTCGGGTGCCTCCCGCCGTACGTCGAGCCGTACGTCGACGCCGCCGATCGCCGCCTGCTCGGCCAGCGCGGGCAGCTCGTCCAGCCCGGGTGCCGGGGCGTACGAGGTGCCGTCGCGCAGGACGCCGAGCACCCGGCGGACGTCGGCCAGGGCGTTGCGGCCGGTCTCCTCGATCACCCGCAGGGCGGCGCCCGCCTCGCGGGGGTCCGCCTCGGCGACGTGGTTGGCGACTGCCGCCTTCACCACGATGAGGCTCAGCGTGTGGGCGACCACGTCGTGCAGCTCGCGTGCCACCCGCAGGCGCTCCTCGGCGGTGGCCTGCCGGACCAGGTGGTCACTCTGCCGGGCGGCGAGGGCTCGCCGCTCCCGGACCAGCCAGCCGATCACCCAGGCGGGCGCGATCATGACGACGGCGTAGACGACCGCACCGGTCCGCGACCACAGATCGCCCGCCGTGAGCACCAGGGCGACGCTCACCAACGCGAGACAACCGGCTGCGCAGAGCATCGAGCGGCGGGTGGCCGTCGACACCGCGACCGTGTAGAAGGACAGGCCGATGGCGAGCGCCGGCGCGGCGGCGGCGAAGTTCGGGATCACCCCGGTGACCAGGGCGACGGTGGCGACGGAGCTGATCACGGCGGCCACCGTCAACGGCCACCGGCGGCGTACGGCAAGCGGCAGCCCGAGGGCCATCCCGACGAGCACTGACACCCAGAGCGGCTCGTGTACGCCACCGTGCAGCGGTGACTCCAGGGCCGCGTACGGGCAGAGCAGCCCGCCGACCGCCACCGCCAGCAGGGTGTCCGCGATGTACAGGTCCGTCGGCCGCAGCCGCCGGGTCAGCAGGGTGGGGGTCACCGGTCCGACGGTATCGGCCGGCTCGCCGCTCGGCGTCCGTCCACGGGTGGTCATCCCGGGGGACGACCTGGCGGCGGTTTCGGGCCGTCGTCTCCACCCGGGGCACTGGCGGAAACTGTCCGCGCCGGTACGACGCGCGCCACCCGTCGGGGACTGCATTGTGGTGGCCATGACCACACACACGGTGACCCTGACGGGGCTGCGCGCGGTGTACGGCACCGGAAACCGGCGGGTGACCGCGCTGGACGGCGTGACGACGAGCTTCGTGACCGGGACGTTCACGGCGGTGATGGGCCCCTCCGGTTCGGGGAAGTCCACTCTGTTGCACTGCGCGGCGGGGTTGGACAGCCCGACCGAGGGGATCGTCGCGATCGACGGCGTCCGCCTCGACCAGCTCCGCGAGGACGAGGTGACCCGGCTGCGGCGCGACCGGATCGGGTTCGTGTTTCAGGCGTTCAACCTGGTGTCCACGCTGACCGCCGCGCAGAACGTCGAGTTGCCGTCGCGGCTGGCCGGCCGTCGCCCACCGGCCCGGGACGTCACCGCCGCTCTGGACGCGGTGGGGTTGGCCGACCGGGCCGGGCACCGGCCGAGTGAGTTGTCCGGCGGTGAGCAGCAGCGCGTCGCCGTGGCCCGAGCGTTGATCACCCGCCCGGCCGTGGTGTTCGCCGACGAACCGACCGGGGCACTGGACAGTGCGGCGTCCCGGCAGGTGCTCCGGCTGCTGCGTGCGCTCGTCGACGACCACGGGCAGACAGTGGTGATGGTGACCCACGATCCCGCCGCCGCCGCGTACGCCGATCGGGTGCTGCTGCTCGCCGACGGCCGGGTCGTCGACGAGTTGGACGGCGCGATTTCCGCTGCGGTCGTCGCGGCGCGGATCGCCGAGCGGGAGGCGGACCCGGCGGGCTCGTCGCGGCACGCCGTCGAGACGGCGGGGGAGCGGTCATGCTGAGTGTCCGACGGTCGGCCAGCGCGTTCGTGGCCGTCGCCATCGGCGTCGCGCTGGTCGCGACCGCCACCCTCCTGCTCGCCTCCGGACGTCCGCAGGTGCCGGACCGCCTGGCGCGGGCGGCGGTCGTGGTGCAGAGCCCCGAAGCGGGTGCGTCGACCGACCAGTTCGTGCCGACCCGCCCGTGGTCCGCCGACACGGCGGCGGGACTCGCCGGGAGGCTGGCCGCGCTGCCCGGCGTGGTGGCGGCGGTACCGGACCGGACCTTCTACGCCCAACCGCTCGTCGACGGTCGGCCCTCCGCTGTCGACACCCGGCGGGAGGACGCTCAGCAGGGGCACGGCTGGGCCAGCGCCAAGCTGGGTGGATCGCGCCTCACCGCCGGTGAGCCGCCGCGCGGGCCCGGCGAGGTGGTCGTCGACAGCGCGCTCGGCCTGCGTATCGGTGCGCCGGTGACGCTGCTTACGGCGACGGGTGCGCAGGCGTACACCGTCACGGGTCTGGTCGACGGGCCCGGCGTGCACGTCGCCGACGAGGTCGCCGCGGCGCTCGCGCCCGGCGTCCGGGCGATCGGGCTGGTCCTCGCGGCGGGGGCCGATCCGCAGCGGGTCGCCGCGACGGCTCGCGGTGTCGTCGGCGGCGACGGTCGGGTGCTGATTGGCGACGCGCGCGGCGCGTTGGAGCCGCGCAACGACGCCCGGACCCGGTGGATCGGCATGCAGGTGCTCAGCGCCACGGCGGCCCTGGCCGGCTTCGTCACGGTGTTCGTGGTGTCCTCCACCTTCGCGTTCACCGTCGCGCAGCGCCGCCGGGAGCTGGGCCTGCTGCGCGCCGTCGGCGCCACCGCCCGGCAGGTCCGCCGCATGGTGTGCGCCGAGGCGCTCGTCGTCGGCGTCAGCGCCGGGCTGGTCGGCCTGCTGGTCGGCGCGGTACTCGCCCCGGTGGTGGGTCGCCTGCTCGTCGACGCCGGGTTCGAGCCGTCGACCTTCCGGGTCGGATACGCCGTCTGGCCGGTCGCGGTCTCGCTCGCGGCCGGGCCGGTGATCGCGTTGCTGGCGGTCTGGTCGACCTCGCGCCGGGCGGCGCGGGTCCGCCCGTTGGAGGCGCTGCGCGAGGCCGCTGTGGAGCAGCGACCGATCGGGCGTGCCCGGGTCGCCACCGGCGCGCTTCTCGTCGTGGCGGGCATCGCGCTCAGCGTCGGGACGGCGACAGCGGACGAGCCCCGGGTGGCGGCGTCGTACGCCCTGTACGCGGTGATGGCCCTGGTGGCCGGTGCCACAGTGCTCTCTCCGGCGATGGTCGGGCCGGTGGTGCGGCTGCTGCGGTCTCCGGTGCGGCGGCGCGGTGGGGCGATCGGGATGCTGGTCCGGGGCGGGGCGTCGACCGCCACCCGGCGGACCGCCTCGATCGCCGCGCCGGTGCTGCTCACTGTCGCCTTCGCGGTGCTGGTGTCCGGGATGGTGCGCACCACCACCGCCGCGTACGCGGCGGGCCGGGCGGACAACGTGAACGGCGGTTGGATCGTCGTGCCGGACCGGACGCCCGGTCTGTCGGATGCGGCAGTCGCCGCGACCGGCGGCACCGCCCTGCTGCCGACCACCGTCTACCGCACCGATCCGGCAACGCAGACGGTGAACCGGCCACTGACCGCGCTCGGTGTCGACCCGACGGGCTTCGCCGCCGCGAACCGGGCGCTCACCGTCGTCGCCGGTTCCCTGGAGGAGCTGCGCGGAGACGACACAGTGGTGGTCACCGCCTCGGCGAATCTTCTGCCGTCCGCGCCGTACGAGCTGACCTTCGCCGACGGAACTGCGGTGTCGTTGCGGGTCGTCGCGGTCGTCACCGACAATTCGCTGCCGGGCCACCTGCTGGTGCCCCGGGCCGTGGTGCGGGCGCACGACCCGTCGGCGTTGACCTCGACGGTGTACGTCCGGGACCGGATCGATCCGCCGGTCGGCGCGCGGATCGTCGACGTCACCACCTGGGCGGCCGAGGCGGACGCCGCCGAGGACCGGCTGGTCTGGCTGTTCACGCTGCTGCTGATCGGTGTGTCGGCCGGTTACGGGGCCATCGCGGTGGCCAACACGTTGCTGCTGGCCGCCGCCGGTCGGGTAGCGGACCTGCGGCTGATCCGGTTGGCCGGGGCGACCCGGCGGCAGGTCGTCTGGCTGGTCACCGCCGAGTCCGCCCTGGTGGTGCTGATCGGCGCGCTGCTCGGTGGCGCTGTCGCGTTCGTCGGGCTGCTCAGCATCCGCGCCGGCCTGGCCGAGCAGGTCGGCGCGTCCGTCGACCTGGTGGTGCCCTGGTCGGTGATCGCAGCGGTGGTGGGGCTGTGCCTGCTGCTCGCCGTGCTGGCGAGCGTGCTGCCGACCTGGCGGTCACTGCGGCACCGTCCGGCGCGGACCCCGGTCGGCGTCGTCGGATGAGCGCCCGCTCACTCCGCCACCGGCAGCGTGACCTCGTTGCGGCGCAGGAACCACGGCTTCCACGGCGGGTCGAAGCGCGCGTACCGGATGGCGCCGGTGGGTTGCAGCCCGGCCGAGGTGACCGACCGGCCGAGCATGGTGGCCCGCTGGCCGAACGCCTGCTCCGTCCACCGGCCGGAGAAACGCATCGCCGCCACGAGCTGCGGCGGGATCTCCCGGATCCGCACGCGGGCGTCCACCGGCTCGGGCAGGGTGGCGGCGGTGCAGGCGGCCGGCATGACGAACTGGATCAGGTACGCGCCGGGCCACTCGCCCTCCACCTGGACCACCGGCACGGTCATGGCGATCTTCTGCGAGCCGTCGGCCGTCGAGGGCGCGGCCGTGGCTACGTCGATCGGCTGCCGGGCACGGTTGGCGCCCCCGATGTAGGCCGACAGCGGCCGGAACGCCTCCATGGGCGCCCGGGTGAACGACGCCTGGACGCGCATCTCCGCCACCAGGTGGGCCGGGTAGCGGCGCAACTCGAAGCCGGGGTGTCGAGACACCACCCGGTACGGCTGCTGTTCGGTCATCGGCGCGCTCCCAGGATCTCCTGGGATTGACGCTACCGGTCGTGCGGCTCCCGCTCGGGCGAAGTCCGCTGCTCCGTCCCGGGGGCGACGGCCCTGCCGCTCAGCCGCCAGTACTGGCGCTTCTCCTCGTCGCGCAGCACCACCCCGAGCCTGCCCAACTCCCGGCGCAGCTCCCGGACGTCGTCGCTGCGGTCCTTGCCGATCGCCGTCTCGCGGGCGCGCAGCAGTGCGTCCGCCCCGGCGGGCAGGCCGGGCAGGTCGGGCACCCACAGCCGGTACGCCGACCGGTGCGGGTCGTCGTCGGCCCAGCCCCAGCCGTGCTCCCGGAACGCCGCCGCCAGCCGGTCGGCCGGCAGGTCAGTGGACTCGCGGGCCAGCTCGGCGCCGTCGGCGTCGAGCAGCACGAGGTGCCCGTCGCCGACGAAGGTCACCCGGGTGTCGACGCGGGCGATCGTGCGGTTCTGGTCGGAGCGGCGCAGCCGGACCTGCGCCGCGTCCACGGTGACGATCAGCCGCTCGGCGGTGCCGACCCCCGCGACGACAAGGCCGGCCAGGACGCCCACCGCGATCGTGCCGGCGGTGGCCTGCGGCTCGGGCAGCCGGTCCAACCACTCGATCAGGTCGCCGAACGGCATCCAGGGCAGCCGCGTGAGCCAGCCCGTGGCCGCCGAGAGGAGCCATCCGGCGCCCGCGCCGAGCAGCGGGAAGCCACCCCACATGACTGCCAACTCCAGCGGGCCACCGCTGACCACGGTGTGTGGTCGGGCGCCGGAGACATCCATGGTCAGGACACCTCCCGGCGGAGTGTCCGGATAAGGCCGACGGCCAGCGGGAGGACCAGCCAAGCCAGCAGGGACACCGCCAACCGCGCCCACTGCCCGCCCGTGACGTGGCTGGTGAACAGCGGCTCCATGGTCCGGCTGGTGTCCAGCCAGTCGGCCGGACGGTTCAGGGGCCGGACGACTTCGCCGAGTACCGTCCAGATGGTCGGCAGCAGCAGGTAGCCGACGATGGCCAACGGCGGGTTGAGCAGCAGCAGGCCGAAGGCGGCACCCATGAGCACGCTGGCCGCCTGGACGATCCCCGCGTGCAGGATCAACGACCCGTCGGCGTCCCAGGTGCCCGCGCCGCCGGTGGCCGACGCCACGAGCGTCCCGACGGCGGCGACGGCCAGGCTGATCAGCAGCGAGGCGAGCGCGGCGAGAACCACCGCGACGAGCTTCGCGGCCACCACCCGCTGCCGCCGGGGAACCAGCGCGTACGTGGTGAGCGCTGTGCGTTGGGACCACTCGCTGGTGATCGACAGGATGCCCAGCACCGGCAGGAGCAGGCTGACCGGCAGCAGCGACGGAACGAAGAACGTGACGAAGGTCTGGTCGTCGTCCTCGGCGTAGATCAGCAGGAGCGTGACGATCGCGACGACGACCAGACCGATGGTGACAAGCAGCCAGCGGCCGGCCCGGGTGTCGACGAGCTTGCGCAGTTCGACGGTGGTGAGCCGCAGCAGCGACGGCCGGCGTACCGGTGTGTGGTGTCGGGGTGCGACGGCGTTGGCGGCGGGCGCGGTGGTGGTGGTCATCGGACGGCCTCCTTGGTGGTTTCGCCGGCGGTCAGCGTGAGGAAGAGTTGTTCGAGGCCACCGCCGCTGGCGGGGCGCAGCTCGGCGAGCGCGACGCCGGCGTCGGCCGCGGCCTGGCCGACCACCTCGGCGTCGGCCTGCACGAGCAGACCGTCGGCACTCTCGGCGGCGGTCAGGTCGGCGGCGTCCAGGGCCCGGCGCAGTGCCGCGTCGTCGCGGGCCCGCACCACAGTCCCGCCGCCGGCCAGCAGCTCGTCCTTGCTGCCCTGGGCCACGATCCGGCCGCCCCCGATAACCACCAGCCGGTCCGCGACCGCCTCCACCTCGCGCAGCAGGTGGGAGGAGAGCAGCACGGTGCCGCCCCGGTCGGCGAAGTCGCGCAGCAGGCCGCGCATCCAGAAGATCCCCTCCGGGTCCAGGCCGTTGGCCGGCTCGTCGAGGATCAACACCCGGGGGTCACCGAGCAGCGCGTGCGCCAGGCCGAGCCGCTGCCGCATGCCCAACGAGTACGCCTTCACCCGCCGCTTGGCGGCCACCGTGTTCAACCCGACCAGGTCGAGCTTCGCGGCGACCTCACGCCGGTCCAACCCCATCGTGTACGCGGACAGCGTCAACGCCTCGCGGCCGGTGCGCCCGGCGTGCTGGGCGGAGGCGTCCAGCAGCACCCCGACCTCCCGGCCGGGGTTGGGCAGGTCCCGGTAGAGGTGCCCGGAGACTGTGGCGCGGCCGGCGGTCGGCGCGGTGAGGCCACAGATCATCCGCATGGTGGTGGACTTGCCGGCCCCGTTGGGCCCGAGGAAGCCGGTGACGGTGCCCGGTTCGCACTGGAACGACACGTCGTCCACGGCCGGGTGTGGCCCGTACCGTTTGGTGAGGTTCTCCACGGTGATCATGCGGTTGAGCCTGCCCGCGCCACCCGGCCATCCGCTGCGGCCGGCGGTCGGTGCCGCGCCGACTTTGGTCGACCGGCGGGTCTCGACTTTGGTAGCTGGTTGCCGGCGGCTGTTGCTGCCTAGCATTGGCGCGTGACCAGCATCGCCGTCCCGGAACACCCCTGGCTGCTGCCGGGGGAGCTGGTGGTGCCGGCGGAGCCCGAGCGTGTGCGTCCGCGCCGTACGACCCGTGACTGGGTGGTGGACAGCCTGGCGTTCCTGCTCAGCCTGCTCTGGGTGCTGTACGTCACGGCGGACGCGCTGTCGCCCGACCCGCAGACGGCGGTAGCGCTGCCGTACGACTGGATGGTGGGCGCGGACGCGCTGATCGGGCTGGCCTGCTGTGGGCTGCTCTGGCTGCGTCGGCGGTGGCCGCTCGGGTTGGCGGTGGCGACGCTGCCGCTGAACCTGTTCTCGATGGCCGCCTCCATCCCGCTGTTGATCTTCTATTTCACCCTCGTGGTGCACCGGCGGACCGCCGTCGCGGTGGCGGTGACCGGGATGGGTCTGCTCACCAACCTGGTCTTCAGCTGGACCCGTCCGGATCCGAACATGCCCTACTGGGCCACTGTGACCTGGGGCGTGGTGATCACTTTCGCCGTGCTGGCCTGGGGGATGTTCGTCCGCGCCCGGCGGCAGTTGATCGTGTCGCTGCGGGACCGGGCCGAACGGGCGGAGGCCGAGCAGCAGCTGCGCGTCGCCCAGGCCCGCCACCTCGAACGCACCCGGATCGCCCGCGAGATGCACGACGTCCTGGCGCACCGGATCTCCCTGCTCAGCCTGCACGCGGGCGCGCTGGAGTTCCGCCCCGACGCGCCACCGGACGAGGTGGCCCGGGCGGCCGGGGTGATCCGGGACAGCGCACACGCCGCCCTCCAGGACCTGCGGGAGGTCATCGGCGTGCTCCGGGCCGAAGGTGAGGGCGGCAGCGATGCGCCGGAGCCGCCCCAGCCCACCCTCGCCGACCTGCCCGCCCTGATCGCCGAGTCGCGGGCTGCCGGGGTGCGGGTGAACGTCAACGACAGCGTCGTCGACGCGGGGAAGGTGCCGGCGGCGCTGGGCCGGGCCGCGTACCGGATCGTGCAGGAGGGGCTGACGAACGCCCGCAAGCACGCTGCCGGAGCGGCCGTCACCGTGGACGTGTCCGGCGGGCCGGGCACCGGGCTGACAGTGGCGATCGGTAACCGGTGGCCGGTGGGTTCGGCCACCGGGAACGAGTTGCCCGGCGCCGGCACCGGGCTTGTCGGCATCAGCGAGCGGGTCACCCTGGCCGGCGGCCGACTCGCGTACGGGCGGGACGAGGCGGGCGACTTCCGGCTGGCCGCCTGGCTGCCGTGGCCGGCGTGACAGCGCCCTCCGGCGGGACCGACAGCGGGCCGGCGACGCCGCGCGTGCGGGTCCTGATCGTGGACGACGACCCGCTGGTCCGGGCCGGGCTCTCGATGATCCTCGGCGGCCTACCTGACCTGACAGTGGTGGGCGAGGCGGCCGACGGCAGCGAGGTCCCGGCCGCTGTCGCCGCGTACGCCCCGGACGTGGTGCTGATGGACATCCGGATGCCACGGGTGGACGGGCTGAGCGCCACCGAGGCGCTGCGCGCCCAGCCGCACCCGCCGGAGGTGCTGGTGCTCACCACCTTCGACGCCGACGAGCAGGTGCTGCGGGCGCTCCGCGCCGGGGCTGCCGGTTTCCTGCTCAAGGACACCCCGCCAGCGGAGATCGTGCACGCCGTACGCCGGGTGGCCGCCGGTGAGGCGACGCTCTCCCCGACGGTGACCCGGACGCTGATCGACCACGTGACCGCCGCCTCCGTCTCCGGCCCGGTCGGCCCGGACCCGCGCCGGGAGCGGGCGCTGCGGCTGCTCGCCGATCTCAGTGAGCGGGAGCGGCAGGTGGCGGTCGCGCTGGGGCAGGGGCGTACCAACGCGGAGATCGCGGGGGAGCTGTTCATGAGCGTGGCCACTGTGAAGGCGTACGTCTCGCGGCTGTTGACCCGGCTCGACCTCAACAACCGGGTCCAGGTGGCCCTGCTCGTGCACGACGCCGGCCTGGTCTGAAGCTCCGTTCCGCCGACCCGCTCACAACGGTTTTCGCGTGCTCTCGTGCGAGGCACCGCTTACGGCGTACCAGGTTTGAACTTTCGTCCGATGCCGGCCGTACCAATTGCTGAGGATGTCGGTGCGGTGGGTCCGCCGTACCGCTGCCGAACTGCGGGAGGCCTGCCGTGCGAGTTGGTGAGCAGTCGACGGATCCCATCGACCAGGTACTGGGTGAGGTGCCGATGCCGGCGCCGCTGACACCCGAGGACGTCCGGCTCGCGGTCCGGGCGGTGGTCGTGCACACCGCCGAGGAGTGGCCGACCGGGCCGCTGTGCCGCAACGACGGCGCCTCCTACCCCTGCCGCCTGCACCGCTGGGGACGGCGGGTGCTGGAGGCGCACGGGCTCAACGAGCGGCAGATCGAGGCGCTCATCCGGCACGGCAACCCGTTCGTGCACGTGCCCTTTCCGTTCACCGCCACCGGGCCGTCGCCCGCGCGTCCCGCCGGCTCCCGGCCCGCGGCGGCCGGATACCCGGCCCCGCCACCCGGTCGTGCCGGTCTGCCGACGCGGCACCAGGCCGCGCGGGTCGTTCCTCCCGGGGTACGACCGACAGCCGCTGGCCGGCCGGTGACTCCCCCCGTCACCGCGCCGCGCTGGCCCCGGGCGAGCTGAGCGGCTCACCCCCCGCCCTGCCCGGGGCGTACACGACGCCGGCCCGGCGCGGAGGGTCCCCACCGCGTGCCGGGCCGGCGTCGCTTCGGCCGTCAACTCAGTTGTTGATCCCGCAGTCGGGGGCGGACCAGCTCGTGGTGTTCGAGCTGCGGTCGCTGTTGTTCTCCCGACGCGAGTCGACGTGGATGTGGTCGTCGTGGTCGGGGTAGCCCGGTCCGTAGATCCCGCTGAAGCCGTGGTTGCGGGCGTTGCGGGCGATCTGGCACAGCGACGGCGTCCGCGAGGTGACGTCGGCGGCGTGGCCGTACAGGTGCTGGCTGTCCGACGCGCCGCCGACGCGGTCGTTGCAGGCACGGCTGCGGAACCCGCTGGACACGTAGAGCGGCTTGTCGCCGAGGCTCTTGCGCAGCGCCTCCAGCTTCCACATCGTGCGCAGCGCGTTCTGCTTGGTCTGGCTCGCCGAGAGCGGGCCGCCGCTCCAGCCGCTGCTGCCGCACCCGTTGTCCATCTCGCTGAAGCTGAAGTGCGCGGGCGTGCAGTCGTTGTCCTGGAGTTGGTACAGCTTGGCGTAGGTCTGCGGTCCGGCGATGCCGTCGGCGCGCAGCCCGTACGCCTGCTGGAACCGCTTGACAGCGGCGGCGGTCTTCGGGCCGTACCGGCCGTCGTTCTCCACGATGTTCCGGTTGCCAGCCCAGCCCGCGACCCGGATCTGCAACTGGCGGACGTCATCGCCCGATCGGCCCTGGTAGAGGTTGCGGTTCCAGGTGTAGCAGGCGTCCGCGTGGGCCGCTGGCGCGGCGACCACCGTGGCGATCGCTGCCCCGGGCAACGCCAGGGCGAAGGCGACGGCGGCTCGCTTCAAGGTGTTTACGCGCACAGAAGTCCTCCCGATAGGAGAGCGAATGGGGTGGCACCAGGACATCGACCGAGACATCCCGTGATTTCCACCCTGGCACCGATCAGTGTGGTTGGCGGCTATTAACGAGAATTGTCCTCACGATCTGTCGTTCCTGGGCGTCGCCTGTGAATTAGGCCCATTTGCGAATCACCCAATGACGTCGAGGACCCCCCCGCGCAGGACAACCGCACCGAACGTCGCAACCGACCACACCAAGGGCGATGTTCCTCGACGGGCGGTGCCCGGTAACGTCAGCCCGGGCGGCGGACTGGCGGAGGTACGCGTGGCACGAGCTGGTGTCTTCTGTGTCGAAGGTCAGTGGCACCGCGACCTCAACGACAGAGGCTCCGTGCTGCCGACCCTCGAACTCCTCGAACGGCTAGGCAAGATCCGCTTCATCCACAAGGGCGCGGCCACCCGCGACGAGCTGTTCTACTTCCTCGACCGCTGGCTGCTCAGGCAGTACGCCGACCACCGGGTCGGGTTCTTCGCCATGCACGGCGAGCCGAGCCGACTCTGCCTCACCGACTGGCAGTCGGTGGAGTTGAACGAGGTGGCTGAGCTGATGGCCGGCCGCTGCGAGGGGCGCCGACTCTATTTCGGCAGCTGCTCCGTCCTGCGCGCCTCAGACGCCGTGCTGCGCGAGTTCCTCGAAGTCACCGGAGCGGCCCTGATCTGCGGTTTCACCCGAGAAGTCGACTGGGTTGAATCGGCGGCCTTCGAAACCGTCCTCCTGGACGTCCTGGCCAACGGTCAGCGGCACAATGCCGCCGAACTGCGGATGGGCTCGGCGCACTGGGCGCCGCTCGCGTCGTACCTCGGCTTTCGGGTGATCTATGCCAACGGCCGTGCCTGGCGGCCCGCCGGCCGAACGCGCGTGCCCGCCCAGACAGCGCACCATCAGCTGCGGCCAAACTGACAGCCGGCTCGTCACTGCCGGTCCGCATCCTCCCGTTCTTTGCGGGACCACACCATCCGGTCGACGACGTGGAAGACCTGACTGTTGGACCAGGCCACCTCCAGTTCCCTGCTGTCGGCGCTCACTCCCACGCTGACGTCCATCTGCTGGCCGTTGACCAGGAACAGGGTGAAGTGGTTGTCGGCGAAACGCCTGACGTAGCGTCCTGACTTGTCGTCGAAAACAGAGATCCCTCCCGTGGAGTTCCTGGGATGGACGATCGTCCGAGACGAGATGCTGACGACATCCCGGTAATGGAAGGTGTATGTCGACTCGGTGCGAAGATAGCGGGTGGCCAGGGCGAGGTCACACGCGAAGACTGAGATGCGGTGCGTGGTCAGGTACAGCACCAACACGTGGTAGTGGTCGGACCGCAGTTTGCCGTCCCGGCCGACCTTGCTCTTGCCCACCTTCGTCCGCTGTCGTACCAGACGAGTCGCCGTGGAACCGTCTACCCATGACACCCACTCGACCGTCTCTTCCTCCAACTGAGACACACCGACGGCAGCCTGTGGTTCCACGAGCAGATCCCCGGAGGCAGCGACAAGCGCGGGGTTGAGGCGTAGACGCCGCGCGCCTCTGGCCACTATCCACCGGACGTCTTCCGCGAGCCACCGGTCCATCTGCGCGTCGTTCGGCGCGCCGGATGATGCCGCCACGGCCTCCGCGTATCGCACTTGAGCAGCGCGGTCTTCCCGCGCGTCGCGCCACACGCTGATGCCGATCAAGGTCACGAAGATGCCCGCGAATGGTGCCGCGACAAGCAGGGCGAGTCCGACGTACCACTCGGTCCGCACGAACAGGCCCGCGCACGGCAGGAAGATCAGCGCTGTCCCGGCCGCCATGGTCACCGAGGCGCGGAAGCCGCGGTCGGCCGGTGGAGTAGCTGGCAGGGCGACGAAGTACTTTGGCACGCCGATTCTCCGGTCCGGCGTGGCTGGAGGTGTTTCCTCGTCTGCGGGAACCGTGGGTAGGTGTATCCCGACGGACGCGCAGTGGGCGCTCAAACGACGCCACATAAAGCCGGGGACGGCCGCGACGTGGTTCTTGACGAGTACGAGGTCGGTCCGATCAAGTCGGACGGGGTCGCCGCCGTCGGCGAGCCTGGCCAGGTCGGGAGGGACCGCAATGCCCACCGACAGGTAGAAGTCATCTCGAATCAGCGCAGCCAGCACGCTCGCAAGTGGTGTGCGGGAAGCTAGGAGGTGGCGTGCGACATCTGTTATCTGCTGAGGCGTCCGATACGAGGGCGGACATCCGGCGAGCATCGCGACCGCCAGGAGGACGTGCGCCTCGGCTCGAAAGACTTCGGACTCCGATGAGGTCGAGTTCAGGAAATCCTCGAAGCAGCGCACGGCTCGTCTGTAGTTCCGTTCCGACAAGAACCGCTGTCCCGCTGCCAGCCAATCATGATCATTGGCATAGTTGTAGATGTTGTCTGCATTCTGGATGTTGCCGAACTGAGGCCCCGTGTGGTTGGCCATGGCGGTGTCCGGTTCACCGTCCGCCGCCGTCATGAAGCAGGGCGATGAGTTTGGAGACTGCTTCTACGAGCGGAGTGGCAGCGGCGGCGGCACCGAGCATCGAGCGGATACGTTCGAGTCGCTTCGTTGCCACGTCGTGCTGGCCGGCCGCCAACGCTGTCCTGGCCGTCGCGATCTCCAATGCGGCGGCCTCAGCGTGCACCGATTCCAGTGCCCCGGCCGTCCGAGCATCCTCCAGCTGGACCTGCACGTTGTCGAAGGCTTCCAGGACCTGACTGTCACGTCCACCGAAGGTGGCCGAAACCGGACCGCTATTAATGATCGTGTCACCGTTCTGGATGGTGCCGAACTGATTCCCCTTGACCTCCATGTGCCCTCCTGCATCCGGACGGTTGCTGAGTGCAATTAACATAAAGGATTGTGAACGTATGTCGACTGACGTCTTCCTGACCATCTGTCCTGGCGATTTCACTTGACACCGGGCTGTGTGCCACGTTCGCGGCACCTGGTAGGAACGGGAGTCATGGCACGCAACATCGCGACGAACACCCGGGCCGACCGGGACACCCTGCTGGACTTCCTCCGCCCACGGCACCGCGTCGTGCTGATGACCACGCGGGCCGACGGTCGCCCGCAGTCCTCCCCGGTCTCCGCCGGCGTCGACGACGAGGGCCGGCTTGTCATCTCCACCTACCCCGAGCGGGCCAAGGTGGCCAACATCCGCCGCGACAGCCGGGTGTCGGCCTGCGTGCTCTCCGACGACTGGAACGGGCCCTGGGTGCAGCTCGACGGCACCGCCGAGGTACTGGACCTGCCCGAGGCGCTGGAGCCGCTCGTCGAGTACTTCCGCAGCATCTCCGGCGAGCACCCGGACTGGAACGACTACCGGGCGGCGATGGTGCGCCAGGGCAAGTCGCTGATCCGGGTCACCATCGACGCCTGGGGCCCGATAGCCACCGGAGGCTTCCCGGCCCGCCTAGCCAACTAACCAGCCGCCCCGCGCCCCCGCCCCCGCCCCGCCGGCCCCCGCCCCGCCCCGGCCCGCCCATCCCGGTGATCATGAGGTTGACGGGTCCCACGGTGATCCACTGGCCCGTCAACCTCATGATCAACGGAGTGAGTGGGGGGTGGGTGGGGTGGGTGGGGGGAGGTCAGTTGGTTAGGGCGGCGTAGACCAGTTGGCGTAGCTGGGAGCGCAGGGGGTAGGTGCTCGACGGCAGCAACTGGGTGAACAGGAGCGCGGTTACCTCCTCGGCCGGGTCCACCCAGAACGCGGTGCTGGCCACCCCACCCCAGTAGTACTCGCCGACACTGCTCGGCACCCTGCTGGGGATCGGGTCGTCGACCACAGCGAAACCGAGACCGAACCCGATCCCGTCGAGTGTGGTCTCGGCGAAGCCGCCGGTGGACAGGGTGCCCAGATCCTGGCCGCCGGGCAGGTGGTTGCGGGTCATGAAACGCACAGTGCGCGGCCCGAGCAGGCGTACGCCGTCAAGCTCCCCGCCGCGCAGCAGCATCTGGGTGAACCGGTGGTAGTCGTCAGCGCTGGAGATCAGACCTCCGCCACCGGAGTGCAGGACAGGCTTGTGGCGCGCGAGTGAACCGATCCGGTCCTGCCGGACCGCCTGACCGGTGGTCGGGTCCGGCGTGTACAGCGCGGCCAACCGGTCGGCCCGGTCGCCGTCGACCCACCAATGGGTGTCGGTCATGCCCAGCGGGCCGAAGATCCGGTCGGCGAAGAACGCGTCGAGGCTCTGCCCGGAGACCACCTCGACCAGCCGGCCGAGCACGTCGGTGGCTACCGAGTAGCCCCAGGCGGTGCCGGGCTGGAAGAGCAGCGGCAGCTCACCGAACGCCGCGCAGGCACTGGCCAGGTCGACGCCCGCCGGTGGATACAGGTCGTAGCCGGCCGCCCGGTAGAGCCCGTCGACCACGGAGGTCTGCATGAAGCCGTACGTCAGGCCGGCGGTGTGGGTGAGCAGGTGCCACACCCGGATCGGTTCGACCGCCGGCACCGTGTACGGCTTGAGCACCGAACCCTTCGAGTAGACCCGCAGGTCGGCGAACTCCGGCAGCCAGCGGCTGATCTCGTCGGTCAGCTCGAAGCGGCCCTCCTCCCACAGCATCATTGCCGCGACCGAGGTGACCGGCTTGGTCATCGAGTAGATCCGCCAGAGTGTGTCGGCCTCGACCGGGGCACCCGACTCCCGGTCCCGCAGCCCGTACGTCGAGGAGTGCGCAACCTCGCCCCGCCTGGTGACGACCACCTGCCAGCCGGCGAGCCGCCCGTCGTCGACGTACCTGCCGAAGTGCTCGTCGATCCGCGCGAGCCGCGCCGGGTCGAAGCCGATCTGATCCGGGTCCATGCTCCGAGCCACACTCACGTCGCCGAACCTACTTCGCGCGGCGGCCGTCGCAAAGGGTGGAGGCCGCCACCTGCCGTCGGTGGGTGGCACTAGCCTGACCGGATGCCGGAGTTGACCGAGGACGTGACCTTCCGCAACGAGGACTGGTACGGCGAGGAGTTCACCGACCGGCACTTCGTCGGCTGCGAGTTCTTCCAGGTGGACCTCACCGAGGCGGTCACGCGGGGAGCTGTCTTCACCGGGTGCACGTTCGGCAACGTGCTGTTCAACGCGTCCCGGCACGTGGATTCGGCATTCACCCGCTGTGTCTTCAAGCGGTGCAACTTCTTCGAGGCGGAGTTCACCGGCTGCAAGCTGGTCGGCAGCACCTTCGTGGAGTGCGACCTCCGTCCGCTGCGGGTCGACGGCGGCGACTGGTCGTTCGTCGCGCTGCCCGGCGCCGACCTGCGTGCCGTCTGGCTGAGTGACGTGCGGATGCGCGAGGTCGACCTGAGCGGTGCCAACCTCACCGGCGCCACTGTGACAGGCGTCGACCTCTCCGGCGCGCAACTGCAGAAGTGCCGCCTCGGGGGCGCCGACCTGCGGCGCAGCGACCTGACCGCACTGGACCCGACGAGCGTGGAGCGGGCCGGCGCGATCGTGGACCCCGAGCAGGCGCTGGTCATCGCTCAGGCGCTCGGCTTCCGGATCGGCTGACCCGGGCGCGTACCGGTGAGGGCGGCCTTCGTGGTCCGCCTGCGGGCCTCCACCCAGGCTGGGCAGGACTTGTCCGATACCGTCCGGTTCCGGACTGGACACGCCCACCCGTCCGGATCTAGCGTGTCGACCACGCCGGTGCAAACGTGTGAGACGGCCCACAGTGGACGGTGTGGTCCGCCGCGGCCGATGGCGGTCGGGCGGCGGAGTGGAGGGGTCGGTGGCGGACGAGGACCGCACGCGGGCGCAGTCCCAGAGCGGGAACGAGCCGACCCACCGGCCGGCGTCGCACCGGGCGCACGCCGTTGCCGCCGCGCAGACCCGCAGCGCACTGCGCAGGATCGCCCGCGCCCGGCGGAGGCGGCGGTGGGCCCTGGAGGGCATCGCCGCGCTCGTCTGCCTGGTCGTCCTGGGTACGTACTTCGGCACGCGTGCCGCACCTGAGCCCGGCGGTGACGCGGGCGGGGGGCCGGGTGGCGTGCCGGCCGGAGCCGCCCGGCCGACAGGCCTTCCCGGTGCCGAAGGACGTACCAACGAGGCTGGTCCGGCGACGCCGGGCCTGCGCCCCCGGGAACGCCCGCCCTCGCCCGACCCCACTCCCAGCGCTCCCGCCCCGCCGTCCGCCCCTCCGCCCAGAGCGCCGGCGGCACCGGTGCTGTCGGTGAGCGCCGTGGAGGCCCCCGCCGAGATCGACCTCAGCGCGGCGGGCGCCCGGGACTGGATGCACTGGGGGCTACGCGGCGGCAACTCGACAGTCCGCAAACGCGCCGGCACGGGGGAGATCGCCGACACCGGCGGCAGGGGCAACCGCGTCGCATGGGACGGCAACCAGGAGGTCGTCCGCTGGTCCGACGGCACACCGGAGCGATCCGTCGGCGGCAGCTCGAACGGCGTCTACACCTGCGGTGTCGGCAACGGTTTCAGCCTCACTGTCGCGGGCAGTGGCGAGGCGCGCACCGTCCACCTGTACGCCGGGACGTGGATGGCGCGCGGCCGGCTCGACGCTCGACTGTCCACCGGTGGGCCGGTCAGCACTGTGCGGCTGGAGGACCCGTACACCAGTCGGAGCGCCCAGTTCACCATCCGGTTCGACCTGCCCAGGGGTGCCCGGCTGGTGGTGACCTGGACGGTGGAGAAGGTCTTCACCGAGCACTGCGGCAACGTCGGCCTCCAGGCCGTCGCGCTGCGCTGATCGGGCCCGCTGCGCTGATCGACCGCTCGGGTCCACGAGCTGGGACAGTTTGTCCGTCGCGCTCGGTCGATGACATCGTAACTTTCTGCTATCCCGTCCGCCCATCCATTGTGGAGGCAGCGCAGATGAGCAGCAGTACCGCCCACCGCGTCCATCCCGCCGTTTCCCCCGGCGCCGATGAGGTGCCCGGGGAGGTGCTCCGCGACATCCCCCTGCCGCCGTACGTCACGGGCGAGGATGCCCAGTTCGCGGTGCGGGCGGTGGTGGTGCACGCGCCCCGACGGTGGTCCGGCGGCGTGGTCTGCCGCAACGACGCCAGCCCGCACCCGTGCCGATTGCACCGCTGGGGCACCAGGGTGCTGGCGCTGCGCGGGCTGCGGGCCGCCGAGATCGCCGCGCTCATCGAGCGCGGCGACCCCGCGGCGGTGCCCCCCACACCGGACCGCCCTGCCTGAACGTCGGCTGGGGCGCCCTCCCCCGGCACCCCCGCCGACGTTCAGCAGGTGATCGGTTTGACCCAGGAGCACTCCACGCCCTCCGGGGTCCGCGGCGTGTCCGGCACTGAAGGCGGCGCCACCCGTGCGGTGCTGGTGCCGCCTTCGCGGTGACCGGCCAGTGCCACGGCGATCTGGTCCTCAAGCGTCTTGACCGACGCCGTCAGGTAGTTGTTGAGCAGGATGGAGAACGCCAGCAGGTGACCGTCGGCGCTGGTGACATAGCCGGACAGGCCGGACACGCCGGTCAGGCTGCCGGTCTTGGCGTGCACGTTGCCCGCCGCCGGGGTGCCGGCCATCCGGCTGCGCAGCGTGCCGCCGACGAACCGGTCAGGCTGCCCGGCGATGGGCAGTGCCGCGTACCAGGTGGGGAACCAGGGCTCGGCCCGGACGGCGGCCAGCAGGTCGACGAACTCCGTCGCCGGCACCAGGTTGCGGCGTGACAGACCGGAGCCGTCCCGCTGGCGCAGCGTGCCGGTGTCCATTCCGGTGTCGGCGACGTACTCGCTGATGGCCGTGAGACCGGCGGACCAGGTGCCCGAACCGGACAGCACCCGGCCGATCTCCTTGGTCAGGACCTCGGCGTGCCCGTTGTTGGAGAGCTTGAGGAACGGCGTCATCAGCTCGCCCAGGCTCATCGAGTCGTGGCGGGCCACCAGGTGGGCCGTTTCCGGGGTTGGCTGGCCCAGTACGGTCCGGCCGAGCACGCGTACGCCGTGCCGGTGCAGGGCGGCCCGGAAGACCTCGGCGGCATAACCGGTCGGCTCCCAGACGGTCACCCAGTCGCTGGCGGGCTCGTCGCCGACCGCGATCTGACCGGTCACCACTATCGTGTTGCCGCCGTGTTCGCGTTCGATCGAGATGGAGGTCTCGCCCTCGCTGACCGTCTCGGCGCGGTTGTCGATCCGTACGTATCCGGTGGGTGGGGTGGTGCTCACGACCGGCCTGGCACCGGCCCGGGCACCCGGCGCGGCGTGCACGATCACGGTGCCCGCGTCGTAGTCGGTGTCCGGTGCGACGGTGAGGGCGGAGACCTGGCCCGCGTAGTAGTAGGGCTCGTCGTCCCACGTCCAGTCGGGGCCCAGACGGGTGTTGTCGTAGCGGGTGTCGTCGGCGATCAGGTTGCCGCTGACCACCCGCACGCCGTCTGCGGCGACCTGCGCGGCGAGCGCGTCGTAGTCCGCCGCGAGCATTGTCGGGTCGCCGCCGCCGCGCAGGTGGAGGTTGCCGGAGAGCAGCCCGCCGCGACGCTTACCGGTGGTCTGCACGTCGGTGGTGAACCGGTGCCCGGGGCCGAGCAACTCCATCGCGGCCGTCGAGGTCAGCAGCTTGGTGTTGGAGGCTGGAATCAGACGGCGGTCGCCGTTGCGGTCGTACAGGGTCTGCCCGCTGCTGGTGTCGACGACGACCACCGACGCCTGGGCTCCGGCCAGCCGGTTGTCGGCGAGGATCGCGTCGATTGTGGCGCGCAGCCGGGTCGTGGCCGGGGTGGGCGACTCGGCTGTGGCGCCGGGCGCGCCGGCGGTGGCCGCGGTGGCGACCAGCGCGAGCAACGCTAGGGCTCGCGGAAAGAGACGGCGATGCATGCGCCGATGCTGCCACGCAGATATTCGCCAGGAAAGGGGCTGGGCCGAAAGTTATTGCCGTTCGGGTTCCGGCGGTCGCCCCACGGACTTGGCGTGACCGCCCCAGTAGTGCCGCTGGGCGCCCATTGCCAGCGGGGCCACCAGTGCGGCGAGCGCACCGCCGAGCAGCGGGAAGACGATGAAGACCCAGAGTTGGCGCAGGGCCACGCCGCCCTCGAAGACGGCCGGGCCGAAGGCGCGAGCCGGGTTGACGGCAGCGCCGGTGAGCGTCACGCCGACCAGTTGCGTCGCGGCCAGGGCCAGCCCGATCGCCACCCCGGCGGTGCCCGGGTTCTCGCTGCGGCTGGTCACGACCAGGACGACAAGCACGAAGAGGAAGGTCAGCACGATCTCCAGGACGGCCGCGCCGCCTCTGTTGATGTGCGCGCCGTACCCGTTCGAGCCCAGCGCTCCGGTCTGGTCCGCCACGTCACCCCAGCGGGTCAGCCCCCAGAGGATGAAGGCGGCCACGGTTGCCCCGGCGAACTGCGCTATCCAGTAGGCCACCGCGCCGAGCACCGAGATCTTTCCGGAGAGCAGCACTCCGAGCGTCACTGCCGGGTTGACGTGGCTGCCGGACAGCGGACCGATCATGTAGACCAGGGCCAGCATGGCGAACCCGAAGGCCAGCGCGACCACCACCACGCCGCCCTGGACCCGGGCGGCCACGGCGGCTCCCACGCCGAAGAAGACCAGCAGCAGCGTGCCGAGGAACTCGGCGGCCGCACGACGGGCATCGTCCATCCACCCAGCCTAGGGATAATTAAGGCAATTTTGGGGCAAAACCGGCTCTGTGACCGGCGCGACGGGCGGTTTCGGGCACAGCGAAGGTCATTACGGCGTTGCACCGCGTGTGGGAAGCCATTCCGTCGACGTCGTGGTGATCGGGGCCGGTCAGGCAGGCCTGAGCGCCGGGTACCACCTGCGCCGCACCGGCTTCGCCCCGGGAAGCGGCTTCGTTCTCCTCGACGGCGACGACGGGCCGGGCGGCGCCTGGCAGCACCGGTGGCCCACCCTGCGCCTGGAACGGGTGCACGGCTTCCACGACCTGCCCGGGATGCCATTCCCATCCGCCGACCCGCAGCGCCCGGCCGCCGAGGTGGTAAGCGCCTACTTCGCCCGGTACGAGCAGACGTTCGGCCTGCCGGTCCGGCGACCGGTACGCGTCCGCGCGGTGCGCTCCCGCCCGGACGGCCGGCTCGACGTCCACGGCGACCACGGCACGTGGACGGCGCGAGCGCTGATCAACGCCACCGGCACCTGGACCCGCCCGTTCTGGCCGCACTACCCGGGCCGGTCCTCGTTCCAGGGGCGGCAACTGCACACTGCCGACTACCGGGGGCCTGCGGAGTTCGCCGGCCGCCGTGTCGTGGTGGTCGGCGGCGGCACCTCGGCGGTGCAACTGCTCGCCGAGATCTCCCCGGTCGCGGCCAGCACCACCTGGGTGACCCGCCGCCCACCGCAGTTCACAAGCGGTGAGTTCGGCCCCGAGCTGGGTCGGGCCGCGGTGGCCCGGGTGGAGACCGCGGTACGGGCGGGACGGCCGCCGGGCAGCGTGGTGGGCGTGACCGGTCTGCCGCTCACGCCCGAGATCCGCCGGCTCCAGGATGGCGGCGTCCTCGACCGGCTACCCATGTTCGACCGGATCACGCCCGACGGCGTGACCTGGGCCGACGGGCGGTTCGTCGGGGCCGACATCATCCTGTGGTGCACGGGCTTCCGCGCCGCGCTGGACCATCTCGCCCCGCTCGGGCTGCGCGCTCCGGGCGGTGGAATCGTCATGGACGGCACCCGTGTCGTCACCGACGACCGGATCCACCTGATCGGTTACGGCCCGTCGGCGAGCACGATCGGTGCCAACCGGGCCGGCCGCGCGGCGGTCAACGAGATTCGCGCGTTGCTCGCCCCCGCCCCCGCTCTCGACTGACGCGGCTCTATTTGACGGATCGCCCGACAGCGGGCACCGTGGGCAGGGAAGGGGCCCTCAGCTGCCCCGATCTCGACGCGACGGCGATGCCCGTTCGCCTCTCCTGCCGCCTCCCACGTGTGTCTCGTGCGGGAGGCCGACTGCCCGGTCTGCGCGAAAAGCGACCGCGAGCCCAAAATCCACGAGGAGTTCCACACATGCTCACCATGACCGACAACGCCGTGCTCGTCATCCGTGACCTCGCCAACCAGCAGGACGTGGCCCAGGACGGTGGGGTGCGGATCGCCGCCGATGCCGACGCAGGGTCGCTCACCGTGGAACTGGTGCCCGAGCCGGAGCAGGGCGACCAGGTGGTCGACAACCAGGGCGCCCGGATCTTCCTCGACGCGGACGCCGTCGAGTTGCTCGGCGACGCCTCGGTGGACGCCACGGTCGACGACGAGGGCATCATCCAGTTCGGTTTCACCGAGCGGCAGTAGCTCCTACCTGGGCGATCGTCCCCGCTGCGGCGGAACCCACCCGGGCGCCGTCTCGCCGTCCGGGCGGGTCAGCGCGGCGAGCACGTGCGCCAGGTGGTGCGACGTGCTCCACGCCGTCCAGTTGGCTGCCGACCCGGCGCCGGCACCTCGACGAGCCCGGCGCAGCAGCTCGTGGTCGCCCCACGAGAACGAGGCGCCGGTGCTCGGCCAGTGCGGTGCCGACACGAGCGTGCGGCACAGGTCGGCGAACCGGTCGTCGCCCCGCCCACCCCGCCGCGACCAGCGGTAGACCCACCAGCCGCCGTCGGCGGTGTACCGCACTGTGGGCAGCCGGTCGCCGGGGTCACCATTGCCAGGTGTGGCCGGACCGACGCCGTAGTCGCCGTAGTCGACAGCGGTGTCGGTCAGCCGCCGCCAGAGCTGCCAGTCCCAGCGGTCCAACCGGACGGGCTCGTCGCTGGGCAGCCGGGACAGCGTGGGCGGCATCCCGCCGGCCGCCACCGTCACCGAGCGCCAGCCGTGGCGGCGGGCCCAGCCCAACAGCCGCCGTACCCGTGGCTCGGCCACCCGCACGTCTGCCGCGCAGCACACGTCGCCCGCGTCCACGAGCAGGTCGCACTGCTCCGGTGCCAGCCCGGTGAACCGCCAGATCCGTTCGACAGCTGTGGTGCTCGCGTCCGGCCCCGCCCGGTCCCGGGCGGCGCGCAGCCGGATCAGCGCCCGCCGGGCGTACTCCCGAGCCGCCGCGCCGTGCGCGACCAGCCGCCTGTCGCTCTCCGCGAGCCCGATCACGGGCATCAGCGGTACGCCCCAACGGACCAGTTCCGTATCGGGCAGGTCGGTGACGTCGACGGCCGGCAGCAGACCGCCCGGCAGTCGACGTATGACGTCCATCGTGGAGCGATCGGCGGCGCTGATCTCCAGTATCGGCGCGAGCAGAGGAGCGGCCGCGGGATCGACGTGGTTCAACGCTTCCAGTTCGCCGCGTCGGTGGCTGGCGAGGATGGGGCGGTAGACCGGTTGCGCCGCCCGGCCCCCGTGGGCGGGCACCATAATTCAATCTAGCCAGGCATTCGCATGCCTTCCCAGCCCTCGACGGGAAAACCCGCTGCGGGGCTGTCGGTTCGCCGACTACGCTCGTCCGGTGATCGCGCCGGCCCACCGCTACCGTTCCCAGGACGAGGACAGCGCCCGCTGGATCGGGTTCCCGTTCCGCGACGGCGACATCGTGATCAGCACCCGGTCCAAGAGCGGCACCACCTGGATGCAGATGATCTGCGCGCTGCTGGTGTTTGGCACCCCGGAACTGCCGGCGCCGCTGACCGAGCTGTCCCCCTGGCTGGACTGGCTGGTCGAGCCTCGCGACGCTGTGTACGGCCGGTTGGCCGCCCAGCCGCACCGGCGGTTCATCAAGACGCACACACCGCTGGACGGGGTGCCACTCGACCCCCGGGTGCACTACGTGGTGGTGGCCCGGCACCCGCTGGACATGGCGGTTTCCCTCTATCACCAGGCCGGCAACCTGGACCGGGCCCGCCTCGCCGAGCTGACCGGTCAGCCTGCCCCGGTCGGGCCACCTCGGCGGCGTCTCCCGGTCGAGCAGTGGCTGCCGAGCTGGGTCGACCGTGAGGTGGACCCGCGCGCCGAGTTGGATTCGCTGCCCGGGGTGCTGTTGCACCTGAGCGACGCCTGGGCCCGCCGGCACGAGCCGAACGTCGAGCTGGTGCACTACGACGACCTCCAGGCCGACCTGGCTGGGCAGATGCGCAGGCTGGCCGACCGGTGGGGTTTCGCGGTGCCCGCCGGGCGCTGGCCCGAGCTTGTGGAGGCGGCCACCTTCGGTCGGATGCGGGAGCGCGCCGACCTCCTCGTCCCGGACACGCGCGGCGTACTGCGGGACCGTGGCGCGTTCTTCCGTCAGGGCCGGTCCGGTCAGGGCCGGGACCTGCTGGACGCGGTCGGCCTGGACCGCTACCGCGCCCGCACGGCCGCCCTCGCTTCGCCCGAACTGCTCAGCTGGCTGCACCGCGACGCCTGACCGGCGGAGTCGCGCGGACCGGCAGTGCAGACGAGCGCACGGCGCCGTTCGACACATGGTCGGAACGTCGCCGTGCTCTGGCCGTCTCCCACCATCGCAGCCGTTTCGGCGGTACGCCAGCGGGGACCTGGCTCGGCCGGCGGCTAGCGCCGGTCAGGGTGGTCGATCCCCGTTCTGCACGGATGCAAACCCACCGACCGTGGGGAATTCCACCATTTGCCAGTCCCGGCGTGACGAGCCGTCGAACGGGGTATGAGCGGACCATGGAGCATTTCACGATCGCGACAGTCGCCGAGAAGAGCCCGGACTTCCGGCGGGTGCTGTGGACCGGGGACCACACCCAGCTGGTGATCATGACGATCCCTCCGGGTGGAGAGATCGGCGAGGAGGTGCACGAGGGCATCGACCAGATCCTGACCTTCGTCAGCGGCACCGGCGAGGCCCGGGTCGCTGGCGCGAAGCGGGAGGTCGTCGCGGGCGACCTGGTCGTCGTCCCGTCCGGCACCAAGCACAACTTCGTCAACACCGGCCCGAACCCGCTCGTGCTCTACACGGTCTACGGCCCGCCGGAGCACGCCGACAAGGCAGTGCACCACACCAAGGAGGAGGCCGACGAGGCCGAGGCCGCCGGCAAGGACGAGCCGCCGGCCTGATCGGTCCTCGACCGGGTACCCCCGGCGGGTGGAGCAGCCGCCGATCTCCGATTACGCGTTCCTCTCGGATTCCCGCTCCGGCGCGCTGGTCGGCAGGGACGGTTCCGTGGACTGGTGGTGTCCGAGCCGGTTCGACGGAGCGTCCGTGTTCGGCCGGCTGCTCGACCCGAACGCCGGGCACTTCCGGGTGGCCCCGGTCGGCGCGGGTGGCCCCGGCCACCGGGTGGAGCGCGCGTACCGGCCGGACACGCTTGTGCTGCGGACGGTGCACCACACGCCGCAGGGCAGCGTGGCGGTCACCGACGCGCTGGCCGCCGAGACCGGCGCGCGTGCCCACCAGTTGGGGATGAACTCGCCAGCCGTGCTGGTCCGGGTCGTCGAAGGGCTGTCCGGGCGCGTACGGATGGCGTTGGACTTCGCGCCCCGACCCGAGTACGGCCTGCTCACGCCGTACCTGCACGAGCAGCCGGACGGCGGGGTGCTGGCCGGCGCCGGCCCGGTGGTGCTCGTGTTGCGCGCCGGTGACCTGCCGCTGCGACCTGACCGGGACCGGGTGACCCACGAGTTCGAGATCTCCGCCGGCCAGGTGCTCGGAATGGACGTGGCGTTCGGCGAGACGTACGGGGCTCCGCCGGTCCGACTCGACCCGCTGACCGCGCTCGACGAGACGACGCGGGCGTGGGAGGCGTACCGGGAGACGCACTCCTACTCCGGCCGGTACCCCGAACTGGTCCGGCACAGCGCGACGGTGCTTACCGGCCTCACCTACGCCCGCAGCGGCGCGGTCGCCGCGGCGTTGACGACGTCGTTGCCGGAGCGGATCGGCGGCGACCGCAACTACGACTACCGCTTCTCCTGGTTGCGGGACTTCTCGTTGACGATGCGCGCGCTGTGGGTGGCGGCCTGCCCGGACGAGACGTCGCGCCTGTTCGCCTGGGCGGCTCGCTCGATCGGCCGCATCGGCGACGAGCCGGTGCCTGTGCTCTTCGGGCTGGAGGGTGAGCGTGACCTGTCCGAGCATCAGTGCAACCACCTGCGGGGATACCGCGACAGCTGGCCGGTCCGGATCGGCAACGACGCGTGGCAACAGCGGCAGCTCGATGTGCCCGGTGAGGTCACCTCGGCGGTGTGGCGACTGCGTGACTATCTCGGCGCGCCCTTCGAGGAGGAGTTGCGCGAGATGGTGCTCGGGTTGACCGAACAGGTCGCCGCGACGTGGCGGCTGCCGGACCGGGGCATGTGGGAGACCCGCAGCGAGGAGCGCCACTACCTGTCGTCAAAGGTGCTCTGCTGGCTGGCGATGGACCACGCGGTGCGGCTCGCCGACCGGCTGGGTGACCGGGCCGACCCGGCCCGTTGGGCGGCAGTCCGCGACGAGATCAGCGAGGCGGTGCTGCGCGAGGGGTGGAACGACAGGGTCGGCGCGTTCACCGGCGCCTTCGGCTCGTCGGAGTTGGACGCCTCGGCGCTGATCCTGCCGGTGGCGCATTTCCTGCCGGCCACCGATCCGCGGATGCGGGCCACCGTCGAGATGATCGCCCGGGAGTTGGGCTCCGACGACGGCCTGGTCCGGCGGTGGACGACCGACCCGGGCGGTTTCCTGCTGTGCTCGTTCTGGCTGGTGGAGTGTCTGGTGATCGCGGGTGAGCGGAAGCGGGCCACCGAGCTGTTCGAGCGGGTGGTCGGGTTCGCCAACGACGTTGGCCTGTTCAGCGAGCAGATCGACATGGACACCGGGACGCAGCTCGGCAACACGCCGCAGGCGCTGTCGCACGTCGGTCTGATCAACGCGGCCTGGCGGCTGACCGAGCCGGACAGCTACTGATCGGGCTCCGCCTGCGGGCGCGAATCCTGCAACAGACCTGCAAGCGCAATCCATTGACGGTGATGGTTGGGCAGTCCTAGCCTCAAGGGGGCGGGAAAGCCCTTTCCCACGCGGCTTTGATCCCGCTTCACCCGTCCCGGAGCCGGGCCTCCGACGGGGAGCACACCGATCCCGCCAGGGCGGCACGTCCTGCCCGCACGTCCCCGTACGGACGGTCGAGGGACCACCACCACATGCGTCAAGGAGGACAACTGTGCAGAAGAGACGACTCCCCGGCCGGCGACCACTGCTGCTGGCGGTGGGTGCCGGCGTGACCGCCGCAGCCCTCGTCGCGGGCATGACCTCGGCCTTCGCGGCCACGGTCTTCACCGACAACTTCAACGACGGCGATGCCTCCGGCTGGTCCAAGTCCGGCGGCACCTGGACTGTCGACAGCGCGGGCGTGTTCAACCAGAGCAACGCCGGCAGCGAGCTGGCCCGGCAGTTCGCCGGCGACACCAGCTGGACCAACTACTCGGTGCAGGCCCGGGTCCGCCCGGCGAGCTTCGGCTCGTCCAGCGCCCTCGTCGGGCTGGCCGCCCGGTCCACGAGCAGCACCAAGATGTACCGGCTGGCGCTGCTCGGCTCCGGCCGCGCCGAATTGCAGGCAGTCAACGGAAGCAGCATCACAGCGATCGGCTCCGCGTCGCTGGGCATCGCCACCGGCACCTGGTACACGCTGCGCATCGAGGCCAGCGGCAGCACCATCCGCGGCTTCGTCAACGGCACCCAGGTCGCCTCCGGCAGCAACAGCCTGTCCGGTGCGGGTCGGATCGGCCTGGTCACCGCGTACGCCAGCGGCGGCTTCGACGACGTTGCTGTCGACTCGTACGGCGGAGGCACCCCGACCACCCCGCCGGCCACCACCCCACCGCCGACCAGCGCACCGCCCACCACGCCGGGCCCGACCACAGCACCGCCCGCAGGCTGGCCGACGCCCACCGGCAGCCAGAAGGTGGACGCGACGATCCCGGTCTCCGGCACCTTCGACGGTGGACTCAAGCGTTACTACGGCATCGGCGACGGCGGGCAGAGCGAGAGCCAGGACCCGATGTTCGAACTGGCAGCCGGTGCCACCCTGCGCAACGTGATCATCGGTGCGCCGGCCGGTGACGGCGTGCACTGCGAGGGCAACTGCACCCTGATCAACGTGTGGTGGGAGGACGTCGGCGAGGACGCCGCCACCTTCCGCGGCGGCACCACCTACACCGTCGACGGCGGCGGCGCCCGGTCCGCCAGCGACAAGGTCTTCCAGCACAACGGCTCGGGCACCGTCTACATCAAGAACTTCCGGGTGGAGAACGCCGGGAAGCTCTACCGGGCCTGCGGCAACTGCTCGACGTCGTACCAGCGGCACGTCGTGATCGACAACGTGGTCGTTCGGGACACCGACGCGATCGCCGGCATCAACACCAACTGGGGCGACACCGCCCGCTTCAGCCGGATCACGATCGTCGGCGACTCCGACCGGGAGACCTCGATCTGCGTCAAGTACAAGGGCGTACCGAAGGGCAGCGAGCCGACCAAGATCGGTGAGGGCGCCGACGGCGTCAACTGCTTCTACTCACCGTCCGACATCACCTACCAGTAGGCAGCACTGTGGCACCGGCGCGGCCGCACGGCCCGCCGGTGCCACAAGCTCAGGTCAGCACGGGTACGCCGGAGACGTCCACCGTCTCCGGATACTTCAGACCCGCACCTGTGTTGAGCACCACCACCCGCTCGCCGGCCCGGATCCAGCCACCGGCGCGCAGGTGCCGTGCCGCAGTCAGGCAGGCAGCCCCCTCCGGGCAGAGCAGCAGTCCCTCGCGGGCCGCGAAGTCGCGCAGGTCGGCCAGGATCTCCGCATCGTCGACAGCCACCGCGGTGCCGGCGGACTCCCGCAACGCGGCCAGGATCAACTCGTCGCCCAAGGGTGCCGGCACCGTGATGCCGAACGCCACTGTGTGCGCGTCCTCCCACGGTCGCGCCCGGTCCTCGCCGGCGGCGAACGCCCGCACGATCGGCGCGCAACCCGTCGACTGCACCGCCACCAGCCGGGGCAGCTTGTCGCCGACCCAGCCCAGCTCCCGGATCTCGTGCAGCGCCTTGTGGATGCCGATCAGGCCGACGCCGCCGCCAGTCGGATAGATGATCACGTCCGGGATCTGCCAGCCGAGCTGCTCGACGATCTCGTACCCCATCGTCTTCTTGCCCTCCAGCCGGTAGGGCTCGCGCAGCGTGCCGGCGTCGAAGATCGCCCCGTCCGACTCGGCGATCAGCTCGGCCACCCGCCGGCCGGCGTCGCTGATCAACCCGTCGACCAGTCGCAGATCGGCGCCGGCGGCCACGCACTCGCGCCGGCAGATGGTCGGTGCCGCCAGCGGCATCACGATCGTGGCGCCCATCCCGGCCCGCGCCGCGTACGTCGCCCAGGCGGAACCGGCGTTGCCGTTGGTGGGCATCGCGATCCGCTCGATGCCCAGCTCACGCGCCCGGCTGATGCCCACCGCCGCGCCGCGCGCCTTGAACGAGCCGGTCGGGATCAGGCCCTCGTCCTTGACCATCAGGTCAGTGATACCGATCTCGGCACCGTACGCCGGGGCGCGCAGCAGCGGCGTCCAGCCCTCGCCGAGCGTGGTGACGTGCCGAGGGTCGCGGACCGGCAGCAGCTCCCGGTAGCGCCACAGGTCGGCCGGGCGCAGACCGAAACGCTCCGGGGCGACCGCCTTCGCCACCGCCGGCAGGTCGTAGCGGGCCAGCAGCGGAGAGCCGCATTCGCAGAGGTTCTGCACCGTGTCGGCGGCGTACTCCAGGCCGCAGCGCGGGCAGTCCAGGTGGGTCAGGTACACGTCGCTCCTCGCCATCAGGCCGCGTCGATGCTCTGCCAGCGTCGGCTGCGCCGGCCCGGCTCGTAGACCGAATCCAACCGCTTGGCGATCACACCGGGCAGGCCCTGCTCACGCCCGGTACGTAGCGCCTCGTCGCCAGCGCCGGGGAACCACGGCGGAGTCTGCCAGTGCGTGCCGGTCAAGGCCAGCCCATCGAGCAGTTCCCGGCGTTGCGCGTACGGCACGTCGACGCTGCTCACGCCCTCCAGCCACAGCAGGTCCACGAGCAGGTACGCCGCGCCGGCCGGAACCCGGCTGCCGCTGGTCGGGCTGGCCGGGCGTACCCGACCGGTGCCGTCGATGCGGACCAGCACACCGTCGAACACCGCCTCGGTGGGCGCCAGCGCCTCGGCCATCGCGCGCAGCCACGGATATCCGCCGGTGATCTCCTCGTCGGTCTCGGAGAGCAGCCGCAGCCGCCCGCCGGAGACGTACGCCATCGCCCGGACGCCGTCCCACCGCAGCTCGTAGCCCCAGTCGGCCCGGTCCCGGGGGAGCCTGGTGGCCGGCGTGGCGTGCATGGGGCGGACCAGCTCCGGCATGCTCGTCCAGCCGGATGGCGCGGGGTCGGTGCGCCGGACCATCCAGTCCTTGCCGCCGGTGGCGAAGAGCACGTAGCGGCCGGAGGTCCGTTCGCCTGCGAGCGTCACGATCACCTCGTCGTCGCGCCACTTCTCGTGGCGGTAGGTGCCCCGGTCGTGGATGACCATCCGCCCGCCGCCGTACTCGCCGGCGGGGATATCGCCGGAGAAGTCGAGGTACTCCATCGGGTGGTCCTCGGTGTGCACGGCCAGGTGGTTGCGGCCGGGGTCGCGGGGCAGGCCGCGGGGCACCGCCCAGGACGCCAGCACCCCCTCGTGCTCCAGGCGCAGATCCCAGTGCAGGCTGCGGGCGTGGTGCTGCTGGATGACGAAGCGGCCCTCGCCCTCGCCGGGCCCGCCCGGTGTGGGGCTGCGCGTCGGCACGGGCTCGGGCGTACGGGTCGCGTCCCGCCGTCGCCGGTACTCGTCCAGCCGGTCCGTCACACAGGCATTCTCCGACAAAGCGGATCGTCGCGCTGCCTGCCGGAGTGTCCGGTTCGCTCTGCGGCCGGGGGCGCGGCGGGGTAGAACGGTCCTCATGGACCTCACCGACCAGCCCACAGCCCTGCTCCCCGGTGACGTGCGGATGCCCCTGCTCGGCTTCGGCACGTGGCAGGCCACCGGCACGGAGGGTTACGAAGCCGTGCTGGCAGCGCTCGACACCGGCTACCGGCACCTCGACACGGCCACCATGTACGGCAACGAGCGGGAGGTCGGCCGGGCGGTGCAGGAGAGCGGGCTGCGTCGCGAGGACGTCTTCATCACCACCAAGCTCCTGCCGGACCGGGTGGGCCGGGAGAGGGAGACGCTGGAGGCCAGCCTGGAGGCGCTCGGCGTCGACCAGGTGGACCTCTGGTTGATCCACTGGCCTCCGTCGGCCGCCGAGAGCATCCCGATGTGGCGGGAGGTGCTGGCCGCCCGGGACGAGAACCTGACCCGGGCGGTAGGGGTGAGCAACTACAGCACCGCGCAGATCGACGAGTTGATCCAGTCGACGGAGGAGAACCCGGCTGTCAACCAGATCCGCTGGGGTCCGGTGTTGTACGACCGGCAACGGCACGCCGAGCTGCGGGACCGGGGTGTGGTGCTGGAGGGCTACAGCCCGTTCAAGACCACCGATCTCAGCGACCCGGTGCTGACCCGGATCGCTGGCGCGCACAACGTCTCGCCAGCTCAGGTGGTGCTGCGGTGGCACATCGACCACGAGATCGTGGTGATCCCGAAGTCGGTGACGCCGGAGCGGATCAGTGCCAACTTCGATGTCTTCCACTTCTCGCTGACCGCTGAGGAGATGCGCGACATCGACGCGCTGGCGGGCACCTGATAGGGCGGTTTCCTTCAGCCCGTGTCCGACTGCTGAAAGCTATCGACATAGACGCTCATCGCGGTATAACGTGCCGGTCATCACGATCGTCGATCCGATCGAGAGCCCGACGCCGTCCGCCGAAGGAGCGCCATGGCCACGTCCCGATCCACCCGTCTGCGCCGCCGCAAAGTGCTCGCCATCCCGGCACTGGTGGCCGCCGCGCTTACCGTCGTCGTCCGGCCCACGCCGGCGAGCGCCGCACCTAAGGCCGAGTGCCTGGCCGACCTGCTCGGGGAGTCCTGATGGCGACGATTCCCTGGCTCGTCGACGTGCTGCGCGCCGCCGGGGTCCAGGTCGTCGTCGAGGGAGACTGGCTCAACCGGATGCGGCCGGGCTCCTTCGACCCCATCGGGGTGCTCTGGCACCACACCGCCGCGACCTCCAGCGCCAGCAACCCGCATCCGGCGCTCGGCATCTGCATCAACGGCCGGTCGGATCTGCCCGGCCCCCTCTGCCAGGCGCTCGTGGACTACAACGGCGTCTTCCACGTCATCTCGGCCGGCCGGTGCAACCACGCCGGTGTCAGCGGCGGCAGCGGGCCGATCCCGGCGGGCGACGGCAACACGCTCATGATCGGCTGGGAGATCGACTACAACGGCGTCAACCAGGAGATGACCGCAGCGCAGTACAACGCGTCCATCGCCGCTACCGCCGCCGTGCTCAAGCGACTGGGCCGGGACAGCAGCTACGCCCGGGGGCACAGGGAAACCAGCACCACCGGCAAGATCGACCCGTCCTTCATCGACCTCAACGTGATGCGGGCCGACGTGGCGGCGAAGATGGCCGGCGGCGGTACGGCATGGTCATCCACAGTGGACAACACCACCGCCGGCCGGTTCACAGCGAGCGCCAACTGGGGCGTCTCGACGTACTCCGGGCAGCGGTACGGCGCCGACTACCGGTACGCGGACCCGGTCGCAGCAAGCGATGTCGCGTGGTACCGGTTCAACGTGCCGGCCACCGCCAGTTACCGGGTCGAAGCGTGGTGGCCGGCGAACGCCGGCTACAACAGCGCGACCCCGTACATCGTCGCCACCAGCAGCGGCAACCGGACGATCACCGTCGACCAGCGGGCCACCGGCGGCCAGTGGCGCAGCCTGGGCACGTTCACGTTGCCGGCCGGCGATGCCAACCGGGTCGGCGTGAGCCGGTGGAGCGGCGCGACCGGCCTCGTCATCGCCGACGCCGTCCGACTCACGCGGGTCTGATCCCGACGGCCCGCGCCCAGCGTGGCTGGGCGCGGGCCGGCTTTCCGGAAGGCGTTCGGGCTGGATCCTGGCATCCCCTGCGCGAACCGCCCGAGACGGCCCGACGCCACCCTCCAAGTAGCGCATCGTAGGAATAGCGGCCTGCAGCGGCCAACAAGACTCGGCTATTCGACGGTAAACGTTTTGCTGGTGGGATTCGATATTGCTTAGGGTGATCTCTGGCACCGCGTGTGCCGGCGGCTACCTCCTGGTTGATTCCTTTGATCCTGCCGTACGCGGCTAACGCGTCAATCAACCTTCCGGCCGCCTCCAGTCGCCCTCGTCGGCACGCTGCTGCAATTCCTCGATCCGGCCGGAATTCACCAACAGGTGGGCCAGCGGGCCAGCTGTGACCGAGCCGTTTTGCGTCGACGTTCCGCTGAATTCCCCACCCCCGCTGGCGCATTTCGGCGATTCAATATTGGGCGCTCTGGGTGACATTTTCTGTGCATCTCTGTCAAGCATTTCAAGCCCGCCGGGTGCTTGATCCGTGCCGTGGGCAGGAAAACTTCGGTGCGTGAGCAGCAAGGGCCAGTTATCCAACTTTGCCCGAATCTGTCCTCACTGTTTGTGAAGGTACTTGTGCGTAGAGCGGTCTCGTCCCTACAGTCCCCATCAATATCTGAATCACGGGGGAGGATTTGTGGCACGTCGAAAGACGGCCACCGTTCGCGCATGCCTCGCGGCTGGCGTAGCCGTGCTCACGGCAGCCGCATTGGCGGGCATTTCGGGCGAACCGGCGGAGTATCTTGCCGCCGGTCCGGATGGCGTAACGGGTGGCACAGAGATCAGGTCCGACGAGGCGGTGTCCCTACAGGCCGCTCGCAAGACCGGCAAACCGGTGCAGGTCAAGAGCCTCACCTCCGAAACCACCGAGGTCTATGCCCTGCCCGACGGGCAGTTCAGGGCGGAGCTGTCGCTCGGCCCGACAAGGGTCCGCCGAGGCGACGGTTGGGTCCCGCTCGACCTGAACCTTCGGCGAGACGCGGACGGCACCATCCGACCCGCCGCACACCCCTACGACCTCACGATCTCTGGCTCCCAGCCGTCCGGCACCCACGAGCTGGCAGCCGTCGGCAAGGGCGACGACCGGGTGGCGGTCAACTGGGCCGGCGCGCTTCCCGAGCCGCAGCTCAGTGCCGACCGGGCAACCTATGTGGACGCTCTCGCTGGCGTCGACCTTGTCGTCCGGGCCAGCCGCAGCGGCCTGGAGACCCTGTTCGTCGTGAAGAGCCCCGCCGCCCTGAGTCGGGTGGCGACGCTGTCGCTGCCGGTGACCGGGCGCAACGTCGCGGACGTCCAACGTGGCGTCGGTGGCGACACGGCCATCAGGGACAAGACCGGGCGGACCATCGCGACGAGCCCGGCGCTGATGATGTGGGACGCGCGTGTCGACGCCCAGGGCGAGCCCGTCAGCAAGGTGCCGGTCGCCTCGACAGTCGCGAAGGCCGCCGGAGCCGCAGCGGACCACGGATTCGCGCTTACCCTCACACCGGATCAGAAGTGGCTCCGCGCCCCGGAGCGGAAGTACCCCATCACGATCGATCCGCAGATCAACCCGCTCTCCACCACGTACGACACGTACGTGCAGGCGAACGAGAGCATCGACCGTGGCAGCGCTGACGACCTGCGTCTCGGCAAGCTCGGCCCCACCGGGCCGATCACCCGGTCGTTCGCCCGCTGGGACACCACGGCCCTGGTCGGCAAGCAGATCAACACGGCCACCATCTCGCTGTGGAACTGGTGGTCGGTGCAGTGCGAAGGACGGTCCTGGGAGCTCTGGACGACAGGTGCCATCGCCGACGGCATCGTGTGGAGCAACCAACCGACCTGGACCCACCAGGAGAAGGTGACCACGGCGTCGGCCGGCTTCGACAGCAGCTGTGACGACAACTATGTCGGCGTCTCCGCCACCACCTTCTTCCAACGCGCGGCCGACGTTGGCGACACCCGCGCCGACATGGGCATACGGGCGACCGACGAGACCGACTCGACGTCCTTCAAGCAGTTCCGGTCCCGCACCTACTCGGTCACCACCACAGTGCCCAAGGCCACGGTCACCTACAACTCGTACCCGACGGTGACCGCCCGTTCGACGGTGCCGGCCTCCACCTGCGCGACCGGCCCCGGCCGTCCCATCGTCAACTCGGTGACCCCGCAGCTCAAGGCCACCGTCGCCGACGCCGACGCGACCGCCATGACAGTCACCTTCGAGTGGTGGGCGATGAACGCCGACGCGGCGATCGGCTCCGACGTCTACACCGGCGTCGCCAACGGCGCCACCGTCGCGACCACGATCCCCGCCGGTGTCTTCGCCGATGGCGGCATCTACCGCTGGCGGGTCAAGGCGTCCGACGGGGTGAGCGGCAGCGACACATGGTCCTCGTACTGCGAGATGCAGGTCTACACGACGGTGCCGCCGGTGACCGGCTGCACCGCTGGCACGGACAGTGACTTCAACGGCGACGGCGTCGCGGATGTGGCGATCGCCGATCCGGAGGCAGCGGTGAACGGTCTGGCACGCGCCGGCCAACTGCACGTCAGCTACGGCGGCGGCACGACGGTGCACACCCTGTCCGAGGGAGTCGCCAAGGTGCCCGGCGCACCTGAGGCGGGCGACCGCTTCGGCACGGCGATCTCTCCGTACGACGCCAACAACGACGGCTGCACCGACCTCGCGGTGGGCGTTCCCTTCCAGGACGTCAACGGCCTCCAGGACGCCGGCGTGGTGCTCGTGCTGCTCGGCTCACCCGCCGGTCTGGCGCAGGGGCCCGCCACGCTGGTCTACCACCAGGACGTCACAAATGTGCCGGACACCGCCGAGGCCCACGACTGGTTCGGCTACGCGGTAGCCGGCAGCCGGACCGCCAGAGGGGTGCCCTACCTCGTCATCGGCGCGCCGGGTGAAGGACTCTCCACCACCGCGCCGGTCACCGGCATCGTCCACTACATCCGTGGCACCGTGAACGTGGCGCTGAGCCAGGGCGCAGGCATCCCCGGCGCTGCCGAGATCGACGACCGCACCGGGTACGCGGTGGCCGCCTCCAAGCACCACTGGGCTGTCAGCTCTCCGGGCGAGGCGATCGGCACTGCCGAGTTCGCCGGTGCGGTGAACGTCTACAGCCACACGCTCACCAACGGGCTACCCACGCTCGCCGCCGAACTCAACCAGAACGCGACGTCGGTCTCGGACACCTCCGAGGCGAACGACAACTTCGGCAAGTCGATCGCCATCGCGCCGTACCGCCCAGCCGGAACGGCCGCTGACGCGGCGAGCTCCCTGCTCGTGGTCGGAGTGCCCGGTGAGGGCATCGAGCCCGCGCAGTCGGACGCCGGAATGGTGCAGCGTTTCCACATCACCGCCGGCAACACCTACACCGAGGTGGGTCCGGCGATCACCCACAACCCGCAGAACCCTCTCGTGTCCGGCGGTGACTACCTGGGCGAGAAGGTGGTTGTGACAAACACGAACCCGTCGGTCGAGAGCACCAACTCGACCATGTTCATGGCGCTGGGCCTGCCCGGTAAGGACGGTTCGTCGGGTGACACCTCGGTGACCGACTTCGGCCAGGTGTGGGTTCTTCCCGCACTTGTCACCTCGATCGGCACGCCGGTGGTGCTCCAACGCAACGGGTCGAGCCTGCCGGGCAGTGTCCGGGCGAGCGAGATCGTCGGCACCTCGTTCGGCGCCACGTCGCAGCGGCTGCTGGTCGGCACCCCGTACGGCACTGACGCCGTCTACGGCTTCACCTGGGCCAGCCTGGCCGGCGGCTCGACGACGCCAAGCCAGACCTGGCAGCCAGGCGTGAACGGGATCCCCGCAAGCGTGAGCACGTTCGGGGCGGCGGTCAACTGATGATGAGCATGAATTCGCGCAGTACAACGGGGGAGGACCTGGCGGTGGCCGGTCGTACGAGAAAGCGGGGTCGGCTCTTCACGCTCGGCCTCATGGCGGGCCTCGCCGGCCTGCTCGCGAGCACCGCCTACGTGGCCGTGCCCGAACCATCCCTGCCGTCCGCGCCGGTGGCCGCCCTGGAAACCGACCCGGTCCGGGACACCGAAGCCGAGGCGCTGATCGCGGCGGCGGACCTCAACCAGCCAGTCGAGGTCCTCGCGCAGCGCGGCGAATATCGGGACGTCTTCGCCCAGCCGGACGGGACGCTGATCGCCAACGAGTACAACCAGGCGGTACGGGTCCTGCAGGGCGACACCTGGGTGCCGGCGAACGCGGCCCTCGTAGCCCAGTCGGACGGGACGATCACGCCGACCGCCGCACTGCTCAACATGCGTCTGTCCGGAGGTGGCACCACGCCCCTCATGGTGATCGAGCGTGACTTCCGGGTCATGACGCTCACCTGGCCCAACGCGCTGCCCACCCCGACCATCAGTGGCGACCAGGCCACCTACCCGGAGGTGTTTCCGGACGTCGACCTGGTGGCCAACGTGACCGTCGAGGGCTTCTCCCACGTCCTGGTGCTGAAGACCCCCGAGGCGGCGAACCTGCCCGAGTTGCGGGACCTCAGGCTGGGGGTGACAGGTCAGGGCCTCGACATCGAAGAGACCGCCGAGGGGGGCGTCGTCGCTCTCGACCCGGCGACCGGCAACCCGGTGATGGAGGCCGACGCCCCGACCATGTGGGACAGCGGCAACCAGGAGGGTGGCGGCGAAGCCCAGCGGGCCTCCGCCGCGACCACCGAGCCCGCGGATCCGAACGACGCTTCGGCGCGAGGCCCGGGGGAGACCTCCCGGGTGGAGCAGGTGGGTCTGGACTACAGCTCCGGCACGCTGAGCCTCACCCCGGACGCCGCGATGCTCGCCGACCCGGCCACCACCTTCCCGGTGTACGTCGACCCGGTGTGGCAGAGCAGCACCAACAGCGCCTGGGCGATGGTCGACAGCGGCTACCCGTCCGAGGAGTACTGGAAGTTCGACACCAAGCGGCACGAGCGCATCGGTCTGTGCCCGAGCTCCTGCAACAACTCCAAAATCAAGCGCCTCTTCTACCAGTTGGCCACGCCGTACGCCGGCAAGACCATCCTTGAGGCCAAGTTCCGCGTGACCCTCCAGCACGTCTACAACGACACTGCCCGCGCGGCTGCCCTCTACCTGATGCCCTCCGGGATCAAGTCCAGCACTAACTGGAGCAACCAGCCCGGCGGGTCGAGCTGGTCGGGGGCCACGCACCTCGACACCAACTCGCCGACAAAGGTGCAGTCGAGCTGCACCTCGACGAACCAGAACACCGAGTGGGAAGCCAAACCGGCGGTCCAGCAGGCGGTCAGCAAGGGCTGGAGCAACATCACCCTCGGCCTGCGCTCGGTAAGCGAGACCGCATCCAGCCACACCAAGCGGTTCTGCGACAACGGCGTTCTCTCGGTCCGCTACAACCGCGCCCCGGTGATCGCCAACCAGTCGGAACTCACGATGTCACCCGGTGGTGGCTGCGTGTACGGCACGGGCGCGCCCTACACCGACGTACCGCCGCGGCTCAACGCCATCCTGCGGGACCCCGACCACTCGTCGGCGCACACCGAGCAGGTGAAGGCCGAGTTCAAGGTCACCTGGACGCCGGCCGGCGGGAGCCTGCAGACCCGCAGCTACGTCACGCCGCTGAAGGCGAGCGGCTCCCTCTTCAACTACTACGTGCCAAGCGACATCGCGCAGAACGTACCGATCTCCTGGGAGGTCCGGGCGAGTGACGGAGTGAGCTGGGGGCCGTGGAGCTCCGAAGGCTCACGCAACGTCTGCCAGTTCTACTACGACAAGACCAGCCCGAGCGCGCCGGACGTGGACTCGCCGGAATACCTGCCCGGGGACGCCGCCGACACCACAGCGGACTGCCTCGACGACGACCAGTGGCGCGGTTCCATCGGTGTCCAGGGCAGCTTCACCTTCGACTCGGCGGCCACCGACGTGGTCGAGTACGTGTACAACTTCAACGGCGGCGCCTCCGTGTCGGTCAAGCCGACCACAAACGGTGGTCCCGTGACGATCAGATGGACGCCCGACAAGGAGGGGCCGCGCCAACTCTTCGTCAAGGCGATCGACATGGCGAAGCGGTCCAGCACCATCGCCACCTGCACCTTCCGGGTGGGTAAGCGCCCGCCGGTCGCGCAGTGGCCGCTGTCGGACATCGCCACAGCGAAGGCGGCGGACGACCAGATGGGCTCGCACGACGCGAAGATCGGCAGCGGCGTCACGTTCGGCGTACCGGGGTCACTCGGCACCTGGGACACTGCCGCGACCTTCGACGGCACGTCGAACGCGTACCTCGTCACCAACAACTCGGTGGTGGGCACCGAGCAGAGCTTCGCCATCACCGGCTGGTACCGGGTGGACGATCCCAATCGACGCCAGGTCGCGCTGAGCCAGGATGCCACCGGTGAGCCCGGTTTCACCCTGGGCGTCGATCAGGGTTCCTGGTTCTTCCGGATGCCCACCAACGACGTGATCAACCTGGGTGAGTGGAAGGTGACAGCCGGTCCGGCGACCAACGCCTGGACCTTCATCACGGCGATCTTCGATGGTCCGAACAAGAAGATCTCCCTCCAGGTCGGTTCCGGCACTCCAGTCGTCAAGGACCGGCGTTCGCTGGTCCAGGCCCGCGGTGCTCTCCAGTTCGGCCGCCAGACCTTCAAGGGCGGCGGGTACTCCGACTTCTGGAAGGGCGCGATGGCGGACGTCTCCGTGTTCGACCGTCCGGTCGTCGCTGAGGACGTGGCCGGCCTGGAGAAGCACAAGCTGGACCGCAAGGGTTACTGGCAGTTGAGCACCCAGTCCAACAAGTCCAGCCCGAACTACGACGCCGGCGGCGAGGCGTTGCGCCTCGGGCAGGAGAGCAGCCTCGTCCGGGGCAACCCGATCACCGGGATGATGGGTGCCGGCTACCTCCAGTTCCAGGGCCAGGCCGGTCAGTACGCCGAGACGGCCACGCCGCTCATCGACCCGGCGGGCAGTTTCACAATCTCCGCCCGGGTCCGGTTCACGAGCGGCTCGAAGAACCATCCGATGACGGCGATCTCCATCAAGGGCGCCAACAACAACAGCGTCGTTGTCCTGCGGGGCAACACCGACGGCCTGTGGGAGATGGCCGCCACCACGGACACCGGCACCGCGCCGGTGTACGAGGCGACCCAGCACGACCGGGAACCTTCCAGGGTCGGCAAGGGTGACCACGTCACGCTTGTCTACAACGGATACAGCCGGGAGTTGCTGTTCTACCTCAACGGCCAGGTCCTCGGATTCCAGCTGGAGAAGCCGTTGCCCGCCGTGAGCAACGTCCAGTTCGGCCGGGCCTTCGCCAATGGCAGCGAGCGGGAGAACCTTTCCGGCGCGATAGACGACATCCGGATCTACAACGGCATGGCGGACAAGGTCAAGATCGACCGGACCAGCCTCGTCGTCGAGCAGCCCAACCTCTGACACCACCGGCGTTGGGGTCGTCCCTTCGGGGGCGGCCCCGACACCCCGTGCCTTCTTTCAACCAACCCTGGGGAGGGTGGATGTTCTCCCGATTTCTGGGCACGTCCGGCGTGTTGCAGCGCCGGGCGGTGCGACCAGTGTCCTGGGCAATGACTGTCGTGATGACCGCGAGCATCATCCAGGTCGCCAATGCCCCCGCATCGACTGCCGCCGAACGCCAACGTCCGACGGCGACCGACGTCGGCAAGACAGTGCCGAATCGTGCGCCGCTGGGCGTCAAGCCGCGCACGGCAAACCCGGGGGCTGCCCCCGCCACGACGACTCCCGTCACTGTCACCTGGCCGTCGGCCGGAGCCAGTGAGATCGCTGTCCCTGCCCCGACAGGGACATCGGCGCAGGCCGGCGCGCGTACCGGCGCTTCCGCAACCGACCCGGGGCCGGCCGCGACCGGCAAGGCCGGCGGACTCGCTGTGTCGCTGTCGGCTGTTGCCCCACCGGCGCCGAAGGCCGGCGCCAAGGCGGCCACGCCTCCGGCTCCCGCGCCCACGAAGGTACGTGTCGAGGTCCTCGACCGCGCCGCGTCCGAACGGGCCCGCGTCGACGGCCCGTTGATCAGGTTGAACCGCACCGACGGTCAGCAGGGCGCCGGCGACGTCCGGTTGGGGGTCAGCTACGACGGCCTTGCCGGTGCGTTCGGCGGTGACTTCGGTGCCCGCCTGAAGCTGGTGAAGCTGCCGGAGTGTGCGCTCACCACCCCGGAGAAGGCCGGTTGCGCGATCGAGCCGGTGCCGACCGTCAACGACAGTGCATCCCGCACGGTCTTCGCCACGGTCAGCGCCGCGGCGGCGGGTACGACAGTCGCGCTGGCCGCAACCGAATCCTCCTCGCAGGGCGATTTCGGTGCGACGAAGCTCGCGCCGTCGTCGAAGTGGTCGGTGGCACCGTCCACCGGCGGCTTCTCCTGGAGCTACCCGATGCGTACGCCCCCGGTTCCGGGTGGCGGCGCTCCGGGCATCACGCTCGCGTACTCGTCGCAGTCGGTCGACGGGCGTACCGCCACCACAAACAACCAGGGTTCCTGGGTGGGTGAGGGCTTCAACTACGAGCCGGGGCACATCGAACGCCGCTACAAGTCCTGTGCCGAGGACGGGCACGACCAGTACGCCGACCAGTGCTGGGCGTACGACAACGCCACGATCCTGCTCAACGGCAAGTCCACCGAGCTGGTCAAGAGCGGCAGCACCTGGAAGTTCGCCACCGACGACGGTTCGAAGGTGGAGCGGCTCACCGGCGCGGAGAACGGCGACAACGACGGTGAGCACTGGAAGGTCACCACTACCGACGGCACGCAGTACTTCTTCGGCCTCAACAGGCTTCCGGGCTGGACCAGTGGCAAGGAGGTGACGGGGTCGACCTGGACGCTTCCGGTCTACGGCGACGACGCCAACGAGCCGTGCAACAGCACGTCCGGTGGATTCACCGCCTCGTACTGTGACCAGGCGTGGCGCTGGAGCCTCGACTACGTCAAGGACCGCTACGGCAACGTCAGCTCGTACTTCTACACGCCGGAGACGAACTACTACGCCCGCGGCAAGCGCACCGATGCCAACGGCGTGGCGTACCACCGCGGCGGCTACCTCAAGCGGATCGACTACGGCCAGCGGGACAACGCCGTCTACACCACCAACGCCCCGGCGCGGGTGCGGTTCGACGTCAAGGAGCGCTGCCTGCCCAACGGCTCCGTCGACTGTGACCCGGAGGATCTGAACGCGACCACAGCGCCGCACTGGCCGGACGTTCCCTTCGACCGCAACTGCAACAAGGACACCAAGTGCAAGGGCGACCAGATCACGCCGACCTTCTGGACCCGGGCCCGTCTGACGGGGATCACCACCGAGATCCGCGAGGGTAGCGGCTGGACGGCTGTCGACAACTGGAAGCTCGACCACCAGCTCCTGGACAACGGGGACGCCTCCCGCACCCTCTGGCTTCACAAGATCACCCACACCGGCATGTACGGCGACGACATCTCCATGCCGTCGGTGGAGATTGGCAACCTCCAGCTGCCCAACCGGGTCGACCGGGACGACGACAACATCGGTCCGCTGGTGCGTCCCCGGCTCGCCACCGTGTGGACGGACACCGGCGCCCAGATCGACGTCAACTACGCGGCACCGGACTGCTCCAAGAGCGCGCTTCCGACCGAGGGCAACAGCACCAAGCGCTGCTACCCGGTGAAGTGGAACCCGTACGGCAGCGGTGACCCGATCACCGACTGGTTCTTCAAGTACGTGGTTGCCGCCGTCGTCGAAACCGACCGCACCGGTGGCGCACCGGACATGGTCACCAGGTACGACTACCAGGACGGCGCCGCCTGGCGGAAGTCCGAGCCCGACGGGATCTCCGACCCGAAGGACCTGACCTGGGGTGAGTGGCGCGGCTACGGCAAGGTCGTCGTCACCGTCGGCAACGGTCAGACCCAGACCACCAAGACCGAGTACCGCTATCTGCGCGGCATGCACGGCGACAAGATTCCGAGCAGCAGCGACACCCGGGACGTGCGGGTGAAGGACTCCGCCGGTGTCGAGCACGTCGACTACGACCAGTTCTCCGGCCACCAGTTGGAGAGCACGGTCTACGACGGCGGGTCGGAGGTCAGCCGGAGCATCGCCACCCCGTGGCGGCACAACACCGCCACCGAGTCGCACAGTTGGGGTGACAAGAAGGCCTGGTTCACGAACACCTCGGCGACCAGGAACTTCGTGGCGCTCGCCGCCGGTGGCTGGCGGGAGACGAAGAACATCTCGACCTTCGAGACGGACTTCGGCCGCGTCACGAAGACCGAGAACCTCGGCGACGTCAACGTCACGGGCGACGAGGCGTGCAACACCACCACCTACGCCGACAACCCCAACCTGCACCTCTACAGCCTGGTGGCAAGCACCGAGTCGCTGTCGGTGTCATGCGGGACCTCGCCGGTGGACCGCAAGACCCAGGTCATCTCCAACACCCGCACCCTCTACGACGGCAAGGCGTTTGGGGTGGCGCCCACGCTCGGCAACCCGACCAAGACGGAGCGGATGGCAAGCCACAACGGCACCACCGCCACCTACATCACCACCGCGTCGGGAACCTTCGACGGGTACGGTCGGCCGCTCAGCGCCACCGACGCGATGGGCAAGACCACCACCACCACGTACACCGATACGAACGGTCTGACCACGAAGGTGGTCGAGAAGAACCCGCTCGAGCACGAGACAGTCACCGAGTACGCCCCGGCCTGGGGCAGCCCGGTCAAGCAGACCGACCCGAACAAGCTGGTCAGCAAACTGCAGTACGACGCGTTGGGCCGGCTGTCCAACGTGTGGATGCCGGACCGCAGCGGCGACAGCCCGAGCATCAAGTACAGCTACCTGATCCGCACCGACAAGCCGGTGGCGGTCAAGACGGAGAAGCGGCAGAACGACGGCTCGTACAGCGTCGAGTACAAGCTGCACGACGGTCTGCTGCGGCCCCGCCAGGTGCAGACCGAGGGGCCGAACGGCACCCGGATGATCGCGGACACCTTCTACACCGCGACCGGCAACCTCGACAAGACGTACGCCACCTACAACGCCGCCGGTGCTCCGACGGACGCCATCTTCCCCGCCCGCAACGGTGAGGTCGACGGCCAGACGCTGTACGTCTACGACGGGGCCGACCGGGTCAAGGCGGAGATCTTCGCGGTAGCGGGTAACGAGAAGTGGCGCACCAGCACCACGTACGGCGGTGACCGCGTCTCGGTCGACCCGCCGGAGGGCGGCACCCCCACCACGGCGATCTCCAACGCTCTCGGGCAGACGACCCAACTGTTGCAGTACAAGGGCACCGGCCCGTCGGGTGCCTCGGACAAGACCCTCTACACCTACAACCGCTCCGGCCAGCTCGCGACGGTCACCGACCCCGCCGGCAACGTCTGGAAGCACGAGTACGACCAGCTCGGCCGCAAGGTCAAGTCGATCGACCCGGATGCCGGGACGTCGACGATGACGTACGACAACCTGGACCGGCTCACCAGCACCACTAACGGTGTGCAGCAGACGATCAGCACCACGTACGACGCGATCGGCCGGACCACCGCCAGCTACAAGGGGTCGGCCGAGACCGGCGTACTGCTCAGCAGCTGGACCTACGACCTGGAGATGCTCGGGCAGCTCTCCATGACGAGCCGGTGGATCGACGGGGCGGAATACGCCACCTACTACACCGGCTACGACGAGCTCTACCGGCCGCACGCCACCTACTACCAGGTGCCCGAGCACGCCGGCGCGGAACTCGCGGGGTTGTACAGCTTCGCGGCGGAGTACAACGAGGACGGCACCGTTCGGGCGACAGGCATGTCCGACGGTGGAGGCTTGCCGTTCGAGAGCATCGCCTACACGTACGACAGCATGGAGCGGTTGACCGCGACCGAGGGTGACGTGCCGTACCTGACGGACGTCGACTACTCGGCGACCAGCGAGGTCATCCAGACCGAGGCGAAGCTCGGCGCCAACAAGGTCTGGTCGACCTACGGGTACGAGCAGGGCTCCAAGCGGCTCACCCACCAGCGGCTGGACCGCAGCGGCGCGCCGGTCATCGACATCGACGCGCAGTACAGCTACGACGCTTCCGGCAACATCACCCGGATCGCCGACACGCCCTCGGGCACCCGGGACGTGCAGTGCTTCTCCTACGACTACCTGCGCCGCATGGAGCGGGCCTGGACGTCGGCGAGCACCGCCACCGACCCGTGTGCCGGAGGCCCGTCGACGACGGGTGTGGGTGGGGTGGCCCCGTACCACCACTCCTACACCTACGACGTGGTGGGCAACCGTAAGACCGAGTCGCAGTTCGCCGCAAACGGCACCTCGCTCAAGGAGCGCGTCTACACCTACCCGGACGCGGGCAAGTCGCAGCCGCACACCTTGCGCTCGATGACCGAGACGACGTCGGCGGGCTCGAAGCTCCACGAGTACGGCTACGACGCGGCGGGCAACACCACGAAGCGGACGAAGGTCGGCGAGGACCAGACTCTGAAGTGGGACGCCGAGGGCAACCTCGAGTCCGTCACCGACGCCGCGGGCAAGAAGACCAGTTTCCTGTACGACGTCGACGGCTCCCGGATGCTCCGCAAGGAGCCGACCGCGACGACGCTCTACCTGCCGGGCATGGAGGTCCGGCTCGACCACACCACCAGGGCGACCGACGGTACCCGCTACTACTCCCTGCCGGGCGGCGGCACGATCGTTCGGAAGATCAACGGTCTGCACTACGTCGCCTCCGACCACCACGGCACGGGTCAGGCGACCGTCGACGAGAACGGTGCGATCGTGCACCGGCGCAGCACGCCGTTCGGTGAGTCCCGTGGCACGCCACCAACACCAGGGCAGTGGCCGACGGAGAAGGGTTTCGTCAACGGCAACCAGGACTCGACAACGGGTCTGGTCAACATCGGCGCCCGCGAGTACGACACCGTCACCGGTCGGTTCATCTCCGTCGACCCGATCATCGACGTCAACGACCCGCAGCAGATGCACGGGTACGCGTACGCCAACAACAACCCGATCTCGTACTCCGACCCCGACGGCCTCAAGGCGTGCTCCGACGACGCTTGCGGTCCCGGCGCCGACTACGAGGACATGTACGGCAACTACCACAAGGTCAAGGGACACAACGACGGCTGTGGTGGCTGCTCGAAGGCGTACGACCCGGACGAGCCCACGATCAACGCGTGGAACAACCCCCGGGCCAGCGAGAAGGACCGCCGGGCGGCTGCGGCGGCAGCGGCCGAGAAGGAGCGCCAGGCTCGCATCGCGCGGGCGAAGCAGAAGCTCCTGAACGCGGCCAAGGCCCTCGCAAAGATCATGATGGACGAGTTGGGCATCACCGATGCTCTGGACTGCTTCCTCAAGGGCGACATGGGCGGCTGTCTCAACACCGCCATCAACGTCGCCACCTCCGCCGTCGGCGGTGCAATCGGCAAGCTCGCGGCGAGATACGGCGCTCCATGGAAGTGGAAGAAGTTCGGCAACCTCGTCACGAGAACCAAGGGGCTCCTGGGTGACCTTGTCGACGGCGCGAAGAGCTTCTTCAAGGCCAGCAAGGGCTGCCTGGACAGCTTCGCGCCGGGCACGTTGGTGTTGATGGCGGATGGCTCAAGGCGTCCGATCGAGAGTGTCAAAACCGGGGACAAGGTGGTTGCCCGCGATCCACAAAGCGGGAAAACCTCGATACGTACGGTCGTAGCCACACACATCAACCTGGACGTCTACCTGACGGACCTGACCCTGAAGGTCCCCGACGCTGATGCGGTCCCCTTGCAGACCACCCAACATCACCCGTTCTGGAGCGCGGATCGTCGCGCCTGGGTGGATGCGGGCAACCTTCAGGTCGGGGAGCGTCTCGGGACGAGTAATGGCGACGTCGTCAAGGTTGCCGCCCTTCGCTCCTACGCGAGTACGGCGGTCAGGTACAACCTCACCGTACAATCAATCCACACGTACTTTGTACTCGCAGGTCAAACGCCCGTCCTCGTCCACAACTGCGGCGACGAGATCGGCCTTGATAGCGCTGGCGAGGCATATGTGAAGTCGAAGCACATGAAAAGCGGCGAAAGATACGACAACACAAAAGGCGATTTCGACAAGGACGTCGATCTCTATGACCTCGCGGAAAATGCGAATAACTTTCCCGGCCATCTTCAGGACAATGGAAACTGTGCGCATGTGTGTACAGCGGATCGAATTATCGGCCGCGAGGCGGCCAAGGACGGTGGTATGCCGACGAATGTATACACGGTGATCGTCGGAGATTACGGCGGTGTCGTGACTATGCATCCGGGCTTGCCGCGGTAATCGACCAAAGGAGCCCGTTGTATGTCTCTCAGTGCTTGGGTCTGGACTCTACCCGACGAAAGGCTAGCGCTTTGTGAGCATGGAAGCCTCAACGAGCTAGTCAAGCTTGCCCGGGAGATGCAAATGCCAATGCTTGGGAACGTCGATCGTTATGACGATACACGTTTCAATAGAATGCAAATGAAGCTCGTTTGCTCTGAACTCCATGAATTAGTTAGCCAATCGTCGCCTGGGGGAGTACTTGATGCAGCGCGTGAACTTCTCGCGATGGCTGAACTCGTGAGGGCGAAAGCCCACCGATATCTTATCTTTGTTGGCGATTAGCTAAGGTAGCTTGACGCGTGGATGGCGCGACCTCACGGGTCTCGCCATCCACGCGTGCAATGTGATCGCCGGCAACACACCGGTGCTCGTCCAACTGCGGCCGCGTTGTCAGGAGCCGCAACGCAGCACCCGCATGCACGACTCCAACCTTAGGGGCCATGGATCCGTCGACACCTCCGCCCACCGACTGCTGTTAGCATGCGGCTGAGCTGACGGATGTGGATGCGGGGGTCGCGACTGAAGTCGCGCCCCCCGCACAGTGGCCGTATCAGGAGCGGGAGCAGGACGTCCCGTTGAGCGTGAAGCTGGTCGGTGACGAGTACGACCCGTTCAGGGTGCCCTGGTAGCCGAAGCTTGCCGTGCCGCCGGGTGCGATAGACCCGTTGTGGCCGACGTTGCGGGCGGTCACCGCGGATCCGCTCTGGCTGACAGTGGCGTTCCAGGCGTTGGTGACCTGCTGCCCGCTGGGCAGTGTGTAGTTGAGCGTCCAGCCGTTGATCGCGCTGGACCCTGCTTGAGGTTGCGAGGCTCCTGGCTGGGCAGTGGTATTGAGGGTACCGTTTGCCTTCGAAGATCAAGGGAATTGGCCAGTATCGCGCGACGACCGTTGGGAAGTTGAACGATACAGGGTTCGACGTCCTCAGGCGGGAGAACCCCAAAGCGCCCCACACCCTATTACCCTGCCCAAGCCCGTTACCGGCGACACGACGGATGCGCTAAATAATGCCTTCAAGACCTGCCCGCTATGATGGATGAATTCTTCGAACTCGCCCTGGTCGCGATGGACAAGTCAGGTGACGTTTCGGTAAGAGGCAACGCCATTTCGCGGATGGCTGAGCTTGATCCAGTCAAGGCAAAAGGAATTCTTATCGGTGTCGCGTCGGCCGGCGACGAGCCGGACGAGCTTCTGCGACAAGCAGGAAAGTCGCTGGGGCTGCTCGCAGCAAAGGCGGGCTACTTATCCGAATGGGATTTGCGGGACGTGACGGAGAGCGCGTACGAGGCGTACTGCGAATGGTTGACCTTGGAATGAGTCGAAAGTTGATAGGTGGTCGAGGGGGCGGTGCGACCGAACTGCGTGGCGAGGTGCCCCTCACTCCTCGAGCGAGGTGCGCCTCGCCACGCAAAAGAGGGTCGGACGTCCTGGTAATTGAGCACAACTGATAGCGAGTTTCGCCCTCGATTCAACGATCGAGGAGCTTGCCATGCAAGTAGCGCCATCTGCACTGGGGTGAACCACGGTTCAAGCCAGTGCGGCGGGAGCGCCGTTGCGGAGCTGGTCCGCGCCAGCGATCCCGTGGTGGCCGGATCCCTGACGGCTCCTTTGTGGCTAGATGTGGTCGGAGGGCAGGCAGGATGAGCCGACTTCGGGCTCGCGGCACTTTCTGAAGGTGCGCGTGCTCTTAACCACGGTCAACGGCAACCGGCGTTGCCGGGAGGTGACTGCCCTATCGTTGCGAGACTCCTGGCCGGGCAGTGGCGTTGAGGCGTGTGCCGAGGTCGTGACAGGAGGGTGGGTGGAGATCACTGGGGTGGACACCGTCGTTGTGGTGCCTTTCGACGCGCGACCAGCCGTGACCGCGTTCGTCCATGGCATGCGGCGACTCTGGCCGTCTGCGCGCATCGGAATCGATGACGGCAGAGAGCCGATGGTCATCGACCTTGAGGAGGCTGCCGGCTATCCGGCTCGCGGTGAACTGATGTTCGCCCGCGATCCGGCGATGGACGAGCACTGGGAGGAGCACGGGTACCTCCCGATGCCGGATGGCTCCGGTCCAGTGACGCTCATCTACGAGATTCACCACGACTTGGTGGTAGAGGTAGACGTCGCCGGCGAGGGTCGCTTGGACGACGGCCCGCTGTCAGGATGGACCGGTGTCGAACTGGCTCTGCCGGAGGCAACCGCGCTTACGCTGGTCACTCATGCCGCTCCGGCTGAGGACGCCTTCGGCGCCGCGATCCTGGCACTCTTGCGTGAAGCCCTGGGCTACCAGAGGGCAAGTGACTGAACCTGGTCGCGACGTCGGCTGCCAACCTCAGAGGCCATGGGCCCGTCGACAGCTGCGCACGCCGACTGCTGCTGGCCCGCAAAGGAGGAGGATGGATATGCAAGTCCTGCGTTCGGATGCGACTGCTGAAATGGAATTGTCAGGAACTCGGCTGGATCTGCTAGGTCTGGCCCAGGCGCTCCGTTCCGTCCGGGAGACGCTGCCGCTCAACGCTGAGGCGGACCCTTTTCCATACAGCAGTGCACTGTCGACGATAGAGTCAAGATGCACGTCCGGTTATGTTGCCATAACGCTTTCGGCAGATTTTCGCACCTTGACATTCTCCGGTGGGCCGGGAGAGTTGGAGTCCCTTGCGTCGGCCCTCATCGGCTTCGCCGAAGAGGGGGACGATTCTGCCCACCTTCATGTGGAATACGTCCCCGGCCACGAGTACCTGTCGCCGAGATCCGTGCCGCTGGTAATTGCGCTGACGGGCTGAGATATGGCGGTCGGGACGTACCGGGGCTCGATCGGCTGGACGAGCAGCGGTGGGGGCCTGTGAGGAACCATCACGCTTATCTGTCGGAGGAGAGGGTGGCGCCCGTGTCAGGTTTGCCGGCCGTGAACGACTTTGACGAGCCGCCGAAGGAACCCGTCGTCGTCGGAGTCATCCCGTACGACCCCCGGCGTGGCCTGATCAGCGACTGGGACGACGACACCGTCCTGCGAATAGAGGTGCTCGAGACGACGGCGAAGACGATCCTGATCTCGGGCAACGCGGCTGGGCTCACCTCGCTCGCGCGTCACCTGCTCACCCTCGCGCAGCCCAGTGCCCCGGCCGGGTCCCATCTGGACTTCGACGACTACTGCGGTTGGTTCGAGGAAGGTTCGTTCGGGGTCCGGATCGAACTGGAGTAGCGGAGATGAGCGGATCCCTCTACTGGCGTACGCAGGTCGTAGAGTTCCTTGATGGTCTCGGCGCGCTTCGCGCCGCTCTTCTTCAGAGTGGCGCGGACCTGGAGACCCTCGGGCAGTTGGTTACGGAGGCCAGGAAAGGTGGAGTTCAGCGAAGTGGGATTCTGAGAGGTGTGGAGTACCAGGTCCACGGCCGTGGTGTGTTGATGGTCGACGCAGTCGGCCGTGAGGTGGACGTCGATCTTCTTCCCGATGATTCCGCGATATTTGATCCATGGCGTTTGTTGCGCTTCTCGAACCAACCTGAAGTAGCGGGGTCGGAGGTCAGCCGCTGCGTCGAGCAAGTGTGCCGCGAACTTGTGAAGGAGGGCGTGCTCCGTGAGCCGACACCCGGATGGTTCTGCGCTGCCGATGAGCCGGTCCCGCGGCGGTCGCGGCCGTAGGGCCGCTCCCTCCTCTTCGTGGAGATGGCGGCGTAGAGGCTTGAGGGAGGCACTGAATTCCTCGTAGCCTGCGAGGATGATCGAGACCGAATTAGGCGCTTGATCACGAGACTGAATGGCCGAACGCTGCGGTCCATCCAGGTTTCGCGCCATCTCGACCTGGTGTTGACCTTTGTAGGGCTACTGCTGTTGCTCTTCGTCTCCAGCGGAGCAGACGGGAGGTTCCAGCACTGGTCCATTCAGTTCGACACGGGGCAGACGCTTTTCGCAGGTCCGGGAGACTCTTGGACCCTCGCGGGCCCGAGCTGACGGATGTGGATGCGCCAAACACCTACTCACCGAACAGGCATAATTGTGCGGGTCCGATGGGCGACCTAGGAGTTGGGCACAACTGATGGCGAGCTTCGACCTTGATTCAACAGTCGAAGAACTTGCTCGTTCTGTCGAGGAGCTTCCGATACGCTCGAAGGCAGCCTTATTCGGTGCATGTGCCGAGGTGTTGGTCCCCCTGCTGGACGAGGTCGAGCGGCGGACGTCGGGTAAATGGACCCTTTCTGCGGCTCGGATAGCCCTCGATCTAGTGCCACCGTTCATTGAGGGTGGGCCCGCCCAGGGCGATCACCTTGAGCTCAGGAAGCGCATCCTTGCGGCCGGGCCGAATGGGCACGAACTCGATTCCCCCTGGAGCAGTTACGCGCAGGACGCACTCACCTGCGCTGATGCGGCGTTGGTTGCGGCATCAACACTAGGTGACCTCGATTTTGAACCGATCTGGATTCAGTACGTGATCAACCCGATGGTGGTTTCGCTCGATGTGCAGGGTTATGATGTCGAATTCTCTCCCGGACCAGTGGGGGGAAACGAATTGCAGGTTCAGCTCGACCGAGTTATCGCTTTCCTGCACTCAGCCACAGCTCGACTTTCCCTCCAAGCGGTTGACCGTGTGACGTACAGGGACTTGGTCGAGGAGGCTGAGATCATACGACCGACGGTACTTGGATAGGCGTGTCGCGGAGAGCGGGTGGCGGGCAGGTCCGGGAGACTCTTGGACACTCGCAGGGCCGAGCTGACGGATGTGGATGCGGGGTCGCGACGTCAGCCGCGACCCCGCACAGTGGCCTTATCAGGAGCGGGAGCAGGACGTCCCGTTGAGCGAGAAGCTGGTCGGTGACGAGTACGACCCGTTCAGCGTCCCCTGGTAGCCGAAGCTTGCCGTGCCGCCGGGCGCGATCGACCCGTTGTGGCCGACGTTGCGGGCGGTCACCGCGGAGCCGCTCTGGCTGACCGTGGCGTTCCAGGCGTTGGTGACGGTCTGCCCGCTGGGCAGCGTGTAGTTCAGCGTCCAGCCGTTGATCGTGCTGGACCCGGTGTTGGTGATCTGCACGTCGGCGGTGAAGCCGTTGTTCCACGAGTTCGGCGTGTACTTCACCGCGCAACCCGAGCTGCCGCCAGGCGGCGGCGTGGTCCCCGGGGGCGGGGTGGTGGGGTTGTTGTTGCCGCCACCGTTGACGTTCGCGGAGAACGAGGTCACCGCGAGGCCGGCGCCGCCCTGCCAGGGCTCGAAGCCGGCCTGGATGCTGGTCAGGTACCAGCTGTTGGTGATCGCACCTCGGTTGCGAACGTCGTTGATGAACTCCAGCACGCTGAAGTTCAGGCTGGAGATCGCCGACGGCGCGACGTACGAGATGACGTTGTTCCCACCGTTGTTGCCTTGCCATACCTCCCAGGTCCGGCCGGCGAGCGTGGTGTTGCCGACCCGCGAGCCGATGGGCTGGATCGATCCCTGCCGGTTGAGCCAGATCATGATCTCCATCTGGTTGACGCCGTCGCGCTTGGGCGACGGGTCCAGCCAGATGTCGTACGACGCGTTGTAGGTGGCGCCGCTGACGTACCGGTAGTTGATGCTGCTGGTGGCGCTGCTGATCTGGCTCACCTGGATCGGCAGGTTCGTGCCGGGGGAGCAGTTGGTGTAGTGACAGCCGAAGAACACCGAGGGGTACGCCGTGGGCGCGCCGTTGGTGGGGTTGCTGCCGTTCTGCGTGGTGATCTCGAAGCCGGTGCTTGTGACGTTGATGCACTGCTGGGCGGTGGTTCCCCACTTGTTGTTCTGCACCACGTACCGGCCCTGGATGGTGGTGGAGCCGTACTGCTCGCAGATCTGGGTGTCGGCGGAGGCGGTGCCCCCGAGGGCTACGGCGAAGAGCGAGCCGCTGAGCAGCAGGCCGGCCGCCAGCAGGGCCCGAAGTGGACGTTTCATGACGCTCCTTGACTGCGGCGCGTGCGGCGCGCCGAACGGGTCGGGGCAGGTGCGGGAGCGCTCCCACGCTCGCTGACACATTTACATGTCTGAAACTCTCGCGCAACCGTTCGCGTCAAACTGGTGAAATGTGAGGATTGCCATCCGCCCGCCGGACGGCCGTCGCCGCACGTCCAGCTGAGCGGCACGCGTCCCCGAGAGGTGGTTCCGGGCGGCCGGTCGGGCTCTGGTGTGCGCCGATTGCGCCGAGTAGCGTGTTGCCTCCAACGCGTGCCGTAACCCCTCCGGAGGCGTACACCACAATGGGTGGCTCTCCCCTGCGCATCCTCGTCGTCGGCGCGGGCATCGCAGGCCTCGCCGTGGCCCGGGCGTTACGCCTGGCGGGCTTCCGGCCCGACGTCACCGACAAACTGCCGCCGGGGGAGTCGACAGCGACCGGCCTCTACCTGCCCGGCAACGCCGCCCGCGCGTTGCGTCGACTCGACCTGCACGACCCGGTCCGCCCACTCGGACAGGTCATCCACCGGCAGTGCTTCTTCGACGCGACAGGCGCGCCGCTGTGTGAGGTGGATCTCGACACCCTCTGGGCCGGCGTCGGCGAATGCCGGGCGCTGCCCCGGGCCGACCTGCACCGGGTGCTGCTCAGCGGCGCTGGCGGCGCCGTCCGCCACGGCGCCGAGGTCCGCGCCCTGGACCTGCTTCCGGGCGGCGTCGGCGTCACCTTCACCGACAACACCACCACCGAGTACGACCTGGTCATCGGCGCCGACGGGCCGCGTTCCTCGGTCCGGGCGCTGGCCGCGCTCGGCGGGCCGCCCCGCCCCGTCGGGCAGGTGGTCTACCGGGCGGTGCTGCGCGACGGCCCACCCGTCAGCGAGTGGACCGGTCTGCTCGGGCAGCGCTCCGGCCTGCTGTTGGTGCCGATCGGTGGGGGTCGGCTGCACTTCTACGCCGACGAGGCCGGCACCAAGACGCCCGCCGACCCGTTGGCCCGGCTCCGCGAACTCTTCGGCGACTACCGGGGGCCCGTGCCCGAGGTGCTGGAGATGCTGACGCAGGACCAGGTCCACGTCGGGCTCACCGACGAAGTGGAGCTGGGCCGCTGGTACCGGGGCCGGGTGCTGCTGGTCGGCGACGCCGCCCACGCCACCGCGCCGACGCTGTCGCAGGGTGCCGCCATGGCGCTGGAGGACGCCGTGGTGCTCGCCGAGTCACTGCGCGCAGCCAGCAGCGTCGATGTGGCGCTCGTCGCGTACGAGAGTCGTCGTCGCCCGCGTACCCGATGGGTGGCCGACCGGACCCGGGACCGCAACCGCACCAGGGACGTGCCGCCGGCGCTGCGCGACCCGCTGCTGCGCGGACGCGGCGGACGGATCTTCGGGGAGCACTACCGGCTACTGGTCGGCCCGCTGTAGTCCCGTAGTAGATCGTGTCACGCCACCCCACGCGGCGCTGCGACCTGCCGGGGACTATCCTCCTTGCGGATGACGGCCCGCAGATAACCAGCGTGTGCCGAGCGACAACCGAGAACCGGAGGCCACTCGTGACCACCGTCGCACCCAAGCCGGTCGTGACCCGGCCCTGGCCGGTCCGGGAGCCGGTCAAGGGGTCGGCCATCGCGCGGCTGCTGCGAACCACGGACGCGAAGCAGATCGGGATCATGTACATGATCACCGCGTTCGTGTTCTTCATGATCGGTGGCCTGATGGCCCTGGTCATGCGGGCTGAGCTGGCTCGACCCGGGCTGCAGTTCCTCTCGCCCGAGCAGTACAACCAGCTCTTCACGATGCACGGCACGATCATGCTGCTGTTCTTCGCGACGCCGATCGTGTTCGCCTTCGCGAACTACATCGTGCCGATCCAGATCGGCGCGCCCGACGTTTCCTTCCCCCGCCTGAACAGCTTCGCCTACTGGCTGTACCTGTTCGGCGGCACGATGGCGACCGCCGGCTTCATCACCCCGGGCGGCGCCGCCGACTTCGGCTGGTTCGCGTACGCGCCGCTGAGCAGCGTCGAGCACTCGCCCGGCGTCGGCGCCAACATGTGGGTGATGGGTCTGGCCATCTCCGGCCTGGGCACCATCCTCGGCGCGGTAAACATGATCACCACGATCCTCACCCTGCGCGCGCCCGGCATGACCATGTTCCGGATGCCGATCTTCACGTGGAACATCCTGGTCACCAGCCTCCTGGTGATCCTGGTCTTCCCGCTGCTGGCCGCCGCGCTGTTCGCGCTCGCCGCGGACCGCATCCTCGGTGCCCACGTGTACGACCCGGCAACCGGTGGGCCGATGCTCTGGCAGCACCTGTTCTGGTTCTTCGGCCACCCCGAGGTGTACATCGTCGCGCTGCCGTTCTTCGGCATCATCAGCGAGGTCATCCCGGTCTTCTCCCGCAAGCCGATCTTCGGCTACAAGGGCCTGGTCGCCGCGACGATCGCGATCGCCGCGCTCTCCATGAGCGTCTGGGCGCACCACATGTTCGCCACCGGCCAGGTGCTGCTGCCGTTCTTCAGCTTCCTGAGCTATCTGATCGCCGTGCCGACCGGTATGAAGTTCTTCAACTGGATCGGCACCATGTGGCGGGGCCAGATCAGCTTCGAGACGCCAATGCTCTGGGCGGTCGGTTTCCTTGTCACGTTCCTCTTCGGTGGTCTGACCGGTGTGCTGCTGGCGAGCCCGCCGCTGGACTTCCACGTGTCGGACTCGTACTTCGTGGTGGCCCACTTCCACTACGTGCTCTTCGGCACCATCGTGTTCGCGGTCTTCGCCGGCATCTACTTCTGGTTCCCGAAGATGTTCGGCCGGATGCTCGACGAGCGCCTGGGCAAGGTGCACTTCTGGCTCACCATGATCGGCTTCCACACCACGTTCCTGGTGCAGCACTGGCTGGGCAACGAGGGCATGCCCCGCCGGTACGCCGACTACCTGCCCAGCGACGGCTTCACCACGCTGAACATGATCTCGACGGTCGGCGCGTTCATCACCGGTATCTCGACGCTGCCGTTCATCTACAACTGCTGGAAGGCGTACAAGACCGGCCCGGTTGTCGAGGTGAACGACCCCTGGGGTCACGGCAACTCGCTGGAGTGGGCGACCAGCAGCCCGCCGCCGCTGCGCAACTTCGACCGGATGCCCCGGATCCGCTCCGAGCGGCCCGCGTTCGACGAGAAGTTCCCGGAGTTGGCCGCCGGTGGCCAGAGCCTGGCCGGCCCGCCGGAGGGTGGCTCCAAGCCGCTCACCAGCGAGTCGGACGGCGGTGCCAGCTACCGCGAGGACACCGCCAGCGACGTCGACCGCAACTGACGCGCAGCTGAGCAGTACGACGGGCGCCGCCCCCGGGACACCGGGAGCGGCGCCCGTCGCCATGTCCGGCCAGCAAGACCCGCGTCTCGCCCCGCGACCAAACAGTGCGGCTGCGGCTGCCTCTGCCGGTGTCGTTGCGGGCCGTGCGGGTGGACGGGGGCCATGCGGTGCCGTGCGGTGCGGGTGGACGCGGGCCGTGCGGGTGGACGCGGTGCGGTCGTGGCCTGGCCTGCGTTGTTGGGTTGTGTTGCTGGACTGCGGCTCCGATCCCGGCGTGGCTTTGTTGTTGTCGTTCGCCTCGGCGGTCGGGTCGTCGGTCCCTGAGAAGCTGATACCTGTGAGTCATATTGATGACTCACAGGTATCAGTGCGATGAGATGACATGCCCACCGGGGCGGCAGCTTGCCGGAGTGGCGATCGGTGTGCGGCAGCGCGCCGGAGTGGGAATGGGTGCGGCGGCTGCTTGGTGGCGCGGTGGATTAGCGGGTGGCGGGAGCGAGCTCCGCGTCGGGTAGCGGTAGCGGTAGCGATGCGGAGCTGGCAGCGGTGTTGCGGCGGCGTAGCTCGATCGGGAGGACGACCAACGTGACAAGCGCACCGAGCGCGCCGGTCACCACGAAGCCCCAGAGCGGAGCAGTGGCGTCGATCACCGCGCCAGCGAGCGGGGCGCCGATGGCCACGCCGACGGTGACGGCCGAGCCGTGCAGGCCCATGGCCTCGCCGCGTACCTCGGCGGGGACCAGTCGGCTGACCGCGTCCGAGCCGGCCGCGATGGTCGGCGCGCAGAGTGCCCCGGCCGGGATCAGCGCCAGGCAGAGCAGCCACCAGTGTGCGCCGCCCAGACCGACCGGGATTGTGCACAGGGCCAGCGCCCCGGTCAGCGCCAGCGGTGAGAACGAACGGTGCACGGCCCCGTAGGCGAATCCGCCGGCCAGCGAGGCGACCGCCCAGATGGTCAGCACGACGCCGGTCCAGCCGACCTCGCCGCTGGCCCGCAGGACGGCGACGACCGCCACGTCTGTGCCACCGAGCACCAGGGTGGCGGCGGCGCTGAGCGCCAGGACGGCGAGCAGTTGGGGCGTCAGCCACTCCCGGTGCGGCACCCGGCGGCGAGGGCCGACGGGCTCGGCAGCGCTGCGGATCGGTGGGTTGACGAGCCACAGGGCGACACCTGCGGCAACGATGCCACCGCCGACGAGGTACATGGTGGTCTGCGCCGAGATCGCGGTGACCAGGGCGACCGCCAGCGCTGGGCCGATCATGAAGGACAGCTCGACCGACATGGAGTCCAACGCGTACGCCGGCCGCCGTTGATCTTCCGGAACCAACGCGGCGATCGACTGGCGGACGACCGAGAAGATGGGCAGGGCCAGCGAGCCGGCCACGAAGGCGGTCGGCAGCAGCAGCGCGTACGGCAGCGACGGCGCCGTGCTCCAGAACACCGCTTCGGCGACCGCCGTCAGCACCAGCACCGGTCGCAGGCCGCGACGGTCCACGAGCCGGCCGAGCAGCGGGCCGCCGATCGCCGCGCCCACGGTGATGGCAGCGCCCACCAGGCCCGCCGCCCCGTAGCCCCGGTCGAGGTCGAGAACCACGTGAAAGGTCAGCGTGATCCCGGTCGCAGTGAGCGGGATTCGGGCCAGGACGGCGATCAGCAACAGCGACCGCAGGCCGGGCAGCGCGAGCGCCGCCCGGTAAGGCTTCATGTTCACGTTGGTCCCTACCTCCGGCGACATCCTCGACCGGCGGCGGACCGATGGCCACCCAATTACCGCATCATGCGGCCCTGATCACAGGCTCGCCGTGCAGTGTCACGCCAGCGCCGTCCATGGCACGCAACGCCACGTCGGTGGTGGCCGGAGCGACAGCGGCGGTCAACTCCAGCAACACGGTCGTGGCGAAGCCCTCGCGGGCGGCGTCCAGCGCGGTGGCCCGGACGCAGTGGTCGGTGGCGATCCCGACCACGTCGACCCGGTCCACGTCGTGCCGGCGCAGCCAGTCGGCCAGGCACTCGCCGTCGTCGGCGTGCCCCTCGAACCCGGAGTACGCCGCGGCGTACTCGCCCTTGTGGAAGATCGCCTCGACCCGCCCGGTGGCCAGGTCGGGGTGGAACTCCGAACCGCTGGTGCCGACCACGCAGTGCCGCGGCCAGGACTCCACGAAATCCGGCGGATCGCCGAAGTGCGCGCCCGGGTCGACGTGGTAGTCCTTCGTGGCGACCACGTGGTCCCACCGCTCCGGCTCGTTGGCGAGCAGACGGGAGATGCCGGCGGCCACCCCGGCGCCACCCGCGACGGCAAGTGAGCCGCCCTCGCAGAAGTCGTTCTGTACGTCCACGATGATCAGCGCGTTGGCCATCGGGGCACCTCTCTTCTCGTGCTCGGGTCTGTGGCGGCGGTCCGGAACGAACTCAGGCGGCGGGTACGACGGTGACCGGGATGGCCGGGTCACCGGCGGACAGCTTCAGCCCCTCCCACGGGATGGAGATGAGGCACTCCCGCAGGTGCGCCCGCGACTCGTCGAGGGTGGGCAGGGCCAGCGGCTCGCCGTCGGCCACGTACGAGCGCTGGAGCATCCGGTCGTTGGCCTGCCGGTCCGGCACGCCCTGCGAGACGATGATCTCTTCGGTCGCGGTGCCGGTGGGCTTGTGGCGGCGGACCGCGACCTTCCGGCCGCCGATCGTCGCCTTGTGCTCGGAACGCTTCACCACTGGCCGGCCCTCGACCTCGACGAGCTTGTAGACCAGCCCGGCGGTGGGCGCACCCGAGCCGGTGACCACTGCGGTGCCCGCGCCGTACATGTCGACAGGTTCGGCGGCCAGCGCGGCGATGGCGTACTCGTCCAGGTCACCCGACACGATGATCTTGGTCTCGGTGGCGCCCAGCGAGTCGAGCAGCTCGCGGGACTGCTGGGCGATCACTGCCAGGTCACCCGAGTCGATCCGTACCGCCCGCAGCTCCGGCCCGGCCACCGCGATGGCGTTGCGGATCCCCTGGCTGATGTCGTACGTGTCGACAAGCAGCGTGGTGTCCTTGCCCAGCGTGGCGACCTGCGAGGCGAACGCGGCGCGCTCGTCGTCGTGCAGCAGCGTGAACGCGTGCGCAGCGGTGCCCGCCGTGGGGATGCCGTAGCGGGCGCCCGCGGCGAGGTTGGAGGTGAACCGGAAACCGGCCAGGTACGCCGACCGCGCCGCAGCCACCGCCGCCTCCTCGTGGGCGCGGCGTGACCCCATCTCGATCAGAGCCCGGCCCCGGGCAGCGGTCACCATCCGGGCCGCCGCTGCCGCCACCGCGCAGTCGTGGTTGAGCACGGACAGCGCCAGCGTCTCCAGCACCACGCACTCGGCGAAGCCGCCGGAGACGGTGAGGATCGGCGAGCCGGGAAAGAACAGCTCACCTTCGGCGTACCCGTCGATGTCGCCGGTGAAGCGGTAGTCGGTGAGCCAGGCCGCCGCCGCGTCGTCGACCACGCCGGTTCGGCGGAGGAAGTCGACCTCGGCCGGGTCGAACCGGAAGTCGCGGATCAACTCGATCAGCCGGGCGGTGCCGGCGACGACGCCATAACGGCGGCCGCTCGGCAGCCGGCGGCTGAACACCTCGAAGACGCAGCGACGGTCGGCGGTGCCGTCCTTCAGGGCGGCGCTGACCATCGTCAGCTCGTAGTGGTCGGTCAACAGCGCGGGGCGGAGGTTGCTCACCGCCCCAGCCTAAGGTTCAGCCCGCGTCGTCGCCCTCGTGGCCCGGGATCGCCCGCAGAGCCGCCCACAACTCGGCCCGACCGGTCACGCCGAGCTTGGTGTAGATCCGCTGGAGGTGGTTCTCGACCGTGCGGGCCGAGAGGAAGAGGCGCTCGGCGATTGCCTTACTTGTCGCGCCGTGCGCGGCGAGGCGGGCCACCTGCCACTCGCGGTCGGTGAGCACCGGCGCTCCGGCGCGTAGCGCGGGCGTGCGGATCAGGTGGCACCGGCCGAGCAGGCCGGCCAGGCGCTCCCGGGCCTCGCCCGCCGCCACCGACTGCTGTTGGCGTAACAGGTGCAGGGCCTGGGCGGTGGCCTCGGCGGCGTACACGGTCAGCTCCAGCGCGGCGTAGTCGTCGGCGACCGCGAGCAGATCCGTGGGGCAGTTGGTCACCGCGGCCCGAGCGTGCCGGGCCAGCAGTGGCGGAAGCCCTCCGTCCACCTGCTCGGAGAGTTCCGCGAGGCGCTGCGCCACAGTGCGCCGGCCACCGTCGCGGCAGGTAGGACCGGTCGGCGCGCCCGCCTGGTCCAGTCGAACCAGGTCGTGCAGGACGTGCACCTCGTGCCCGGCGAATCCGTCCGCCCGTAGCCGGTCGGCCAGGTCGCTGAGCTGCTTGACCGCGCCCGGCAGGTCGCCCGACGCGGCGAGCACCGCGCCCCGGGCCTGCTCCAGCCACGGGTAGAGCACCGCCATGCCCGGGGCGTGGGTGCGGTCGGCCTCGGCCATCGCCTCGGCGGCCTGCGCCGCGTCACCGCGCAGCGCCGCCGCCTGCGCGCGTTCGGCCTGGGCCAGACCGGCGTAGACCCGGCTGGTGGCCAGTACCGCGCAGGCACCCAACGAGGTACGCATCGCCGCGTCGCTCTGCCCGCGTAGTCGTGCCGCGTACGCCTGAAGGATCGCCAGGTAGCCGGTGCCGAGCCGGAAATCGCCGGCGCCCGCCAGGTCGGCGAACTCGTCGGCCACGATCGCGTCGATCCCCACCAGGTCGCCGGTGAGCATCAGCCGGGTGCCCCGGGCCAGCTCAAGGGCCAGTTGCAGGTACGGCATGTCGGTGCGCCAACTGGCCGCCGCCGAATGCACCTGGGCGATCGCCGCACCGCTGCGGGCCAGCTCGCCCTGCGCGGCCTGGACGTGCGCGATGGTGCTGCGGGCCAGCTCACGGGCGGCGACGCTGGCCGCCGGCCGGTCCAGCACGCGCTGGCTCAGCCGCACGGCGGTCGTCGTGTCCAGCCGGTGCAGGCGCATGATCGCCTCGAAGGCGTGCACACGGGCGCGGTCGGCGGAATCGCTGAGCTGCTCGACCCGGTCCGCGATCTCCTCCACTGTGGATTCACGGCTCAACCCCCAGTAGCTGACCATCCCGCGTACGGTCAGCCAGCGGCAGAGCCGCCGCTCGTCGTCGGGTTCGAGGGTCACCGCGTCGAGGACGCTGAGCGCCTCCTCCGGCCGGTCGGCGAACATCAGGATGGTGGCCAGCAGTTCCGCCGCGTCCGAGCCGCCGTCGGCGTTCAGCGCGGCGCGGGCCAGCCGGGTCGCCAACGGCACGTCGTAGCGGGTGAACGCCTGCACCGCGGCGTCCACGAGCAGTGTCGGGTCCTGCGCCGTGCCCGAGTCGAGTCGCCACACCGCCACCCGGAGCAGGTCGTCGCGGCGGCGCTTGCCCACGCGCTCCAGCAGTTCGGCGAGGTGTGCCTGGAGCCTGCGGGTGCGGCTGACCGGGCAGCGGCGGCGCATCACCTCGCCGTAGAGCGGATGGGCCAGCCGTACGTTGGTCCGCCGGTCGTGCTGCACGACGGTGATCAGACCGCGCTCCTCGGCGATCTCCACATCGGACGGGTCGGCAGCCTGGTTGAGCAGGTGCAGGCCGAGTGGTTCACCGAAGGCGACAAGCTCGACGACGGTGCGGACGCCGTCGGTGAGCTGCCCGACGCGGGTGTCGATCAGGTCGGTGAGGCTGGGCGCCAACTCCAGCCGGCCCGTCCACTTCCAGATCCCGTACGTGCGCTTCAACTCCTCGCTGCCGTTGGCGGCGTGCACCAGCTCGCGCAGCAGCAGCGGGTTGCCGGCCGACAGCCGGCCGAGCCGGTCCGCGGAGCCGGCGTCGACCGGACCGCCCAGGATCGCCGCCAGCAGGCCTGCGGTCTCCGACGGTGGCATCGGGGTCAACTCGACGTGCTCGACCAGATCGTCGGTCCAGAGTGCGCGGATCGGCAGGGGGATCTGCTCGCCGTCGCGCAGGGTGCCGACCACTGTCGCGTTGTCCGACCGGGCGACCAGGTGCACCAGGGCCGCCGACGGCGGGTCGAGCAGGTGCGCGTCGTCGATGGCGAGCACGATCCGCCGGCCGGCGGCCTGTTGTTGCAGGACGCCGAGCGCCCAGCGCAGGATGCCCGCGGGGGAGAGGCCCTGGGGCTGCTCGGCGGGGAGGACCTGCACCAGCCCGCCGAAGGGCAGCGCGGCAGTCGTGGCGCTGGCCGCGATGGACCAGATCGCGTACCGGTCGGTGGGCAGGGCATTGACACCTTCGCGCAGCAGCCGGCTCTTGCCGATGCCGGCGCTGCCGCTGAAGAAGAGCCCACGACCGGCCTCGCCGGTCACCGCCGCCAGCAGGCGGTTGAGTTCGTCGGTCCGCCCGACGAACTTCCATCGACTCATCCGCGCAGCATATCCATCGAATTCCGTCCGCGCTCGCACCGTCACGCAGCGAAGTGGAGTAGTGGCACAATTACCCATGAGTATCCGAAGTGTTCTGCCTGGTCGGGGGGCCGCCCGTAGTCTTCCGAGCATCCGGGTACTGCCACCGGAATTTCCACGCGACCGGCACGACCGGTCGCCTGCCTCGGGAGGCACCTGATGCAGCAGGGCCCTCCCCCCGGTCGACTCGCCGATGGCGATGGCCAGTCCGACCGGCCAGCCGACCTGCGACCCGTTGCCCGCCCGGGTCGGTGTGACAGGCCCCGCGGCCCAGGAGCCGCTCGGCGTCGTCGCCGTCGGTCCGGCCGGCGCTGACCGGCGTGCGGTTCTCGCCGCCCTGGTCGGGCTCGACCCGGTGATGCTCACGGTGCCGGCGGGCAGTTGGTTGGTGGTGCGCCACGCGAAGGTGCCTACCCGGGCGGCGTTCGTGCCGGGCTACCGCCAGCCGCACTCGTACGGCGCGGACCGTGACGCCGCAGGTCCGGCGCTGGCCCGCCCGCCACGGCGGGTCGAGCTGAGCGTGCCCGAGCCGTTGCTGCGGCACTTCACTCTGATCGACACACCCGACACGGGGACCCTCGGCGTCGCCGGCGCGCGGGTGTTGCTCGATGCCGTCGGACGAGCCGGCGCGTTGCTGTTCGTGATCTCCGCCGACCAGGCGTTCACGGCCCCGGAGTTGAACCTGCTCGCCGAGGTGGCCGCAGCTCCCGTGGAGGTCGTCTTCGCGGTGACCCCCGGAGCGGCGGATTGGACACCGCAGGCCGACAGGACCGCGACGACCCGCGAGGCGGGGTCGACATCCCCGGCGGGAGGCCGCCACGGGGAGGTCGACTCGACGGCGGTGACGGTGGAGGCGCACCGGGCGGCGCTGCTGGCCGCCGTGCCCTCCCTGGCGGGGGCGCGGTGGTTCCCGGTCGGCGGCGCGGATCCCGCCGACCTGCGCCGGGCGTTGGTGGGCTGGTCGGCGGGCGAAGGGCTGCACCGGGCCAGCAACGACCCGCCGATGTTGCCCGGCCAGCACGACCGGGTGACGGCGGTCGCCGACCCGGGGGACTGGTCCGAGCGGCTCGACCGGCAGACCCGTTCCTGCGCTCAGCGGATCCGCCAGCATCTCGCCCTGGAGTTGGCCAACATCCACCTGCGGGCGGTCCAGGAGATCGTCTTCGGGGTCGGCTGCGCCGGCCTGCCGGACCTGCTGGACCGGGAGATGGCAGCCCTGTCGCTGCTTGCCACCGCGCAGTGCGATCACGCGGTGCGGCGCATCCTGGCCGACGCCGCGACCCAGGTGCTCGGCGCGCCGCCGGCCGAGGGCGTACGTCGCCGGATCGCCACGGCCGTGCAGTACGGCCTGGCAGACCACAGGAACGGCCAAGACCTGGACCCGGTCCTGCTGATCACCAGTACGGCCGGGGTGGCCAAGCTGACCGGCGTCGAGGCGATCGACGCGCTGGCAGGCTATCCGACGGCGTACCGCGACGAGGTGCTTCCACCTGTCGCCGTGGCGCTCTCCGGTGGTTGCTGGCAGCAGTGGCGTACCCCTGGCAACGACGACCACAGCGCGGCGCGACGGTGGTCCCAGCGGGCGTTGCGGGAGGTCGAGCTGGAACTTTCCCGGGAGGTCTCCCGGCGGTTCAAGGTGATCCGCCTCTCGCTGGGTGGGGTGCTCTCCGATGCCATCGAACACGGCATCCTGCTCGCCTGACGGCCGGGCAGCCCGCTGTCGCGGACGTCCACCGTGCCTCGTTTCCGACGGCGACCGGGGTGGCCCGGGGGCCGTCGAGATGGGCGATCCGCGACGAGCCGGCGTTCCGGTTCCTCGGTTCCGGGAAACCGGTGGCACGATGGGGGGCATGGCGGCTCCGCAGGTTGCACCGGTCGAGACGCCGGCCACCGTCGAGGTGCCGGCGGCCGACGGGCAATGGGTGACGATCGTGTGGGACGACCCGGTCAACCTGATGACGTATGTGACCTGGGTGTTCCAAAAGCTGTTCGGCTACAGCCGGGAGAGGGCGGAGCAGCTCATGCTGGATGTGCACCACAAGGGTCGTGCCGTGGTCTCCACGGGCGCCCGGGAGCGGATGGAGCACGACGCGTCGCAGTTGCACGCGTACGGGCTGTGGGCAACGGTGGACCGCTCGTGAGCGCGAGGAGTGAGCCGGGGTTGCGAGCCCCGCAGTCGCGAACGGGGCCAGCGTCGTGAGCGCGAGGAGTGAGCCGGGGTTGCGAGCCCCGCAGTCGCGAACGGGGCCAGTGTCGTGAGCATGTTTCGGCGGCAGGCTGGCCGCTATGTCGCCACCTTCGCGGTCGACGAGGTGCGGGTGCTGCGCAAGGTGGCCTCCGAGGTGGTCGGTCTGCTCACCGACGGTTTCGACCACACCGACCCGGTCGTGGGTCGGCTCTTCCCGGCGGTCTATCCGAAGGACGCGCCGGGCACCGCCGAGTTTCGCCGCTACACCGAGGGCGACCTGAAGACCGCCAAGATCGACCAGGCGGGGGCCATCCTGGCCGCGTTGCCCGACGAGGCGGGCGGCGAGGTGCGGCTGGACGCCGAGGCGGCGGAGGCGTGGCTGCGGGCGTTGAACGACGCGCGACTGGCGATGGGCGTACGGCTGGAGATCAAGGACGGCACGGACCTGGGCGAGGAGTTGGACGACGCGGTGGCCGAGGACCCGGCGTCCAGCCGGGTGTTCCAACTGTCGGTCTACGCGTACCTCGGATATCTACAGGAGTCGCTGCTCAACGCCTTGATCGACTAGGCGTGAGCGGCACCACTTCAGACCGCGGCCCAGCACGGGCTAGGCTGGTGGACGTGCTGAGCATCGAGCGGTCGATCATCGACGCGATCGTCGCCCACGCGCGCCGGGACCACCCCGACGAGGCGTGCGGCGTCGTCGCTGGTGCCGTCGGCAGCGACACCCCGTCCCGGCACATCCCGATGGAAAACGCCGCGCGGTCGATGACCTTCTACGAGTTCGACTCGATGGAGCAGCTGCGGGTATGGCGGGAGATGGACGACCGGGACGAGGAGCCCGTGGTCATCTACCACTCGCACACCGCCACCGAGGCGTACCCGTCCCGCACGGATGTCTCCTTCGCCGGTGAGCCGGGGGCCCACTACCTGCTCGTTTCGACCCGTGAGCCCGACTCGGAGGAGATCCGGTCGTTCCGGATCGTCGACGGCGTGGTGACCGAGGAGCCGGTCCGCATCGTGGAGGCGGGGGTCGACCCGCACGCCGTGCAGTCCTACATGTTCGGGCAGAGCCCGGCGACTGTCGACTACGAGTGTTCCGGCCGCTGATCCGTCAGCGTCCGCACCCGTTGTCCGTCCTGTCACCGTTGGCACACCTGAAATGAGGAGCACGACATCATGGCTATCGAGGTTCGCATCCCCACCATCCTGCGCAGCTACACCGGCGGCGCGAAGGTCGTCGAGGGTTCCGGCGACACGCTTGGCGACCTGCTCGTCGACCTGGACTCCCGGCACGCCGGGCTGCGCACCCGGCTGATCACCGACGCCGGTGCGCTGCACCGCTTCGTGAACGTCTACGTCAACGACGAGGACGTCCGCTTCCTCGGTGCGCTGGAGGCCAAGCTTGCCGACGGCGACAGCGTGACCATCCTGCCGGCCGTGGCCGGCGGCGCGTTCGGCTTCGCGGCGGCTGCCGCGATCAGCCAGCACGCCGTCGCTGCTCGCTGAGGTCTGCCGTCATGGCGCGGTACGACAGCCTGCTCGATGCCTGTGGGGGCACGCCGCTCGTCGGTCTGCCCCGGCTCTCTCCGACGGTTCCCGACGGCGCGCCTCCGGTGCGGCTCTGGGCCAAGCTGGAGGACCGGAACCCGACCGGCAGTATCAAGGACCGCGCGGCCCTGTTCATGGTCCGCGCGGCCGAGGAGGCCGGTCGGCTGCGCACGGGTGACACGATCCTGGAGCCGACAAGCGGCAACACCGGCATCTCGCTGGCCATGGTTGCCAAGCTGCGGGGCTACCGGCTGGTCTGCGTGATGCCGGAGAACGTCTCCACCGAACGGGTCCAGCTGCTCCGCATGTACGGCGCCGAGATCATCTTCTCGCCGGCGGCGGGCGGCTCCAACCAGGCTGTCGCGACCGCCAAGCAGATCTCCGCCGAGCATCCCGACTGGGTGATGCTCTACCAGTACGGCAACGAGGCGAACGCGCGGGCGCACTACGAGACGACCGGGCCGGAGCTGCTGCACGACCTGCCCACCATCACGCACTTCGTGGCCGGGCTGGGCACCACGGGCACGCTGATGGGCACCGGCCGTTATCTGCGGGAGAAGGTCGACGGCATCCAGATCGTCGCCGCCGAACCGCGCTACGGCGAGCTGGTCTACGGGCTGCGCAACATCGACGAAGGGTACGTCCCGGAGCTGTACGACGCCTCGGTGCTGTCGCGGCGGTTCTCGGTGGGCACCCGGGACGCGGTGTTGCGCACCCGTCAGCTCGTCGACGTGGAGGGCATCTTCGCCGGCTTCTCCACGGGTGCCATCCTGCACGCCGCGCTCGCTGTGGCGCACGAGGCGGTCCGTGACGGCCGCCGCGCCGACGTGGCCTTCGTGGTGTGCGACGGCGGCTGGAAATACCTGTCCACCGGCGCGTACGGCGGCACGCTCGCCGATGCCGAGGATGCCCTGGAGGGTCAGCTCTGGGCATGACCGCGATGGTCCGCCCGTACGCTACCTCGCCGCACTGTGAGTAGGTGTCACGTTCGTGACAAGTTCGAGCGGATGATTCTGGTGGTCGGGCACCCCGGCGTAGGCTGCGCAGCGTGGCGCACGTGTCAGTAGGGATCATGGGCGGGAGCGCCGCCGGCACAGTTACTACTGACAGTGACAGCGAGAAGACCCGATGCGACTGACTGTCCTGGGGTGCGCCGGCAGCTTCCCCGGCCCCGAGTCCCCGTGCTCGGCATACCTCGTCGAGGCCGACGGCTTCCGACTCCTTGTCGACTTCGGCTCCGGGTCGCTGTCCAGCCTCCAGCGGTACGCGGGGCTGCACGCCCCCGACGCGATCCTGCTGACCCACCTGCACTGCGACCACATCCTGGACGCCGTGACGTACGTGGTGGTCCGCCGCTACGCCCCGGAGGGGCCCTATCCGGCCCTGCCGGTGTACGCGCCCGCCGGCGCTCCCGACCGGCTCAGCGCCGCGTACCACGACGACGGCACGGTGGAGGACGTCTACCAGTTCTACGCGCTGGAGCCGGGCACCTTCCCGATCGGCCCGTTCACCGTCACAGTCGACCGGGTCAACCATCCGGTGGAGACGTACGGGGTGCGGCTGGAGCACGGCGGTCGCTCGCTGTGCTACTCGTCCGACACCGCGCCCTGCGACGAGTTGCTGCGGCTGGCACAGAACGCCGACGTGTTCCTCTGCGAGGCGAGCTTCCTCGACGGCGTCGACAATCCGCCGGATCTGCACCTGACCGGTCGGGAGGCCGGCGAGACGGCCACGAAGGCCGCTGTGGGTCGGCTGTTGCTCACGCATCTGGTGGCGGCGTGGGGCAGCGAGGCGCACACGCTGGAGTCGGCCATCTCCGCGTACGCCGGGCCGGTCGAGGTGGTCCGGGCCGGCGCCAGCTACGACATCTGACTCCCGCCGGGGCGCGACGCACGGGTCGGCCGGGGCACCCCGGGGGAGATGGATCGCCGCACCGCATAGGGTGCAGGCATGGCGCGACCTGACGGGCGAGGGCCCGATCAACTTCGACCGGTGACGCTGACCCGGGGCTGGAGCACCCATCCGGAGGGTTCGGTGCTCGTCGAGTTCGGCGGCACCCGGGTGCTCTGCACTGCGAGTGTCACCGAGGGGGTGCCACGCTGGCGCAAGGGTTCCGGGCTCGGTTGGGTCACCGCCGAGTACGCGATGCTGCCCCGGGCCACGAACACCCGCTCCGACCGGGAGAGCGTCAAGGGCCGCGTCGGCGGCCGGACGCACGAGATCTCCCGGCTGATCGGGCGGAGCCTGCGCGCCTGCATCGATCTGAAGGCGCTCGGCGAGAACTCGGTGGTCCTCGACTGTGACGTGCTCCAGGCCGACGGTGGCACCCGGACGGCCGCCATCACCGGCGCGTACGTGGCGCTGCACGACGCGGTGGGGTGGCTCGCCGCACGCAAGGCGCTGGCCGGCAAGCCGGAGAAGGTGATGCACCGCTCGGTGGCCGCGGTCAGCGTGGGGATCATCGCCGGTGAGGCGCGGCTGGACCTCTGCTACGAGGAGGACGTGGCCGCCGAGGTGGACATGAACGTGGTCTGCACCGGCACCGGTGACTTCGTCGAGGTGCAGGGCACCGGTGAGGCGGGCGTGTTCGCCCGCGACCAGCTCGACAGTCTGCTCGACCTGGCCGTCGCGGGCTGCGCGGACCTGGCCGAGGCCCAGCGGAAGGCGCTTGCATGAGCGTGAGGAGTGAGCTTGCGAGCCCCGCAGTCGCGAACGAAGGTGATTTGGTGAGCGCGAGGAGTGAGCTTGCGAGCCCCGCAGTCGCGAACGAAGGTGATTTGGTGAGCGCGAGGAGTGAGCTTGCGAGCCCCGCAGTCGCGAACGAAGGTGCTCGCGTGAGCGCGAGGAGTGAGCTTGCGAGCCCCGCAGTCGCGAAAGAAGGTAGCCCAGCATGAACAAGGTCCTGCTTGCCACGCGTAACCAGAAGAAGCTTGTGGAGCTTCAGCGGATCCTGGACGGCGCGCTGGGCGCGCACCGGATCGCCCTGCTCGGGCTCGACGACGTACCGGAATATCCGGAGCTGCCGGAGACCGGCCTGACGTTCGGTGAGAACGCGCTGATCAAGGCGCGGGAGGGTTGTCGGCGCACCGAGCTGCCGACGATCGCCGACGATTCGGGGCTCGCGGTGGACGCGTTGAACGGGATGCCTGGCGTGTTCAGCGCCCGCTGGTCGGGCAAGCACGGCGACGACCGGGCGAACCTCCAGTTGGTGCTGGACCAGATCGCCGACGTCCCGGACGAGCAGCGGGCGGCGTCCTTCGTGTGCACTGTGGCGTTGGTGCTGCCCGGCGGCAAGGAGCACCTTGTCGACGGCCGGCAGTCCGGGCGGGTCCTGCGGGCGCCGCGCGGCGACGGTGGGTTCGGCTACGACCCGATCTTCCTGGGCGACGGGCAGGACCGGACCAACGCCGAGCTGACCCCGCAGGAGAAGGACGCGGTCAGCCACCGCGGCAAGGCTCTGCGCGAGTTGGCGAAGCTGGTGGCGAAGGTGCTGCCGCCCGCCGCCTGACCGGCAGCGGACGACAGCGAACCGCGAAGGTGCTGCCGCCCGCCGCGTGACCGGCAGCGGAGGACAGCGAACCGCGAAGGTGCTGTCGTCCGCCGCGTGACCGGCAGCGGAGGACAGCGACCCGCGAAGGTCAGCCCAGTGGGCCGACCTCCCGTTCGATGGCGGCACGCAGCTCCGGGCCGGCGAGCACCGCGCGGGCGGCCTCCAGTACCGGGGCGAGGAACACGTCCGGGCCGGGCTCGCCGGCCGCGCCGCCGAGCGCGGCCACGGCGGCCCGGCCGGCCGGCGACGGCACCAGTGGCGCCCGCAGTTGCAGCCCGCGTACGCCGGCCAGCAACTCGACGGCGAGCAGGCTGGTGAGGTTGTCAAGCACGGTCCGCAGCTTCTTGGTCGCCGCCCAGCCCATCGAGACGTGGTCCTCCTGCATGCCGCTTGTGGGCAGCGAGTCCACCGACGCGGGGGCGGCCAGCCGCCGGTTCTCGGCGACGATGCCGGCAGCCGTGTACTGGGCGATCATCAGCCCGGAGTTCACGCCGGCGTCGGGGGAGAGGAACGCCGGCAGTTCCCGCGAGCGGGTGACGTCCAGCAGCCTGTCCACCCGCCGCTCGGCGATCGCGCCAACCTCTGCGGCGGCGATGGCGAGGAAGTCCGCGGCGAAGCCGAGGGGCGCTCCGTGGAAGTTGCCTGTCGACTCGACACGACCGTCCGGCAGCACCACCGGGTTGTCCACGACGGACACCAGCTCCCGGGCGGCGACAGTGCGGACGAAGTCCAGGGTGTCGCGGGCCGCGCCGGCCACCTGCGGGGCGCAGCGCATCGAGTACGCGTCCTGCACGGCGTGTGCGAGGTCGTCGCGGTGCGAGTCCATCACCCGGGAGTCCTGGAGCAGGCGGTGGATGTTCGCGGCCGACGCGGCCTGACCGGGGTGCGGCCGGATGGCGTGCAGCTCCGGCAGGAACGGCCGCTCCGAACCGAGCATCGCCTCGATGGCAAGCGCGGCCGTCACGTCAGCCATGGCGAACAGGTGCGCCGCGTCGTGGATGGCCAGCAGCAGCATGCCGAGCATGCCGTCGGTGCCGTTGATCAGCGCCAACCCCTCCTTGGCGGCAAGCTCGATCGGCTTGAGCCCGGCGGCGGTCAGCGCGTCGGCCGCGTCCTGCCGCTCACCGGCCGGGCCGAGCACCCAGCCCTCACCGAGCAGCACGAGCGCGCAGTGCGCCAGCGGTGCCAGGTCACCGGAAGCGCCGAGCGAGCCGTGCTCGGGCACCCACGGGGTGATGTCGTGGTTGAGCAGGTCGACGAGTGCCTCGGCGACAAGCGGGCGGACCCCGGAACGACCAAGGGCCAGCGAGCGTACGCGCAGCAGCATCATGGCCCGGACCACTTCGCGCGGCATCGGGGCGCCCACCCCGGCGGCGTGGGAGCGGATCAGCGCGTGTTGAAGCTCGGCCCGCCGCTCCGGCGCGACGAACGTGTTCGCCAGCGCGCCGAAGCCGGTGGAGACGCCGTACACGGGCCGTCCGGCGGCCTCGATGCCGTCCACGATCGCGCGGCTGGTGGCCATCGCGTCCCGGGTGGCCGGGTCGAGGACGACAGTGACGGTGCCGCGGGCGACGGCGAGCACGTCGTCGGTGGAGATTCCGGTGGGCTGGATGGTCACGGTCGTCATTGCGGCACTCCGTTGAGCAGGACCTGGCGGATCAGTGGGACACCGGGCCGGTAGGCAAGGTGCAGGTACGACGGCGCGTCCAGGATGATCAGGTCGGCCCGCGCGCCGGGGGTGAGGACACCGATGTCGTCGCGGCGCAGCGCCAGCGCGCCACCGGCGGTGGCGGCCCAGACCGCCTCCGCCGGGGTCATCCGCATCTCGCGGACCGCGAGGGCGATGCAGAAGGGCATCGACGAGGTGTACGACGTGCCGGGGTTGCAGTCGGTCGCGAGCGCCACGGTCACACCGGCGTCGAGCAGCCGGCGCGCGTCCGGGTAGGGCGAGCGGGTGGAGAACTCGGCACCGGGGAGCAGGGTGGCCACGGTGCAGGTCGGAGGACCGGAGAGCCACTCGATAGTCGTCGAGTTCGCGAGCGCGTCGACGTCCGCGTCGCTGAGGTAGGTGCAGTGGTCGACGCTGGCCGCGCCCAGCTCCACCCCGAGCTGCACGCCCGGTCCGGGGCCGAGCTGGTTGGCGTGCACCCGTACGCCCAGCCCGACAGCCTGCCCGCAGGCGAGGATGGCGCGGGCGTGGTCGACGTCGAAGGCACCCCGCTCGCAGAACACGTCGATCCACTTCGCGTGCGGTGCGGCGGCGGCAAGCATCGGCCCGCAGACCAGCCCGACATAGTCGTCGGGACGGTCGGCGTATTCGGCGGGCACCACGTGGGCGCCGAGGAACGTGGTCTCGGCGCTGGTCTCGGCGGCGATTCGCAGCGAGCGTGCCTCGTCGGCGACTGTCAGCCCGTACCCACTCTTGATCTCCATGGTGGTGGTGCCCTGGCGCAGCGCCTCCCCTCGTAGCCGGCGCACTGTGGCCCGCAGGTCGTCGTCACTGGCGGCGCGTGTCGCGCCGACGGTGGTCCGGATGCCGCCGCCGGTGTAGCGTTCGCCGGCCATCCGCGCGGCGAACTCGGCGGCCCGGTCACCGGCGAACACCAGATGCGCGTGACTGTCCACGAAACCGGGCAGCACTGCCGCCCCGCCGGCGTCGATCCGCCGGTCGGCTGCCGGCGCGTACGCGGCAGGCCCGACCCATGCCACCCGGCCCGCCTCGATCAGCACGGCCGCCCTGCGGCGGATGCCCAGCGGCCCCTCGCCGACGCCGTTGGTGACCAGCTCTCCGATGTTGTCGACAAGCAGGCTGCTCATGCTCGCGCTCACGCGGGGATCACCGCCTCGATCGACGCCGACAGCTCGGCCGGTACGTCGACAGTGAGGTGCCGGCCCTCGGCCACCACCACCCGGCCGTCCACAAGCACCTGGTCGACGTCCGCCGCGGAGGCCGCGAAGAACACGCCCACCGGCGGCACCCCTGCCGTGCGGGCGCTGTCGAGTCGTACCGTCACCAGGTCGGCGCGGGCGCCGACGGCGATCCGCCCGGCGTCGGCCCAGCCCAGCGCGGCATGGCCGGTGGCGGTGGCCGCTGTCATCAGCTCGGCGGAGGTGAAGTGGCCGCGGCGGCGGGTGCGCAGCCGTTCGTCGAGCTCCACGGCGCGCGCCTCCTCGAACAGGTCGACCACCGCGTGGCTGTCGCTGCCCAGGCTCAGCCGGAGCCCCGCGTCGGCCATCCGCCGGGCCGGGCCGATCCCGTCGGCGAGGTCCCGTTCCGTGGTGGGGCAGAGGCACACGCCGGTCCGGTTGTCGCCGAGCAGCGTCAGGTCAGCGCCGGTCGGGTGGGTGACGTGTACGGCTGTGGTGTCCGGCCCGAGCACGCCGTGCTCGGCGAGCAGCGCGGTGGGTGTGCGACCGTGCACGACCCGGCACTCGTCGTTCTCGGCGTACTGCTCCGACAGGTGTACGTGCAGCGGCGCGCGCCGGCTCCGCGCCCAGTCGGCGACAGTGCGCAGCTGGTCGGCGGGGACCGCCCGCACCGAGTGCACTGCCGCGCCGACGCGGGCGTGGGAGTCAGTCGGCTGGAACGCCGAGGCCCGCTCGGCCCACCGGACGGCGTCGCCGTCACCGAAGCGGCGCTGCGGCCCGGCGAGCGGCTGACCACTGACTGTGGAGGTCAGATAGCAGGTGTCCAGCAGGGTCAGCCGGATGCCGGCGTGCGCGGCGGCCTCGACAAGTGCCGCGCCCATCTCGTTCGGGTCGTCGTACGCGCCGCCGTCGGGCCGGTGGTGCAGGTAGTGGAACTCCCCGACGCAGGTGATCCCGGCCAGGGCCATCTCGGCGTAGACCGCGCGGGCCAGCGCCAGGTAGGTGTCCGGGTCGAGCCGGTCGGCGATGGCGTACATCCGGTCGCGCCAGCTCCAGAAGTCTCCCTGGCCGCCGTGGGTACGCCCACGCAGCGCACGGTGGAACGCGTGCGAGTGCACATTGGACAGACCCGGCACTGTCAACCCGGGCAGCCGGGCGGCGTCCCGCAGCACCTCCACCCCGGCCTCCGGCCCGGCGGACCCCTGCAACGGCGTGACGGCGGTGATCCGGCCGTCCTCGACCTCGATGAGCACCTCGGGTGTGGGTTCGGAGCCCTCGGGCAGCCAGGCGTACTCGGCGAGCCAACGGGAGGTGGTCATGCTCCTCGCCTCCTGTGGAGCTGAGTCGTCTGCGTTGTCAGCGGCATGTCAGCTCCTCCAACACGGCGGCCAGCGCCCGTACACCGGCGGCGCAGTCGGCGTCGGTGGCCGCCTCTGCGGGAGAGTGCGACACCCCGCTCGGGTTGCGCACGAACAGCATGGCGGTGGGCACGTACGCGGCCAGCACCCCCGCGTCGTGCCCCGCGCCGGTGGGCAGCACCGGCGCGTCGAGCAACGTGGCCAGCCGTTTGGCCAGTCCACCGTCGAAGGCGACAAGCGGGGTGGCCGACTCCTCGGTGACGGTAGCCTGCGTACCGTCGCGGCGGGCCCGCTCGGCGAGCTTGCCCCGCACGGCCTCGACCAGGTCGGCGAGGGTCTGCGGGTCGGCGGCGCGGGCGTCCAGCCAGCCGGTCACCTTCGACGGGATGGCATTCGTGGCGTTCGGTTCGACGGCGACCCGGCCGACAGTGGCGTGCGCGCCGCGCAGCCGGGCCTCCTTGTTGGCGGCCAGCACCGTGAACGCGTAGGTGAGCATCGGGTCGCGGCGGTCGGCCATCCGTGTCGTACCCGCGTGGTTGCCCTCGCCTGTCACGTCGAAGCGCCAGCGGCCGTGCGGCCAGATCGTGCTGGCCACCGCGACAGGCGCGTCCGCCTCGACGAGCGCGCGGCCCTGCTCGACGTGCAGCTCGACGAACGCGCCGAACCGGCCCAGCAGCTCCGGGCGGGCACCTGCCGGCCGCTCGCCGAGCGCCTCGGCGAAGCTCACCCCGGCCGCGTCGCGCAGCCCGGCCGCGCGATCGACAGGCAGCGCACCGGTGAGCAGACGCGACCCCAGGCAGGGTACGCCGAAGCGCGCCCCCTCCTCCTCCACGAATGCCGCCAGCACCAGTGGCCGGACGGGAGTGACGCCGGCGGCGCGCAGCTCGTCCACGGCGAGGAACGCGCTGACGATGCCGAGCGGCCCGTCGTACGCCCCACCGTGCGGCACCGAGTCGAAGTGGCTGCCGGTCAGCACCGCGTCGGCGGCCTCCGGGTCACCCCAGTGCGCGAAGAGGTTGCCGTTGCCGTCCTCGGTGACGGGCATCCCTCGCTGCCGCGCCTGTGCACGGAACCAGGCACGCAGCTCGACTTCGGGTTCGGTGAGGGCGTAGCGCAGGTAGCCGCCGCTGTCGGCGTCCCGCCCGATCGGCGCGATCTCGTCCCACAGGGCGCGGAACCTGTTAGGAAGGGCCCCTTCTACAACAAAATCCGATAACAAGGTGCCCTTCCTTACTGCTCGGTCATCGGGACGCGGATGTCGGTGCGGTTGGCTACCTCGCGGGCGCCTTCGTAGCCGGCGTCCACGTGCCGGATGACACCCATCGCCGGGTCGTTGGTGAGCACCCGCTCGATCTTCTGCCCCGCGAGCGCGGTGCCGTCGGCCACACAGACCTGCCCCGCGTGGATGGACCGCCCGATGCCCACCCCACCGCCGTGGTGGATGGACACCCAGGATGCACCGCTTGCCGTGTTGACGAGCGCGTTGAGCAGCGGCCAGTCGGCGATCGCGTCGGAGCCGTCGGCCATCGCCTCGGTCTCCCGGTACGGGCTGGCCACACTGCCAGCGTCCAGGTGGTCCCGGCCGATGACCACCGGGGCGGAGAGCTCACCGGAGGCGACCATCTCGTTGAACCGCACGCCGGCCCGGTCGCGTTCGCCGTAGCCGAGCCAGCAGATCCGTGCCGGCAGGCCCTGGAACGCGACGCGCTCGCCGGCCATCCGGATCCACCGCGCCAGCGACTCGTTCTCCGGGAACAGCTCCAGGATCGCCCGGTCGGTGGCGGCGATGTCGGCCGGGTCGCCGGAGAGCGCCGCCCACCGGAACGGGCCCCTGCCCTCGCAGAACAACGGCCTGATGTACGCGGGCACGAAGCCCGGAAAGTCGAAGGCGCGCTGGTAGCCGGCGAGCTGCGCCTCACCTCGGATCGAGTTGCCGTAGTCGAAGACCTCGGCGCCGGCGTCGAGGAAGCCGACCATAGCCTCGACGTGCCGGGCCATCGATGCCCGCGCCCGGTCGGTGAACTCGGCAGGCTTCGCCGTCGCGTAGTCGCGGGCATCGGCCAGCTCCACCCCCACCGGCAGGTACGACAGCGGGTCGTGGGCGCTCGTCTGGTCGGTCACGATGTCGACCTCGACGCCCCGGCTGAGCAGCTCGGGGAAGACCTCGGCGGCGTTGCCGACAACGCCCACCGAGAGCGCGCGCCGGTCCCGCTTGGCGGCCAGCACCCGCTGCACCGCGTCGTCAAGCGAGTCGGCGACCTCGTCCAGGTAGCGGTCGTGCACCCGCCGGTCGAGGCGGGTCCGGTCCACGTCCACGATCAGGCATACGCCGCCGTTCATTGTGACAGCGAGGGGCTGCGCGCCACCCATCCCGCCGCAGCCGGCGGTGAGCGTCAGCGTGCCCGCGAGCGTGCTGCCGAACCTCTTGGCGGCCACGGCGGCGAACGTCTCGTAGGTGCCCTGGAGGATGCCCTGGGTGCCGATGTAGATCCACGAGCCGGCGGTCATCTGCCCGTACATGGTGAGGCCGAGATGTTCGAGCCGGCGGAACTCGGGCCAGGTCGCCCAGTCGCCGACCAGGTTCGAGTTGGCAAGCAGCACCCGGGGCGCCCACTCGTGGGTGCGCAGCACGCCCACCGGCCGGCCCGACTGCACGAGCATCGTCTCGTCCTCGCGCAGGTCGGTGAGTGTGCGTACCAGCGCGTGGTAGGAGGGCCAGTCCCGCGCGGCCTTGCCGGTGCCGCCGTACACCACGAGGTCGTCGGGGCGTTCGGCCACCTCGGGGTCGAGGTTGTTCATGAGCATCCGCAGTGCGGCCTCCTGCTGCCACCCACGGGCGGTCAGCTGACTGCCCCGTGCGGCACGGATCGGCTCTGTCATCTCTGGTCTCCTCCGGTCATCCGAGGAACAACTGACGGCGGGCCGCCGAGGCTTCGAACGCTTCCAGCCGGCGCTGCGTGTCGGCCGGCGCGGCGTCGCAGATCGCCTGCAACAGCACCATGGCCAGAGTCATCGGGGCGGTGTGCAGGTCGAAGACGAGCTGGGCGCCGACGGCGGCGGGCAGCACCACGTCGGCGTGCTCGGTTGCGGGGCTGACCGGCGAGTCGGTGATCGCCACGACGGTCAGGCCGGTGGCCCGCGCGTCCCGCAGCGCGTCAAGGGTCTCGCGCGGGTAGCGAGGCAGCACGAAGGCCAGCACCGCCGAAGCGCCGGCCTCGGCGGCCTGTTCGAGGCGGTCGGTCAGCAGGCTGCCGCCGTCGTCGAGCACCCGCACGTCCGGGTGCACCTTCGCGGCGAAGTAGGCGAAGTACGCGGCAAGCGGTGCGGCGGCGCGCAGGCCGAGCACCGGCAGTGGGCGGCTGGCCGCGAGCAGCCTGCCGGTCTCGGCGATCCGGTCCCGGTCGGCGAGTTGACCGGCCAGCCGGTCCAGGTTGCCCATCTCGGCGCGTACGGCCTGCTGGAGTTCGTTTCCGGCGTCCGCCGGACCACCGGGTCTGGCGGCGGTGAGGCCCCGCAGCCGGCGGCGCAGCGCCGGGTAGCCGTCGTGGCCGAGCGCGACGGCGAACCGGGTGACCGACGGTTGGCTGACCCCGGCCAGCTCGGCGACCTCCGCAGCGGACAGGTACGCCACCGCCGGGCCGTGCTGCACCAGGCAGTGCGCGATACGGCGCTGGGTCGGGGTGAGCCGCACCCCGTCGAACAGGTCGAGTACCTGCTCCACCGACGCCTCGACCCCCGTCTCATTCACACCGGGACTCTATGCATGAAAACTTTCAGAGGGCAAGAGGTGGCCGGGCCGCACGCCGGGCCCCCACCTGTCGCACCGCCGACCGGCGGGACGCTGCGATGGCACCACCTCTGTAGGATCCGCACGGCGGTCGAGCGGAGGAGTGGCATGCAGCCGGAGAACCCGTACAGGTACACCCACATGTTGGGCGCCTGCCAGGTTGGCAAGGCGTGGGCCGCAGTCGACGGGCAGGGCCAGTTCGCCACGGTGGCAGTGCTCGACGGCGTCGCCGCGTCCGACGAGCGCTGGCGGGTGGCCTTCGGCAACGCGGCGAACGCGCTGGCGCAGGCCGCTGGCGGCCACCGCTACGCGCACGCCAACCTCACCGCCGCCCACCCGTGGGTGGCCTACCGGGCCGAGGAGGGGAACGCGCCGCAGCGCCTCTTCCAGAGCCTCGGCATGGCCTACCAGCCGGTGCCCGACCTGCCGGTCTCCGCGCCACCCGCGTCGGCAGCACCCACCTCAGCGGCACCCGCGTCGGCGGCACCGGCCTCGGGTCCGCCGGTTTCCGGTGTGCCGCAGCAGGCCAGCGGAGCGCCGGTCTCCGGTGCGCCCGAGCTGGTGTCGCACATGCCGCAACTTCCCTGGGCGGTGCACACCAACCCGGTCTCCGGGCAGCCGGTGTCCAGCCCGTCGCAGCCCGTCTCAGGTGCGCCCGGCTCACCCGTACCGTCGCAAAGCCCCGCACCCGCCACCCACAGCCCGGAACCGGCGACCCAGAGCCTCACACCGACGACCTACAGCTCCGCGACCCACAGCCCGGCACCCGCGACCTACAGCTCCGCGTCCGCCGGCCTCCCGCCGCAGTCGCTCCCGCAGGATCCGTTCGGCGGCACGGGTCGGCGGATCGCGCCCGTGCAGCGGCCCCCGCAGCGGCCCAAGTGGCTCCTCGCTGTCGCGGCAGTGGTGCTCGTCCTGGCCGCCGGCACCGCCGGGTTCTTCGTCGGCGGCGTCAACCGTTCCGACGACGAGCCCGAAGCGCCGGCGCCGAACGCCTCGCTCGCTCCCTTCGAGGCGACGCAGTTCTCCATCAACAAGACCAAGTTCGACGGCGACCTCGCGCCGCTGGCAGAGCCCTGGCTGGCCGCCGCGGGCGGGTGCGCCGTCGACACCGAGGTCGGCGGCCCGCCGCTGCCGGCCGACGAGCGACGCCACGTCTTCTGCCGGTACGGCGGAGCCTCGGTGCACTTCGCGCTGTACCCCGCCAAGGCGGAGAAGGACGCGGCGCGTGCGTACCGTCAGCAGCTCAACCTGGCCGGCGGCGCGCTGGCGCCGGGGCTGCGCGAGGCCACCCGGACGACTGGCGGCGTGACCGGCGCACCCGGCAGCTACGTCGAGTACGCCTTCAAGGGCGGAGACGGCCGGACCGTGTGCGGCGTGTGGTGGGACCGCGACGACGTCAACGGCGCCTTCTACGTCGAAACCCTGTGCGAAGCCGGCATCGCCGGCAACTGGGACGCGCTGCGGGACCTGTGGCGCCGCAACAGCTGACACCGGCACCGGACCGGTACGCCCGGCGAGCCGACCGTTGACATGAGTGAGGAACGATGACCTCGTTGGACAACGTCCAGCCGACCGTGCCGTCCCCGGCGTCGACGCCGCTGCTCGCCGACCGCTCCGTGGCGGTCGTCCACGAGTGGTTCGGCGCCACGGGCGGATCGGAGAACGTGTTCCTCGCCATCGCGGATCTCGTGCCGCATGCGCGGCGCATCGTGCTCTGGGCGGACCGGGACGTCGAGGTGGACCGCCTCGGTCTGCACGAGACCTGGCTGGCCAAGACGCCGTTGCGCCGCAGCAAGGCCCTCGCGCTGCCCCTCATGCCCCTGGCCTGGCGGACAGTCGGCGACGAACGCTACGACGTGGTCATCTCGTCCAGCCACGCGTTCGCCCACACCGTGCGGCTCGGCCCGCCGGAACGGACCCGGCACCTCAGTTACGTGCACTCACCGGCACGCTATGTCTGGAGCCCGGACTTCGACGGTCGGGGCTCGGGCGCGCTGCTCAGCGGTCCCCGCAAGGCGCTCCAGTCTGTCGACGTCAGGCTCAGCCGGCACGTGCACGCGTACGCCGCGAACTCCCGCGAGGTGCAGGCGCGCATCCAGCGGTTCTGGAAGCGTGACGCCGTGGTGATCCACCCGCCCGTCGACGTCGAGTACTTCGCCGAGGCCCCGGCCCAACCCGCCCGCGACTACCTGCTGGGTGTGGGGCGCTGGATCCCGTACAAGAACTTCGACCTGATGATCGAGATCGCCGGCGAGTCAGGGCTGCCCCTTGTCGTGGCCGGTTCCGGGCCGGAGGAGGCGAGGCTGCGCAGGCTCGCCGCCACCGTCGGCGTGCCGGTGACCTTCGAGGTGCGGCCCTCCCGGGAACGGCTGCGGGAGCTCTACGCGGGCGCCCGGGCGTTGCTGTTCCCGGCACACGAGGACTTCGGCATCATCCCGGTGGAGGCGCAGGCGTGCGGGACGCCGGTGATCGGTCTGAACACCGGCGGCCTGCTGGAGACTGTCGTCAACGGCGAGACGGGCTTCCTGATCGGCTCGATGCGACCGGCCGACCACGCCGCCGCCGTACGCCGTGTCGGCGAACTCGACGGGGCGCGCATCCGCAAACACGCGATGGCCTTCTCACCGCAACGGTTCCAGCACGAGATGGGCGAGTGGATCGCGCATGAGACCCGCTGACACCATCGTCGACTGCAGCGGTGTCGGTCCGGGCGGCATCACCCGCGTCCTGACCGAGGTCGTGCGGCACTGGCCGGCCGGGCAGCGGCTGCGGCTGGTCGCCGTACCTCCGACGTGGGAGGTGCCCGCCGGGGCCGCCGCCGAGGTGGCGGTGGTCAGCCGGCAGGCCGGTGACCGGGCCCGGGCCGTCGCAGCCGCCACCACGACGCTGCGTCGGGTCACCGGTGAGGCCCGGCAGGAGCCGGCGGGTGCACGGGTGCTCTCCCTGAGCCCATCGGTCGCCATGGTCGGCAGCCAACTGCCGGTCACCACAGTCGTCCACGATCTCGCCTTCCGGCTCTGGCCGCACGACCTGTCGACGTCGGTGCGGCAGTACCGGCGGGCCAGCTACGCGACGGCGATCAACAGGTCCCGTCAGCTGCTCTGCGTCAGCGCCCGTACCCGCCACGACCTCCTCGGGCTCTACGGCGTGCCGGAGAACCGGGCCACCGTCTGGTATCCGGGCAGCGACGTGGACGTCGTACCCGGTGCGCTTCCGCCGGAACTCGCGGCCCGGACCGGCGGGGTGCGCCCGTATCTCCTGGTCGCCGGACACGCGGCCCACAAGGGGGTCGAGTTGGCCGTCGAGGCTCTGGGCGACCTTCCCGACCTGGTGCTCGCGGTGCTGACCGGCGGTCAGCGCATCGACAGGTTCACCGACGCCGTGGCGGCGTCCCCGGCGGCCGACAGGGTGGTGCTGCTCGACCGGCTCTCCGACGCCGACTACGCGGCGGCCGTCGCCAACGCCGCAGCGTTCCTGATGCCGAGCCACTTCGAGGGGTACGGGCTGCCGGCCGCCGAGGCGCTCCGGTTGGGCACCCCCACAGTCATCTCACCGGACCCCGCACTGCTGGAGGCGACCGACGGTCGGGCCGAACGGATGACGACCTGGACGGCGGCGGCGCTGGTCCGGGCGGTGGGCGAGGCCGTCGGAGGCCCTCGACCGAGGGCGGGTGCCGCCGGTCGTTCCTGGCGGGACGCGACCGCTCACCTGGCGCACCTGCTCGACGCCGACCAGGACGGCCGTGCCCTGTCCCAGACGACCGGAAAGCAGGCCTGAGCAGTGCGGATCGCCATGGTCCACTCGTCGTTCGCGATCCGCGGCGGCGCGGAGCAGTACGTGCGGGACCTCTCCGCCGCGCTCGTCGACCGCGGTCACGAGGTGCAGGTGTTCAGCCGCCCGTCGCCGCACAGCCTGCCTACCGACGCGCCCGTCGACACGAGGATCTCGGCCCGCCTGGGCGGCGCCGACCCGAGGCTCGGCAAGGTCCTCACCCATCTCGGTGACCTGGCCGACCCGACCGGCCTGCGCCTGAACGCCCTTCGCGACTTCGCACCCGACGTGGTGCACGTGCACAACTGGCAGGGCCTGGGCGTCCTGCCGCTGGCCCGGATCGCCAGAACGTGGCCGACCTGCCACACGGTCCACGACTACGCCGTAGCCGACCCGAACAACAGCCTCGCCAACCAGGGCAGGTCAGACCTGACTGACCGGCTGCTGCGAGCCCGGTCGGCGTGGCTGGTCCGGCAACTGCGTGGGGTCTCGCTGCTGTGGCCGGCCGCGCGTACCCGGGACATCGCGCAGCGGCACCTTTCGCAGGGGTCCACGCTGGGCGGGACCGTCGTACCGCTCGCCGTGCCGGAGACCGGCGGCCCGGTGTCCTGGCCGGCCGGCAACCCCGCGGTGTTCCTGTTCCTCGGCGCGCTCAGTGAGCACAAGGGCATCGACCTGCTGCTGGCCGCGTGGCGGGAGGTGGCCGGCCACGACGGCGCCACTCTGCTCATCGGCGGGGACGGCCCACGCCGGGCCGACGTCGAGGCGGCGGCGCGGGAACTGCCCGGCCTCGAATACCTGGGCTTCCTCGACGCGGAGGGCAAGCAGGCAGCGATGGCGCGGGCCGGCTGGCTCGTCTTCCCCAGCCAGTGGGCCGAGAACTTCCCGATCTCGTGCGTCGAGGCGCTGCGGGCCGGCCGCCCGATCATCTCCAGCGAGGTGGCCCGGCCGCCGATGGCCTCGGACGAATCCCTGCGGATCTTCCGGACACGCGCGGAGTTGACCGAGACGCTGCGTCGGGCCGCCAGCACGCCACCTGCCGACTACGACACGATCGCGGCTGCCGCGGCCCGGGACGGGCGCGAGCTGAACTGGGACCGGCACGTCGACGCTGTCGTCGACGCCTACACCGCGCTGCGCGCTGACGACGCGGGACGGCGACGAGTCCCGGCAACAAGACGATGACGGCCGGTCGGCGCGCGGTGCGGTCGCCGGGCCCGATCCGCTGGCGTACGGTGCGAGCCCTGCTCGGCGCGGTTGCCGCCGTGCCGGTTGCCGCAGTGGTGTGCCTGCTCGCCGGTGTCCCGCCGCTCCTGCCGGCCCTCGTCGTCGTGTTCGCCGCGCTCGCGGTGTTTCCACTGCCGGGCCTCGCGTACGTCCTCGTCGTGCTCAACGCGCCGCTGGGGCTGCGCCTCGCCGGCGTGGAAGGGCTTGTCGGTGACGCCTTCGGTGGTCGCGAGTACGCCCTCGGCTTGTCCGCCACGGCGATAGCCGGCGTGCACGCCCTGCGCTGCGTGCTACGTGGTGGCTGGAGCCGCCGGCAGGTCATCGGCGTCAGTGTGGGCCTGCTGGTGCTGGGCGTATGGAGCCTGATCGGCGTCGCGCACCACGGGCCGGGGCAGACCCTGTCCGGGCTCCGGCTCACAGTGCTGCCGTTCCTCCTCCTGCTGGCTCTGCTGGGCCTGGGCGCGTCCGGGACGACCCGGATGGTGACGGTCGCCGCCTGGCTGTTGATGGCAAACGGCGTCGCCACGGTCGCAGAGTTGATCATTGGGCCGCAGCAGCTCGTCCAGTGGGGTTTCGAAGAAGGCCAGGCGATCCGCTACATCGGCGACACGTTCCGCGCTCCCGGCCTCACCGAGGTCAACGCCGAGCTGGGCATCCTCGCCGGCGCGTTCCTGCTCGGGTACGTGGCGCTCTGGCTGACCTCCGGCGCCCGACCCACCCGCTTGTCGTGGCACGTCGGCGCGGTCTCGGCAGTTGTCTGCCTCGCGCTCAGCACGTCCCGTTCCGGTGCGCTGCTTGTCGTCGGCGGGGTCATCGCCGCCGCCGTGGGCAACCGGTCCGGTGGCGCCGCCGCTCGTCGCCGCGCCCGCCTTGTCGGTCTCGGTGTCGTGGCGTGCGTGACCGTCGGTTTCGTGGCCGTCGGCGCGACCGGTGCCCGCAGCCTCTTCCAGCGTTTCGAGGTGTGGTCGGGGCTGCTCGACGGTGACCTTCCCCTCTGGGGTCGCGGCATCGGCGCCGCCGGAGCGGCGACAGTGTCGCGGGCCGCCTCCGGCGGGCAGGTCTTCGTCGACAACTACTTCGTCAGCGTCGCCCTCCAGTACGGGCTGCCGATGATGGTGGCGCTGATCGCCGGGATCGGATACCTGCTCGCCCGGCTCTGGCGGTACGCCTCCACGCGCCCGTCCGCCGTTTCGCACCTCGCCGTCCTGACCGGCCTCTCGGCTGCGTTCCTCGTCATCGAAGCCTGGGAGTACACGGGCGCGACCATGTGTCTGGCGCTCTTCGTCGCGTACGGAAACCACCTGGACCCGCTGCCGCCGGCGCCCGTTGCGCCCGCCGTCGAGGTGCGACAGGCGGTCCCGCCCGTCGCGTACCCGCCGGTCCGACCGCCCGAGCGGCGGCGGCCCGTCGACGCGGAGACGGTGGTGCTACCCCGGGTGGAGGCGGAGACCGCCGTGCTGCCCCGGGTGGAACCGGAGAGGACCGTGCGGCAGCCCGTCGACGCCGACACCGTGGTCCTCCCGCCGCAGCGCCCGGCACGCAGGGGAGACGGCCCACAACGCCCGGCACGCAGGGGAGGCGACCCGCAGCGCTCCGCGCCACCGCGACAACAGCAACCGCCCCCGCCGTACGGCCCCAGGGACGACGACAGCACCGCTGTCCTGCCGGTGACCCGCCCGGACCGTCGGCACCCCGACGACAACCGGAGGTGGTGACAGTGCGTTTCCTCTCCACCACCGTGCTGCGTCTGCAACGGTCGCAGATCTCCGTGCAGGCGCTCACCCGGCTGTCCAGCGTGGCGCTGTTCCTCTACGCGTCCTGGGCCGACAACGACCGGCTGGCACTCGTCGCACTGCTCGGCACCCTGCTCTCCATCCCGTACACGCTGATGGAGGCGCTTGTCGGCCGGCCGCTGTCGGCGGGAGTCGTGCCCGACGACTGGCGCCTGGAGAGCTGGGCACGACGCGTGTCCGCCCTGGTGGCGCTGCCGGTCGCCGCAGTGGCCTTCCTGTCGGTCTCGGTGGCGCTGCCGGACAGCAGCCTCACCGACCGGTTGTGCGTGGTCGCCCCGGTGCTCCTCCAACTGCCGGTGGAGGCGATGTTCTGGGCCTGCGCGCGTACCCGCTCACCGGGCAGCGCCAACCTGATTCCCCAGCTCACCGCCCTCGGGACACTGGTGAGCGGTGTGCTCCTCCTCTCTGCCGACGTGCGCGTGGACATCGCCGCCGTGCCCGCTCAGCTCGCCGTGCTGGCCTGGGTGACGCTGCGATCCCGGGCCGCGTCGGCCGGTACGGTCCGGCCGGGTGCCCGGCAGAGCCTGTCGGTCGGCTCGGTCTACTGCGTGGCGGCTCTTGCGGATCTCGCGTACACGATCGCGTTGCCGTCGGTGGCGGGTGCCGCCGCGGGGCAGACGGCAGTGGTGGTGCTGCGGGCGCTGGATCTCGTCTTCGGCCCGTTCCACGTGGTGCTCTCGGCCAGCACCCGCGAGGACATCGTGGCTGGCCGGACGGCACGCTGGCGCACTGTGACCCGGGGGTTGACCCTCGTGGCGTGGCTCGGCGTGTCGGTGGTGGTCCTCGCCAGCGAACAGGTACGCCGGTTGCTCGCCCCCGACCTGGCCGCCGTGGGTGCCGCTGCGATCGCTGGCTACTGCCTCTACAAGCTGCTGCTCGCGGTCTCCACCTGGCTGTCCGTCCGCCACATGACCTGGGCCCGTCCGCGTCGCTACCTGGCCTCCGCCATCGGATCGCGGGTCATCGCGTTCGCAGGTGTCGCGGTGGCGCTCGTCTGGGCCACCGAGGTGTCCGACCTGGTGCTCCAACTGCTGCTCTGCGAGGCGCTTGTGGTGGTGTGGTTCCTCGGGCGGATGCGACAGACACCGGCCGAGTCGACATCGGCGGACGCGCGCCCACCCGGGCACGTCGGCGCGCACCGGGCGACACGAGCGACGGCATCCTCGGCGCCGGTCTGACGTACGGTCAGGGTTCGGTGGCCATTACCTGGACGGCGCCGCTGGGAAAGATCGCGCACAGTTGGGTCCGGCCGTTGACCTCGCGGGCGAAGACACGCACGCTCCCACCCGACGGACGGTCGGGGGTCGGCTGCGACCGCAGGTCGAACGCGGGACGTACGACGAGGTTGCGGTCCGCGTCGCCGAGCCCCTGCACGATCTCCACCTGCGTCGACGCCGCCGGGTTGCCGATCCAGCCGCGACCGGTGCCCGCGATGCGCCCGCCGCCGTCCGCGAGGGCACCCGGCTGGAACATGCTGACCCGGACGTTGGACAGGCCACGGTCGGCGCCGAAGTCGACGGCGGCGGTCCCACAGTTGACGACCCTGCTGTCGACGACGCAGCCGGACGGCTCGTCCGGCTGCGTTCCCGGCGCGAACTGCACGCCGATCTCCGGGTTCGGGTGCGACTCGTTGTAGCCCAGCACGAACCCGCCCACCCAGCGGCAGTCGCTGCGCGAGATGCGTACGCCCACACCGCCGTTCAGGTCGGCGTAGCAGTTGACGCAGCCGACGCTCGTTGCCGCGAGGTCGAACGCCACGTCCTGCCGGATGCCCCACGCGTGGCAGTTCACCATCTGCGTACCCGTCGAGTCGCCGGCGACCCGGAACCCAGCGCCCGCGTTCTCGAAAGCCACGCAGTTGAGGAACATCGAGTCGTGCGGACCCTGGAAGGCGACGCCGTGCCCGTCGTTGTCGTGTGCCCGGACGGCGGTGAGCCGGGCCTCCATCTGGTGCGAGGGCGCGGCCAGGGCGGCGGTCGGACCCCACTCGCTGAAGATGCCGTCGTTGCGGCAGTTGAAGATGATCACCTCGGTGATCTCGTAGCCGTACCCGTACACCCGCAGCCCGTAGCCGCCGGCCGGGTTCTGCTCCTTGTTGCCGTCGAGGGTGAGGTCGCGGATGCTGAACAGGGTGATGCCCGCGTCGGAGCGGGTGCCCGTCAATCGGGCGAAATCCTCCGACTCGAGGATCGCCGAGTTCGCGCCCGCCCGCAGCCGCAGGACCGTCGCATCGCCGCCGGAGCCGCGCAGGTGCACCCGGGAGCGCAGTGTCAGACGCCGCGTCAGGTAGACGCCGGGTGGCAGGAACACGATCCCACCGGTGGGGCGTACGGCGTCGATCGCAGCCTGGAGCGCCTCGGTGTCGTCGGCCGCGCCGTCACCTGTCGCACCGTGGTCACGGACGTTCACCACCCGGCCGTCACCCAGGGACGAGAGCCCGTTGGCGGCTGCGGCACCGCCCAGAGCCGCAGTGCCCACGCCCGCAGCGACAGCACCGCCCCGGAACAACGCCGAGCGACGGCTGACAGCCCGACCACCCGGTCGGGCCGCGCTGTCCTCGTGGGCCATGAGTCCGTTCCCTCCCCGTGACACCGTGGACGGACGATGATCCCACGCCGCGCTGTCGCGTCCGAAGCCGGTGCGCGGCCGGGCGGGGTTCCGCTCGTCAGCGACCGCCGGCCCGGAACACCTCCGCCACGGTCCGTAGCAGCACCTTGACGTCCAGCCAGGGCGACCAGTTTTCGATGTAGTAGTTGTCGAACCGGGCGCGGTCGGAGATCGGCGTGTCGCCGCGCAGGCCGCTGACCTGCGCGAGCCCGGTGAGTCCCACGGGCACCCGGTGCCGCATCGCGTACGTCGGGTATTCCGCCGAGAACTTCTCCACAAAGTACGGACGTTCGGGTCGCGGACCCACCACGCTCATGTCACCGCGCACGATGTTCCACAACTGGGGAAGCTCGTCCAGGGAGGTACGTCGCAGCAGTCGCCCGACCGGGCCGACCCGCTTGTCGTGTGCGATCGACCAGTTCGTCTGCGACTCGTGCTCGTTGACCGGGCGCATCGACCGGAACTTGATGACCTGGAAGGGCTTGCCGTGCCTGCCGATCCGCTCCTGGTGGAAGAAGATGCCACCGCGGCCACCGCTCTCCAGCAGCACGGCGATGGCGCAGAGCAGCATCACCGGGCTGAGCACCACAAGGAACAGCGACGCGAAGGCCACGTCGAACGCGCGCTTGAGCGCCCACCGAGGGCCGGAGAGCGTGGTGTCGCCGATCTTCACGATCGGGATGGCGCCGATGTGGTCCGGGTTACCGGCTGCTGAGCGGGAACCCCACAACCGGGGAACGGCCCACAGATCGCAGGCTGCGCTGAGCGGCCGGCGGAGCACCTCCATCACCGTCGACTCGGAGCTGGCCGGGTCCGCGAGAATCAGTACGTCGCACCGCTGGAGACGGACCAGGTACTCCAGGTCGTCGAGGCTGCCGGCCAGTTGGATCCCGGCACCGCGCGGCACTGTGTCGACGCAGCCGACGTAGCGGAGCCCGTACTGGGGGTAACGGCGCAGCAGGCGGGCCAGTTCGACGCCGATCGGCCCACCTCCGATCACTATCGCGTTGTGCTCCACCCAGCGCCGTCGCCGCGCTGTCATCACGAGGGTCCGGGTCAGCGCCCGACCCAGGACGACGAGCACGACGGACAGTGCGACGCCGCGCATGAAGCCCGCCAGGTACGTGGCGGAGTCGTGCCGGGTCGCGGCGATGATCGCGATGACGGAGGCGGAGGCCAGCAGGCGGCCGCTCAGGCTCGGCAGCTCATCGAGGATGCTCAGATGCCGCCGTGGCCGGTAGAGGCCGCCAACCGCGAAGATCACCACTGTCACGCAGGCCATGGCCAGGGTGCCGCGCCAGTAGCGCTGGTCGTTCACCAGCAGCGGCGCCAGGAGAGCGGCCAGGTCGACCGGCACTGCCAGCATCCACGCGCGCAGCGGGTTCGTGCGTTTCGACGTACGCGAACTGGCGTACGGCAGGACAGTCGTGGTGTCGAGATCTGGTTGCTGGTCGACGGCCGTCGGGCCCTGATGTTTGTCGACGTGGTCCGCGGAGAGCGCGCGTTCAGGCGCGTTCTCCGCGAGCTTTGTCGATGTCGATTCGCTCGACATCAATGTGTGTCCCTCCCCGTGGTGCCACGGCGACACGAATGTCTGCCGGGGCGAAGGCAGAATATGACCACATCGCATCAGTCAACAGGGCCGTTTGGATGAATCCAACTGCGCCCTGTCGGTCAGGAACTGGGCTGGTTTGCGGTGATCTCGTCGACCGAGTCGCGTCGTACCGCGTCGAAGAGCGTGCGGGCCTTCGCGACATCGGCGAGCACCACGCTCTCGGTGCCCATCATGCCGGTGCCCTTTGTGGGGCAGGTGTAGAAGCCGAGCTGGCCGCTGCGCAGGTGCCGCAATTCCATCGCCAGATCCACCAGTGACATCGACTCGTCCACCGCGACGGCGTTGGCGGTGGCCCGGACGAACGAGTTCAACTTGCCGGGGTTGGCAAGGGTGCCACCGGAGGCGGCCTTGTCGAGGATCGCCTTGATGACCTGCTGCTGGTGCTTGATCCGGCTGAAGTCGCCGTCCGCGAAGGCGTACCGCTCGCGGGCGTAGTCGAGCGCGGCGGCCCCGTCGAACGTCTGGGTGCCGGCCTTGAACGTCCGTCGGCTGTCCGGGTTCAGCGAGTGCGTCGAGGTGAACCCCTTCTCCACGGTGATGTCGATGCCACCGAGCGCGTCGACGATCTCCTTGAAACCGGAGAAGTCCACCATCGTCACGTGGTCGATGCGGACGCCTGTGAACTTCTCCACCGTCTGCACCATCAACGGAACGCCACCCCACGCGAACGATGCGTTGATCTTCGCGTCCCGGCCGCCCCGGCCCTCCTTCGAGCGCGGCACCGGCACCCACGTGTCCCGGGGAATCGAGATGAGTTGCGCGCTGGACCGGTCTTTCGGCAGGTGCGCGAGGATGATGGTGTCGGTGCGGGAACCACCGGTGTTCTCCGGGTCACGCGTGTCACTGCCGAGGATGAGGATGTTCATCGCGCCCTTGGCCTTCTCGGCCACCTGCGGGCGTTCGGCCTCGGGCACGTTGCCGAACGCGTCGACACGCTCGATCCCCGAATTGATGGAACGGAAGTAGAGCCCTCCGGCGACCATGCCGCTGCCGGCGAGCAACGCCAGGACCACGAAGGTGATCAGAACGACCTTTCGCCACCGGCGACGGCGCTTCGGCGGCGCCTCCGTCGTGGGTTCCGATGGTGACTGCGCCGCGATGAACTCCGTCTCGGGCTCCGCGTGCTCCTGGCGATACTGCATAGGCGCGATGCTACTGATTTCGCGTTACGACCAGGTACCCCTGTCACTTCCAGCGCGGTCCGCATGGCGACTGAATAGTTTTCCGACACACGGTGGCGCGAACCTGGTATGAACCAGCCGTGGACGCAACGAAGCTCCGACGGGCCATCGCCCGCACTCCCCTCGCCCCGGTCGCCGCGTTCCCCAAGCGGCTCGCCCGTGTCGCCCGCCACGACGCCAAGGTGCTGCGCGTCTCGGCCCGGTGGCTTGTCACCTCCCGTGAACATCACAACTACACGTACGAGTTGACCAAGCTGAGCCGCAACCACCTGGCCTGGTTCGTCAGCGTGGTCTGTGACCGACCGGTCACTCAGGTCCGCGAATGGCTCGGCGAGATCGAGTCCGATCAGGCGCTGCGCCAGCACATCGAGCGGGCCACCGCCGGCGCCGCCCGTCGCGGCCTGGCCGACAGGCAGGTCCGCTACGCCCGCCGGATCGGCTGGTACGCCATCGTCCGCGCCACCCGTCCCACGCACATCGTCGAGACCGGCGTCGACAAGGGACTCGGCACCTGCGTGCTGGCCGCCGCCCTGCTGCGCAACGCCAAGGAGGGCCACCCGGGCCGCGTCACCTCGCTGGACATCAACCCCGAAGCCGGCTACCTGGCCCGCAGCGAACCCTGGTCCGACGTCGTCGACCTGGTCATCGGCGACTCGATCGCCTCGATCGGCGCGCTGGACCGCCCCGTCGACCTGTTCCTGCACGACAGCGACCACAGCCGCGCCCACGAGAAGCGCGAGTTCGACGCTGTCGAACCGAAACTCGCACCCGGCGCGATCCTGCTCACCGACAACGTCACAAGCACCAACGTGCTCGCCGAGCACGCCGAACGCACCGGCCGCCGGTTCCTCGCCTACCGGGAGAGCCCCGCCAACCACTGGTACCCCGGCGACGGCATCGGCGTGGCATGGTAGCCGGGTGCGGTTGACCTCGATCCACACGTACCCAGTCAAGGGCTGTCACCGCCTCGATCACGACGGCGCGCTCGTGCAGCCCTGGGGCCTGGCCGGCGACCGGCGCTGGATGGTGGTGGACGCCGCCGGCGTCGGCGTCACCCAACGGGAGACCACCCGGCTGGTCGGCCTGCGCGCCACAGTGCGCCCGGGCGGCCTGACGCTGCGCGCCGACGGGCAGCCCGACCTCGACGTGCCCGAGCCGACAGGCGGCGACCCGGTACCGGTCCGCACCTTCCGTCACCGCAAGATCCCGGTGCCCGCGCTACCCGCCGGCCCGGCGGCCGACGCCTGGCTCGGCGAACTGCTCGACCGGCCCGTCCGGCTCGTCTGGCTGGCCCGACCGGCCCGGCACCTCGCCGCCGACGAACGCGACTACGACACCGGCGACCAGGTCAGCTTCGCCGACGCCTACCCGCTGCTGCTTGCCAACACAGCCTCCCTCGACGCCCTCAACGGATGGCTCGCCGAGGCCGGCGAGCAGGCGGTGCCAATGGCCCGGTTCCGGCCCAACCTGGTGGTCGACGAGGCGCCGGCGTGGGCCGAGGACGACTGGGCCGGCCGGCCGGTGCGCATCGGTGACCTGCTGATGCGCGCCGCCGGGCCGTGTGACCGCTGCGTGGTCACCACCACCGACCAGGAAGCCGGGGTACGCACGAAGGAGCCCCTGCGTACCCTCGGCCGCCACCGCAACATCAGGCAGAAACTCCTCTTCGGACTGCACCTGGTGCCCGTCGACAGCGGCCCACTGCACGTTGGCGATCCCATCGTCATCGAACCCTGACCGGCCAGGTATTGCCGCGCCCGCGGCCCCGATCGATGATTGTCGAATCTGGAGGTGACGCCATGGTGGCCCTGCATCAGCCCCGGGTGGCATGGGAAGCGGCCCGGGTGCTCGTCGGCGCGACGCGCGACGAAGACCTGTTCGACTGGCTCAGCGTTCAGGTGGGCGACCTGCTCGGGCCGACCTGCCAGGAGTCGCTCGAACGGACCCGCGACCAGCTCCGGCACGACCCCGACGGCACCCGTGCGTCGGTCGAGACCGGGCTGTGGCGCGCCCGCCTGGAGGACGTCCTGCGGGACCGGCCCGGCCTGGCGGGCGAGTTGCAGAGCCTGGCCACGCTGACCGCCGGCCTGCAGAAGGAACGCGCCGCTCACCGTCCGTCGATGCTGTCTTAGCTTTCGCTTAGCCGGCTTGTTCGCCCGCACACGGGTCCGGCAGCATCGCCGACGTGACCGACGGAAGCGCTCCCGGTGGCGTCAGCAGCACCGACGTCGACATCGAACTCGACCTGGACCGTGCCCCGGACAACCCGCCGGCACCCAGGCCCGGCCCGCTGCCCTGGCTCGTCGCCACCGGCGTCACAGTCCTCGCGGCGGCGCTCGGACTCACCCTGGCCCTGCGCTCCGGCTCCACCCCCGCCTGCGCCGCCGGCCGGACCCTCGCCGCCGCACCACCCACCGGCACCGCCACCCACAGCGGCAAGGCGACCTTCTACGACTCCAACGGTGGCGGCGGCAACTGCTCGAACCCGGCCGTCCCGGCCAACCGGCTCTACGTGGCGCTCGGCCCGACCGAGTACGCCGCCGGTGCCGCCTGCGGCGGCTTCCTCGACGTCACAGGCCCGAAGGGCACCGTCCGCGTCCTGATCATGGATCAGTGCCCGGAGTGCGAGACCGGCCACCTCGACCTGTCCCGGGAGGCCTTCGCCCGGATCGCCGACCCGGTCCAGGGCCTCGTCCCGATCACCTACCGTGCCGTGGTCAACCCGCCGCTACCCGGCCCGCTCTCCTTCCGGATCAAGGAAGGCGCGTCGCGGTTCTGGTTCGCCATCCGGATCGGCAACCACGGCAACCCGCTGCGCGCCGTCGAGGTGCGCCAGGGCACCACCGGCCCGTGGCGGGCGACCGCCCGGCAGGACTACAACTACTGGCTGCTGGCCTCCGGCGCCGGTCCCGGCCCGTTCAGCGTGCGGGTCAGCGACGTGTACGGGCACCAGGTCACCGTGTCCGGCATCCGGATGACACCCGGCCAGGTGCAGACAAGCGTCGTGCGGATGTACGAGCCCGGCACCGCGCGCGCGACAGCGCGACCGCCGGCGTCGGCCCGCCCGGCCACCACCCGACCAGCCGCCACGCCGACACCCGCGCGCCGCCCCGCGGAGGTGGCGCAGGCGAACGCGTCGGCAGCCGGGACGCCCTCCACCCGCCCGACAAGGCCCACCGCCCGCTGGTGTGGCTGAACAGGTCTGTCGGCTGGGCTGGGCGTGGCCGACCGGCCGGCGGTCGAGGTGGCTGAGCGGTCAGTCGGTCGGGGTCAGGTCGAGCCACATGAGGATCTCGTCCCGATCGTCGCCGGGCGCCACCCGCAGCGCTCCCGGCAACCGGCCGATCTCCCGGTAACCGAGGCGGCGGTAGAACCCGTCCAGACCCAGCCCGTCACGCACCGTTACGTGCAGCGCCTCGTGTCCCAACTCCCGACCCAGCCGGGCGGCCTCGTGCATCAGCGCCGACCCGTAGCCCGTGCCCTGGGTGTCCGGGTGGACCATCACCCGCTTCAGCACACACCAGTGCGCCTTGAGCGGGAACCGGTTGTCGCAGAAGACAAGCACCGCCACCAGTCGGTCGCCGTCGTACCCGGCCAGCAGCCGGTCCGGCCCGTCGGCGATGCCGGCGAAGGTCGGATCGGCGATCGTACGGACTTCGGTGGCGGTGACCGGGGGCACGAAGCCGACCGCGCCACCGGCATTGGTGACGTCCACCCAGAGGGCGACGATCTCGTCGCGCAGCTGTGGGGACAGGTCGGGGTCGAGGACGAAACGCAGGCTCACGGCGCCAATCCTGGCTGGTCAGATGCCCGATCGACCCGGGGTTGTGACCCTGCCGACAGCATGCGCAGCGCGTGAACCGCACGTGCAACTCGGTGCGGGAGAGGGGATTCGAACCCCCACATCCTCTCGGATACAGGTTCCTAAGACCTGCGCGGCTGCCGTTACGCCACTCCCGCCAATGTGCTGATTCTAAAGCGTCGGGCTTCGACGGTGTTGAGCCCGGCCTCTCTGAGGATGGCCGAGATCGAGCCGTGACTCAGCGTGCATCGGCCGCCGGGCAGGTCGCGGAGGATCTCCGACAGTCGCTTCGGCCCGACCTCCGGATTCGCCAGCGCGTGTTCTATCACCGTGTCGCGGTGTGCCAGCGAACGCCAGCGGCGATCCAGCCGCGGTGTCACCAGACCTTCCTGCTCAAGTCTCCGCCGCATTTTGTTGCAGGGACGCCGGGCGACAGCCCAGGTGCTGTGCGGCTGCCACGGCTGTGATCTGCTGCGCGTCGATCCGGGCGAACAGGTCGACGAGTTCCGCCCGCGACATCCGACGACGAGGGGGACCGGAGGATTCCTCACCACCTGCGGCCGCGCGCACGGGAACGGTGAGTTCGCCACCCCGTTTGCCCCGGCCGGCGTAGGTCGCGGTCTGGCTGTGGCAGTTCGGACAGAGCAGCCGCAGGTTCGGTGGCCGGTTGTCGAGGAAGTCGCCGTTGATGTGATCGACGTGCAGGGTCAGCGGAGCGCCTCGCCAGACCGGCCCGGTGCCGCACTCTTCGCATTCCTCGGGTACGCCGAGTGTGCTCAAGGCCCACTTCAGCCGCGTCCCCGGTGTCCGGCGGGAGCCCTCGGGCAGCTCGACCAGAAGCTGTGACGATGTGGTGCGCCGTTCGCCGCGCGCGCCCCGGTTGTGGGCGCTGCCCGTGAAGTGCGACGTGTCGATGCCGAAGCGCTTGAGCTGGCGGCTGATGTGCGCGTGGGAGCCGCCGCTGACGCGTACGCCGAGCAGCCGCATCACCTCGGTGATGGTGCGTGCGGCGGCGGCTGCCTCGGCGAGCGCCTCGGGCGTGTACTTGTATCGGACCACTGACGGACCGTAGCGGCCCGGTGTGACAGGTCAGTCAGTCCAGGCCGAGGTCGCGGCGCAGCTTGGCGACGTGCCCGGTGGCCTTGACGTTGTAGAGCGCACGTTCGATCTTGCCGTCGGCGTCGATGACGAACGTCGAGCGGATCACTCCGGTCACGGTCTTGCCGTACAGCTGCTTCTCGCCGTACGCCCCGTAGGCGGTGAGCACTGCCTTGTCCTCGTCCGACACGAGCGGGAAGGTGATGGCGTCGCGCTCGCGGAACTTCGCCAGTTTCGCCGGCTTGTCGGGGGAGATGCCCACCACCTCGTAGCCGGCGGCCTGGAGGGAGGCGAGTGAGTCGCGGAAGTCGCAGGCCTGCTTGGTGCAGCCGGGGGTCATGGCCGCCGGGTAGGCGTACAGGACCACGTTGCGGCCGCGCAGGTCGGCAAGGGAGAGCTGGTCGCCGGTGTCGGTGGGGAGGGTGAACTCGGGCGCGGGGTCACCGGGGGAGAGGCGGTCGGGCGCGGTCATGGCCTGACCCTACCGCCGGGAGGTGTGTCGTCGTCGCCACCGCCTCGCGGGCGTTGATAGTGACGAGGAACATCCATTGTTGCCAAGCTATGGCAACAGCAAGTCTTGAGAAATAGGCTGACTCACGCTGGCCCGGAACGGGCCCGCTGACGCGGGGAGGTCGCGTGGAAACACTGGCGATGCACATCTCGAACGGGATCATCGACGGCCCGGTGGCAGCGGTCTTCGCGGCGCTGGCGCTCGGCGCGCTCACCGTCTGCGTCCTGCGCGGTCGGCGGGATCTGGACGACCGGCTCGCCCCGATGGCGGGCCTGGTGGCGGCGTTCATCTTCGCCGTCCAGATGCTCAACTTTCCGATCTTCACGGCCGGGGTGAGTGGTCACCTGCTCGGTGGCGCGCTCGCCGCGATGCTTGTCGGGCCGTGGGTCGGCGCGCTCTGTGTGGCGGTGGTACTCGTCGTACAGGCATTGATCTTCGGTGACGGCGGCGTGGCGATGCTCGGCCTCAACATCACGAACATGGCGCTGCTCGGTACCGCCGCGGCGTACCTGCTGATCTCGGTGATGCTGCGGGTGCTGCCTCGCACGCGCGCCGGCCTTGCCGTGACGGCGTTCGTCGCGGCGCTTGTCAGCGTGGTCGTGGCGTCGCAGGGTTTCGTCCTCCAGTACTGGCTGGGCGGCACCACCGACCTGGGCGGCAACCTCGCCGGCCTGGCCGGCACGATGGCCGGCGTCCACCTGCTGATCGGCATCGGTGAGGGCCTGATCACCGCGACCACCGTGCTGACGGTGGCGAAGGTGCGACCCGACCTGGTCTACGCGCTGCGCTCGTTGCGTTCCCCCGCCACCCCCGCTGTTCCGGTCGCCGGAGGTGTTCGATGAAGAACCGTTCCTGGATGTTCCTGGCCGGTGGTCTGCTGGTCGCCCTGCTGCTGGCCGGGGTCGTGAGCAACTACGCCTCGTCGCACCCGGACGGGCTGGACTCCTCCCTGCTCAAGGGCTGCACCGTCGACGCCGACGACAACATCGTCGGCGGCAGCTGCCCGGCGCAGCAGGCCCGGGACCACGAGCTGGGCGACAGCCCGTTCGCCGACTACGGCGTGCGGGGCGTGGAGAACAGCTTCGTCTCGACGGGTCTGTCCGGGGTGCTCGGGGTGCTTGTGACGTTCGCGATCGGCGCCGGTGGCTTCTGGCTGCTGCGCCGCCGTGGCGCCGCGCAGCCCGCAGGCACCACGCCGGCCACCGGCGAGGCGCCGGCCCTCGACGACGCGGCAACCGACGACGGTCGGCGCCGCGCCGGCACCGCCGGCTGATCAGGGGGTACGCGGATGGGCGCCGGTCACGGGCACGTGTTGTACCGCGAGTCGGACTCGCCTGTGCACCGGCTCCCGCCCGAGGTCAAGATCGCGGCGATGGTGGTCTTCACGATCGCCGTGGTGGCCACCCCACGCGAGGCGTTCTGGGCGTTCGGCGCGTACGCCCTGCTGGTAGTGGTGGTGGCGGCGCTGGCCCGGGTGGGTCCGGGCTGGCTGCTCAGCCGGGCGTTGATCGAGCTGCCGTTCGTGCTGTTCGCCGTGGCACTGCCGTTCCTCGGTGCCGGCGAGCGGGTCGAGGTGCTGGGGCTGCGGTTGTCCGAGGACGGGCTGTACGGGGCGTGGAACATCCTGGCCAAGGGCACCCTGGGTGTCCTCGTCTCGCTGTTGCTGGCCGCGACCACCACCACCCGGGACCTGATCGTCGGGTTGGACCGGCTGCACTGTCCGCAGGTGCTCACCCAGATCGCCACGTTCATGTTGCGCTACCTGGACGTGCTCGTCGGTGAGGCGCGGCGGATGCGGGTGGCCCGCATCTCGCGGGGTGACGACCCGCGTTTCCTGTGGCAGCTGCGCGGATTCGCCGCCGGGATCGGGGCGTTGTTCCTGCGTGCGTTCGAGCGTGGCGAGCGGGTCTACCTGGCGATGCTGTCCCGGGGGTACACGGGGCGGATGCCCGCCGTGTGGCAGGGCGACGGTGCGGCGACCGCCGGCCAGTGGCTCGTCGCGGCGACAGTGCCGGTGGTGGCGGCCTCCATCGCTGCCGTCGCCGTCGTGCTGACATGATCGGAGTCGTGCAGACCGCTGTCTCGCTGGACGTTCGTGGCGTCCGGTACGCGTACCCGGATGGGCATGTGGCCCTGCACGGCGTGGACCTGACGGTGCCGCGCGGCGACCGGGTGGCGCTGTGGGGGCCCAACGGCGCCGGCAAGACGACGTTGGTGCTGCACCTCAACGGCATCCTCACCCCGACGCAGGGCAGCGTGAGCGTCGGTGGGCTGACCGTCACTCCGGACCGGGCCACCCTGTCCGAGGTGCGTCGCCGGGTGGGCATCGTCTTCCAGGACCCGGACGACCAGCTCTTCCTGCCGACGGTGGCGGAGGACGTGGCGTTCGGGCCGGCGAATCTGGGCCTGCGCGGGGCGGAGTTGACCGCCCGGGTGGACGAGGCGCTCGCCGCGGTGGGGATGAGCGAGCACCGGGACAGATCCCCGCAGCACCTGTCCTTCGGGCAGCGGCGCCGGGTGGCGGTGGCGACAGTGCTCGCCATGCACCCGGAGATCCTGGTGCTGGACGAGCCGTCGTCGAACCTGGACCCGGCCGCCCGGCGCGAGCTGGCCGAGATCCTGCGCGGCCTGCCGGTGACCCTGCTGATGGTCACCCACGATCTGCCGTACGCGGCGGAACTGTGCGAACGCTCGGTGATCCTGGACGGTGGCCGGATAGTCGCCGACGCCCCCACCCCAGACCTGCTGGCCGACGCGGCCCTACTGGCCCGCCACCGCCTGGAGCTCCCCCACGGCTTCACCCCCACCCCACCCCCGCGCCCCTGACCCACACCCCTGACCCGCGCCGATCTTGCACTTGCCGCCCCCGCATCAGCGACAAAAGCCGCGTATCGAGGACACAAAGTGCCAGATCGCGGGGGTTGAGGGTGGGGGAGGGAGGGCGAGGGCTAGGTTCGGGTTTGGGTTTGGGCTCGGGAGGCGGCGTGTAGGCGTAGGACTCCGGCGGCGGTTGCTCCGGCACCGGTGACCAGCACCACGGCCACGAGGACGCGGGCGATATCGGCCGGCCAGGGGACCGGGGCGACGGACCGGGCGAACACCGCCGCGTTGCCCACCCCGGCGAACAGCGCCAGGCAGGCTCCGGCAAGCGCCACCGCGAAGTCGGCGGCCGGGCGGCGGGCCAGCGCGTGCGCGCCTGCGGCGATCGCGCCGAGGCCGGTGAGCAGCGACCACAACTGCCCGCCCAGCAGCCCGACGAGCACCCCGCCGACGCCCTGGGCGCCGGCGTCGAGTTCGCGGCCCACCGGGTAGAGCACGGCGACCGCGCCGCCGACGACAAGCAGCACGCCCAGCGCGGCCGACGCCCGGGCTCCGGCCGGCGCGGCGGCGGCGAGCAGGCCGAGCGCCCCCACAGCGAGCGCCCCCACGATCGTCACCGTCCACCAGGTGTACGCGTCCGGCGGCGGCACCCAGTCCAGCGTGCCGCTGATCCGCGCCGGCTCGGCACCGTCGCGTAGCGGGATCGTCCAGTCCCGGACCCGGTGCTCGCGGTCGGGCGCGGCGCGTACGGCGGCCGGTGGCGCCGACTCCTGCCAGAGCGCCCGCTGGTCGTGCCAGCGCACGGTGGTGCCGTCGTCGACGCGTCGCCAGGACGGCGGGGCGGCCGGGTCCGCGTCGGCTGGCAGGGTGGTGTCCCCGGCGAGGGTGCGGTTGAGGTACGTGGCGGGGGAGCGGGTGTTCTCGTAGACGCCGTCGGGGCCGACCCGCAGGTACGGCTCACCGGAGTAGCCGATCACCTCGATCGGGCGGCCGGTGCGGTTTGTCAGTTCCAGTCGGGCGCCCGCCTCGATGACCCGTACCTCCAGACCGCGCTGATCGGGCGTGACGCCAGTGACGCGGGTGCGGTAGTCGCTGCCGTCCGGGGCGTCCGCGCCGTGCGCGGCGGCGGGCGCCGCCGTGAGCAGGGTCACCGCGCAGGCGGCGGTGGCGACCAGGCCGGCACGGGACAGCAGGGTACGGATCACTTGCCGGCCGCCGCCACGGCTGCGGTGAGGCCCTGCGGGCTGCGGTCGGCGAGCTGCTTCCCGTTGACCAGGATGGTCGGCGTGCCGGTGATGTTGTTGCGGCTGGCCTCGTCGGTGACGTGCTCGGTCCACGTCTTGTACGTGCCCTCCTTGACGCAGCTGCCGAACGAGGCCCGGTCGAGGCCCACGTCGGCGCCGATGTCGATCAGTTCGTCGTCGCTGAGCCCGGCGCCGCCCTCTGCTGGCTGCTTGGCGTAGAGCGCCTTGGCGTACTCGTGGAACTTGCCGCCAGCGGCGGCGCAGCCGGAGGCGGCCGACGAGCGGGTGGAGTACGCGGTGGTGGAGAAGCGGTTGAGGTACGCGACGGGGTGGTAGACCACCTTCGCCTTGTTCTCGGCTGCCAACTGCTCCAGGGTGGGCCCGCTGGTCTGCTCGAACTGGTTGCAGGCCGGGCAGAGGAAGTCCTCGTAGACGTCGATGGTCACCGGGCCGCCGCCGGTGACGATGCCGGTGCCGTCGGCGTTGGCGCCGGGCGGGGTGGTGAAGTCGTCGGACCGCTGGCTGGACCAGGCTGCCCAGCCGATCAGGCCGGCGATGATCAGCACCGCGACGGCGGCGGCCGAGACCCAGATGGTGCGGCGACGTCGACGCTCACGGGCCAGTTGCTGGCGGACCACACGGGCCGCGTCCCGCTGCCCCTTGCGACTACTCATCCTCGTCCTCCACAGCCGGTTCGGCGGACAGCCACCCGTCCACCGAGACGGGCGTACGCGGCCAGATCAGCAGAAATCCGGCCAGCGCCAAGAATCCCAGGTCCCGCAGGATCTCCGGGAGGTAACTGGGTGCCTGTCCCTCGGCGAGTTGCCCACCGCTGCCGAAGCAGCCGCAGTCGATGGCCAGACCCCGCGACCACGCCGACGCGATGCCCGCGATGAAGACCAGCAGCAGCGCTGCGGAGATCGCCGCGCTGAGCCGGGTGGCCAGCCCGAGCAGCAGCAGCACGCCCAGGGCCAGCTCGACGAAGGGCAGTGCGGCGCCGATCACGGTCGCCACGTCGTACGGCATCACCTGGTAGGCGTTCACGGCCCGGCCGGAGGCGGCCAGGTCGCCGACCTTTGACGCGCCGGCCACCAACCAGACTGCGGCGAGGCCGAGCCGGACCGCGAGGCCGAGCCACTGCCGCACGAGTGACGAGCGGCTGGCCGGGGTGGTGGGTGCTGTCACGGTCATTTGTCGTTCCGTCTCCGCCGGAAGTTCCGGCTCAGCCGGCGAGGGCGTCGCCGACCGCCTGGACGAGTTCGTCTCGGGCCCGGGCGACCCGGGAGCGGATGGTGCCCACTGGCACGCCTTCGACGGCGGCGGCCTCGGCGTACGACAGGCCGTGCAGTTGGGTGAGCACGAACGCCGCGCGTCGCTCGGGGCTCAACCGGCGCACGAGGTCGGTGGCCCCGAGTTGCCCGGCGGGGTCCGGATGCGGGTGGTCGGTGTGGGCGTTGCCGGCCAGGCGTTCGTCGAGCCGGCGGCGGCGGACGACAGTGCGGAGGTGGTCGGCGCAGGCCCGCCGGGCGATGCCGAGCAGCCAGGTGCGGGCGGTGGAGCGACCCTCGAACGCGGGCAGGGCCCGAAATGCCCGCAGGTACGTCTCCTGGGTGAGGTCGTCGGCGCTGTCCGGGCTCACCAGGGCGGCGGCGAAGCGCCAGACCTCGGCCTGGGTCAGCCGGACGAACGCGGACTGGGCGGCCGGATCGCCGTTGCGGGCGGTCAGCGCCCACTCGGTGGCCTCGTCCCGGACGACGTCACCGGCCGGACCGACACCGAAGTCACGCGCGACTGGGCTCACGACAAAACAGGTTACGCGGCGACCGCCGTGACGCCAGGGTCCTTCGACCCATGGATGGTCTGCGACACGTCGGGAACTTTTTCCCTCCGGGCGCCGACTACCTGGGCATGACACGCGATGCCGTGCGCGCGGCGCTGGCGGCTGAGCGCAGTTGAGTCACCTGCCCACCTCGGGTCGCCGATCACCCGTTCCGTCGGCGACGATGACCGTCATGACTGTCGCCCCCCGCCGCTGGATGGCCCGGCTGGCCGCCGCCGCCGGCCTCCTGGTAACCGTCGTCGCCCTGTTGATCGTGCCCGCCAGTCCGGCCAGCGCCCACGCCGTGCTGTCCCGCACCAGCCCGGCCGCCTCGTCGGTGGTGCCCAGCGGGCCGGCCGAGGTGGTGCTCACGTTCAGCGAGGCGGTCCGCAAGGTTCCCGGCAAGATCCGGGTCGTCGCGCCGGACGGCTCCCGGGCCGACCGGGGTGAGCCGTCCTTCGACGGCGGGGTGGTGACGATCCCGGTGGACCCGAGCGGTGAGCGCGGCACCTACCTGGTGAGCTTCCGAGTGATCTCCGCCGACAGCCACCCGGTCTCCGGTGCCTTCACCTACTCGGTGGGCGCGCCGTCGGCTGCGCCGGTCGACGCCGGGGACGACAGCCGCGCCGACCCGGTGGTGAGCACCGCCGTGAAGGTGGCCCGGTTCCTCGGCTACGCCGGTCTGGTGCTGCTGGTCGGGCCGGTGCTGGTGCTCGCCGCGCTGTGGCCGAGCCGGCTGTCCCGGCGCGGGCCGTCCCGGCTGGCCTGGACGGGTCTCGGTCTGGTCGCCGTGGCCACCCTCGCCGACCTGTGGTTGCAGGTGCCCTACACCGCCGGCGGTGGGCTGTTCGAGGTCACCGGTGAGGGGTTCTCCAGTGTGTTGGGCAGCACATTCGGTGCCGCCCACCTGGTACGGCTCGGCCTGCTTGCGGCGTCGGCGTTCCTGCTGCGGCCGCTGCTGGCCCGGCCGGTCGGCCGGGCCGACGCGATCATCCTGGCGGTGCTGGGCGGGGCAGCCCTGTTGACCTGGCCGCTGGCCGGGCACGCGGCGGCCTCGCCGGCGCCGGCGGTATCCGTTGTGGTCGACGCTGTGCACCTGGGCAGCATGGCGGTCTGGCTGGGCGGCCTGCTGATGCTCGCCGTCTTCCTGCTGAGGCAGGCCGACGAGCGGGAGTTGGGCGCGATCCTGCCGATCTGGTCGCGCTGGGCCGCGCTCGCCGTTTCGGCGCTGCTGCTGGGCGGCATCGTCCAGGCGCTGATCGAGGTCGGCACCCTGGACGCCCTGTTCGCCACCACGTACGGGCGGCTGCTGCTCGCCAAGGTCGGGCTGTTCGCTGTGGTGATCGCCGTGGCCGCGTACTCCCGGCAGTTGGTACGTCGGCGCACGGCGGCGCAGCGACCGGTGCCCGTGCGCCGGGCGGTCCTGGTGGAGCTGGCTGTGACAGTCGTGGTGCTGGGCCTGTCGGCGACCCTGGTGCAGACCACGCCCGCCCGCACTGCCGTCGCCGAGCCGTCCGGCACCCAGGCCGGGTTCTTCACCACCACGCTGTCCAGCTCGCTGTTCACGCTCCAGATCGAGCTGGACCCGGCCGAGCGGGGCAACAACTCGATGCACCTGTACGCGTACACCAAGGACAACCGCCCGCAGCCGGTGGTGGAGTGGCGGGCGACGGCCGCGCTGCCCTCGGCGGGGATCGAGCCCATCGACGTCCCGCTGCTGCCGCTGACGGACAACCACTCGTACGGCGACATCAGCATGCCGGCCGCAGGCGAGTGGCAACTGAAGATCACCGTCCGTACGTCCGACATCGACCAGGCCACGGTGACCGCCACCGTGCCCATCCGTTAGAGAGGTCCACCAAGCTCATGACCCGTCTCCGGCGTACCGCAGCCGCCGCTACCGCCCTGGCGTTCACCGCCGTCGCCACAGCCGTTTTCGGCTTCGCCGGGTCGGCGTCCGCCCACGTCACGGTGAACCCGAAGGAGGCGACCCAGGGCGGCTACGCCCGGGTGGCGTTCCGGGTGCCCAACGAGAGCGACACCGCGTCGACCACCAAGCTGGAGGTGGTGTTGCCGGAGAACGCGCCGGTCGGCTCGGTGTCGACAATGCCGGTGCCCGGCTGGACGGTGACGACCGAGAAGCGCAAGGTGGACCCGCCGATCGAGGTGCACGGCAGCCAGCTCACCGAGGCCGTTTCCAAGATCACCTGGACGGCCACCGGTGACGCGGCGGTGAAGCCGGGCCAGTTCCAGGAGTTCCCGGTCTCGATGGGCCCGCTGCCCCAGGTCGAGTCGATGGTCTTCAAGACCCTGCAGACCTACTCGGACGGCAACATCTCGCGGTGGATCGACGAGCCAGTTGCGGGCGGCGAGGAGCCGGACAGCCCGGCGCCGGTACTCACGCTCACCCCGGCAGCGTCGGCGTCGGCGTCGGCCGCACCCGCCGCGTCGGCCGTCGCGTCCGACGATGACGACGACGAAGGCGAGGGCGCCGCGATCGGTCTCGGCGTCGCCGGTCTCGTCGCCGGCCTGGCCGGCCTGGTGCTGGGCGGCCTCGCGTTCGCCCGGACCCGCCGGGAGCCGGCAGCCAAGTCCTGACCCGTCGCTCACCCGCTGGCCCCCCGGAGTTCGTTTCCGGCGGGCCAGCGCGCTTCGCACCGGACCGGAATCGGCCGTGCCGTGGATATCCGCTGATCAGAGGGCGTACGTCGGTAAGGTCGGCCGGGTATCTGGCTACGGAGGGGGACGGTGCGAATGCGTTTCGTGCGGGCGATCGCCGGAGTGCTGCTGTTGGTCATGGGGATTCCGGCGCTCCTGGTCGGTGGTGGGCTCTGGCTGGTGACCCGGCACGCCGACCCCGGCGGAGCCTTCACGGCCCGGTTCGAGACGGTCCGCACACCTGGGCACGCCGTCGTCGTCGGCGACCTCGACCGGCTGCTGCGGCAGGAAGTGCCGTTCGCGCGTACCGCCCAGACCCGACTGCGGGTGGACGCGCGTACCCCTGGCGGCCCGGCGTTCGTCGGTCTGGCACCTACGGCGGAGGTGCGTCGCTGGCTGGAGCCCGTGCCGCACGCCACGGTCCGTCGCGTCGCGCTGGCCCGGGGTCCGCTGCCCGTCCGACTGGACCCGGCCGGTCCGGCCGTCGCAACGGCGGCCACCGAGGCGACCAACCCGCTGGGCCGCCCCTTCTGGGTACGCGAGGGGATCGGCTCGCTGGAGTGGGCCGCCGGCGACCTGGCCGGTGAGCCGATGAGCCTGGTGGTGATGCGCCCCGACGGCGGGGCCGACCTCGCCCTGGATCTGCGGGCGGAGTTGCGGGCGACCTGGACCGGCCCGGCGACGTGGGGTCTGCTCGCCCTCGGGGTGCTGCTGGTGGTGGGCGCGGTGCTGCTCCTGCTGCGACCGCAGCGCCCCCGCGAGGTGGTCTTCGTTGTCGAACCGGACCAGGTGCCGGTGCTGGCCGGCCGGCTCGGGGTCACCTCGCTGAGCGGCCTCGGCGTCCGGGAGCCCGGTGCCGCACCACCGATGCCTGCGGTGCGGCAGCTCGCTCCGGTCGGCTCGGGGGAGCGACCCCGCTCGGCTATCGGCACCGAGCCCGCCCACCGACCGGCCACGCTCGGAGACCTGGACGAGGCGGCCGGGCAACCCCGCCCGCCCGAGGTGACGTTGAGCCTGGCCTGGCCGCCCGCGGCGGCGGAGCCGACGGCCCGGCCGGTGGTGGTGGACGAGACGGCGAGCGGCCCTCCGCGCTGCCGACGCGGAGGGCCGCTCTCACCGGGGGATCGGTGCTACCCGAGCGACACCTGAGGTAGATGAGACCAGATTAGCCGTGATCGTGGCTACTGGGGAACTCTGTCCATTTGGTGCGATTTTTCCGCGACCCGGCTCGACCGGATCGGCAGGGCTGCCAGCAGCAGCAGGCAGAGCAGCACGTAGCTGTTCTGCGTGACGAAATCCACCGGGTCATGGGTGCGGACCGGGTCCGTTCCCCATTTCTGGAACGTCACCACCCCGTAGGTGATCACAGCGGTGGTGCCCAGCGCGAGCGCGGCCGACCACCAGCGCCGACGTGACTCGTCCGGTCGGTCGGCGCTGAGCGCCACGTCGACGAGCAGCACCACCGCCGGCACGAACCAGTAGATGTGGTGGGTCCAGGTGATCGGACTGACCAGGGCGCCGACCAGGCCGGTCAAGGTCAGGCCCGTCAGCAGGTCACCGGCCCGAGCCGCGCGGGCGGCCCGCCACAGCCCGTAGCCGGCCACCACGGCCACCAGCAGCAGCCACAGCATCCGGTCAGGTTTCTCCGGCGCGGTGAACCTGCTGAGCAGGCCGAACAGCGACTGGTTGCCGACGTAGTCGGTGCGGCCCACGCGCTCGGTGTCCCACAACTCCTGGGTCCAGAACCGCCACGAATCACTCGGGGCGATGGCCGCCGCGAGCAGCGTCGCCGCCGCCGCGGTCGCACTCGCCACCACTGCGGCCCGCCACCGCCGAGTGGCCAGCAGGTACACGATGAAGATGCCGGGGAAGAGCTTGAGCGCCGTCGCCAGCCCCACCCCGACCCCGGCCCAGCGCCGCGCCTGCGGCACGGCGAACAGCAGGTCGCCCAGGATCAGCACGACGAGCAACATGTTGATCTGGCCGAAGGTGATCGTCTCGCGGGTGCTCTCCACGGCCAGCACCAGCAGCACGGCGACGACCAGTGTGAACGTCCGTGGCAGGCCGTGCCGGGCGATCACCGGCATCACCAGCCACCGGGTGGTCAGCACCACTGCCAGCACTGTGAGCACCGTGAAGATCGTCACGGTGACGCCGAGCTTCAGCAGACCGAACGGCCACAGCAGCAGCGCGCTGAACGGCGGATAGGTGAAGTAGAGCTCACCCTGAACCCGGTCCGGCTGGACGTAGTCGTAGAGCGGATGGCCCGTCGTCCACCAGTCCATCGCCGACATGTAGATCTTCAGATCGAAGAAGTTGTGCACCAGGCCGGGCACGTAGAGCGCCGGCAACACGGCCAGCAGCGCCACCACGGCGACCAGCCGACGCACCGTACGACCGCCGGGATCGTCGTCGGTGACGGCGGGTGGCGCTACAGGATCGGCTGGCACTTGAGAAACCCTAGCGGTCCGCCCGGCCGAGAGCGCGCAGCCGCGGGGTGTGGGCTGCGCGTAGGCTGTGCCGGTGGCTGATCTCCTCGTCTGGATCGACTGTGAAATGACCGGGTTGGACCTCGGCAGGGACAAACTGATCGAGGTTGCGGCACTGGTCACCGATCCCGACCTCAACGTGCTTGGTGACGGTGTCGACGTGGTGATCCACGCCGACGAGGCCGCGTTGGAGGCGATGCCGGAGATCGTCCAGACGATGCACGCCAAATCCGGCCTCACCGAGGAGGTCCGCCGCTCGGCGGTCACCCTCGCCGAGGCCGAGGACCTGGTGCTGGAGTACGTCAGGAGCTTCGTCAAGGACCCGCGTACCGCGCCGCTGTGTGGCAACTCGATCGCCACCGACCGTGGCTTCATCGCCCGGGACATGCCCCGCCTCGACGCGCACCTGCACTACCGCATGATCGACGTCTCGTCGATCAAGGAGCTGTGCCGCCGCTGGTACCCCCGGGTCTACTTCGGCCAGCCGCAGAAGGGCCTGGCGCACCGGGCGCTCGCGGACGTCCGGGAGAGCATCCGGGAATTGGAGTACTACCGGCGCACCATCTTCGTCCCGCTGCCCGGCCCCGACGTCGACACGGCGAAGGCGATCGCCGCCGACCTCTGACCCGCAGCGAAGGAAGGGCACCTTATTAACGCCTGGTGTATAGGAAGGGGCCCCTCCTAACACCGGAGGTGTCTGTGACTGCCACACGGCGGAGCGGGCAACCCGGTGGACGCGGTTGGTTGGAGTGTGGCTATTATTGGTCCGCACCCCGCCCGGGGCGATCGACCGGGCGACGGCGGCATGGTGGCTGTAGCTCAGTTGGCAGAGCACCGGGTTGTGGTCCCGGTTGTCGTGGGTTCAATTCCCATCAGTCACCCAGCTAGCTTCACCGCTCAGGCCTCCTCTCACGAGGGGGCCTGAGTCGTTCCAGGGGACCGCACACGGGAGCCCCCTCCAGTGGAGGGGGCTCCCGTCGTAGCTGTGGATCAGGCGGTGGGCGTGGCCGTCGGGGCGGTGGAGCCGTCCGGGGTCGGCGACGTGTCCGGGTCGGCAGGCGGCTCGTACGGCAGGGCACTGCCCTTGACGTACTGCTCCCAGCTCATGTTCCAGTCCGTCCAGCCGTTGCCGTTCTGGAGCTTGCGCTCGGTGCCCTTGACGGTGATGGGGTCGCCGACCTGGGTGTTCTTGAACAGCCATTCGCCGTTGGCCATCGACACGTTCACGCAGCCGTGCGACACGTTGACGCTGCCCTGCTGGCCCTCGGACCAGGGCGCCGCGTGGATGAACTCGCCGCCCCAGGTGAGGCGCTGCGCGAAGTCAATCTTGGTGCGGTAGCCCTCCTCGGGGCCGAGCTCCTCGAACGTGTCGAAGACCGTCTTGCGCAGCTTCTCGATCACCACCATCGTCCCGCTTGACGAGGGGGTGCTCTTCTTGCCGAGGCTCACCGGAATGGTCTTGATCACGGAGCCGTTGCGGGTCACAGTCATGCGCTTCGTCTTGTTGTCGACCGTCATGATCACCGAAGCGCCGATCTTGATGTCCACGTTGAGGTCGGCGCGGCCGTACCAACCGTCGCCCAGCGGCAGGCCACCGGCCTGGACCCGGTAGGAGACCTTGCTGTCGGCCTTCCAGAACTCCTTCGGCCGATACCGGATCTCGGTGGGGCTGACCCAGTGCCAGATGCCCTCCTGGGCCGGCGTGGAGGTCACCGTCATGCGGCGCTGCACGTCGTCGCGGTAGTCCTCCGGGATGCCCCGGCTGAACTTCACGATCAGCGGCATCCCGATACCGACCACCTGGTTGTCGCCGAGGAAGCTGCTCACGCGTACCTGGTTGGCGGGCATGGCCATCGTGGTGAACGTGCTGGTGGCGGTGGCCGGACGGCCGTCGTCGCCGGTGGCGGTGACAGTGGCGGTGTAGCTCGTGCCGTACGCCAGGGCGCCCGCCGGCAGCCAGGTCTTGCCGTCGGCGGACAGCGCGCCCTCGACCGTCTTGCCGGCCGCGTCCTTCAGCTCGACGGCGGTCTCCACGGCGTCCTTCGTGGTGAAGGTGACGCCTGTCGACGCCGGCACGTCCTTCGCGTCGGCCGCCGGTTCGCTGATCGTCGCCGCTGCCTTCGGCGCCGCGCTCTCGCCGCCGCCCTGCCACGAGGACGGCTTGCCACCGCCGCCGTCGGTGCACGCGGAGGTCAAGGCCAGCGCCGCGGCGAGAAGCCCCGCCGCGAACACGCGGCGTCGCCCACCGGGCCGGTTCAGCTGGTGCTGGCTAGCTCGCATGATGTCCTCACAGTCGTGGTCCCTGCCCATCGTCTCTTACAGACGCGCCAGCGCAGGCCCCGGTTGCCGAGGGTGAACCCGAACACGCCGACAAAATGTCAGATTCTTGCTACTATCGGCGATTCGTGAGCCTGGCTCGCCTCCGCGTCGGGACGAGGGTCGCCGCCGGCGCCGTCGCGCCACGGGCAGATGCAAGGGTACGCGCCGACCCCCGCCTCGGGCGGGGGCCGGCGCGGAACATCGGTCGCTCAGAGAGCCGGGCCGGCCCCACCCTCGGGCACCGGCAGCGCGCTGCCCTTGACGAAGTCCGACCAGCTCAGACTCCACGCCGTCCAGCCGTTGCCGGCGGCGAGCTTGCGCTCGGTGCCCTTCACCGTGATCGGATCACCGATCCGCGTCTTCTCGAACAACCAGCGGGCGTTCGCCGTCGACACGTTCACGCAGCCGTGCGAGACGTTCTGCCGCCCCTGCACATGCTCCGACCAGGGCGCGGCGTGGATGTACTCGCCGCCCCACGTGAGCCGCTGGGCGAACTCGATGTCGGTGACATAGCGGTTCGCCGGGTTCGGATCGTCGCGGGTGTCGAAGACAGTGGCCGCCTTCTTCTCCATCACGACCATCGTGCCGCTCGACGACGGGGTGCTCTTCTTGCCCAGGCTCACCGGGATGGTGCGCACGGCCGTGCCGTTCTCGTACACGGTCATCTTCTTGGTGGCGTTGTCGACCTTCATCACGAACGACCGGCCGATCTTCGCCGTGGCCTTGCGGTCGATGTCGCCGTACCTGCCGTTGCTGAGCGGCACGCCGGCCAGCGCGATACGCACGGTGATGGTGGTGCCCGGCTTCCAGTATTCCGGCGCGCGGTAGTACGCCTGCGTGCCGTTGGCGACCCAGTGCCATGCCCCCGGCTGCGGCGGGTCGGTGTGGACGAACATTCGCTTCTGCACCGCCGCCCGGTCCTTCTTCGGGATGCCCGGGTGGAACTCGGTGACCACCGGCATGGCCACGCCGTAGCTCTTGTCGTCGAAGAGGTACAGGCCCGAACCGATCGTCGACTTCGGCTTGGCCATCGTGGTGAACGTGCTGGTGCCCTGGCTGGTCGTGCCGTCCGACCCGCTCGCCGTCACCGTGGCGGTGTACTTCGTCCCGTACTTCAGCGGAGCGTTCGGCACCCACGCCGAACCGTCAGTACGCAGCTTGCCCTCCACCGCCTTGCCGTCGGCGGCGGCCAGGGTCACCGAGGACGCCTTGCCGCCGTCCGGGACCTTGGCGCTGATCTCCGTGCTCACGGGCCTGTTCTTCGTGCCGTCGGCCGGGCTCAACGTCAGCGCCGGCCCGCTCGGCGTCGCCGGCATCGACGACTCGGCCGTGCCCGGAGCGGCGCTGGCGCTCGCGCTCGGCTCCGTGCTCGCCTGGGCCCCGCCAACGAATTCCGGCTTCTTCTGCTCATCGCCGCACCCGGTCAGTGCCAGCGACGCCGCCAGGGTCAGAGCGCCCACCACCGCCCCGGCTCGCGTGAACCGTGCCATCCCCACCTCTGTTCTCGCGTACCTGGCGGACATCGTGCCGTATCAGTGCTCTCGATGACGCACCCGTCTCACCCGCGCTGGAAGATTTAGGGGCGTTTGTCCAGTAAGCTCGACCGAAGGGGGGACCCGGGTAACCGAATTGGAGCCCGGCTCAGCGGGGTGCTAATGTTCTCTCCGTTGCCGAACGAGCGCCGCTAGCTCAACTGGCAGAGCAGCGGACTCTTAATCCGCGGGTTCGGGGTTCGAGTCCCTGGCGGCGCACCAGCGAGAAGAGATCAGGCCCGGTCCGGTTGGACTGGGCCTGACCTCTTTTTCTGACCTCTACGTATCACCAAAGCCAGCGTCAAGAGCCGGACCAAGTGCCGGTTCAGGTTCCCCCTCATGCGAAACCCGGCCGGGGGTCGTGTCCTGAACGCGACGACGGGTGGCGTGCCGGCCCGGCCGGCACGCCACCCCCAGGGGTCGGTTGGGTCGGGGTCAGCTGGTCCGGCAGGTGACCGTCGGCCAGGTCCAGTTGCCGTTGGCCATGATCGTGATGCCGAAGTTGTTGCCGTTGCCGTTCGGCCTGGCGGTGACGGTGCCCGTGGTGCCGCTGACCGAGGCGTTCCAGCTGTTCTGGATGCTCTGGCCGCCGTTGAGCCCGAGGCTGACCACCCAGTTGTTGGTGCCGCTGACCGCCACGTTCAGGTTGAACCGGTCACCCCACCGCTCGGCAGCCGACAGCACTGCGGTGCAGTTGCCGTTCGCGGGCGGGGTGGTCGGACCGGTGGTCGGCCCGGTGGTGGGGTTGCCCCCGCCGCCTTCCCAGACGTTGATGTCCGAGCTGCCCTGGCTCTGGTAGCCCTCGGTCGCCATGACCTGGTAGGCGTGGTTGCTGCCCAGGTTCAGGCCGGCGCGGGCCCATGCGTCGAAGTGGTTGGCGGTGGTGATGGTGCCACTCGAACGCTTCTGCTGACGGACGCTCCAGTACTGGTAGAACGTCTGGTTGCCGTCGATCGACGGGGCGTTGACCCGCTGGCTGCGGAGGATGTCGTAGGTGCCGCCGTCAGTGGTGACCGTACCCAGCCGCTGGGCGCCGCTGCTCGGGTTGTAGCTGCCGAAGTTCTCCACCACGTAGTACTCGATGAGCGGGTTCCGCGTCCATCCGTACAGGGCGAGGTAGGTGTTGTTGTTGCCCGGGTTGTAGGTGCCCGAGTAACTGACCGTCCGTCGGCTGCCGGTGGCCCAGCCCTTGCCGCCGACCCAGTTGTTGGTGCTCCTGTCCCAACTGCTGCTGTACCGGCCGTCGGCGCGCAACGTCATGCTGGCGTTGCCGCTGTCCTTCCAGAACGAGAAGTAGTAGCCGTTGTGTGTGCCGGTGAGGTTCGAGGTGAGGGTCCGGTCGGCCTCGGCGTGCGCGTTGGGGCTGGCGATGAACGTGCCGGTGACAGCGAGCGCCGCAGCGCACGCGGCGCTGAGGAGCAGCCGCATGCGACTGCTCTTTCGCGGCCTGGTCGAGGTGTCCTTCATGTACGTGTTCCTCCTCGTGACAGCTGGTGGTGGCCAGCGCCGCGATGTGACCCCGCGAGCTGTCGGTGGCCAGGTGCGGCAGCCGGTCTTCGGCGTATCACCCCGTGGTAGGTGGACGGCCCTCCGGTGCGACCGAGACGGGTCGCGGTGAGTCGAGATCATTGAGGGGCGTCGATGGCAATCGTATGGCCCCGACTCTGGACCCGTCAACAATTCCCGAAATATTACCGGAACACTTTCTTAGTCAAGCGTTGTCTCAGGTGACTCCAACTGGCTGCTAGCCTTGCTCGTCGTGCTCCGCATGGTCAGCCGTTGTCCGGGGTGGGAGCGGTGATCCGCAGCCAAGCCACCGAAACTTCCAGTCCGGGCCGGGCCTTGGCCGTGCCAGCGAGGGCGGCGCTCTCTACAGCGGACCTGTCGCCCTCAGCCCGCCGCGAACCTTCACCGCCGGCCCTGTCGCAGCAGGGAGGTGGAGCTGAGGGCAGCCCGACCCGGGTGACACCGGGGAGGGTGACAAGCGGCCCTGACAAAGCCTGGTCGTGCCAGTACTGCCAGCTGGTGCGGGCCTGGCGAGCGGGACGGAAAGGAGTACGCGAGGAACCGGCGTTTACGTCCGTCTAGCGTGTACTTGCTCGAACCTGGTGGACATCGTGCTGCGGGTCGAGAACACGGGTCATCGGCTCCCACCAGAACTGGTACCGATGGTGAGTCACCGCAGTGCTGTTGCGAGGTCGGCGGCGTTGTCGAACGCGGGTGCCGCCCTTTCGGCTTCGTCTTCCGTGAGCGTGACGGACTGGGCGCGGGCCAGCATCTCGGCCGCAGTCTTTGGATCGTGCAGCACCATCGCGAGTTCGGCGCGGTAGACCAGGACCTCTACCTGCTCGACCGGGTCGTCGTCGGCTTGCGGGCGGGCCAACGCGCTGTCGAGGATCCGAACGGCCTGTCCGACGCTTCCCCTGGAATCGGCCTGCACGACAGCATTCGCTAGGGCCTTGGCCAGTCGCCCGGCAGGTGTGGTGGCCGGCATGGGCATGGTGGCGGCGTGCCGAAAGACGCGGATCCAGTTGCCGCCCGGGTCGATGACGCTGAACCCGCCCAACCCGTCGGCGTTCTTCCGAGCCCTGGGCCGGGTCATCCGGGGCGTTCCGGACACCAGTACCTTGCCGTACGCGGCGCGCATGCCGGCTGCGAATGCCCGATGCAGTCCCTCGATGTCCGCGGTGAGCACCAGACAGGAGCCATAGGACTGCTCCGGGTCAAATCCGGCGATCTCGAAGAACTGCAGATGCAGGTCTTCCCGCTGCACCCCCACACAGGCGTTGGGCTTGCGTTGCTTGTACGTGGTGCGGAAACCGAGAACTCCGTAGAAGGTTTCGATGTCGTCAATGGAAGCGCACGGCAGCAGGGGAACGGTCACCTCGTTGGTCATGTCTCCTTCCTAAGCGTCGCAGAATGTTCGTCGCACATGGAAATAGCCAACCGTCGCCTTCGGCCATCCGATCGGCCGATGCCCCAGAGTCGAACGCTGCCCGGCTGGCCCGACGAACTCGTCCTACCCGAGACCACCGGACTGAACGAGGCCGTCAAGGCCATCGCCGCTCTGGCTGGGCTACCCCAGACCGGAGGCGATGACGACTTGCTACCGAACGTTCCGTCCCCGTAGAGCAGCTCAGACGGCTACCGGCGCACCGTTCGCCGACGTCGGTCCCGACCGGCCAGACAGTCCGCCGAGCACGGCGACTGCGACGACGTGCAGCTCGCCCTACCGCGCCTGCCTGAGCCAGCGCTCGATGACAGTGAAGTCCCGCTCGGTCAGCCCGCGACGTGGATCGACCCGATGCAGTAGGGCCGCACCGGGGTGATGAGCCGACACCCAGTCCTGATCGGCGTGGGTGATCTCGTCGTCGACCCAGACGAACGCGCGTCCCTGCGCCCACTCGACCAGCCCAGGGGTCTTCCAGTGCAGGTGCCTCACCTCGTCGGAGTCGGGCCAGTCCACGACCGGCAGAGGCGGTAGTCCGAGCAGCGGCGCGAGCACGTCGTTCGCATCGTCCATCCAGGTCGTCGCCCACACCAGGTCACACGGCAGGGACTCCAGCCGTCGCCCGTGTTCCGGGTTGACCTTGTGCAGCAGGGGATGGGCATCGGTCGGTGGGGCCGATGCCTCGCTGACACGCGGAATGCCCGGCTGAGCCGCTGTGGGTGTTCCGAACGGGATGAGGGTGCCGTCCACGTCGAGGAACAGCAACGGACGCGGCGCGGGGTCGGACATGACCCCAGAGGCTAGACCTCACCCCGCCGCCGACCACATTGCACAGAGTCGTAGCTCGTCGTTGTGACTCAGACGGTGAGCAGGCGAACGGTCTGGTCGACGTAGCGGCGGCGGTCCGCCTCGGCGGCAGGCAGGGTTCCTGGCGCGACGTGCGCCATCTGCGCGTAGCCCAGGTAGGAGGTGACCGCCAGCAACCCACGGCGCCGTGCCTCCTCGGCCGGCCAGCCGAGCGCGACGAACAGCCCTGCGGTGTACGCCACCCGCCGCTCGGTGACCCGGGCGAGTACGGGGGCGACGTGCGGGTGGTCGGCAGTGGCAAGCATCGCGAGTTCGATGGAGTTGTCCTGCGACACGGTGGATCCCAGGACGAGGCTGATGAGCAGCCGGAGCCGGGCCAGCGGGTCGGGTTCGGAGTCGATGTGGCCGATGACGGCGTCGGTGTGCTCGCGTTCCCACCGCAGCACTGCCGCCTCGATCAGGGCGTCTCGGTTGGCGAAGTGCCAGTAGAAGCTGCCCTTCGTGGCACCGAGCCGGGCTGCGAGGGGCTCGACCGCGACCGCTGCGAGCCCTCCGCAGGCCATCGCCTTCAGGGCCTCCGAGGTCCAGTCGTCGGCCGTCAGCCGGGGTGCGGTCCGCTTTCCGTCACCGCGCTGGACACGTCGCTGGCTCATCACTGTACGGTAGCGTATGGAAAACATACGCAAGCGTATGGAGTCGACGATGAGGCCCACGGTCCACAACGTTCACGAACGAGCGCTGCCGGTTGCCGCTTCGGTGGTGGGCGGGCTGGTGGACCGGATCGGTGCCGCCGACGACCCACTGTGGCCCGTACCCGCCTGGATGCCGATGCGGTTCGACCGGCCGCTCGCCGTCGGCGCCGACGGCGGGCACGGTCCGATCCGCTACCACGTCACCGGATACGAGCCGGGCCGTCGAGTTGAGTGGACCTTCCATGCGAGTACCAGCATGATCGGTAGTCACACGCTTGAGGTCGAAGAGCGCGGCCCGCACGCCTGCCTGCTGCGCCACGGGATGAGCGCCCGGCCGGTCGGTCGCATGCGACTGCTCTGGCCCGCCCTGGTACGCGTCTGCCACGACACGGTCCTCGAACACCTGCTGGACAACGCCGAACGTGCCGTGACCGGCACGGTCGCGCACCCCGTCCGATACCCGTGGCGCGCCCGGCTCGTCGTCGGCATGACAAGCGTGCGGGTACGCGGCGTGCCGGTCCCCACCGCTGCAATCCTTCTGCACGACTCCATCGAGCGGGCGGATCTGGCCGACGCCTACGCGCTGCGGGTGCCGCCCGGCACCACCACCGATCCGCATGACTGGGCGGCTGCGGTCTTCCGCGATCCGCCAGGCGTCGGGGCCGCACTGCTGCGTTCGCGGAACCGGCTGGCCACCCCGTTCGGCATCGAGCGCGGCGACGCCTCGGACGTCGACACCATCGCCCGCACTGACAGGGAGGTGCTGCTCGGCACCGACGCCGGTCACCTGACCTTCCGAACCAGCGTTCTGGTCGAGCCGGACCCCGGCGGCACGACGATCACCGTGGCCACCCTGGCGGCGGCCCGTTCCGGGGCCGGCCGCGCCCACCTCGCCGCCGTACGCCTCGTACACCCGCTGGTTGTCAGGGCGATGCTGCGCCACGCCGGCCGGAGCGTCGTCGCCCCTTGGCGGTCGACCGACCGCGCGTGAGGCGACAGTGCCGCCGGACGACGTACCCGGTCAGTGGTCCGGGTGTGCGCCCTGCTCGGCGAGTCGCTTGAGGTTCAGCAACTGACGGCGGGCCATCACCAGGTCCCCGAGGCACATCCCGAGGGCGAGCACCCGGTTCGTCCGCATGACGACCTTGAGCAGCAGGCGCGTGGTGTTCCCCGAGTCCGGCTCCACGACGTACGACAGGACCGCGCCCATGATCTCGCCGGTCAGGTGGTGTCCCGGCGCGACGGCGAGGATCCGGCCCCGCCTGCGCCCGCCGGCGGTGGTGAACGCCTCGCCCACCGCCGGCTCGGGAAGCGCCGCCAACCGTTGCGGTGAGCGCCGGCCGAGATTGTCGATCCAGTCGAACGCGTACGGCGCGAGCCGGATCTGTGCGACCCACTGCCACACCGCGGCCGGGGGCGCGTCCACGCCCACCCCGCGCCAGGCCCGCAATGTGGGTACGGGGACGAAGTCGTCACACGGGTAGCGGCGAAGCGTCTCGTCGTCGGACACGCCCCACCGGTCACCGAGCATCGGCCCTGCCCAACACCAGCGTCGTACGCAGGTCCAGCACGACACTGCCGCCGAAGTCGTCCACCAGCCGGTCGAGGGCGGCGATCCCGCGTTGCTGCTGCTCCGGAGTGCGGGACAGGTACGGCCCGAACGTACGCACCAACGCCAGGTACCGCGCCTTGTCCAGCCGTAGCTCCCGCCGGAACACCTCCCGGCGTACGTCGTCGAACTGTCCGCTCTCGACGATGTCCCGGTGGAACCAGTCGACCGGGCGGTCCCGCATGTCCGGGTCGACCGAGTGCAGCGCGGCCTGCACGGCGGCCCGCTGGTCGGCATCGGTGTAGCCGTACCGGTGCGCGAAGACGGAGAGGGTGCCGCCCGGCGCCAGGGCGCGTCGGGCCTGGGCGTTGCGGGTGGCCGGGTCCAGCCAGTGCCAGGCCGTGGCGCAGGCCAGCACGTCCGCCCCACCGGCTGGTGGGGTCCACCGTTCGAAGGTGGTCATCTCGACGCGGGAGGCCGGGAACCGCTCGGCGAGGCGGGCGGCCATCCGCTCGTCGGGCTCGACGCAGGTCAGCGGGGCGCCGATGCGGACCAGCACGTCGGTGCCCTTTCCGGTGCCCGCACCGATCTCGACAACGGACGCCGGTGTGCCCCCGTGGTAGGCGAGGACCGCCTCGGCGATCTCCGCCGGATAGTCGGGTCGGGCGTGCTCGTACAGGTCGGCCACTCCGCCGAAGACGTCAATCGCCACACGCCCACCTTTCGCTGCCCGCCGGAAGCTGCATAGATCTCCGACCAGTCTCCGACAGACCACGCACTCGTGATTGCCCGTCCGCCAACGTCGGCCCTGACTAGCCACGGAGCCTTCGCAAAACTCGCTTGGCAGAGCACGGAGACCACTGCTACTTTCCCGGAGGCCGTGCGAGAGAACGAGGAGGTGGTACCCGTGAACGTATCGACATGGGCGCTTCCCTCCGGGGTCACGGTCGGGCGATAGGTCGTCCGGGAGCGCCGTTCACGAGCCCTCCCGAAAGGCACGACAATGCAATTCACCTCTGAGCGACGCATCGACGACGGTGTCCTCGAACGCGGGTTCACCCTCGGTGAGATCCCCGGCATCCTGTGGACGCCCGCATCCGCACCTGCACCGGCGCCGCTGATCCTGGTCGGTCACCCCGGCGGACTGCACAGGATGTACCCCCGACTGGTGGCCCGGGCGCGACACTCTGCTGCGGAGGGCTTCGCCTCGGCCACCATCGAGCTTCCCGGAGCCGGCGACCGGCCCCGTTCCGCCGCCGTCGAGCAGGCCCGCGCCGACCTGCGCCGGGCGCTGGAGTCCGGCGAGCCGGTCGGTGACGAGATCGTCGACAGGCTTGTCCTTCCGCTTGTCGAGAAGGCCGTCCCGGAATGGCGGGCCGCCCTGGACGCCCTCCATGCGCTGCCCGAGATCGGCGGTCCGGTCGGGTATTCGGGAGGGGTGATCGCCATCGGCCTCCGGCTGGCGGTGGTCGAGCCGCGTATCTCGGCGGCCCTCCTGTTCGCCGGGAGTTTCGTGCCCCGCTCGATGTTCGCGGAGGCCCGGCAGGTCACCATTCCGCTGCAGGTCCTGTTGCAGTGGGACGACGAGGGGAACGACAGGCAGATGGCCCTGGACCTGTTTGACGCCTTCGGCTCCAAGGAGAAGACGCTGCACGCCAACATGGGCGGGCACACCGGCGTCCCGCAGTTCGAGGGCGACGCCGGGAACCGGTTCTTCGTCCGGCACCTGACGTGAGACCGGGTCGTCAGCCGGTAGTAGGGCGCCGCTGGGAGCTGTCGACCAATCATCGGATGATCCAGAGCGGACTGATGGACGCGCTGGATGCTCTGTCCAATTCTGCTGCGTTTTGCGCATTGACGACCCCGAATCAAAGGTTGCAGACGTCACACGTGTGACCTACGCTCCGGGGAAGACTTTCGTAGCGATTGGCAAAGTTGCGGTCGGGGGACAGCAGTCGCCCGCCGACCCTTGATGGCGTCGCTGTTCCGTGCTCGTCGCTCGATAAGAACGGGGTCCACTGTCGACGGCAAGTGAGAGGAACAGTTCGTGAAGTCACTCGCATCCACCGCTCGAAGGTCATTCCTGGCGGTCGCGGTGCTCGTCGCCGCGGCATTCCCCGCCGTGCTGACGAGCCCGACGCCTGCCTCGGCGGCGGTCCAGCAGACCTACTACGTCGCCCCCGACGGCAACGACGCCAACCCCGGCACGCTCCAGTCCCCGTTCCGCACCGTGCAACGCGCTCGCGATGTCGTCCGTACGGTGAACGCGAGCATGACCGGCGACATCAACGTGTACCTGCGCGGCGGGACCTACCCGATCGGCAGCACCGTCGAGTTCGGCGCCGCCGACTCGGGCACCAACGGCTTCCGGGTCGCCTACGCGGCGTACGGCAGCGAGAAGCCGGTCCTCGACGGCGGCGTCCAGGTGACGGGGTGGACCCAGCACAGCGGCAACATCTGGAAGGCGCCTCTGGACCGGGCCAACAAGCTGCGCGCGCTCTACGTCAACGACAAGCGTGCCTTCATGGCGTCAAAGACGATCAGCTCGGGCGGTTGCTACGGGACGTACACCATCACCGCTGGCCAGGCCGACTGGGCCTGGGAGTCGGGGTCGCAGTGCGACGGCGCCAAGTACAGCCTGAGCGACTTCCCTGCCATCGCCCGCAACCAGGACGACATCGAGATCGAGACAGGCACCACCTGGACCACGGCCCTGGTGGGTGTCCGTCAGGTGACGACGAGCTCCGACGGCGCCAACCGGGTCGCCCTGTTCCAGCAGCCCGGTGCGGCCATCGCCCAGGGTGCGTTCAACGGCAATGCCCAGGTGGGCGGCACCCACAAGGTCATGAACGCCTACGAGTTCCTCGACGCGCCCGGCGAGTTCTACTACGACAAGAGCAGCAAGACGGTCTACTACTACAAGGCCAGCTCCGAGAATATGGCAACAGCGACGGTGTACGCGCCGAACAACGTGACAACCCTGCTGCGGGTCGCCGGCACCTCGACGAGCAACCACGCCCGCAACATCACGTTCTCCGGGCTGACGGTGCAGCACTCCGACTGGAACCTGTTCAACGTCGCCGGCTCGTCCTTCAAGCAGGCGCAGCAGGGCAACCTCGGCGCCCAGGCGTACGCAAAGGGCAACTTCCACGTCTACTACTACCGCAACGTCGACGTGACGCCCGGCATCATCCAGGTGCAGAACGCCGACGGGATCCTGTTGCAGCGCAACCGCATCCAGCACACCGGCGCCGACGGCATCAGCATGGTCAACGACGTGCAGGGCACGCAGTTGATCGGGAACTACACCAACGACATCGCCGGCTCAGCCATCAGCGTGGGCCATCCCCAGCACGTCTACATCGGCGACCACACCTCGACAAACCGCGAGAAGTATTCCGCGCAGGTCGAGGGATTGCCCAAGAACATCGACATCAAGAACAACTACCTGTACGACAGCGCCGTGCTGTTCAACGGGCACAGCCCCATCTCGGCGTACTTCGTCGACACCCTGACGATCCAGCGCAACCGGATCGAGAAGGCTCCCTGGTCGGGCATCACACTCGGCTGGGGTTGGTGGAACTTCGACGGGTCATCGGGCTCGATCGCGCCCAACCGGCCCACCACGACGGCCCGTAACAACACGATCAGCTACAACCACATCATCGACACTGTGCAGCGGCTCAGCGACACCGCCCCGATCTACACGCTGGGCGCCCAGCCGGGTACCACGATCACCAACAACTATCTCCAGGGCGTGCCGTCCGGTCACAAGTACGGCCTGCACCCGGACGAGGGGTCGGCGTACATCACGTTCCGCGACAACGTCCTGAGCGTGGACAAGAACGTCACGTGGCTCATCAACTCCGACGACTTCGGACGAAAGCACGACCTGAGCATCACGCAGACCTACGGCCCCATCAACAAGGTCTCGAACAAGAACCTCCCGAACAGCACTGTCCAGGACATCCTCGTCTCCTCCGACTACGTCTGGCCGGCCGCTGCCTACGGCATCGCAGTGAGCTCCGGTCTTGAGGACTCGTACCGGGACATCATTCCGGCCAGCAATCTCTCAGTGCCGAACTACGTCCTGCCGGCGAGCACCGTGGTCAGCAGCGGGGCGTCGTCGATCCCGATCCGCAGCACCGGCGACGCCACAAGGACGGTCTGGCTCGCTCCCTCCGGCACGACCACGTTCGCCGCCGGCCCCACTATGACAAGCGCAGCCGGCACCGCCACCTCCATCGCCGTGCCGACTGCCCAGGGTGAGTACCGGCTCTACGTGCTCGACGCCCAGGGCAACCGGTCAGCCGAGTCGACATCGCTCGTCAGGCAGCCGGGCAGCGGCGGTGGCCAGCGGGTCGGGCAGCTCGTCGGTGGCCAGTCCGGTCGCTGTGTCGACGTACCCAACTCGACGACCACCAACGGCACCCAGACGCAGATCTGGGACTGCTCGGGCGGCACGAACCAGCGGTGGACCCACACCACCGGCAAGCAGCTGACCGTGTACGGCAACAAGTGCCTCGACGCCTCCGGGGCGGGCACGGCCAACGGCACCGCTGTCATCATCTGGGACTGTCACGGCGGGCTCAACCAGCAGTGGAACGTCAACAGCAACGGCACCATCACGAACGCCCAGTCGGGGCTCTGCATGGATGCCAACGGCGCCGCCAGCGCCAACGGCACGAAGATCATTCTCTGGTCGTGCAACGGTGGCGCCAACCAGCAGTGGAGCCTGCGTAGCTGACCCGTACCCGGGGGTCGGTCCGACAGGGCCGGCCCCCGGGCCACCCCACAACGGCGTCAGCCCGCGTCGAAGTCGGTAGCGATATCGCTCAACGCGATCCGGTTCGGCTGCCCCGTTTTGGTGATGAGGCTGGAGACGTGCCGCTCCACAGTGCGTGGTGACAGGTGCAACCGCTCGGCGATCTCGCGGTTGCTCAGCCGGCCGGTGAGCATCCGCAGCACCTCCCACTCGCGTACCGTCACGCCCGCTGCCCGCAGCTCAGGTGGGATCTCCCCGGCGCCGCGCCGACGTTGGGCGATCCGCGCGCCCGCCTGGCGCAGCAGCGTGCGGCACGCCCCGGCGACCGGTGCGACGTTCGCCTGGTGGAAGTAGTCCTCGGCGGCGCGCAGCCACTCCACGGGCGTGCCCCAGCCATCGGCGAGCGCCGCCTCGGCGACCAGCCGCAGGGCGAGGTGCCGCCCCATCGCGTACAGCGCGCCGACCTCCATCGCCTCGGCCACCGCGGCGGTCGCGGCGTCGTGCTGACCTGCGCGGCCGAGCAGGACCGCCCGGGCGAAGAGCGCGAACTGCCGGTCCCATCGCAATTGGCTCGCCGGTGTGCCGACGATCGCGTCGTACGCCGCGAAGCTGACCTCGCCGGCCATCGCCCGCAACAGCAGTTGGAGGCCGAGCCGCCCACCGAGGTGGAACACGGTCGGGTTGGTCTCCTCCGCCCGTACCGCCAGGGACAACTCCTCCAGCGCCCTGGGGCGGTCCTCCTCCAGCAGCGCGCAGAACGTGCCGGCCAGCCCGTGGACCCGCTGCGCGTGCAGGCTCTCGTCACCGCCCCAGTGCCGGAAGTCGGCGAGCGCCTCCTGCATCTGGACCCGCCGGCCCTGATGGGCGGCGAGCACCGCACTGAGCAGAAGCACGTACTGCGTGGTCTCCATCAACTTCAGGCGGGTCGTCGCGGTGCGGACCTGGTCGATCAGGTCCTGTGCGGCCGGGTAGTCGCCGCGCATGATCAGGTGCAGCGCGATGCTCGCCTCGGCCTGCTGACGGGCGGTCACCGCACCGACCCGCAGCGCCCGCTCCCGGGCCTGTTCCAGCCGGTCCAGCTCGCCGTGCAGCAACGCGTCGTCGTTGCCGAGCCGGATCAGCGCGTGGACCTCCCAGATCGGAAGGCCGTGCTCGGCGGCGATGGACCGGGCCTGCTCCAGGCAGCGGGTGGCCTCGGCCGGGTCGCGGTGCCGGACGAGCGCCCCGAGCAACTGCCAGGCCTGGCAGGCCACCACCGGCAGCGGCACCGCGGCGCCGACCGTGGCGGCCCTGCGGGCCAGGGCCTCGGCGACCTCCAACTGGTCCCGCCCCGGCGTGTCCAGGGCCAGGTGTGCGGCGACGATGTCGATAGGAGCTTCGTCCTCGGCCGCGGGGTCCGGGCCGAGCAGTTCACGGGCGATCTCCACCTGGGCCAGCGCGTCGGTGAGCTCCCCGGCCACCACCGCGGTCCAGGCCAGCCGGGTGTGCAGCCTGGCCTGCCGTCGGGCGGGGAGACCGGCTACCTGGTCCGGACTGTTGACCAGCTCCAGTGCCCGCCGGACCAGGCCGGCCTCGCCGAGGGCCTGCAGGAGCGTCTCCAGGGTGTCGGCGCGGGCCTCGGCCGACCCGTCGGCCTGGAGTTCCCAGGCCCGGTCGAGGAGGGCGACGGCCGAGGTGGCGGCTCCCTGCGCGAGGGCTCTGCGGCCGGCTTCGGCGAAGAGCCGACCGGCAAGCAGGGTGTCGCCGGTCTCGACGCGCAGGGTGGCGGAGATCTGACACCACTCACCTGGCAACTCCGGGTGGACCTTCGCGACGGCCTCGGCGACGGTGTGGGCCAACCGCCGCCGGTCGGCCGGCTCGACAAGGGCGAGCAGCGACTCGTGGGTGACCCGGTGCCGGAAGGTGTACCAGTCGGTCAACTGGTCGTCCGGCGCCACAAGTTGGGCCACGATGTCGCCGTGCAGGTGGTTGAGCAGGTCACGGTCGCTGAGCCCGGTCGCCGTCTGCACCACCGCCACCGAGAAGCGTTGCCCGATCAGGGCGCCGCAGGAAAGCAGCTCCCGGGCCGGCGGGCTGAGTTTCTCGATCCGGTGCGCCATGCTCCTGGCGAACGCGGCGGGCAGGGTGGCGGGCGCCTGCGGAGCGACAAGCCACCCCTGGGGGCCGTGCCGGAGCAACCCGTTCTCCACCATCGCCGCGAGGATCTCCTCGATGAGGAAAGGGTTGCCGCCACTGCCTCCCCAGAGCAATTCGGCCGCAGCCGTGGGCAGCTCGTCTGCCGCCACGCCCAGGCACGCCCCGGCCATGGCCCGCAGGTCCTCGGGCCGGAGCCCGTCCAACTCGATAACCGTGCACCGGCCACGGCGGGCCGCCGCCCGGGCGACCTCCAGCGCGGGGGAGTCGTCGGCCCGGATGACCCCGACCAGCAGCGTGGGCTGCTGGTCGAGGTTGTCGATCAGGTATTCGACAACCATGAGCGTCTCGGCGTCGGCGTCCTGGAGATCGTCCAGGACCATCAGGCACCCGCGCTCCTGACCGGCGAGACCGGTCAGCCGGAGCACCGCCTCGGCCAGGATCACCACTGAGCCGGTCTCCTGATCGCCGAGGGGAGTGCCCCAGTCGGGCACCAACCGGCCGAGGATCGGACCGTACGGGCCGAGCGCCGTGACGTCCACGGTGGCCGAACGCAGCAGGGAGAGCACCGCCTCGGTGAGCGGCCGCAGTGGTACCCCGGCACCGAGTGCGCTGGCCCGCCCCCGCAGCAGGCTCATCTCGGCGGTGTAGGCGGCCTCGGCGGCCGCGGCGGCGAGCCGCGACTTGCCGACGCCGGCCTCTCCGACGATGAAGACCGCGCCTCCGTGACCGACGCGGGCAGCCTCGATCATTCCGCTCAGCACACCGAATTCCGAATCTCGGCCTACCAGGACGCGGGATCGTTGCACGGCGGCAACGATAGCGAGGCACTTCATCGATAACCAGGGTCCACCAGCAGGCGCACCGGGCCCGGCGAGATTATCGTCCGACCGGACCGATCGCCGCGCTGACCGGGCGGTTTCCGCCCTGGGTCACACGGGGAACGTGGGGCAGCAGGTGGTGAGCGCGAGCGGGACGGCGGAGTCCGCGGAGGCGCCGGCATCGCCGGCGACCAGGTGTCCGATCAGGAGCCCCACCGGGACGGCCAGGCCGGCGAGGGCCGCCGTACGCAGGCCGAAGGCGACAACCGGGCTTACGTGCGGCTCACCGGCGGGGTGCGACGCCTCGGCGTGGTCGGTGTCGGCGAGGTCGGTGGTGGGCTGGTGCGACATCATCGTTCTTCTCTCCTCGGGATGAAGGGATTGGTGAGCGACAGCCAGCCGGGACCGGTTGGCTGCGGGGTGGGTTCCAGGAGCAACGCGGACGGTATCCGCGTGGTCAGGGCGGAGCGCAGCAGTCCGTAGCCGATGCCGGCGAGCCCGGTCAGCAGCCCCGGTGTGAGCACGCCGTCGGGTGTGCCGCAGTAGCGATTCTGCCATTGAAGGGAGTTGAGGATCAGGGTCGTCCGCTGCCGTTGCGCGGTGGCAGCCGCAGCGCCGGCCGGCCCTGCGGCCAGCACCGTCAGCGCCTCGACGACGCCGGACTCGCCGTGGCAGAGGCTCAGGTCGCGGGACAGCGGCCGTTCGGCCAGCCGCCGGACGAGGTCGGCTGGCGCCTCCGGGCTCGCGTCGGCGTCGTGCCGGCCGGCGAGGGCGAGAGCCAGGCCGGAGACACCGGCACACCAGCCGGACGAGTCGGTCGGGGCCTGCTGGGCGTGCCGCAGGGCCTTCCGTGCGGCGTCCGCGTGCTGCGGCGAACCGCCGCCGACGTCGACGAACCGGTGCAGGGCGTACGCGATGCCGGCCGTCCCGTCGGCGAAGCCTGCCGCACTGGCGGGGTGATCGAGTGCGGACGAGGCGGCCAACTGGTCGGCGCAGGTCCGGGCCAGCGCCGCCGCCCGGTCGTTACCCAGCTCGGCGTGGATCGAGGTCATCGCGGCCAGACAGCCGGCCCGGCCGATGGCCCAGTCGTCGGTGGTGGAGCCGGCGACCGCGACCTCGGCGAGTTCCACCGCCATGTCGACCCACCGGCCGATCTCCGCGTCGTCGAGCAGCACTGCCAGCCGAGCCAGCCCGTAGGCCACTCCGCCGAGGCCGTGCAGCCCACCACAGCCGATCGCGGTGACCAACTCCGGGCGGTCCGAGAGCAGGCGCAGCAGCCCCGGCGTCGCGGCGACCGCCCGACGGGCCACGTCACCGTATCGGGCGACACCGCTGACCTGGGCGAGCTGGCCGAGGAAGAGCGCCACGCCGAGGTACCCGTTGGCCAGGCCGGCGCCCATCGGCAGCAGCAGCCACTGCCGGTTGTCGACAAGCTCCAGGCCGAGCCAGTTCACCCGGTCCCGACCCGGTGCGCCACGGGCGACGAGCTGGTCGGCGATCGCACAGGCTGCCGAGACCAGCCGTTCGGGTGGGGCGGCCGTGCCGTGCGACGGCCCGGGCATCGGCGCCGCGTCGCCATGCGTGCCAGCCGGTCGGCGGGTGGCCAGGCTGGCCATGATGACCCACTCCTGGTCCTGCCGGTCGGCCTCGCCGAGCCCGGCGATCCGGTCCAGTGCCGCGCCGACGCCGCTGCGGTGCAGCGGCACCGCGGTCGGCTCGCCGTCGGCGGCCAGGACGGAAGCGTCGGCCCGGGCGTGGAAGTACGGCACGTCACCGCGCCACAACGCGACGATCTCGTGGCGCGCGAACACCGGGTCGCCGGGCAGTGTGGTCCGGCCGCAGAGCTGCCCGAGGAAACGGTCCCGGTCCAGACCGTCGCGCAGCAGGCTCGGGTGGGTGGCCTCGTCGAGCAGCGTCCGATAGGCCCAGGTGGGCCGTACGACGAGTCGCACCGTCATTGCCGACGACGCCTCGACCAGCTGGGTGAAGTCCCCGCGATGTGCCTCGATCGCTTCGTAGCCGAGCCGGAAACCTTCCAGCATTGCAGCCTCGTGGTCCTCCGGATCGATCACCCGGTCGCCGAGCCGGGGCCGGTTCGAGGCGCCGTCGAAGGTGGCCGCGCGGCGTACCAGGCGCATCCGGTCGGTGCCCGGGTCAGCCCAGTCGATGCGACTGACCGGGCTCTGCCTGCCCTCGTCGCCGCCGGCGCCGGACAGGTCCATGATGCCCTGCTCACCGACGACGATCAGCGGCAGCAACGCCGTGCGGTGCACCGAGGCGGAGAGCAGGTCGGCGGCTGGATCGCCGCTCGGGGTCGCGGGCCGCCAGCTGGGGCTGAACAACGTCTCGACGTCGATGGCCACCGGGTCCTCGCCGCTGGCGATCACGTTTTCGTAGTGCAGATCGGTGGTGTTGAGCGCGTGGGCGAGCGCCAGCAGCGCGCCGTGCCGTCGATAGAAGCGGTCCGCGCCGTCCGGGTCGGCAAGCGGTGCCGCGATCACGAACTCGGTCCAGCCGTACTCCGGGCGGACCAGACTGGCGGCTGTCCGCATGGCGACGGCGGGCACCATCCGGTTCATCCAGCCGACGAAGGCCGCCAGTCGATCGTCGTGGGTGAGGTCCCGAGGCTTGTAGACCAACCGCCTGCCGTCGGCGAACCGGATCACGGTGGTGGTCCGGCCGGACCGGTGCGAGTCACCCCGCCTGTCGTCGACGGCCACAAGTGGGCCGGGGTCGGTGCCGCCCAGGAGGTCCTTGACCAGGCGGTCCCGGTCGGCGGTGTACCGGGCGAGTAGTTCCAGCATCGCGTCGGTGGCGTGCGCGGTGGCCTGCCCGAGCAGGCGGGCCAGGACCGGAAGGTCGGTGAACAGCGCGGCCAGCCCCGCCGGGGTGCCGAGCTGGCGAACGAAGTCGACGAATCGGGCGCGACTGTCGGCGCCATGGAGGAGGCCTGCGGTCCGGCGACGGTGCAGCTCCTCGACGAAGGTACGGGCGGCCAGCGCGGCCAGCTGCCGTTCCAGTGTGGCCGCCAACGCGGCATCCAGCCCACCCAGGTCGACGTGGGCGTCGGTCACCGGGACGGCGTCCCGGCGGAAGCGGGTCCGTGCCTGGTCGACCAACGGACGCAGCGGCAGGGCGAACGCCGCTCTCCAGTCAGCGGCGACCGGCACCGACGGAGGCCGCGCGGCGGCACGTACCGCGGCTTCGATAAGGACCGCCCAGGGCGGCGGGTCGACCCGCGCGGCGAGTTGACCGTCCTCCTCGGCGAGGTACGTGAGCAACAGGTCCTCGTCGACGCCCAGCTCGCCCAGCCGGATGTCCAGCTCCGGGCCACGGTCGGCCCGCCACAGGTCCAGCCGCTGTCGCGCGTGCCCGAGCCGCCCGGCGTCGACCGGTTCGGTGCCGCCGCCGGCGGTCACCCGCTCGTGCAGCGCCAGACCGCGCGCCCACCAGCTCCGGTGGAGTCGGGGCGACTCGGCTGGAGCGAGGCTGGGTGGGCCGTCGGCGTCCGTGGTGTTCATCGAATTGAGGGTGCCAAGTGGCGGCCGACAACTCATGCGTGGGATCCACCCAAATTCATGTCGGCCCGGCTGGTCGCGGCAGTCCGTGCACTCTCCGATGCAACCCGCATGACAGTCCGTGACGGCCTTTCAGAGGGCTGGAACGGGCGCCGGTGTCGGTGGCGTGGCGACATAGGCGCAGGTGTGGACCACGGAACTTGGGTGCCCGGCACAGATGCGTCGACACACGACGGTGGTCGACCCTCCGACTATTCGATGGGCTGACCCGATCGGAGCGACTATGGAGTTTCGCGTACTGGGACCAGTGAGCGCCTGGCGCAACGGCGTCGAGGTCGCGCTGGACGGCGCCAAACAGCGCACGGTCCTGGCCGTCCTCCTGCTCGCCCGAGGACGGATCGTCTCCGACACCCGGCTCTGTCAGCTGCTGTGGGACGAGAACCCGCCTGCGACGTTCGCCGCTCAGCTCTACAACTACGTCTCCCGGCTGCGGAAATATCTCGGCGACGAGGTGGAGATCGTCCGGCAGTGGTCCGGGTACCTGCTGCGGACCGGGGACAGCCGACTCGACATCGACGAGTTCGAGCGGCTGGGCGGGCTGGGACGGGACGCACTGCGCTCCGGCCGGCACGAGGAGGCCGCGCGGGACCTGCACGAGGCGCTGGCGCTGTGGAGCGGAACGACGCTCGCCAACGTCACCGACTACCTCGTCGAGGCGGAGTCGCCCCGGATGACCGAGGGGCGCATGGCGGTTCTGGAGGATCGCATCACTGCCGACCTGATGCTGGGCCGGCAGGCCGATCTGGTGGTGGAGCTGAGCGACCTGGTCGCCGCACAGCCGCTGCACGAGCAGCTGCGCAGTCACTTGATCACCACGCTGCTGCGGTGTGACCGCCAGGCCGACGCGCTTGCCGTCTACCACGAGGGCAGGCGGGTCCTCGCCGACGAGTTGGGTGCCGATCCGGGGCCGGCGCTGGCCGAGGCGTACCAGATGGTGCTGGCACGCCCCGGGATGCCCGACGTCGCTGTCGCACCGCGAGCCGGACCGGGCTGGCGCGACGTCCGGCCGGCGATGCTGCCGCCCGGAGCGCACGACTTCTGCGGCCGGCAACAGGAACTGCGCCAGCTGGCAGGGCTGCTCGCCGAGACGTCGCCACCCGCTCCACAGCGGACGCTGTTGACCGGAATGGCAGGCGTCGGAAAGTCGTCGCTGGCACTGCGGGCCGCGCACCTGTGCCGTGACGACTTCCCGGACGGGCAGCTCTACGCCGACCTCGGCGGCACCCGGGGCAACGCCATCGACCCTGGTGACGTGCTGGGCTGGTTCCTGCGGAGCCTCGGCAACACCGAGGAGGCCATTCCGAAGCGCCTCGACGAACGCGAGTGCCTCTACCGCAGCCAGCTGGCCGGCCGCCGGGTCCTGGTGGTGCTCGACAACTCCGCCAGCTATCCGCAGGTCCGCCCGCTGCTGCCCGGTGACCCGTCCTGCCGGGTGATCCTTACCTGTCGTGGTCGCCTCTCCGAGCTTCCCGGCGTTACCCGCGTCGAGGTGGGCATCCTCGACCCGGCGCAGGCGCTGGAGCTGTTCGCCACGATCGTCGGCTCGTCACGGGTGGCCGCCGAGCCCGGCGCCGCACACCGGATCGTGCAACTGTGCGGGCGGCTGTCGATCGGCATCCGGGTGGCCGCGGCGCGGCTCATCGCCCGACCGCACTGGTCCCTGCGGTACCTCGCGCAGCGGCTGGCCGACGAGCGGTTCCGCCTCAACGAACTGCGGCTGGGGACGCTCGACGTGCGGGCCCGCATCGAGGGCAGCTATCAGGAGTTGGAGGCCGAGAGCCAGGTCGCGTTGCGCCGGCTGGCCCTGCTGAACACTGTCGACTTCCCGATCGGAGCCGCCGCCCGGGTGCTCGGCGTGACGCCCCGGGTGGGGGAGGAGGTGGCCGAGAGCCTTGTCGACGCCCGGCTGCTGGAGATCGCGGGCTCGGACGGCGGGCGGCGGCAACGACACCGCTTCCACGATCTGGTGCGGGTCTTCGCGCGGGAGAAGGCCGACCCGTCGGACCACCGCATGGTCACCGCCCGATCGGCACTGTCGGCATAGCCACGCCTGCGGAACCCCGGCGGCTCCGCAGAACTCCCGGCGTATGGAGAAGATATAGCCGGTACCGGCACGGTCGGTGGGTGACCATCCTGATTCCGCCCGAGTGCGCGACCACTGCGCGGATCGACCTCGACCACGCAAGCGGGGACGAGATCGTCGGTCGAGTCCGGCCCGACCGGGACGACCCGGTCTTCGCCGGGCACTATCCCGGATTCCCCCTGCTGCCCGGTGTCTACATCGTCGAGTACGTGCACCGCGCCGTCCTCGCGGCGATGCCGACGGAGATCCTCGCCGAGCTGGTGTCCTGCCGGTTCCTCCGAACGATCGACCTCGACGACGAGCTGGTCATCACCATCCGCTGCGACGGCGGGATACGTCGGGGCACGGTCGCCGTGTCCGGCGTACCGGCCGCCGAGGTGGTGTTGCGCTATCAGGAAGGAACCCCGTGATGCTCGACAGCGACGACATTCGACGGCTCATCCCACACCGACCGCCGATGCTCCTTGTCGACCGGGTCAGCGAAATCGTGCCCCGGCGTCGGCTGGTCGGCAGCTACACGGTGACCGGGACCCGGCCGCTGCCAGCCGTGCTGCTGCTCGAGTCGTGGGGTCAGGCCGCGCTGGTGCTGATCAGGCACGACCGGCCGATGCCCGACGTGCTGACCGACGGGGTGCCCATCGCGGGCGCCTTCGAGGGGATCCGGTTCGGCCGGCCGGTGCTGCCGGGCGAGACGGTCGAGCACCGCGTCGAGCTGATCCGGTTGATCGCCGACACCGGTTTCGTCCGGGGCGAGAGCGTGGTCGGCACCGAGGTGGTCATGCAGGTCGGTCGCCTGGTTGGCGCGGTGCGCCCGGCGGCTGCGCTTCGCCCCGCCGTCCTGGCCGGGGTCTCCGACGTCAAGGAGCAGACATGAGTGAGAACCGACGACCGGTCGCCCTGGTCAGTGGAGGATCCCGAGGGATCGGCCGGGCCGTGGTCCGGCAGCTCGCCGCAGACGGGTACGACGTGGCCTTCTGCTATCAGAGCAACCGGGAGGCCGCCGAGAAGGTGGCAGCGGAGGTGCTGGAGACCGGTGCCCGGGTGCTGGCCCGGCAGGTGGACGTCGCCGATTCCGCGCAGGTACGCGAGTTCGTCACCGAGGTGGAGCGGGACTTCGGCGAGCTCGCGGCCCTGGTGACCGTCGCCGGGATCATCCGCGACCGGCCGGTGGCGATGATGGCCGACGAGGACTGGCGGTCGGTTATCGACGTCAACCTCGGAGGTGTCTACAACGTGTGCCGGGCGGCGATCCGCCGGATGATGCGGCGACGGGGTGGCAGCATCGTCACCGTCTCCTCGGTGGCGGGCATCACCGGTAGCCCGGGCCAGACCAACTATTCGGCGTCGAAGGCCGGCATCATCGGCTTCACGAAGGCGCTGGCGAAGGAGGTCGGCCCGTACGGAATCCGGGTCAACGCCGTGGCGCCGGGCTTCATCGAGACCGACATGCTCAACGACCTGCCAGCTGGCCTGGCCGTTGGCGTCCAGCAGCGGGCCGCGCTCGGCCGGCTCGGCCAGGCGGAGGAGGTCGCCCCGGTGGTGACGTTCCTGCTCTCGGAGCGGGCCTCCTACCTGACCGGTCAGGTCGTCACGGTTGACGGTGGTCTGACGTTCTGACTCGCTGTGCCGCGAGCCGGGTCCGCATGGCCTCCAGGCGGACCTGGCTCGCCTGCGTCCGGACCCGGCGCGCGGTGAAGCGGGCGTAGACGGTGCCGAGCAGCCGGGTGAGCAGGTCGGCCCGGCGGGCGTCCGACCCGACGACGATCTTCACCCGGTTGCGCCGGACGCCGCGCAGGATGAGCCGTGCGGCCTGCTCGGCAGAGGTCGTCGCCTCCCGGGCGTAGCGCTCCCGGACCCCGCCGTAGCCGAGCCCCTTCGCCGCCCGCGCGTTGCTGAAGATGTCGGTACGCACCTTGCCCGGATAGACGCAGCTGACCCGCACCGGCACGTTCCCGACCCGCATCTCCTGCAACACCGCCTCGGTGAAACCGCGGACGGCGAACTTGGCCGCGTTGTACGCGCTCTGCGCCGGCGCCGCGGTCAACCCGTACATGCTGGAGATGTTCACCAGGTGGCCCTTCGAGGTGACGAGCAGCGGCAGGAACGCCTGGGTGCCGTTGACGACGCCCCAGAAGTCGACGTCCAGCACCCACCGCATGTCGTCCCAGCTGGCCTCGGTGATCGAGGCGAGCAGGGTCACCCCGGCGTTGTTGATGACCAGGTCGGCGCCGCCGAAGTCGGCGCGCACCTCCTTGGCGTGGGCCTGCACCGCCTGCCTGTCGGTGACGTCGAGCCGGTAGGTACGGACCTCGGCCCCTACCGCGGCGCAGCTCGCCGCGGTCTGAGCGAGACCCGCCTCCGCCGCGTCGGAGAGGGCCAGCCGGGCGCCCTGCGCGGCCAGCTCGACCGCCAGCGCCCGGCCGATGCCCGAACCGGCACCCGTGACGACCGCGACCCTGCCTCGGAACTCCTCCATGCGTGCTCCCTCGGAATCGGCGTGCCAGCCTGCGGCGACACACATCCGCCGTACGGTCCGGGGCCGGGCTATCTCTTTTCCATACCGGGCGCGATGTAGAGAAGTTATGAGAGCCCCGCCCAACACTGCCTCCGGACGGTGTCACCAGGACGCCGAGCAGGCGTGGTGCGGAGGAGGCGATGGCACAGATGACAGGTGCGGCAATCACCGGGCTCGGGGCGTACCGGCCGAGCAGACTGATCACCAACGAGGAGATCGCCGGAGAGGCAGGCGTGACTCCGGAGTGGATCGAGGAGCGGACCGGCATCCGGTCGCGCTACCGGTCCGGGCCGGAGGAATCCGTGACGATGATGGCCGCCGAGGCCGGCGGCAAGGCGTTGGCGATGGCGAACGTCGACCCCGCCGACGTGGACCTTGTCATCCTCGCCTCGGCGACGAAGAAGGACCGCATCCCGGGCGGGGCACCCGAGGTGGCCAGCCGGATCGGCATCACCACCACCGGCGCGTTCGACCTGAACGCCGCCTGCGCCGGCTTCGCGTACTCGATCGGGCTCGCGGCGAACGAGATCCGGGTGGGCAGCGCCCGCAACGTGCTCGTCGTCGGCGCGGAACAGCTGAGCCGCTTCATCGACCCGGAGGACCCGGCGACGTACGTCATCTTCGGTGACGGTGCGGGTGCCGCTGTGGTCTCCCCGTCGGAGGTCGACGGGATCAGCCCGACCGTGTGGGGCAGCGACGGCTCGCGGGCCGACATCCTCGGCACCAAGTGGGACGCCAACGGCCGCGAGTTCGCCAAGATGGACGGCCCGCTGGTCTACCGCTGGTCGACGAAGAACGTGCCGAGGGTGGCCCGCAAGGTGTGCGCCTTCGCCGGCATCGAGCTGTCGGACATCGACTGGTTCGTGCCGCACCAGGCGAACCTCCGCATCGTCGACCAGTTGGCCGAGATCCTCCAGATCCCTGACGAGAAGGTCGCCAAGGACATCGTCGACACCGGCAACACCTCTGCCGCGTCGGTGCCGCTGGCGCTCAGCCGGCTGCACGAGAGCGGCCGGACCAGCCCCGGCGACCGCGTGATGCTCCTCGGCTTCGGGGCGGGACTCGCCTACGCCGGTCAGATCATCCGGATGCCCTGACCCACTTCGATCAAGATCCCCTTCCTACGAAAGGACAAGCACCATGACGATGACCGTGAACCAGGTGTCCCTCGACGTCGTGTCGCTCACCCGCAAGCTGATGACCGACGACGTCGACCGGGAGATCAACGCCAGCGACACGTTCGTCGACCTCGGGCTGGACAGCCTCAAGCTCGTCGACCTGCTCGCCGCCGTGGAGACCCACTTCGACATCGAGGTGCCGGACGAGCTGGTCGGCAGCTTCACAAAGGTCCAGGACCTCAGCGACTTCGTGCTCTCCGCCAGGTCTTCGGGGTGACCGAGGACGTCCGGGAGCTGTCGGTTGGACAGCGGGCGCTGTGGCTTGTCCACCGGCTGGCCCCGGACAGCCCGGCCAGCAACGTGGTCCACGGGCTGCACGTCGAACCGGTGCTCGACCCCGACCTGGTACGCGGGGCGTTGGCGGCGGTGCGAGCACGGCACGACATGCTCCGGTCCCGATTCGTGCAGACGGAGCAGGGACCGGTGCGGGTCGTCGATCCCGACCTCGGGTGCGAGGTCGAGATCCACGATGTTGCCGACCTGGACGACGACGGGCTGCTGCGCCGCTGCCAGGAGTTCGGCGACCAGCCGCTACGGCTGGCACAGGACGGTCCGATGCGTGTGGCGTTGCTGCGGCGGCGCACCGACTGCGTGCTGGTGGTGGTGATCCATCACATCGCCACCGACTTCCACTCGCAGCGGATCGTCTGGCAGGAGTTGGACGCCGCGTACGGGGCGTTGCAGGCCGGTCGGCCGGTGGAGTTGCCGCCGGTCTCCGGTAGCTACGACGACTTCCTGGACCGGGAGCGGGCGGCCCTGTCCGGCGAGCGGGGCGAGCGGTTGCGCGCCTACTGGGATCAGGTCTGCGACGGCACCACTGCGGCCACCCTGCCGACCGATCGGCCCCGTCCGCCCGTGCGCTCGTTCCGGGGCGGCGCGTTCAGTCAGGACCTCACGGACGACCTCGCCGGCCGGCTGCGGGAGACCGCGGCGGCGGCAGGGGTGACGCCGTACGCCGTAGTGCTCGCCGCGTTCCAGGCGACCATGTACCGCTACACCGGCCTGGGGGAGCTCACCGTCGGTTGTCCGGCCTCGCTGCGGCGGGGACGGGCGCTGCGGGGGGTGGTCGGCATGTTGATCAACACGATCGCGCTGCGGGGGTCGTTCGACGCGGACACCACGTTCGCGACGGCGATCAGCGCGGCGGGCCGACAGTTGACCGACGCCGTGGCCCATGCCGCCTACCCGTTCCCGCTGCTGCGGTCGGGCCGGCGGAACCAGGACCCGCCGGTGCGGGTGACCGTCACCCTGCTGGCCCACCAGCACGGCGACAACTACACCACCCGGCGGCACGCGTTCGCCGGGCACCAGATCCGGCTGCTGGACATCCCGTACGACGAGGGGCAGTTCGACCTGTCGGCGACCCTCACCCAGTACCAGGACGGCCGGCTCCAGGCGGAGTTCGGCTACGACACCGACCTGTTCGACGAGGCGACAGTGCAGCGGCTGGCAGGGCACTTCCTCCAGATGCTGCGGGTGGCCTGCACGGCGCCGGAGACGGTGGTGTCCCTGGCACCGATGGTCGACCAGGCCGAACTGCGCGAACTGCTGGCGCTCGGCACCCGATAGACCGGTGCGGCGTGGCCCGCGGTTCCCCCGTGCCGCAGGGCCGGCACTCCCGCCGCACGGGCCGGATCCGGCTGGCGCGACCCCCGTCGCCGGCCGGATCCAGGCCCGATATGGCCGCCCGACGCACAGGTATAGGGGCGGTATAGCGCTGATTGACAACGTCCCTGGCATTGGTAGGTCACTTGTGGAGGGAGGAACGGTGCGCGAGGGCATCCTCTCGACGGTCGGGAACACACCGCTGGTACAGCTGGTCCGGTTGTTTCCGGAGTTCCCCTCCCGGTTGTTCGTCAAGCTCGAACGCTTCAATCCCGGCGGCAGCATCAAGGACCGCACCGCGCTGAGCATGCTGCGCGCCAAGGTCGAATCCGGGGAGCTGGTGCCCGGCCGATCGGTGGTCGTCGAGTCCAGCTCGGGCAACCTGGCCATCGGCCTGGCCCAGTTCTGTGCGTACTACGCGATCCGGTTCATCTGCGTTGTCGACCCGAAGACCACCCGGCAGAACCTCGCGATCCTTACCGCGTACCACGCGGAGATCGAGATGGTCGAGCACCCCGACCCGGTCAGCGGCGAGTACCTGCCGGCCCGACAGCGTCGCGTCCGCGAGCTGTGCGAGCAGGTCCCGCACGCCTACCGCCCGGACCAGTACGCCAATCCGCTCAACGCCGCCGCGCAGCGGCAGACGATGGCTGAGATAGTGACAGCGCTCGACGGTCAGATCGACTATCTGTTCTGCTCCACCGGCACCTGCGGGACGCTCGTCGGCTGCGTCGGCTACCTGCGCGACCACGGGCTCTCCACGCGCGTGGTGGCGGTGGACGCGGTGGGCAGCGCCATCTTCGGCGACGAGCCGGCGACCCGGCTGATCCCCGGGCACGGCGCCTCGGTAGTGCCGCCGCTGGCCGTCGACGCCACCCCGGACGAGATCATGCACGTCTCCGACCTGGACTGCGTGGTCGGCTGCCGGTTGCTGCTGCACCGGGAGGCCATCCTCGCCGGCGGGTCCTCCGGCGCCACGGTGTCCGCGCTGCGCCGACGGATGGCCGACATCCCCGCGGGCGCCACCGCGGTGCTGATTCTGCCCGACAACGGCGATCGCTACCTCGACACGATCTATTCCGATCAATGGGTGTCCGGGCACTTCGGGGAGATCACCCACCTGTGGAAGGACGCTACGTGCTGATCATCGGTAGGGCTGTGGTGCGGGACATCCTCGACGGCGACGACGCCCGGGCGGTGGATCTGGTCCGGAACGCGTACCTGTTGCACGAGCAGGGCCGCACGAGCCTGCCGCACTCGGTTTTCCTGCGCTTCCCCCAGCGACCCCGCGACCGCATCATCGGCCTGCCCGCCTACCTCGGCGCCGATTCACCGGTGAGCGGCATCAAGTGGATCTCCTCGTTCCCCGGCAACCTGGCCTCCGGGCTGGAGCGGGCCAGCGCGGCCATCCTGCTGAACTCGATGCGTACCGGCCACCCGGTGGCGCTGATCGAGGGGTCGGTCATCTCGGCCCGGCGTACCGCGGCGAGCGCTGCGCTCGCCGCCGGCCTGCTCACCGCGCACCGCCGCCCGGACGGCCTGGCCCTGATCGGCTGCGGCCTGATCAACCAGCAGGTGCTGCGGTTCGTGGCGGGCACCGTCGCCCCGCCGCCGGCGCTGACGCTGTTCGACACCGACCCGCGCCGGGCCGAGGCCTTCGCCGAGACAGCCCGGACGCTGCTGCCGGGTACGCCGACGACACTGGCCGGGACCGCCGAGGAGGCGTTGGCCGCGCACCGGCTGACCTCGATCGCCACCACCGCCACCGAACCCCACCTCGACCTGGCCGCCTGCCAGCCCGGCGCGGTAGTGCTGCACCTGTCCCTGCGCGACCTGCTTCCCGAGGGTCTGCTGGCCGCGCGCAACGTGGTCGACGACGCCGACCACGCCTGCCGCGAGGGCACCTCGTTGCAGTTGGCCGAGCAGCTCACCGGCGGCCGGGACTTCATCCACGCCACCATCGGCGCGCTGGCCGGCGGCCAGACGCGGCTGCCCGTGGACGACGTACCGGTGGTGGTGTCCCCGTTCGGCCTCGGCGTGCTGGACCTCGCGCTCGCCGAGCACGTCCGCGCCACCGCCGAACGGCGGGGCCTGGGCGTACGCGTCGACGACTTCCTACCCGTGGTGGACGCCGCCGTGGCGTCCGCCTGATTCCCGAAGGAGTGGCAATGACCGACAACCGCAGCTACCGCGTGGTGCTCAACGACGAGGAGCAGTACTCGGTCTGGTGGACCGACCGGGACCTGCCCGCCGGCTGGCGTGCCGAGGGCACCGAGGGCACCCGCGACGAATGCCTGGCCCGGATCGGCGAGATCTGGACCGACATGCGGCCGCTGAGCCTGCGTCAGCGCATGGAGTCCCAGGCCACGGCCTGACCACCTGATCCGATCCCACGTCCGCGCCCGGTCCCCCGGAGGAGCACCATGAGTATCGTTCCGCCTGCGGCGCCCGTCGCAGCCACCATCCAGGGGGCGGGCACCCTGTCCGAGCTGATCGCCCGGCAGGCCGTACTGACCCCCACCGCAATAGCGGTGAGCGGCGACACTGAGCGACTTGACTACGCCGGACTGGACCGGCGGGCCAACCAGCTCGGTCGGTACCTGGCCGAGCTGGGCGTCGGCCCGGAGTCGCTTGTCGCTGTCAACCTGGACCGTGGCGTCGACCTCGTGGTCGCGCTGCTGGGTGTGTGGCGTGCCGGTGCGGCGTACCTGCCGCTGGACCCGACCCACCCGGCCGAGCGGCGGCGGCGTCTCCTCGCCGACAGCGGGGCCGGGGTGCTGCTCACCCGCGACGCGCTGCGCGACGAGGCGACGCCGGACCGGGTGGTGTGCCTGGACACCGACCGGGCGGCTATCGCGGCCTGCCCGGACACCGCCGCGGTGCCGTCACCCGACCCGGACTCGGTGGCGTACGCCATCTACACCTCCGGGTCGACAGGCCATCCCAAGGGCGTGCTGATCACCCACCGTGGCATCGGCAACCGGGTGACGTGGACGATCCGGGAGCACGACCTGGGCCCCGGCGACCGGGTGCTCCAGAAGACATCGGTCAGTTTCGACGCGGCGGGCTGGGAGTTCTTCGCCCCGCTGGCCAGCGGCGGCACTGTGGTGCTCGCACCGGACGGGGCGCACCGGGACCCGGCCGCCCTGGTCGCGGCCGTCATCCGGCACCGGATCACCGTCCTTCAGGGAGTGCCGTCGGTGTTCGCCCGGCTTGTCGACCAGCCCGGCTGGGCGGACTGCACGAGTCTGCGGCTGGTCTTCTCGGCCGGGGAACCGCTGCACGCCGACCTGTGCCGGCGGCTGACCGTCACGCCCGACGTGCGGGTGTGGAACACGTACGGCCCCACCGAGTGCGCCATCGACGTGACAGCCCACCCGGTGGACACGGCGCAGCCGGCCGGGCCGGTGCCGATCGGCCGGCCACTGCCCGGCGTACGCGTCCAGGTGCTCGGCGTCGACCGGCGGCCGGTGCCGGTGGGTGTGGTCGGCGAGCTCTACATCGGTGGGGCCAACCTGGGCCGGGGCTATCTGCACCGGCCGGACCTGACCGCCGAACGGTTCGTGCCCGACGAGTACGGGCCACCCGGCGCCCGCCTCTACCGCACCGGTGACCAGGTCCGGTGGCGTGCTGACCGGAGCCTTGAGTTCGTCGGTCGGGTCGATCACCAGCTCAAGGTCAACGGCGTACGGATCGAACCGGCCGAGGTGGAGGCGGTGCTCGCCGCCCACCCGGACATCCAGGCGGCGGTGGTGGTGGGGCACACCGACCCGGCCGGTCGCCGGCAGCTCGCCGCGTACGTCGCCGGTCGACGGTCACTCGACCCGGCGGCCCTGCGCGCGTTCTGCGTCGGCCGGCTGCCCGAGGCGCTGGTGCCTGCCGTGTTCCAGCCGGTGGCGGAGTTCCCGCTCACCGCCAGCGGCAAGATCGACCGGTCCGCCCTGCCGGCGATCGACACTCTCGACCGGCCGGCGCTACGGTCGCCACGGACAGCCGCCGAACAGACGGTCGCGGCCATCTGGCGGGACCTGCTCGGCGTCGACCAGGTCGGCGTAGACGACGACTTCTACCAGCTCGGCGGCTCCTCACTCGTGACGCTGGCGCTGGAGAGCCAGCTCAGCGGCGCCGGCGGCACGGTGACGCTGCGCGACCTGCTCACCCACACCACGGTGGCCGCGCAGGCACGGCTGCTGGAGGCGGCCACCCCGGCCACCCCGGCCGCCTCGCCGGTGCTGCCGGTGGGGCGCGACAGGCCCCTGCCACTGTCCGCCGCCCAGCACCGGCTGTGGATGCTCGACCAGCTCGACCCGGGCAGCAAGGAATGGGTCGTTCCCGTGCACGTACGGCTGCCCGCCACCACCCGCCCCGACCACGTCCGGGCGGCGCTGCACGCGTTGGAGACACGGCACGAGCCGCTGCGTACCCGCTATCTGGTGGTCGACGGCGTGGCCCGCCAGCAGGTCGTGGCGCCGGGGACCGTCGACCTGGAGGTGCGCGACGTCAGCCACGGCGGGCTGGCCGAACTGATCACCGAACAGCTCGGCCGAGGCTTCGACCTGCACACCGGTCCGCTGTGGCGGGCCGGACTCGCCGTCGCCACAGGCCGCGATCACCTGCTGGTGCTGGCCGTGCACCACATCGCGTCCGACGCCGGTACCGCCGACGTCCTCGAACGGGACCTGCGGGAGTTGTGCGCCGCCGCCGCGCAGGGACGACCGGCGGACCTGCCGGAGCTGCCGGTGCAGTACGCCGACTACGCGGTCTGGCAGCAGCGGCACCTCACCGACGAGGTCGTCGGGCGTGAGTTGGCGTACTGGCGGGAGGCGCTGGCCGGGGTGCCGCAGCTGGAGCTGCCGCTGGACCGTCCGCGCCCGGCCCGGCGGGACGCGCAGGGCAGCATGCTCGGCTTCACCGTCGGGGCGGACGTCGCCGGCGCTCTGACCGATGTGGGTCGGCGCTGCGCGGCCAGCCCGTTCATGACACTGCTCACCGGCTTCGCCACGGTTCTCGCCCGCTACACAGGGCAGTGGGACATGCCGATCGGCACGCCCACATCGGGGCACCGGCCCGCCGAGCTGGACCAGATCGCCGGGATCTTCCTCAATCCGGTGGTGCTGCGCTGCACTCTGGACCCGGCGTCCGGCTTCACTCAGGCCGTACGGGCGGTCCGCAACCGGACCGTCGCGGCGCTGGCCCACCAGGACCTGCCTTTCGACCGGGTGGTAAACGACCTGGTCGGTGAGCGGGACCTCTCCCGTACCCCGCTCTACCAGGTGGCGCTGAACTACCAGGAGGGCGGGATCACCGGCCGGATGGCCGACGACCCGCTCACGATCGACGCGCTGCGGCAGGCGTCCACGGTGGCCAAGACCGACCTGACAGTGCACCTGTGGCCGCAGCCGGACGGCTCGCTCGCCGGAGCCGTGGAGTACGCCACGACGCTGTTCGACGAAGCCACAGTGCGACGGTTCGCCGACCACTTCGTCCGGCTGCTGGGCGCTGCCGCCGCCGAGCCGGACGCCCGCCTGGACGGGCTCGACCCGTTCTCGGCCGAGGAACGGCACCAGTTGCTGCACCTGTGGAACGGGCCGACGGTGCCCCGTCCGGCCACCACTGTTGTCGACAGGTTCGAGGCGCGTCGCGCGGTGGCACCGCAGGCGGTGGCGTTGCGCCACGGCGAGGCGTGCACCAGCTACGCCGAGTTGGACGACAGGGCCAACCGCTTCGCCAACCACCTGCGCCGCTCCAACGTCGCGCCGGGGGCGACCGTCGCCGTACTGCTGGGTCGGGGACCCGACCTGGTGGCCGCGATCCTCGGCTGCTGGAAGGCGGGTGCCGCCTGCCTTCCGTTGGACCCCTCGTATCCGGCCGAGCGGATCGACTACCTGCTCGACACCGCAGGCGTGGGCCTCGCCGTCACCGAATCGCGGTTCGCCGACCGGTTCGCAGTGCCCACCCTCCAGGTGGACACCCACCGGCTGATGGTCAGTTCCGAACCGCACACCGCGCCGGCCCGCGACCTCGACCCGGCCCAGACGGCGTACGTGCTGTTCACCTCCGGATCGACAGGCCGCCCCAAGGGGGTGCTGCTCTCCCACGCGGCGGTCACGAACTTCCTGGCCTGCGCCACCGAGACCGAGGCGCTCGGCGACCGGGGAGGCCGCCCGGCCGGCGGTGGTGCGCCGCTCTTCTCCACGATCGCCTTCGACCTGTCGATCTCCAACCTCTGGGGCCCGCTGGTGGCCGGGCAGCCGGTGACCCTGCTGCCGCAGGAGTTTGACCTCACCCAGCTCGGCGCTCTGTTGCTGGCCGCCGGGCCGTACGACCGCTTCATCATGACGCCCCCGCACCTGGAGCTGCTGGCCACGCAGGTGGACGCCGCGCAGGCGCAGCGGCTGGCCGGTCAGCTCTGGGTGGCCGGTGGGGTGCTGCGCCGGTCGGTGGCCAACCAGTGGCTCGAACTGCTCGGTCCGGGCGGCCTGATCAACTCCTACGGCCCTACCGAAACCACAGTGATCATGTCGGCGTACCCGGTGGTGGAGCCGCAGACCAGCGAGATCGTGTCGATCGGCCGCCCGATGGCGAACACAGTCGTGCGGATCCTGGACGACGAGATGCGGCTGCTGCCGGTCGGCGCCGTCGGCGAGCTGTACATCGGTGGCGCATGCCTGGCCACCGGCTATCTCGGGCGGCCAGAGCTGACCGCCGAACGCTTCGTGCCCGACCCCTACGGCCCGCCGGGCACCCGCCTCTACCGCAGCGGCGACCGGGGCCACTGGCGGCCCGACGGCACGATGGCCTTCGTCGGTCGCGTCGACGACCAGGTGAAGGTCCGCGGCTACCGGATCGAACCCGACGAGATCAGCGCCGTCGTCGCCGAACATCCGCGGGTACGCGACTGCGTGGTCCTCGCCCACCAGGACCGCCTGGTCGCCTTCTACATCGGCGAGGCCACCGACCTGGCCGCGTACTGCGCCCGGCAGTTGCCCGAGTTCATGGTGCCGGGCCTGTTCGTGCCGGTGGAGCGGATCCCGCTCAACGCCAACGGCAAGGTGGACCGGGACGCCCTGCGCGGCAGGCTCGACGCGGCGCTCGCCGACGGCACCGCCGACCCCACCGAGTTCGTCGCACCGCAGAGCGTTGTCGAGAAGCGGGTCGCCGCGATCTGGGCGGAACTGCTCGACGGGCGGATCGGCGCGACCACGGACTTCTTCCTCCTGGGCGGCCACTCGGTGCTGGCCGCCCGGCTGATCGCCGGGTTGCAGGAGGAGTTCGACCTCGACCTGCCGATCCGGCTGGTGTTCGAGCACCCCACGGTGCGCGCCCAGGCGCTCGCCATCGAAGACCTGATCCGAGCTGAGGTCGACGCGCTGGACGCAGCCGATCTCACCCACGACCTTTCGCGATCCGAGGAGTACCCGGCATGACCAGCATCGCCAACGAGCCGAACCTGCGTGAAGAACTCGTCCAGCGTCGCCTGGCCGGCCGTCGTACCGGCCGCCGGGACCGGATCCCGACCGTCGACCGGTCGGGGGAGCTGCCGCTGTCGTACGGCCAGCAGCAGATGTGGTTCCTCAACCGGATGGACCCCACGAGCGCCGAGTTCCTGGTCTCCTGCGCGCTGCGACTGCGCGGGCAGTTGGATGCCGACGTGCTGGGCCGCGCCCTCGACGCCCTGGTCGCCCGGCACGAGATTCTTCGCACCCGCTACGCCCTCGCCGGCACCGCTCCGATCCAGGTGATCGACACTCCGACGAGCCGCGACCTGCCGGTGGTGGACCTGACCGACCGACCGCGCACCGAGCGGGAGGCAGCGCTCGACGCGGTGCTCGCCGACGCCGCGCTCACCGGGTTCGACCTGGCCGAGGACTGGCCTGTGCGGGCCGTGCTGGTCCGGCTGGACACCGACGAGCACGTCCTCGCCCTGGTGCTGCACCACATCGCCTGCGACGCGCCGTCCCTCGCGGTGCTCACCGGTGAGCTGGCCGAGCTGTACGCCGCCCTCCGGGCCGGCGTCGAGCCCTGGTTGCCGGTGCCCGCCGTCCAGTTCGCCGACTTCGCCGCCTGGCAGCGCGGCCGACTGCGCGCCGACGCGGTGGCCCGGTCGCTCGACTACTGGCGCGACCAACTGGCCGGGCTGACGCCTGTGGAGCTGCCGGCCGACCGGACCCGGCCGAAGAACCGGGACTGGCGCGGCTCGTCGGTGCCGTTCACACTGACCGCCGAACTCTCCGCCGCGCTGCGCGGGGTCGCCCGCGACGCCGGCACCACTGTCTTCGTCACCCTGCTCAGCGCCTACCAGGTGCTGCTGTCGCGCTACACCGGCCGGACCGACCTCGCCGTGGGCACCGTGTCGTCCGCGCGTAGCCGCGTGGAGCTGCACAACCTGGTCGGGTACGGCATCGACAACCTGGTGCTGCGCGCCCGCTGGAGTGGTGACCCGTCGTTCGCCGCCCTGCTGGAGCAGACCCGCAACACGGTGCTGGGCGCGTTCGACAACACCGACGCCCCGTTCGCCCTGCTCGCCGACGAGCTGGAACCGGAGCGTGATCTCTCCCGGACGCCGCTCTACCAGGTCGCGTTCACCCTCCAGTCCGAGCCGCCCGCCATCGACTGGCCCGGCGACCTCAGCGTGGAATCTGTCGAGCTGCCCCTGCGCACGTCCAAGGTGGACCTGACCCTGCACATGATGGAGGGCGCCGACGGCGGACTGCGCGGCCGGATCGAGTACGCCACAGCCCTGTTCGACACGGCCACCGTCGAGCGTGCCGCCGACCACCTGGTGCGGCTCCTGGAGCAGGTGGCGGCCGACCCGACGGCCCGACTCTCCGACTTTGCCGTCCTCGGCCCCGCCGAGCTGGCCGTTGTGACTCAGGGGCCGGTCACCGCCGACCCGGTCACCGGCACCGTGCACGGCGTCTTCGAGGCGGTCGCTGCCACCCACCCCGACACGGCGGCGCTGACGGTCGGCGGCACCACCAGTGGGTACGCCGAGCTGAACGCCGACGCCAACCGGCTCGCCCACTGGCTGCGCGGCCACGGCGCCGGCCCGGAGCGGCTGGTCGGGGTCCACCTCGACCACGGCCCCGAACTGGTGCCGGCCCTGCTCGGCGTGCTCAAGTCCGGTGCGGCGTACCTGCCCCTCGACCCGGCCTCGCCTGACGAACGCCTCGATTTCATGATCAACGATGCCGGCGCGGCGATCGTGCTTACCACCACCGCCTACAGTGACCGGTTCGCCGACTTCGACGGAACCGTCGTGCTGTTGGACGCCCCGGAATTCGCCACGGAACTGTCCGCCCAGCCGGCCACCGACCCGGCCGTGCCGATGGACGTGGACAACCTCTGTTACGTCATCTACACCTCGGGCTCCACCGGCCGGCCCAAGGGCGTGGCGGTGGCCCACCGGCAGGTGCTGCGGCTGCTGACCGTCACCGCCGGCGACTACCGGTTCGGCGCCGACGACGTGTGGACGCTGCTGCACTCGTACGCCTTCGACTTCTCGGTCTGGGAGATCTGGGGCTGCCTGCTGCACGGCGGTCGCCTCCTTGTGGTGCCCCGGGCGCTGGCCCGATCCCCGCAGGAGCTGCTCGACGAGCTGATCGCGCAGCGGGTCACGGTGCTCTGCCAGACGCCCACGGCGTTCCGCGCGCTGGTAGGGCTGGCGGCCGAGGGCGACCCCAGGGTGGACCAGCTCGCCCTGCGGGTGGTGACCTTCGGCGGCGAGAAACTGGACTTCACCGAGCTGGCGCCGTGGGTGGCAAGCCGTGGCGTGGACACGCCGCAGCTGATCAACATGTACGGGATCACCGAGACCACAGTGCACACCACGTACCACAGGGTCGTCGCCGCCGAGGTGGGCGGCACCGCCAGCCGGATCGGCGTACCCCTGTCGGACCTCACGGTCCACCTGCTCGACGCCGACGGTCGGCCGGTGCCGATCGGCGTGCCCGGCGAGATCCACGTGGGCGGCCCAGGTGTCGCCCGCGGCTACCTGGGTCGCGCCGACCTGACCGCGCAGCGGTTCGTGCCGGACCCGTGGGGGCCTGCCGGTTCGCGGCTCTACCGCAGCGGCGACCTCGCCCGACGGCACGCCGACGGAGGGTTGGAGTTCGTCGGACGCATCGACCACCAGGTCAAGATCCGTGGCTACCGGGTCGAGCTGGGTGAGATCGAGGCGGCCCTCACCGTCCTGCCCGGCGTCCGGGACGCGGTGGTGGTGCTGCGCGAGGACACCCCGGGCGACCAGCGGCTCACCGCGTACCTGGTGGCCGATGACACCTCGACGCTGCTGCGCCCCTCGCAGCTGCGCGCGGCGCTGGGTCGGACGCTGCCGGACTACATGGTCCCGGCGGCGTTCATGCCGCTGCCCCGGATCCCGCTCACCGTCAACGGCAAGCTCGACCAGGCCGCGCTGCCCGCCCCGGGTCGGTCGGTGGTCGCCGTCGACAGGCCGTACGTGGCCCCGCGCACCACTGTGGAGCAGCAGCTCGCCGACGTCTGGACCGCCACGCTCGGGCTGGACCGGGTGGGCGTACAGGACGGCTTCTTCGACCTCGGCGGTGACTCCATCCGCGCCGTGGCGCTGGCCGGCGCACTGCGGGCGGCGCACTTCGACGTGGAGGTCCGGGACATCTTCGAGCGGCGTACCGTCGCCGAGCTGGCCGAACTGCTCACCGCGCGGCCCGCCACCGAGCCGGAGCCGACCGTCGCCCCGTTCGAGCTGGTCGGCGAGGCGGACCGGGCCGTGCTGCCCGCCGGCGTGGTGGACGCCTACCCGTGCACCCAGGGGCAGCTCGGCATGCTTGTCGAGCTGCTGTCCGACACCGAGCAGAACCCGTACCACAACGTGACCAGCTACCGGGTTCGTGGCGAAGGGGAGTTCTCCCTGGAGGCGCTGCGCGCCGCCGCGGCGCTGCTGGTGCGCCGCCACGAGGTGCTGCGTACCTCCTTCGACCTGACCAGCTATTCGGTGCCGATGCAGTTGGTGCACGCCACCGCCGAGCTGACCGTCACGCACGACCACACGGTCACCACCGAGCGGGCCGAGCTGGACCGGGAACTGCGCGAGCACATCGCTGTCGAGCGGGCCCAACTGTTCGACCTCGATCGCCCGTCGCTGCTGCGGCTGCACGCCCGTACCTGCCCGGACGGCAGCTGGTGGCTCACCATCACCGAGTGCCACCCGATCCTGGACGGATGGAGCTACCACTCGCTGATCATGGAACTGGTCCGCGCCTACCACCAGATCCGTGCCGGAGAGCCGCTCTCGCCGCAGCCGATCCCGTCGGTGCGGTTCGCCGACGCCGTCGCCGCCGAACGACTGTCGGTCACCGGCGACGAGGACCGGGAGTTCTGGCGTGGGGTGCTGGCCGGACGGGTCCGTCACGACCTGCCCACCGGCTGGGGTGACCCCGACGCGCCGGAGGGCGCCAAGCACGAGCACTGGGTGCCGGTGCAGGACCTCGAAGCCTCGCTGCGGGACCTGGCCCGGCGCCTCGGTGTGCCGTTCAAGTCGGTGATGCTTGCCGCGCACCTCAAGGTGATGAGCCAGCTGACCGGCGCCGATCGGTTCTACACGGGCCTGGTCTGCAACATCCGGCCCGAGGCGGCCGGCGCCGACCGGGTGTACGGCATGCACCTCAACACGGTGCCGGTCGGCTACGACGGCCCGGCCGCCACCTGGTCGGAGCTGATCCAGCGGACCTTCGCCGCCGAACTGGCGATGTGGCCGCACCGGCGCTACCCGCTGTCCACCCTGCAACGTGAGGTCGGCGAGGACGCCCGCATGCTCGACGTGCGGTTCAGCTTCCACGACTTCCACCAGATCGACACCGACGACATCGACTACGCCGAGTCCATCGACGACAGTCCCACCGAGTTCCCGCTCGGCGTGTTCAGCCGGCTCGGCTTCCTCACCCTCCAGGCCAGCCAACGCAACGTCGGCCACGACGCCCTGCGCCGCCTGGGCGCGATGTACCGGTCGGTGTTGGAGGCCATGGTCGCGGACTCCGGCGGGGACGCGCGGGTGGTGTGTCTGCCGACCGCCGAGGTGTCCGTGGCGATGGCCGACAGCGACGGCGGGGTGGAGCCGGTGTCGGGGTCGGTCCTGCGGTGGTTCGAGGACCAGGTCGCTCGAGTGCCCTCGAACGAGGCCGTCAATGGTGTGTCGTTCGCCGAGTTGGATGCTCGGGCGGTGGCGTTGGGGTCGTGGTTGGCCTCGCGTGGTGTGTCGCGGGGTTCGGTGGTGGGGGTGTTGCTGGATCGGGGTGCCGATCTGGTGGCCGCGCTGCTGGGTGTCTGGAAGGCGGGTGCGGCGTTCGTGCCGGTGGACCCGTCGTACCCGGTGGGCCGGGTCGAGACCATGTTGGCCGATGCGGGCGCGTCGGTGCTCGTGACGTCGCCGGGGCACGTGGATCGCTGCCCCGATGGTGTCGAGGTGCTGACCGTCGACTCTGTGCCGCAGGTGGAGTCGGTGGTGTTGCCGGGTGTGGTGGATTTGGATGATTTGGCGTATGTGATTTTCACGTCGGGTTCGACTGGTCGGCCGAAGGGTGTGCAGGTTACGCATCGGGGTTTGGCGAATCATGTTCGTTGGGCGTCGGTGGATTTGGCTGGTCGTGGTTCGGGTGGGTGTGCTGTTTTCTCGTCGGTGGCGTTTGATTTGCAGGTGCCGAATTTGTGGGCGCCGTTGGTGGTGGGCCAGCGGGTGTTGATGGTGGATCAGGATGTGGATTTGGCGGAGTTGGGGTCGGTGTTGTCGGCTGCTGCTCCGTTTAGTTTCTTGAAGTTGACGCCGGGTCATTTGGAGATTTTGGGTCGGCAGTTGTCGGATGAGTTGTTGGCTGGGTTGGCGCCGGTGGTGGTGGTTGCGGGTGAGGGTTTGCCGGCGGCGTTGGCTAATCGTTGGTTGGGTCTTCTGGGTCCGGGGAATTTGATCAATGAGTATGGGCCGACGGAGGCGTCGGTGGGGACGTGTGTTTTTCCGGTGCGGGTGGAGCAGACCCTGCCGGTGGTGCCTATTGGTCGGGCGTTGCCGGGTATGCGGATGTTCGTGCTTGATTCGTGGATGAATCTGGTGCCGGTGGGTGTGGTCGGTGAGTTGTTCGTCGGCGGTGTGGGTGTTGCTCGGGGTTATGTGGGTCAGTCTGGTTTGACTGCGGATCGGTTCGTGCCGGACCCGTTCGCCTCGGATGGGTCGCGGTTGTACAAGACCGGGGATCTGGTTCGCCGGTTGGCCGATGGTGTTGTCGAGTTCGTGGGCCGCGTCGATCATCAGGTGAAGGTTCGTGGTTACCGGATCGAGCTGGGCGAGATCGAGTCGGTGATCGGCGCGGTGGCCGGGGTTCGTGATGTGGTGGCACTGGTCCACGGCGAGGGCTCGCGGCTGGTGGCCTGCTACGTGCCGGACGGCCCCGATGTCGGGCTCTCGGAGCGGGTGCGGCGGGAGTGCGCGAGTCGACTGCCGGAGTACATGATCCCGGCGGACCTCGTGGTGGTGGAGTCGATCCCGCTGAACGCCAACGGCAAGGTCGACAGGGCTGCTCTCGCGGCGTCGGTGACCGGTGGCGGGCGTGTGCACGTGGACCCGCGTACCGACCTGGAGCAGCAGCTCGCGGAGATCTGGGCACGCGTGTTGAACCTGGACACCGTCAGCGTGGTGGACAGCTTCTTCGACCTCGGCGGCCACTCGATCAGCGCCATCGCTCTCGTCGGCGCCCTGCGTACGGCGGGCTTCTCCGCCTCGGTACGTGATGTCTTCGTGCACCGCTCCGTCGCCGCGCTCGCCGCGCACCTGTCGGCAGGGGACGCCGCCGAGGTCGCGCCCGCGTTCCAGCCGGTGGCACCGTTCGCGCTGCTCGACGACGCCGACCGGGCCGCGCTGCCCGCCGGTCTCAGCGACGCCTACCCGATCGCCCAGGTGCAACTCGGGATGCTCGTCAAGACGATGACCGACACCGAGCGGCACACCTACCACAACGTCTCGGCCTTCCCGATCCACGACGAGCAGCCGCTGGTCCCCGACGCGCTGCGCCGTGCCGTGCAGACCGTCGTCGACCGGCACGAGATCCTGCGTACGTCGTTCGACCTGAACGGCTACTCGGTGCCGCTGCAACTCGTGCACGCCGAGGTGCCGATCGAGGTGACCGAACTCGACCTGCGCGGCCCGGACACCGAGGCCCGGATGAGCGCCTACATGGCCGTCGAGCGGGCCAACCCGTTCGCGCCGGACCAGGTCCCGCAGATACGCGTCGCCGGTGCGATCGGCGAGGGCAACGCCTGGTGGTTCGTGCTGACCATGTCGCACGGCATCCTCGAAGGCTGGAGCCACCACTCCCTGCTGATGGAGATCCTCGACAACTACCGGCGGCTGCGGGACACCGGTGCTCCGGTGCCCGTCGACGCGCTGCCCGTGCGCTACGCCGACTTCGTCGCCGCGGAACTGGCCGCGCTGACGTCCGCCGAGGACGAGGCGTACTGGCGGGGTGTCGTCGAGTACCCGCGGTTCGCCCTGCCCACCGGCTGGGGCGCCCCGGACTCCGACCCCCAGTTCCAGTGCGGCACCAGGGTTCCGCTGCACGACCTGCTCGACGGGCTCCGGGAGGTGGCAAGCAGCACCGGCACCGCACTGAAGAGCGTGCTGCTGGCCGCGCATCTGAAGGTGATGAGCCAGATCACCATCGAGCCCGTCTTCACAAGCGGCCTGGTCTGCCACGGGCGGCCCGAGGTGACCGGCGCCGACCAGGTGTACGGCATGCACCTGAACACGTTGCCGATCGTGCACCGTGGTTCGGCAGCCACCTGGGCGGAGCTGATCCGGCAGACCTTCGACGCCGAGTTGGAGCTGTGGCCGCACCGGCACTACCCGCTGCCGTCGGTGCAGCGGTTCACCGACGGTGCCCGGCCCCTCGAGATCCTCTTCAACTACCTCGACTTCGCGCAGGTCGACACCGACCGGGTCGGCTTCGACGACGCCGTCTACGAGGCGTCAAGTGAGTTCGACCTGCACGTCTCCACACTGGACGGGACGCTCAGCATTCTCAGCGACCCCCACGTCGTCAGCTACCCCAACGTCCTGCGCCTGGGCGCGATGTACCGGGCGGTGCTAGAGGCGATGGTGGCGGATCCGGGCGGGGACGCGCGGATGGTGTGTCTGCCGGCGGGTGAGGTGTCGGTGCTGTTGGCAGACGGCGACGGCGCGGTGGAGCCGCTGTCGGACTCGGTGCTGGGGTGGTTCGAGCAGCGGGTGACGGCGGTGCCGTCGTGCGAGGCCGTCAATGGGGTGCCCTTCGCGGAGGTGGATGCGCGGGCTGTGGTGCTGGGGACGTGGCTGGCCTCGTCCGGCGTATCCCGTGGCTCGGTCGTGGCGGTGTTGCTGGATCGGGGTGTCGATCTGGTGGCCGCCATGCTGGGCGTGTGGAAGACGGGCGCGGCGTTCGTGCCTGTGGACCCGTCGTACCCGGCCGGTCGGATCAGCTCGATCCTGGCGGATGCCGGTGTGTCCCATGTGGTGACGTCAGCCCGCTACGCGGATCGGTTCCCGTCCGGGGTCGAGGTGCTGGTGGCCGAGCGCGCGGTGGAGCCGCAGCAGTCTGTGGTGTTGCCGGGTGTGGTGGATTTGGATGATTTGGCGTATGTGATTTTCACGTCGGGTTCGACTGGTCGGCCGAAGGGTGTGCAGGTTACGCATCGGGGTTTGGCGAATCATGTTCGTTGGGCGTCGGTGGATTTGGCTGGTCGTGGTTCGGGTGGGTGTGCTGTTTTCTCGTCGGTGGCGTTTGATTTGCAGGTGCCGAATTTGTGGGCGCCGTTGGTGGTGGGCCAGCGGGTGTTGATGGTGGATCAGGATGTGGATTTGGCGGAGTTGGGGTCGGTGTTGTCGGCTGCTGCTCCGTTTAGTTTCTTGAAGTTGACGCCGGGTCATTTGGAGATTTTGGGTCGGCAGTTGTCGGATGAGTTGTTGGCTGGGTTGGCGCCGGTGGTGGTGGTTGCGGGTGAGGGTTTGCCGGCGGCGTTGGCTAATCGTTGGTTGGGTCTTCTGGGTCCGGGGAATTTGATCAATGAGTATGGGCCGACGGAGGCGTCGGTGGGGACGTGTGTTTTTCCGGTGCGGGTGGAGCAGACCCTGCCGGTGGTGCCTATTGGTCGGGCGTTGCCGGGTATGCGGATGTTCGTGCTTGATTCGTGGATGAATCTGGTGCCGGTGGGTGTGGTCGGTGAGTTGTTCGTCGGCGGTGTGGGTGTTGCTCGGGGTTATGTGGGTCAGTCTGGTTTGACTGCGGATCGGTTCGTGCCGGACCCGTTCGCCTCGGATGGGTCGCGGTTGTACAAGACCGGGGATCTGGTTCGCCGGTTGGCCGATGGTGTTGTCGAGTTCGTGGGCCGCGTCGATCATCAGGTGAAGGTTCGTGGTTACCGGATCGAGCTGGGCGAGATCGAGTCGGTGATCGGCGCCGTCGCCGGCGTCCGCGACACTGTCGCTCTGGTCCATCCGGAAGAGGCGCGGTTGCTCGCCTTCTACGTGCCGGAAGGGCCGGACGCCGGTCTGGCCGCCCGGGTGCGGCAGGAATGTGCCAGTCGACTGCCGGAGTACATGATCCCGGCGGACCTCGTGGTGGTGGAGTCCATCCCACTGAACGCCAACGGCAAGGTCGACAGGGCCGCCCTGGCCGCGTCCGTCGGGGAGACCGGCCGGGCGCACGTGGCTCCCCGTAACGACCTGGAACGGCAACTCGCGGAGATCTGGGCACGCGTGTTGAACCTGGACACCGTCAGCGTCATGGACAGCTTCTTCGACCTCGGCGGCGACTCACTGCGAGCGGTCGCCCTGGTCGGGGCGCTCCGGGGAGCCGGCTTCCCCGTCGGCGTCCGGGACGTCTTCGTGCACCGCACCGTCACCGCGCTCGCCGCGCACCTCGCCGCAAAGGACAGCGCCGAGGTCGCTCCGGAGTTCCAGCCGGTCGCACCGTTCGCGCTCCTCGACGACGCCGACCGGGCCGCCCTGCCCGCCGGCCTCACCGACGCCTACCCCATCGCCCAGGTTCAACTCGGCATGCTCGTGGAGATCCAGAAGGACCCGACGCGGTCGCTGTACCACATCGTCCGCTGCTTCCGGGTCCACAGTCGCCAGTCCTTCTCGGGCGACGCGCTCACGGCGGCCGTGCACGACATCGTCTCCCGGCACGAGACCCTGCGTACGTCGTTCGACCCGCACACCTACTCGGTGCCGCTGCAACTCGTGCACGCCCATGCCCCCATCGACGTACGGATCCTGCGCCTTGACGAGGATCGGGCCGAGGCACACCTGCGCGGCTACGTCGACGCCGAGCGGGCACGGCCGTTCGACCCGGAGCACCCCGCCCCGCTGCTGCGGGTCAGCGCCCATGTCGGCGCCGACGGCGGATGGTGGCTCACCGTGGCGATCAGCCACCTGGTGACCGGCGGCTGGGACCTGAACACCCTGCTGGCCGAGCTGCTCAGCTGCTACGAGCGGCGCTGTGTCGGCATGGCGCCGGAGGCACCGGAGCCGTTCGCGGTCCGGTACGCCGATTTCGTCGCCGGCGAGCAGGCGGCGCTGGCCTCGGAGGCCGACGAGGCGTACTGGCGGACTGTCACCTCCGACCACGCCAGGTTCACCCCACCAGTGGGCTGGGGCGACGAGTCCGGGGAGCCCGGGACCGTGCTGCGGCATCGGCTCAGCTACCAGGACCTCGACCCCCGGATCCGCGAGCTGGCATCGACGTACGAGGTGTCACCCAAGGCCGTTCTGCACGCGGCTCATTTGAAGGTGATGAGTCAGTTGTCGGGGGAGCGGCGTTTTTACACGGGGTTGG